>VXPW01000024.1:18757-29717 GCA_009839325.1 Rhodospirillales bacterium
GGAAGGTCGGCGGCGCGCCGCCTCCGAAATCGGCCACAGCGTCCCCGCAGGAGGGCGTGCGGACGGACCGCCACTGCCGCAGTGAGCGCCTCTTCGGTTTTGCTTTGGCCGATCGGATCATGGCAAACGAGTACTCGGGCTGACCAGTAGGAACACCAAGATGACAAGCGCAGCCTATTGCCCCCAAGTTAAAGCTGTAGACTTGGTGGCACTTGCAATTTCAGCAATGCAGTTTGGTTGTGGCGAACGCCGTTGAGGAGGGGCAGCATTCCTTCAGCTAATCTATCCGGTCAACCAGAATAGCCATTCGTTTCATAAAAATTCTTTGGAATTAGCTGTAGTAACTTGTATATTGCTTGTTGATGCTCACATCTTGGGCGCCCCAAATTCTGCACGTATTCAATGAAGGAACCAATTTCCATGGCGGACAATGCATCCAAGTCGACCGTAGAAATAACTGGCGACATTGTTGCTGCCTACCTGGGTAACAACACGATTGGGGCTGCCCAGCTTCCGGAATTGATCGAGGCCGTACACAAGTCGCTTTCCGCGATTTCCGGGGCGCCGGCGGCTGCTCAGGTCGCATCAAGCCCAGACGCGAGCACGGATGTGAAACGCCGGCCGGGCCGGCCGCGCAAGGCGGAAACAGAGGGCAGGGAGGCTCAGGACCTTGGGCCGGCCAAGACGGCGCGCCGCGCCGGGCGCCCAGCAGGCGACCCCGCGGTCCCGATTGCAGAGTCGGTCACGCCGGACTACATCGTCTGCCTCGAGGACGGGAAGCAGCTCAAGATGCTGAAACGCTATCTGAATACCAACTACGGCATGACGCCCGCGGATTACCGGCAGAAATGGGGACTGCCCTCCGACTACCCGATGGTGGCGGAGAACTATTCGAAGCGGCGCTCCGAAGCCGCCAAGCGCTTCGGCCTCGGCCGGAAAGGTTTTCGTCGTCGGTCTACCGCATCCGGTTGATGCGCTGCGGTGCTCGGCCCTGACCTGGGGCCGGCTCGCCAACCCATTTGACGTGCGGGCTCGTGTAGTAAGGTGCCCCGCTTGGCGGGGTCGCTCCCCGTTTGAGCACGGCGCATAGCGCTTCGAGCTCGCGCCGGAGCGGCGGCCCCGGAACCCAAGAGCCCTACCTGATGAAGCCACACGATATCCCCTCCACCGTTTCCGAAATCCCGGCGCCAAGCGATGTGCGCGGTGCCCTGACCTTCATCGTGCCGCAAGAGACCAAGCCGTATTTCGAAAGCTCGGCGCTGACGGGAGGCCTTCCCAAGGTCTACTTCGAAACGGAAAATCACCACGTCGACGTGCACGACATGCGGCACATCACCGACCGACTTTCCCTGGATCGGCACGGGTTCGTGCTGATTCCCCATGAGACGGCTGTCGTCGATCTCTATGACGATGAGGCGGTCGCGCGCGTCTACGACCGCGAGCTCGAGGAGCTGATCAAGCGCGTGACCGGCGCGGACCGGGTTTCCGTGTTCGACCACACGCGCCGGTCCGACAGACCCGACGGAGCTGTCAATCGGGACGGCCCCCGCGCGCCGGCTGACCGCGTTCACGTTGATTACACCGTGACGTCCGGACCGAAGCGGGCGGCTGATGTCCTCGGAGAGGTCGAGGTCGATCAGATCCTCGGTGCCGGCGGGCGCATCATGCAGGTCAACGTCTGGCGGCCGATCCGGGGGCCGGTACTTCGGAGTCCGCTAGCCCTCGCGGACGCCGGCAGCGTGCAGGTGTCCGAGCTGATCGCAACGGACCAGAGGTTCCCGGACCGGGTCGGGGAGATCTACCAGTTGGCGCACGGGACCGGGCAGCGATGGTACTGGGTTCCAGAGATGCGACGCGACGAGGTACTTCTCATCAAGGGCTGGGACAGCCTCGACAACGGCTGTGCCAGGTTTACCCCGCACGGTGCCTTCCAGCTGGAAGGTCAGGATCCCGCCGCGCCCCCGCGCGAGAGCATCGAAGTGCGCACCTTCGTCGTGTTCGAAGGATGACGCTGCGCGTCGCGGGCAGCCGCCGTCGCGACGGCCACGCCAGCGACGCGGCGGTTTCGCCGCCGGTCCCGGCGCCACGGAGTCACGCGGTCCGATAGGCAGGCGTCAGGGCGCCCGTGACCTGCCGACTTGCGAATTGATCCCCGGGCGATGCGCCGCCTCGTGGCCGTCCCCGGAACGGCGTGGAAGCGCCGCAAATGATCCCCGGGTCCGGCGCCGTGCTCCAGTCGTGACCACAGGCTTCGAGGAACCGGAGACGCTCGTGCCTAGGCCGCGCCGTTCACGCAGATCTTGCCGATGTGCTGGGCGGCCTCGAGCCGGTCGAGCGCGTCGGGGAACTCTGGGAACGGATAGGTTCGGTCGATCACCGGTCGGATGGTGCTCGCGTCGATGGCTCGCACCATGTCCCGGAGATCGTCACGTGATCCGCAGGTCACCGATTGGAGACGGATCTCCCGGGTGATCGCCGGTCCGAGCGGAAGCTCCGCCTTGCCGCCGGAGAGCACGCCGATCAGGGCGATGGTTCCCCCCGGCCGCACGGCACGAAGCGCCTGTCCAAGCGTTTCCGCGCCGCCGAGCTCGATGACCAGATCGGCCTCCCCCACCTCGTCGCGGACCGCCTTGCCCCATTGCGGGGTGCGGCGGTAATTGACGAGCGTGTCGGCCCCCAGGCCTTCGACAACCGAGAGCTTGGCGTCGCTTGACGACACCACCACCACGTGCGCACCGCACAGGTGGGCGAACTGCACGGCAAAGCAGGCAACGCCCCCCGTTCCCTCCACCACGACCACGTCTCCGGGCCGGGTTCGGGAAAGCACGGAGACGGCGCTCCAAGCCGTGATCGCGGCACACGGCAGCGTGCTGGCCTCCAGGGCGGTCCATCCCTCGGGAGCGCCGACCACGCCCGCCGCATCCAGGAGCATGCGCTCCTGCAGAACCCCGTCCAGCGGGCCGCCAAGCGCGCCAGTAAGGGCATCGGGAGGAAAGCGACCGCTGCGCCAGTGCTGGAAGAAGGACGGGACCACCAGCCGGCCCGTCAGCGAGCGGTCGACGCCGTCACCGACTTCGAGCACGCGACCTGCTCCATCCGACAGCGGTACGACGGGCAGCCCGCCACCGGCGCGCCCGTACCCGCCGGCGACCATCACCAGGTCCCGGTAGTTGAGCGAGGCCGCCTCGATTCCCACGACGACCTCGCCCGGACCGGGGACGGGGGATGGCCGGTTTGCCAGTTGCAGTCCGTCGCGGGACCAGGACGTGAGCTCCCATACCTGCATGGTCAGCGCACCGCCGCCCCGAGATTGCCGCCATCGACCGTCAGCACGCCGGCAGTGGTCCGCTTCTGCCGCGCCAGATGGACGAAGGCCTGCGCGACGTCCGTTGCCTGGACCTCCTCGCCCAAGAGATTGCCGGCCATGTAGTCCTCCACGCTCAATCGCCGCTCCGCGGCCCGCGCCTTGATCATCGCGTCATCGAGAATGCCGCTTCGGACCCGGTCAGGGTTGACCGCGTTGGCCCGAATGCCGTCGCTGCCGCACTCCATTGCATATTGGCGCATCAGGGCGAGGGTCGCCGCCTTGGCCGCGCCGTAGGCGCCAAGCTTGGGTCCCGGCAACACCGACTGCTTGGACACGTTGAAGAGCAGGCAGCCGCCGAGTCCCTGCGCGCGGAACACGGCGACCGCGGCCTGAGCCACGCGCTGGTGGGCAAAGAAGTTCACCTCGAAGCTCTCGCGCAGGGTGGTTTCGTCGATCTCGGCGATCGCCCCGGCAAAGGCCACGCCAGCGTTGGAGACCAGGATGTCGAGACCGCCGTACGTCCGAATGGTCTCGTCGAAGGCCTGCGCCACGCTGTCTTCGCGGGTGAGATCCGTTTCGATGGCCAGTCCCTGAACGTCGTTCGCCGCCTCGCTGAGGGCGCGTCGGTCCCGGTCGAGCAGCACGACCTCAGCGCCCTCGGCCCGGAATGCCCTCGCCGTGGCCCGCCCGATGGCGCCGGCGCCACCGGTGACGACGACGACGTGGCCCTCGAACGCGAGCGGTCGACGGTTGCCGAGTTTCGCTTGCTCGAGCGACCAGTATTCGACGTCGAACAGATCTGGGTCGGGTAGCTCCTGAAAGGATCCCAGGGCGTCGGCGTCCCGGACCACTTCTGCCGTGGCCTCGGCCAGGTCCGCCGTGATGGCCGCGGCGCGACGGCTGGGACCGGCAGCGAAGACGCCGAGCCCGGGTACCAGCAGCACCCTGGGGGCCGGGTCCAGCGGCCTGACCGACCGGTCGGACCGTCGTAAGTTGGAACTTAGATATGACTGATAACGGTTTGTATATTCTCGGAATGCTTCCAACGCTAGGGATCGGAACGCGGCCTCGCCCGCGGTCTGCCGGTAGGGAGGCACGGTCAGGGGCCACGGCTTGGTCCGCAGGACATGGTCGGGCGTTGCCGGCCCGGTCGCGAGACCCGGATGGTCGGCATACCAGAGGGCCCGCCGGCCGGACCGGTGCACCAGCACCAGCCGGCGATCGGGCCGGGTACCGTGATCCGGGTCCAGTGCCCTGCAGAGCAGGCCCCGCAGTACCGGTGCGGCTGTGACCACGGCGCGGGCGGGTGGCGGTCGCGAGCGGGCGGGCCTGACCGACCCCCGCGCGTGCGCGATCGCGCGTTCGGCGGCATTCACCAGCTCGATCATCCGGTCGTAGGCAATTCGCGCAGTCGGGCCAAACGCGAAAATCCCGTGCCCCAGTAGGATGAGCCCCTCGACTTCGGGGGCCTCCTCGTAGATGGCTGCACAGGCCTTGGCAAGTTGGAAGCCCGGCATCACGTAGGGGACGATCCCGACGCGATCACCCCAGATAGCCTGCGCGCGCGCGGCTCCGTCGGGCTGGTTCGTGACCGCCAGGACCGCGTTGGCATGCGTGTGGTCGATGTACGTGTGCGGAAGGAAGGCGTGGAGCAAGGTTTCGACCGACGGGGAGGGCGAGGAGGGGTCCAGCAGGCAGGCGCGGTGGGTTTGGACCATGGCCGCGTCGGACAGCGCGGCCCGTGCCCGCAGGCCCTGGAGCGGGGCGAGTTCGACTCCCGGCAGGCCTTCGGGCTCGATTCCGGCCATGTCCCAGCCGCTGCCCTTAACGTGCAGTACGTCGACGGCACCGTGACGCCGGCCTGGCCGGCGCACCTTCACGGACGTGTTTCCGCCGCCGTGCAGCACCAGCTGGGGATCGCGGCCCAGGAGGCGGGTCGAATACACGCGGAGCGCGAGCGCTTCCCCAATGCCGCGCCGCCGGAGCTTGCGAACAAGGGCTGCGGCGTCGCCCGAACGCCAGCGATTCTTCATTCCGGCTGTCCCTCGCAAGCTGGGCCGAATAGGGCCACGATGCCGTCCTCCGTCGCCGGACCAACGCCGGCCTCGGTCACAAGGCCCCGCACGAGGTTCGGAGGTGTCACGTCGAACGCCGGATTGAATGCAGTAGTGGCGGGCGGGGCGACGGCGATCGAGGCGTGGCTGCCGCTGGCGTTCCGACCGGATGCACGCAGTACTTCTTCTTCGTCTCGCTCCTCGATCGGGATGGCGCCGCTGCCCGGATGCGTGACGCGATCAACCGTTGATTCCGGGATTGCCACGTAGAACGGAACGCCGTTGTCGTGCGCGGCCAGCGCCTTCATGTACGTGCCGATCTTGTTGCACACGGTGCCGTCACGCAGCACCCGGTCGGCCCCAGTGATGGCGATATCCACCCTGCCTTCGGACATCAGATGACCGGTCGCGCTGTCGACAGTCAAGGTGTGGGGGATGCCTCCTGCCTTGAGCTCCCAGCAGGTGAGCGCAGCACCCTGATTGCGAGGCCGGGTCTCGCCGACCCAGACATGGACGTTGCAGCCGCGTTCGGCGGCGACATAGACGGGGGCAAGCGCAGTACCCCACTCCACGCAGGCGAGCCAACCGGCATTGCAATGCGTGAGCACGTTGACCGGGCCCTCCTTCTTTGTGTTGGCAATTCGTTCGATCAGTTCAGCGCCGTTCCGGCCGATCGCGCGGCACTTGTTCACGCATTCCTCCGCCAGTTCATCTGCCATCCGCCAGGCTGCAGCCTTCCGCTCAGCCGGCGGGAAGCCGACGAGGGTCAGGCGCATCTTGTCGAGAACCGTGAACAGATCCCGTCCGGTCGGCCGGGTTGCGGCCAAGGTCCGGATGACGTGCGCCAGCGTCGCGTCGTCGTTACTTTCCGCCAGCCCCATCGCAACCCCGTACGCGGCCGTGACGCCGATCAGGGGGGCGCCACGGACCTGCATGGTGCGAATGGCAGCGGCCGCGTCCTCCAGCGATTCGAGACGTCGTGTCTCGAGCGCGGCCGGCAGGCGGGTCTGGTCAATAATCTCAACCGTTTCCGCATCCCGGGACCGCCAAATCGTACGCGGGCGGGTGGTTTCTACCGGCATTGCGGCTGTGTCCTGATCGTTGACGCAAGGGGGTGCCAGATTAGGATGGAGGAGCAAATTTTGCCCACCGAGGGTTTTTCGATGCCTGAGACTGGGCTTGTGACCACGGCTGTAGGGCCACTGATGGCCGGGCGCAAGGGGCTGGTCCTTGGCGTCGCCAACGAACGTTCGTTGGCCTGGGGTGTGGCCCGGGCGGTGGCTGCACACGGGGCGCAACTCGCCTTCACCTACCAGGGCGATGCTCTACGCAAGCGGGTCGGGCCGCTGGCGGAGCGGACCGGGTCGAATATTGTCCTGCCTTGCGACGTCGCGGAAGACGGGGCCCTTGACGCCACCGTGGATCAGGCCGCGGAGCGCCTCGGAGGTCTGGATTTTCTGGTACATGCGATCGCTTTTTCAGACAAAACCGAGTTGACGGGCAAGTACGTCGAAACCACCCGCGACAACTTCCTGCGCACGCTGGACATCTCATGCTATTCGCTGACGGAAGCCACCCGCGCCGCCATGCGGCACATGGGGCCCGGGGGCAGCATTCTCACGCTGACCTACATCGGGGCCGAGCGGGTGGTGCCGCATTACAACGTCATGGGCGTGGCCAAGGCCGCTTTGGAGGCGAGCGTGCGCTACCTGGCAGCTGACCTCGGTGGCGTGCAGGTTCGCGTGAACGCGATATCGGCGGGTCCGATGAGAACGCTTGCCGCATCGGGGATCGGCGACTTCCGCTACATTCTGAAATGGAATGAATACAACTCGCCGCTGAAGCGGAATACGGACCTGGACGACATCGGCGGCGCGGCACTGTTTCTCCTGTCGGACCTTGGCCGGGGGACGACCGGCGAGGTCATGCACGTTGACAGCGGTTACCATGTGGTCGGCATGAAGGCGGTCGACGCCCCTGATATCGCTGCCGTCTAGCCGCGGGAATCGGGGCTCACATGGCCGGCAACTCCTTCGGAACCGCGTTTCGCTTGTCGACCTGGGGCGAAAGCCACGGTCCGGCGATCGGCTGCGTGCTGGACGGCGTGCCGCCAGGCATCCCCCTGGCGGAAGCCGACGTTCAACACGACCTTGATCGTCGTCGCCCGGGCACCTCGCGCCACACGAGCCAGCGTCGCGAGCCCGATACCGTCCGGATCGAATCCGGGGTGTTCGAGGGCCGTACCACGGGCACCCCGCTCGCCATGGTGATCCAGAATCAGGACGCACGGTCAAGCGACTACGAGCGGCACCGGACGGTGTTCCGGCCGGCGCATGCCGACTACACCTATTGGAAGAAATACGGCATTCGCGATCACCGGGGCGGCGGGCGGTCGTCGGCGCGGGAAACCGCGATGCGCGTGGCTGCCGGCGCGGTCGCGAAGAAGGTCATCGCGCCGGTCCGCGTTCGGGGCGCGCTGGTCCAGCTCGGACCCATCGCGATCGATCGCGACCGCTGGGATTGGGAAGCGGTGGAACGGAATCCGTTCTTTTGCCCGGACCCGGAGAGCGCGGCGGCCTGGGAGACCTACCTTGATCAGATCCGGGGCGAACGATCGTCCTGCGGGGCCGTGGTCGAGGTGCAGGCCGAGAACGTTCCGGCGGGGCTCGGGGAACCGGTGTACGACCGGCTCGACGCCGACCTTGCGCGCGCCATGATGGGCATCAACGCGGTCAAGGGGGTGGAGATCGGCGCCGGGTTCGCGGCGGCGGCTCAGACGGGCGTCGAGCACGCCGATGAGATGCGCGCGGGCGCCGAACCCGGCGAGATCACGTTTCTTTCGAACAACGCCGGAGGAATCCTCGGCGGGATTTCGTCGGGGCAGCCGATCGTCGTCCGATTCGCGGTGAAACCGACGAGCTCCATCCCGCAACCGCGCCGCACGATCGACCAGGACGGCAACGACACGGAGATCGTGACGACGGGGCGGCATGACCCCTGCGTGGGAATCCGCGCGGTGCCGATCGGCGAGGCAATGCTGGCGCTGGTTCTTGCCGACCACCTGATTCGGCACCGGGGGATGGTGGCCGGCATGCCAACCGACTGATGCGGACCGGCGTTGATCGACAGCGGGACAGAGAGGAATCGCCATGAGTGATGGTCGAGACGTGCACGCCACGACCGCGCCCCCGGAGACCCTTGACAGCCGGGGCATGCGCGAACCGGGCAGAGTCTGGGAACTCGCGCTCGAGCCGGATTTCGACTCGCTCGACGATGATCTGAAGCGGTACATCGAGGTCTGCCGGGAGCGGCTCGGCCTGATTCCCAACGTGATCAGCGCGAACGCGCTTGATTCGGAACGGCTTCGTACCTTCGCCGACAGCTACAACCGGCTGATGCTCGGCGAAGGCAGCCTGTCGAAGGCGGAGCGCGAAATGATCGCGGTCGCGGTTTCGAGCATCAACCGGTGCTTCTACTGCCTGGTCGCGCACGGAGCCGCGCTGCGGGAGATCACCGGCGACCCCATCCTGGCCGAGGCCATTGCCTTCAACTACCGGGCGGCCGATCTGTCGCCCCGCCATCGGGCGCTGCTCGATTTCACGGCGAAGTTGACGGCCGATCCCGCGGGCATGGACGAGTCCGACCGGGCGGCCCTCCGCACGGCCGGATGCGACGATCGCACGATCCTGGAGGTGGCGGAGGTCGCCGCCTTCTTCAACATGTCCAACCGGATCGCCGCCGCGACTGGCATGTTGCCCAATCCGGAGTATCACGCCCTCGCTCGCTGACGCGCGCTTGCCGGATGGGTTCGAGCAGCCGCAACGACCCCGACCGGCGGTAGATGCCGGCCCCGGCGCTACGGCGGTGACCGGCGGCGGGCGGCGACCAGACACTCGAGGTTCCCGTCCGCCCCCCGGATCGGGCTCTCGGTCTGACCGAGGACGTGCCAGCCGAGGTCGGACAGCATGCGTACGACGTCGGCCACGGCCCGCTCCCGGGCCGCGGGGTCCCGCACGATGCCGCCCTTGCCGACCTCGGCCCGTCCGACTTCGAACTGCGGTTTCACCAATGCGACCAGGTGGGCGTCGGCGCGCGCCAGGGCGAGTGGGGCAGGCAGTATCTTGGCGAGACCGATGAAGCTGGCGTCACAGACCACCAGATCGACGGGCTCCGGTACGTGCGTGGAGTCGAGGTAGCGGGCGTTGGTCCGCTCGAGGACCGTCACCCGAGGGTCCGTGCGGAGTTTCCAGGCAAGCTGTCCATAGCCAACGTCCACCGCGTAGACCCGGCCCGCTCCCCGCTGGAGCAGCACGTCAGTGAACCCGCCGGTCGAGGCGCCGACGTCGATGGCGACGGCTCCGGCGGGATCCAGCCGAAAATGATCGAGCGCGTGGGCGAGCTTGATCCCGCCGCGCGAGACCCAGGGATGCGGCGGGCGCCGGACCTGGAGCTCGGTGTCGTCCGGCAGAAGGGCACCGGCCTTCGTGATCCGGACTTCGCCTTGATAGACGCACCCCGCGAGGATGAGCGCCCGGGCAGCCGCGCCACTCTCGCACTGCCCGCGCGCCACCAGCAGGCGGTCGGCGCGGATCCGCCGGCGGTTCATCCTGGCTCCGGCGGGAACGGCCTGACGCGACTCGCGGTGGCGTTCATCGCCACAGTCGGAAACGGTCGTCCCGCCAGCGGAATCCGGCCGGCCTCAGTTGCTGGGCGGCGGGAAGTTGAGGGCCAGCCCGGGGCGCGGCCAGTCACAGGCAACGAGGCTTCCGCCCGCCGACAGCGTGATGAATGCCGTTCGAAGATCGGGACCGCCGAAGCAGATGTTGGTCGCATACAGGTCGGGCATCGGTACGTGGTCCGCCCGCGAACCGTCGGGTGCGACGACTGTGATCCCGCCCTCGATCAGCGTCGCCACGCAGATGTTGCCGCCGTGCTCCACCGCGAGACTGTCGAACCGGCGGTACCGGGAGACCCCGGTCAGGAAGCGGCCGCCGTGCGGCGATGGCCAGGGCTCGGGCTGGATCCGGCCGGGAGCGATGATGTCGAATTCCCACAGCCGGCAGGGCTCGGTCTCGGCGACGTACAGCCTCGACCCGTCCGGCGAGAGGCCGACGCCGTTGGGGGTCACCATCGGATGGCAGACCTCGTGGATCGCCGTGCCGTCGGCCTGGGCGTAGAGAACGCGGCCGCGGTCCATGTCGCGTTCACGGAGCTTCCCGAGGTCCGTGAACCAGAAGCCGCCGTGGGCATCGAAGACGATGTCGTTCGGCCCCTTCAGGGGATGGCCGTCCGATTCGGTGTACAGCACCTCGACCTCTCCGGAGTTGAGATCGATGGCCTCGATCCGCCCGCCGCTGTAGTCGCGCGCCTGCATGACCGGTCGGGCTCCCAACGGCGTGTCGGCCCACTCGAACCCGCCGTTGTTGCACACGTAGCAGCGCCCGTCGGGCCCGATGGCGGCGCCGTTGGGCCCGCCCCCGGGGGTCGCGACGACTTCCTTGCCGCCGTCCGGCCACACACGCGTGAGGCACCCCTTGCGGATCTCGACCACGATCACGCTTCCGTCGGGCATCGCCACCGGCCCTTCCGGAAACGCCAG
>VXPW01000107.1 GCA_009839325.1 Rhodospirillales bacterium
CCCTCCGCCGGCCTAGCCGTACCGGATGTCGGCACTATTCCGCTCCGGTACCGATATTAGATACGGTTTATAAGGGTATCGAAGGCCGGAGGAACCACGCCAAGATTCGGGAGTTTGCGCCTTTTTTCATTGGGCGATCCAAAGATAAAATAGACGCTCCTAAAGTTGAGTGAAGCTTCGGTGCACCAGCTTTGCTATTGCAGATCTTTTCTCGTGATTTGAGCCGATTATGCATATAACAAACAAGCATTTACTCGCTGAAATCCGCGCTCGGGGCGGAGGATGTGCCGTCATGCCCGGAGCCGACAACCCCAGAGTCCCACTGGAAGCCTCAGTCACTCTCTCGAGGAAAACCAAGACCATCTAAGTCAATCCCTGTGCAACCCCAACTGCAAGAACTACGGCGTTCCCGCCCGGATCCGGACCGTCTGGAACGCATGACCGCGGTGAAGGAGCGCTTCAGCGAGGCGTGACGCGGACACGGCAGAGCGCAAGTCCGCCGCCGCAGCCTACTTCCCCCAGACATCGCCCAGGAAGCGCAGCCAGTTCTCGCCGAGGACCTTGCGAATCCGGGTCTCGCTCCAGCCGCGGCGAACCATCGCGGCGGTCAGGTTGCGGAGCTCGCTGATGGTGGCGAGCCCCTTCGGCTGGCGCGGGACCCGAGGCGTTCCCGGCATCAGCAGCCGACCGTGACCCTTGTCGTGGCTAAGCCACTCGAAGAACGCGACATCCTGGTCCTGCGTAAAGTCGGTGCCGATACCCACCGCGTCCTCGCCGGCCACATCGATCACGTACTCGAACACCTCGACGCACTGGTCCACCGTGGTCTCGTCGCCCCAGGGGAGGAACGGCGTGTAGGTCGCGACCCCGACGAAGCCGCCCCGCTCCACCACCGCCCGCATCTCGGCATCGGTTTTATTGCGCGGGTGTTCCATGACTCCGCTGGGGCAGCAGTGGGTGTAGGCGACGGGCTTCGCGGAGTGGCTCACCGCGTCCGCGCTCGTCTTCGGACCCACGTGGGAGAGGTCGACGAGCACCCCGCACCGGTTCATCTCGTCGATCACGTCGCGCCCGAAGTCCGACAGTCCCCCGTCGCGCGACTCCCAGCACCCGCTGCCCACGAGGTTCTGCGTGTTGTAGGTGAGCTGCATCACCCGCACCCCGAGGTCACGGAACACCTCGACGAACTCGGCCTTGTCCTCAAGCGCAGAGGTGTTCTGCCAGCCGAGGATGATGCCGGTGCGCCGCTCCCGCTTCGCGCGCCGGATGTCGTCGGTGCCGTGCACCTGCAGGAGCAGGTCGTCGTGCTCTCCAAACCATCGCTTCCACCGCGCGACGTTCTCCATCGTAGCCCGGAACCCTTCCCAGACCGAGCAGGTGCAGTTCGCAGCGGTCACCCCGCCCGCGCGCATCTCCTCGAACACGGAGCGGCTCCACCTGGAAATGATCAGTCCGTCGACCAGAATCGCGCCATCGTGAAGGTCAACCGGGTTCATTCCGACATCTCCATTCGCGTCGCTCGACAGGCGGCGAAGGTAACATGCAGCTCCGAACGCCTCCGTCGACGGAGCCATTGACACGTGTCATGCGGCTGTCTTGCGCCGGTCCGCGTCATCAGGCCCAGCGACTTGGAAGCCGATTCCTCATATTGACGACGGACCAATTCACGGGGGGCAGGTCACGGGACAGGCCGGGCCGGACAAGCTAGAAAGGGACGCATGGATCCGCGAATACGTGGCCGACCCGGCGTCAGCGGGGCGGCGTCATGACAGCGCCTGCCCGCTACGACTACATCGTCGTCGGTGCCGGATCGGCGGGGGCGGTGCTGGCGGCGCGGCTGAGCGAGGTGCCGCGCAACCGCGTGCTGCTGCTCGAAGCTGGCCGGGCCCGCCATCCCTTTTCGCGCCTGCCGGTGAGCTTTGGGTTGTTCATCGACCATCCAGGCGTCAACTGGCGTTACGTGTCCGACCCTGAGCCTGGAACGGCGAACCGCACGATCCCGGTACCTCGCGGCAAGCTTCTCGGCGGTTCCTCGTCGATCAACGGCCTCGTCTACGTACGCGGCCAGCCGCTCGACTACGACACATGGTCGCAGTTCGGCAACCGCGGCTGGGGCTGGGCCGACGTGGCGCCGGTCTTTGAGCGCATGGAGGACTATCGTGGCGGTGGCAAGGGGCGCGGCTCCGGCGGGCCGCTAGGCGTCTCCGAGGTGCCCGACCGCAACCCGCTCTACGATGCCTGGTTCGCCGCTGCCGGGGCGCTCGGCATTCGCCGCAACCCGGACTACAACGGCGCCGACCAGGAGGGGATCGCCAAGACCCAGGCGACGATCGCGCGCGGCCGCCGCATGAGCACCGCGCACTGCTACCTAAAGCCGGCGATGCGGCGGACGAATCTCGCGGTCGTCGCCGAAGCTGCGGCGCGAAGGCTCACGTTCGACGGCCGGCGCTGCACCGGCGTCATTTACGAACGGGGCGGTAGGACTTGCGAGGTGAGCGCTGCGCGCGAGGTTGTCCTGTGCGCCGGCGCCGTCGCCTCGCCGCAGCTTCTCGAACTGTCCGGCGTCGGCGCGCCCGAAGTGCTGCGGGCGCACGGCATTCCGGTACGGCACGCGCTGCCCGCCGTCGGCGAGAACTTCCGCGACCACATCATCGCGCGCGTGCAATGGCGGGTCAGGGCGCCCGGCGTCTCGTACAACGAGCGGGCGCGCGGCCTCCGACTCGTCGGGCAGGCGGCGCGCTACCTGGCGACTGGCGGCGGCTTCCTCAGCCTGCCTTCGGCGCCGCTCGTCGCCTTTCTGCGGACGCGACCGGAGCTGGCGACGCCGGACATCCAGTTGCACCTCATTCCCTACGCGGTGAAGGATCCGAAGCGGCGCAAGCTGCACGGGTTCCCGGCCATGACCGCGGCATGCTACCAGTTGCGGCCCGAAAGCCGGGGCTCGATCCACATCCGCTCGTCCGACCCGGCCGAGCCGCCGGCGATTCGTTTCAACTTCCTGAGCGACCCGATCGACCGGGACACCCTCGTCGCCGGCGTCGGGCTGATACGGCGAATCGCCGCGGCGGCGCCGATGGACCCGTTCCGCGGCGAGGAAATCTCGCCCGGTGCGGAGGTGGAAGGCGCCGCGGCGATCGAGAGCTGGATCCGGGAGAACTCCGAGACCGCGTACCACCCCATCGGCACCTGCCGCATGGGGCCGGGAGCCGACGCCGTCGTCGACGACCGCCTGAGGGTTCACGGCCTCGAGGGCCTGCGCATCGCCGATGCGTCGATCTTCCCGACCATGCCGTCGGGGAACACGAACGCCCCGAGCATCATGGTCGGCGAGAAATGCGCCGAATTGATGCGCGAGCTGGCCTGACCGCGGCGCTCCGCGCGCGGCGACATATTGTCGCCACGGAATTGCCCCAGCATTTCCTTGCGCTAGCCCTGCGGTCGCCGAAGTTGACCTGCCCCCCGTGAATCGGTCCACCGTTAACGTGAGTAATCCACGAGGAAAATCCCTGGAAGGTGTTCACGTTTCTTGAGACAGTTGAGAAGAAATAGCGTCGGAACGATAGTTCCGATGAGTGAGGTCTCCCATGCCCATTGCCACGACGCCGACCGGCGACTTGCACTACCAGGTTCTGGAAGCCGTTCCACCGTGGGCGGGACCGCCGGAAACGGTGCTGTTCCACCACGGCGTTGCCGCCAACCTGCACCTCTGGTCGCCTTGGCTGTCGGCGCTTTCTGACCGCTACCGCATCGTCCGCTTCGATACCCGGGGATACGGCGGATCCTCGGCAGCCGGCCAGGGTTTCACGTTCACGTTCGAAGCGCTCACCAACGATGTCCTAGCGGTCGCTGATGCCGCAGGCGCGGAACGGTTTCATTTTGTCGGCGAATCCATGGGCGGCACAGTGGGAATCGCGTTGGCCCTTCGCGCCCAGGAACGCCTGCACAGCCTGATCCTGTCCAATGCCGCAGCGCGGGGCGGCTTGATTCGCAACGTCGACGGCTGGAAAGCGATCGCCGACGGCGACGGCGCGGCTGGCTGGGCTCGCCAGATGATGGAATGGCGTTTCTATCCGGATTCCCTGGATCCCCGCGTCCGCGAGTGGTTCAGGGCGGTCCATGAAGACAGCTCGATGGAGGTCAATCTGGCGCTTGCCGATCTGCTGCTGCACGCCGACTTCATGGACGACCTCGAGTCCATCACGCTTCCCACCCTGCTGCTGGCGCCAGAAGCGAGCCCGTTCATTGCGCTTGATCTGATGGCCGAGATGCGGCGCAAGCTCCCGAACGCGGAGTTGCAGGTGTTCGCGCATTCGAAACACGGCTTGCCCCTGTCGCACGGCGCCCAATGTGCAGCCGTCGCCAGGGGCTTCCTGGAACGGCAGCACGTCTGAACGGAGCCCGCGAGCGCCAGGCCGAAGTCAATAGATTTGTTCCGGTAGCCAGAGCGCGAGCTGCGGAAAGGCCAGCAGCAGCGCCACCATGGCAATCATCATGAGCACGAAGGGGAGCGCCCCCCAGGCAACGTCGTTGAACTTGCCACCCCGCAACCGGATCCCGTGCACGACATAGAGATTGACCCCGATCGGCGGCGTGATCAGCGCCGTCTCCATCAGCACCGTGATCAGGATCCCGAACCACACCGGGTCGTACCCCAACTGCACGATCAGGGGGAACACCACCGGGACGGTGGTGAGCAGCATCGACAGCGTTTCCATAAACATGCCGAGGATCAGGTAGAACACCACCAGCACGATCATGGTCTGCAGGGGCGTCCAGCCGAGTTCACCGATGAAGTTGATCAGCGCCTGCGTCACGCCGATAAAGCCGAGAACGAAATTCAGAAACACGGCCGCGAGAATGATCAGCATGATCACCGCGGTCGTCCGCATGGTCCCCTCGAAGGCCTCCCGCAGCATCCTGAGATTCAGGGAACGGGTCCAGGCAGCCAGCAGCAGCGCAAAGACCACACCAATGGACGCCGCCTCGGTCGGCGTGGCGATCCCGGCGTAAATCGAGCCGACCACGGCGGCAAACAGAAAAATTGGGGGCAACAGGTCCTGTAGCGCGCGGATTCGCTCTGACCAACTTGTCCTTGGCTTGGCGCCCGCCCAGGCCGGACGCGAAACGCAGGCTGCAACGATGATCAGGATAAAGAGGCTGGAAAGGATCAGGCCCGGCACGAAGCCCGCCATGTAGAGCTCGGGAACGGATGTGTCGGTGATCAGGCCGTAGATGATCAGGTTGATCGACGGGGGAATCAGGATGCCGAGCGTGCCTCCGGCGGCGAGCGATCCGAGGAACAACCCTTCGTGGTACTTCCGTTTTTCGATTTCCGGATAGGCCACCGTACCGATGGTAGCGGCAGTCGCCACTGAAGAGCCGGACGAGGCGGCAAAGATCGCGCACGAGCCGATGTTCGCGTGCATCAGCCCGCCCGGAAGCCAGCTGAGCCACTGTGCTACCGCGTTGTACATCCTCCGGGCGATTCCGGCGCGCAGCATGATCTCGCCGAGGAGGATGAACATTGGGATGGCGACGAGGATGAACTCCTTCTGCTTGTCCCAGACGAATTCACCCATGGCACGGGACAGCCGCCCGCCCATGTAGATCTCGTCGAGCCCCATCGAGAGGAGTCCCAGGACCGCGGCCACCGGCACGGCCAGCAGCACCAGCGCCAGCGTCGTGACGAGCGCCCAAGCAGCCATCTACAGGGCCTTCTTGCCACGACCGAGCCCGGCCGAGGCCAAGCAGCCCATGGTCCGAGCCCCGGCAGAGACGTTCGCCGTCGGCCAGTCCGCCCTGGCCGCTCCCCGCATGCCCTGGTCGTGCCGGATCACCGTTCCGGTTCCGTGAGGCTATGGGTCTCTTCGGTGATCTCCTCCTGGACACTCCGGGTCCCGGCGAGCCGCTGGACCGAGGCCGGGCCACGCACCACAAACGAGCATGCCGTGTAGAGGAGCACGAAGATGAGCGTGACGTTGAAGAAGATCAATCCGGCCAGCCACACCAGCTGCGGAATCCACAGGGGCGTGGTCAGCGTCGTGACAGAAACCGAATCGTTGACCCATGACTCGGTGAACACGGTCACGGCTTTGGAGGAGAGGAAGCCGATGAAGATCAGCAGCGCCAGCAATCCGACGATGTCCAAAGTGGCCCGCAGGAACAGCGGCAAGAGGTTGTACAGCGCATCGATTCGAATGTTCGAGCGGTGCAGCAGGCAGTACGCATAGGCCCACGTCGTGGCGCCGGCAAAAACGTAGCCGGTGATCTCGTCTGAGCCCGACATGGTCACGTTCAGGTACTTGCGGCTGAGCACGTCGATGGTGACCATCACCGCCGACAGCAGGAGGGCAGTGCCCCCGGCCCAGACTGCCCAGAGTGACAGCCGTTCAAGCAACCGGTGGATGTACGCGAGCAGTTCCAATCGGCGCTACCGTCCGTGGAGCCCGCGAATTGCCTAGCTGGTACCCGGTGCCGCGTGCTGCTTCGCGGTCAGAGGGGTGCCTTCAGGCCGGCAATGTCGCCCATGGTGGCGTTCCATTCCTCGGCGCAGGCCCGGCCGCAGCGCTCGGCGAAGCGCTTGAGGACAAAATTCTCAACAATGTCCTTCAGCTTGGCCTGGTCGGCCGAAGACGGGGCAACCGGGGTCATGCCGCCCACCTCGCCCCAAGGGCACGGTCCGGACGCATTGCACGCCAGCGCTGTCTCGTCCAGTTGCTTGATCGAATCCCAGATCTCGTTCTCGACCCTGGACGCACTCTCGCGGATCACCGTCCGGGTAGCTTCGCTGAGCGAAGCCCAGGTATCACCGTTCACTGCCATGAACGTCGCAGCGAAGCCGAGACGGATCTGGATGTTGTGGGTCACCACCTGCCACCATTTGGCGTTGTAAGCGGGCCCGGTGCCAGTGATGCCGCAGTCCGCAACGCCCTTTTGCAGCGCCGGTACAACCTCGGCGAAGGACAGTGTCACCGCTGACGCCCCGAGCCCCTCGATGAAGTCGCCGAGCGAAGTGGAATAGGTTCGGATCTTCTTTCCGGCCAGACTCGCGAGCGAACCATCCTCGGCGTCGCCAAGCTTGCACCAGAGCATCTGGCTCGGAAACGTGTAGAGCATGACGAGTTCGGCGTCGTACTTGTTCTTGAGTTCGCGCTCGATGATCGGCCGGTACGCTTGAAGAGCTCTACGATACGTATCCATGTCCTGGAAAACGCCAGCAAGGTCAATGCCTTCCAAGGCAGGGCTGTCCTGGCTCGTGTAGGTTGTCAACGCGTGGACAGCGTCGTAGGCACCAAGCTTGAGCAACTTGACGACCTCGTAGCCCGAGAGCCCCAGCTCGGTGTAGGGCTTGGCGTTCGCAGTGATCTTCCCATCGGATGCCGTCGGCAGCACATCGCCCCAAAGCCTGCTTTCATGCAGGCTCCAATTGGTGAGATTGCCCCACGTACCGACAACCGCGAACTCACGAGGTTCGATCTCGTTGGCCGCTGCGGTACCGATCGCAAGTATCGCGACGAGGGCTGCGCCCAGTGCCAGTCTCATGATTCCTCCTGCGAAGCAGGGGCTGTTGGCCATGCTTCCATAGTAGGTGGGGCGCAGAATCCCGTCAAAGTTGGAAGGCACCTCTTTTGCTATGCCGATACGGAGGTTACGTCATCTCCGCGAGGTCTTGCGGCCTCTCGGCCGATATGAAAACCATTGAATCTCCGGCAGCTGCAGCGAGGCCCGCCGGCCCGCCAGACACCTAGTCGGGCCATCCGACTGGCGCGTTCGGGATCCCCGGTCGATTCCGGCAGAAATGCAGGCGACCGACTTGCCCGCTCGCCAATGACGGATCGATGCGCGCAAGGAGACGCCCCGGGGCTCCCGCTTCAGGACCTTCGCGACGGCCTCGCAGGCCCTCGCACCGCGATTCAGTTTGCGGCTTCCAGTCCCTGTAGGGCTTCGTCATTGACCAGGAGCGCTTGACATCGAAGGGTCCGACGCAGCCGCCTTCGAGAAGACTGCACTGTGGTATCGCCGGAGCTGACAAGTCACCGACCGCCGGCGTCCCCCAGCTCCCGAACGGCGAACGGCGGCATTTCTGCCGTTCCCTGCCGGGTGCCGATCAGATCGGCGGAGAGAAGCGGAACCTGAGCAGGGCGATTGCGCCGAACACGGACGCGAACACAACGAGCGCAAGCATCGCGGGCGCGACATCAGACGCACTCGCTCCGAACAGCATGAGCCGGTTGAACGCATCGTTGGCCCAGCCATGGGGAGTAAGACGGGCTATCACCTGAAGCCACTCGGGTGCGATGAACAGCGGCCACCAGCAGCCGCCAAGCGGGGCAAGCGTCAGCGAGGCGAACACCCCGATAGTGGCCGCGCTCCGAAGATCGTCGACCATGGCTGCCAGCATGACCCCGAACGCAGCGGATACGAGCACGAAGAGCAGGGACACCGCGACGACCGCACCGGGCGAGGCGCCCAGGTCCATCGAGAGTCCGAGCACACCCACCGTCCACAACACCGCGAGTTGCGCGACGCCCCGGCCGGCTCCCGAGAGAAACTTGCCGGCGAGAATGGACGGGGCGCGCACCCCGGTGGACAGCAGGCGCTCCAGGGTCCGGGTCTGGCGCTCACGCACGATCGCTCCGGCCCCGAGCGCCGCGGCAAAGAACACGAACATGGTGAGATAGCCGGGCAGCGTAAAGTTGGCGGGGTTGTGTCGGCGCTGGCCCATCCGTGTCATCTCGAGCGATGTGAGCGGCGGGAGTCGCAGCGCCTCGAGCATCGCTTCGGCATCGTGCGGGCGTGCAGGCTCGAGGGCTCCCACCGCGCGAGCGGCGAGGGCAAGCGTCTCGACCCGACTGCCGACGGCTCGGGCGACGCCTTGGAGGACCGCCTCCGCCGCCGGATGGTTTCCCGACACCACGACGTGAATGCGTACCTCGCCACCGGTTGCGACACTCGTGCCGAAATCTTCGGGAAACAGCAGAAATCCTTCGATCTCGCCGTTCTCGATGGCATCCACCGCCTCTTGCCGGGTCCTCTCGTCGACCGCCCATCCGGAAGCGGTCAGCCCTGCCGAAATCTCACGCAGGACGCCATGCTTCTCGTGGGCGACAACGGTGAGGCGGGGCGCCGCTTCGGGGGGCCCGCCGTCTTCGACGGCGTGGCTGAAGGCAAAGGCGAACAGGATCGGGAAGAGGAAGGCGAGGACCAAGCCGAATCGATCCCGCCAGAATATCTGCGTGTCCTTCGCCGCCAGGATGAAGGCATGCCGGAAAAACGTGGTCACTGCTAGACCGCGGACGACGAAACGCGGAACATCATGCGCGCCGCGGCGAGGCCGAGTATCGCCACCGCACCGAGGATGACGAGTTCCGCGCTCTGGTCGGCGAGGGTCGCAGCCTCGCCGAAGAGCCCCACGAACGCATCCGTGGCGTACTTATTCAGGGTGAAGCGGGCGAGCACGTCGAGCCATCCGGTGCCGCTGGTCGGGAGGAACGTACCCCCGAACACGCTCATGAACATTGTCAGGACGACGGCAGAAAATGCGGCCTGCTCCTCAGTGCGCGCGACGGCGGCGATGACCAGGCCGATCGAGGTGACCGCCGCCGCGACAACGATGGCGAGGACCAAGCACTGCAGGAAGACGACGGGCCCTGCCGTCCCGAGTACGGCGAAGGCGAGCCCGAGGAGGACGAAGGACTGGAGCACCACCCGACCGATTCCCGCTAGGAGTTTCCCGGCGAAGAGCTCCCCGGCGCTGAGCCGCGTGGTCATCAGACGCTCCAGAGTTCCGGTCCGGCGCTCCTCGATGAGCGCCCGGGCACCGAGGGTCCCTGAGAAGAGGAGAAACATGACGACGATGCCGGCAAGGAGACGATCGAGCTGACTCGCTTCGCGCAGCCGCATCGATTCCGTCACGACGGTCACAGGGGGGCGGGTGCGCGCGCCGGCCAGCGCCTGCCGAACCGCCTCGTCGAGCCGTGCATCGTTCGCCGGATCTCCCGCCAGGACGCCGGCGACTCGCCGAAGCTCAATCTCGGACGCTGCTGCACGCAGGGCTCCCTGAACGATCCCAGTGACGAACCGACCCTCGTCGCCGCCGGATCCGCGCGATTTGACGACGATTGATGCTGGCGCGCCAGATTCGACACTCGCGGAAAATCCCGGCGGAATCACGAAACCAGTGGAGACGGCGGTGCGTTCGAGCGCGTCAGCGAGCTCGTCCTGCGTGTAGCGGCGGACAGTAACGCCGTCAGCATTTTCGACCCGTTCGAGGACCTGGTTCGCAAGGGAGCCGCCGTCGAGATCGGCGACGTGCATGACGCCGCGGAACTTTGCGTCCGACCCGAGCGCCACCACCATGAGGGAGAAGAGGACAACCGGCAGGGCGATGCCGAACGCGAGGTCGCTCCGGTGCGCAAGGTAGCGTCTGAGCTCGAAGCGAGCCAGATGGAACGAGCGGACCATGCCGGCCCTAGTCCCGGAGACTGCGGCCGGTGAGATGGAGGAAGACCTCCTCCAGCGTCGTCCGGTCGGGATCACCGACTTGCCGCTTGAGTTCCGCCGGGGTGCCCACGGCAACGATGCGACCCCGGTCCATGACGCCGATCCGGTCGCAGAGCCGGTCCGCCTCTTCCATGTAGTGCGTGGTGTAGAGCACGGTCGTGCCCTCTGCACGGAGAGCGAGGACCGTCTCGAAGATATGATTTCGCGACTGCGGATCGATCCCGACTGTCGGCTCGTCGAGGAAGAGCAGCTCCGGCCGATTCATGAGCGCGATCCCGATGTTGACGCGGCGCTGCATTCCGCCGGAGTACTTCTTGACCACCTCGCTTCCGCGGGCTTCGAGACCCACCCCCACAAGCACGGCGCGTGCACGTGCCTTTGCCTCGTGACCGGAAAGACCGGCCATCCGGCCGAAGAACACGAGGTTGTCGACGGCGGAGAGTTCGGGATAGAGCGCGAGCTCCTGCGGACAGATGCCGATCCGCTTGCGAACCTCGTCTCCCTCGCGGATGACCGAGTGCCCCCCGACGCAGACGTCGCCCGCGTCGGGGGCGAGAACGGTCGAGAGCATGCGGATGGTCGTGGTCTTGCCGGCCCCGTTCGGTCCGAGGAGCCCAAAAATCTCCTTCCTGCGGATGACGAAGGAGACGTCCTCGACGGCCGCAACACCATCGAAGTACTTCGTAAGCCCCTCGGCTTCCAGATATGTCTCCAAACGTTGCTCCGCAGCCGGCTCCAACCGCCAGGGCGAACTCGAATGTTAGTGCGCGGCGAGGACTGCGGCCAAGCCGGATGACGACAGCACGCCGGAAGTCGCGGAGGTCGCCCTGTTGGCCCGTGGCGCGGACCTGCACAAACTCAACAACGCCGCCCCTTCATGCCTGCGCGCCGTTTCGACGGTGTTGCCTCCCCCGGCAGCGGCCGTGCGACCTGCCGCCGGAATATGGCGGACCGCCAAACCGTCGTGATCGAGTGGCGCAGAAATCCCGGTCGCGCCCGCAGCGGGGTCGGCACGCACCACATGTCCGTCTGGGAGCCGCGTAGCGGGCACCGCCTGCACGGTGTAATACTATATCGTTCCTCCATGAAAGCTGGAGTCGATTCATCAGCCTGAGTGTGGAGAAGACCAAGTGATATCCATTCAGAAACGACGTTCCTTCCGCGGCTGGCGGCTAGCCGCAGCATCCGTTCCCATCTTCCTTGCACCTGTCGCTCTGGCAGCGGAACACGAGCATCGCGAGCACGATGCCCATGCGCACGGACACGGAACGCTCGATATCGTCGTCGAAGGCGATCAGGCGTTGATCGAGCTTCGTATTCCCGCCGTGAACGTAGTCGGATTTGAGCACGCTCCGCGAGACGATGCCGAGCACGAAGCCGTGCGGCGGGCGCTCGAACCCCTCCGGGACGGGGGTTCGCTGTTCATGCTATCCGCAGATGCAGACTGCGCCGTCGAAGAGGCCGCCGCCGATATCGTCAGTTTGTCCGACGAACACCATCATGACGAAGGCGACCACGAAGCGGATGAGCATGCTGCGCACGACGACGAGCATGAAGCGCATGAGGATGAGCATGCTGCGCACGAGGATGAGCATGAAGCGCACGACGACGAGCATGAAGCGCATGAGCACGAAGGGAGTGAGACGGGTGCTGGCGAGGAGGAGCATTCAGAGCTTCGCGCAACCTATCGTTTCCGTTGTGATGCGCCCGAACAGCTCAGCCAGGTCGACGTTCGCGTGTTCGAGCACCTGCATGACGTTGAAGAGATCAGCGCGCGCGTGGTGACGCCAACTGCGCAGTCGGCAACCGATCTGCACCCGGGCTCGACTGCCGTCGCGCTGGCACCCTGAGGCGGGGATGCCTGAACGCGACCCCAAGGACATTCGGCACGTCTAGCCGCCGCCGTCATCGCGGGCGGCGAATCCAATGTTCTCGGGTCGATACAACCGGTTGGCAGTGCCCTGTCGCGGCCCAGCGCGCGGCCGCAACAGGTTCGCCAAGCGCGGCGAAATGATCATCATGGAGCTACGTCCCCGGTGCGGTGGAAACCGGCGGCAGAGTCGATTTGGTGATTCCGGCCTGAGGTCGTCGGTGAGAGCCCGAGAGCGGAGCCAACGATGATCGTCGAGATCGACCGCGTACGGTTTGCCTGGAAGAGCGGCCAGCGAGACATCCTCGACATAACGCGGCTGGAAATCACCGCTGGGGAGCGCGTATTCATCGAAGGCCCGAGCGGCAGCGGCAAGAGCACGTTGTTCAGCCTGCTGGGCGGGGTCGTAAGGCCGCGAGAAGGAACGGTACGGGTTCTTCAAGCAGACATTTCCCAGATGCCGGCGGCCCGGCGGGACCGGTTCCGGGCCGACCACATAGGTTTCGTGTTCCAAATGTTCAATCTGGTGCCCTACCTATCGATGATGGACAATGTCGTGCTGCCTTGCCGGTTCTCTCACCGGCGCTTCGAGCGGGCCCAGACACGATCCGGATCGCCCGAAGCAGAGGCGCGACGCCTTCTGGTCCGCCTTGGACTGGAACCAGCCGAGCTACTGGCGCGCCCGGTTACCGAACTCAGCATCGGCCAGCAACAGCGCGTTGCCATCGCACGGGCACTGATCGGAGCGCCAGAGTTGATCATGGCTGACGAGCCTACCTCCGCACTCGACGAGGGCACCCGCAAGCGCTTTCTCCAGGTCTTGTCGGAACAGTGCGACGAGGCCGGGGTGTCGCTTTTGTTCGCGAGCCACGATACGCGCCTGGGCGCGCTGTTCGACCGCCGGATTTCACTCGACGAGTTGAACCGGAACGGCGCCGGCATGCCCGGTCAGGCGCCCTGAACTGCTGTCATGCATTGGTCTTCGGCACGCAAACGGGGAACGCGCGGCCGATCCCGGGACCGGGCCTGCCCCGCTGGTCGGCCGACCGCCGGCACCCGCGTGAGTTTTGACGAAGTGATGGGTTCCCCGGCCTAGGACGACCGATGGCAATGGTTCGACTCGCACTGCGGAGCGTATTCAGCCGTCGCGTGACAGCAGGGCTAACCCTGCTCGCAATCGCGATCAGCGTGGCGATGCTACTGGGCGTGGAAAAAGTGCGACGCGACGCTCGCGGTGCCTTCGCCAATACCATTTCCGGCACCGACCTTGTTGTCGGGGCCCGAAGCGGCGCGATCCAGCTACTTCTCTACTCGGTCTTTCGCATTGGCAATGCCACGAACAACATCTCCTGGGAGACCTACCAGGACATCGGCGGTTTCCCCCGGGTCCTTTGGACGGTGCCGATTTCGCTGGGGGACTCGCACCGCGGTTTCCGAGTGATGGGAACGTCGAGCGCTTATTTCGAGCACTATCGGTACGCCCGCACCGAAACCCTCCAATTCGGCAGCGGCGGACCGTTCGTCGACGTCTTTGACGCAGTGCTCGGAGCGGAAGTTGCGGACCGGCTGGGTTATGCGCTCGAAGACAGGATCATTGTCTCCCACGGAGCGGGCGACGTGAGCTTCGTGGAACACGATGACAAACCGTTTCGCGTGGCCGGGATTCTCCGGCCGACGGGCACGCCGGTCGATCGCACCGTGCATGTCAGCGTGCAAGGCTTCACTGCGATGCATGTCGACTGGATGGCTGGAGCGCCGATGCCCGGCCTCGCGATCACGGCCGATGAGGCACGCGGCATGGATCTCACGCCGAAGACGATCACCGCCTTCCTGGTTGGGCTCGACCGCAAGATCGCCATCTTCGACGTTCAGCGTAGAATCAACGACTACAGCGAGGAGCCAGTCCTGGCGATCATTCCCGGCGTTGCCCTGCAGGAATTGTGGGATCTGATGAGTGTCGCCGAGAACCTGCTTCGCTTTGTTTCCGCCATGGTGGTAGCGACCGGGCTGCTCGGGATGTTGACCGTCATTCTCTCGAGCCTTGAAGCGCGACGGCGGGAAATGGCGGTGCTCCGATCCGTCGGAGCCAGGCCCTTGCATGTGTTCGCTCTGTTCATGAGCGAGGCGATGGTGTTTGCTCTGGTTGGGGCGGCCGCTGGAGTGGTATTGCTCTACGTCGCGCTGCTGGTCGGCCAACCGATCGTCGCACGCGAGTTCGGCCTGCACTTGCCGATTGCGCTACCTGGACCCGGGGACTGGTGGATCATCGCCGCCGTCGTCGCGGCGGGCACCGCAGCCGGCGCCGTGCCGGCGATCCGCGCCTACCGGCTGTCGCTCGCCGATGGCCTTTCGATGAGGATTTGACCATGTTCACAAGACAGGCCCGCAAGACACGGGCCCTGCCGGCGACCTTGGCCGCGGCCGCACTCTGCGCTGCGCTGGCGTCGAGCAGCCCTGTCGCGGCAGCGCCGGATGCGGCGCGGGAACTCGGATGGGAGGATCTCATTCCAAGTGGCTGGGATCCGCGCGCCGACCTCGAATCCCTGGGGGGCGAGGACTTGCAAGACCTTTCCGACGGAAGCGATCGAGCTTTGGAACTGCTCGACGCCTATCGCGAAGCTGCCCGCTCGGCGCCGGTTGTCACGGAACTCGATGGCCAGCGGATCCGGATTCCCGGATACATGGTGCCTCTCGAATTCGAGCACATGGCGATCTGGGAATTTCTGCTCGTCCCGTACTTCGGCGCCTGCATTCATGTGCCCCCGCCACCCGCGAACCAAATCGTCTATGTGACGACCGAGGACTCTTATCCGATGACAAACGTATTCAAACCGGTATGGGTCACCGGTGTGATCACCACGCAGGCACACCTCAACGAAGTTGGCGACGCCGGGTACACCATGGAGGCGATGAGCATCGAGCTCTACTGATGCAACGCGGCAAACAGCCTGCCGTTCGGGCAGGCGATGGGCAGGAGTCGTCTGACCCCGATTGCGGTTCGCGTCCGGACCGGCGCGTGGACTGCCAGACCGGGCGATCGGCGGGGCTGTTCGGAGGCTCAGCCCGAAATCGGCTTGCGTTTTCGTAGCACGCCCGTGCAGCCGATCAGCAGGGGCATCAGGCCCAGCTGAACCGTCTCAGGTATCCCCAGTCGCAACGCAATCCGGGCACCGGCCAACAACCTCTAGGATGTGAGCGCGGGGCTCAAAACCGGAATTGCCGGCCAGCTCGTTCACGGCACGGCTCAATCCGGCAGCGCTCGGCTCGGCGACTATCCGACACTGCTCGCACACCAGCAGGAATGTGCCGTGCCCTTCGCCCCCGCTGCTGCATGCGACATAGGCGTTTTGACTTGCGACGCGATGCACGAGCCCCATGGTCTCGAGGAAGGACAACGCACGGTAGATCTGCACCGGGGCCGGCTTGCGGCCCTTCCAGTCGAACCGCTCAAGGATGTCGTAGGCCCCGGCCGAGCGGTGTTCCGCGAGCAGGAGCTCGAGCACCTGCCGGCGGTTCTCGGTGAACCGTTCCTGTCGGTCCTGGCATACTTCCTCGGCCCGGGCCAGGCCAGTCGCTATGCACGCACTGTGATCATGCCTCGGAGCCGGGAACAGAGACGACCGCGTTGCCATGTGATTCCTTAGTCCAACGAGTGACCGGTTGCACCGAAATTATGGCGATTCGTTACAAGACTACACGAGTCCAGCGCATACAAGCTGTTGCCTCGCAACATTAGGCTGCCACGCCGTTCACGACCGACAAGCATCGAGCAAGCTCCCGGAAAATCTCCGGAAACAGCCAACGACGAGATCCACCCTGCCCGCAATGCCGGGTCACGGCGCCTCCGCCCGGAGCATGTCACTCGGTATGGGTCAGAATGTTGATGAGTACGCCGTTCGGGTCGTTAACCTGGAATCGACGGACTCCCCATGGTTCGTCCGTCAATGGATACTCGATCCCAATGCCTCGTGACACCGCGTCAGCGTAGACTTTGTCAACGTCCGTGACCTCGACGGACATGCTCATCCCGTCGAGCCCAGCGTCCGACCGGGTGCCCCGCAGCAAGCTGACCTGGGCGGCCGGATGGCTCGGTGACGCGAGCGTCACGATCCAGTCCAGGTCCATTGCCACCTCGAAGCCGAGGAAATCCGTGTAGAACGCCCGGCTTTCTGCGAGACGATCGGTCGTGATGTTCGGAACGACGCGTCTGATGTCCAAATGATGTCTCCTGTAGTCGATTCAGGCAGCACGCGAGCGGGCGGGCACGACCATCGGTGACCACGACGAACCAGTCCCGAACGTGCCGAACCTCACGCTCAACGGCGGCCGACAGGGATCGCCAGCGCGATCGAATGGAAGCTCGTTTCGCTCCTTCGTGGTTCGATCATCGCGATTGCGGCGCCGTCTTGGCTTCATCGCTGCTGCTATAGTCTGCACGGAAGCTCTTCCAGGGAAATGGGCATCATGACGCGAATATTCTTGGCCTTTGCGGCAATCCTTGGGGTGATGGCGATCGCTGCGGCGGGAAGTGCCGGCGAACGTACAGCCATGACCCACTGGGAGGGGGATCTCGCTCCGATTACAGCTTCGGAGTGGACCTACGAGCATGCCGCTCACCTGCTCGAGCGGGCTGGCTTCAGCGGGACCCCCGAAGATGTGGCGCGCCTGGCAGCGATGAGCCCGGAAGACGCAGTCTCTTTCCTGATCGATTGGGAACGCGTGCCAAACGACCGCCTGCGGAACTTCGACCACTCCGGCATCTTTCGGACCGGCATGATCGAAGTCCCTCGAAGCCGTGCGCAGGCGGTGCGCGACGCCCGTCGTGACGGCGAGACTTTGGGCGTGAAGATCAAACCCGGCGGATCACGACCGCTGCAGCCGGTCGTGAATGCGTTCTTTTACATCCTGAATGCCGATCGCCTGGAAATCAGGCGGCTGTCGCGATGGTGGGGCGAGCGCATGGTGCTCACCGAACGGCCGCTGCAGGAAAAACTTGCACTGTTCTGGCACGGGCATTTTGCCACTGGGAATGTCAAGGTCCGCGACTACCGGAAGATGCTGCAGCAGCTCGAGCTGTTCCACGCCAAGGGTAAGGGACCCCTGCGCGACCTGCTTCGCGGTGTCGCCACCGACCCTGCGATGCTGGTCTACCTGGATGCTGGACAAAACGTGCGGGGCAATCCGAATGAGAACTTTGCCCGCGAAATTCTCGAGCTCTTCACGCTGGGCCCGGGCAACTACACGGAATCCGACATTCGCGAAGCGGCCCGCGCGTTCACGGGCTGGACGCATGACCCTCGTACGCTTTCCTTCGTGGTCAACGCCGACCAGCACGACACCGACCCGAAAACGTTCCTTGGACACACCGGCAATTTCGACGGCTACGACATCATCGACCTGATCCTCCAGGAGCCTGCAACCGCGCGCTTCCTCGCCGGGAAGTTGTATCGCTACTTCGTGCGTGACGGCGGCGGCGAGGCGGTCATCGCCGCCTTGGCGGATGAATACAGAGAAAGCGACTACGACACGGCGGGCCTGCTTCGAACGATTTTCCTGAGCCGGGACTTCTACGCCCCGGCTTCTGTCGGGACCCTGATCAAAAGCCCTGTGCAAATGGTGGTGGGCACGTACCGCAAACTCGGTCTCGCCGAAGTGCCGGGTGTGCCCGACTTTCACGTGACGACGGAGCGGTTGGGACAGCGGTTGTTTGAGCCTCCCAACGTCGCCGGATGGGCCGGCGGCCGCGCGTGGATTACCTCTGCCACCCTGCTTGACCGTGGGAACTTCGGCCGCCAGCTCCTGTTTCCCGACATGTTTGCGTTCCGATCGCCGGATCCGCTCTATTCCGACACGCTGGTCAAGGTCGGAGCAAAGATCGCCGCGGGCGCAGAGATCACCCAAGCCACGGTGCAGGGCGAATCGATGGCGATGGAGATGGCGGCGTCCGACGAAGCCTACAACACGCGCTACGCCTCGTGGCACGGCCACTCCGAAGCCATGCGCGTCGTCAAACCCGCCAAGGACGATGCCGCTCAACTGGACGTCCTGGCCCTGGTGGACGGGCTGGAAACCTCGGAAGAAATCGTGGATTCGCTCTGCCAGCGGCTGCTAAGACGCCCACTCGCCGAGGCGGACCGACTGGCATTGGTTGAGTTCCTGGACGACGAGCTCGCAGGTGCATCACTTGCGGAAGCAACGTCTTGGATCCACGAACCTCTCCGACTTCTCGTGCACCTCGTACTCAGCACCCCGGAATACCAGCTATCATGAACTTCTCCCCAATTCGGCGCCTGTCTCGTCGTCACTTCATGTCTGCAGCCGGCGCTGCAGGACTCGGCGCATTCGGCGTGCCGCCGGTATTCCAGCAGGCCCTCGCCGCCTCCGACGCGACCACGGACGCTGCCGACCGAGCCGCGCTGGACCGCGAAGGGCGAATTCTGGTCGTGGTTGAGCTCACCGGCGGGAATGACGGGTTGAACACCGTCGTACCGTACGGCGATGACGCCTACTACAACGCGAGACCCAGAATCGGGATCCCGGCCGGCGACCTTCGAACCATCGACGACCATTTCGGCTTCCATCCGTCGTGCAAGGGTCTGGCTGAGCTGTACGACCGTGGAGAGCTCGCAATCGTTCACGGATGCGGCTACGACCAGCCGAGCTTTTCGCATTTCATCTCCATGAGTTACTGGCACTCGGCGGCACCCAACAGCGGCGAGTCTTCCGGATGGGTCGGGCGCGCCGCGGCCAACCTCAGTCCGACCCCGCAGCGCGACTACATCATCAACGTGGATGAGCGTCCGTCGCAGGCGGTTCGGAATCCGGTGCATCCGGCGCTCGTGTTCGACCAGCCGGAAACCTTCCGGAGAGACGGCGTCTACGAGCAGCAACCGATGTTCGACGAGCTGATCGGAGACCCCGGGGCTTCCGAATCCAATCTGGCGTTCCTGAGCCGGAGCGCTCGGGACGCACGCCAGTCGGCAATGCTCGTTCGCGAGGCGTGGAATGCCTATCAGAGTGATGTCGACTACGGCATCAACATCGGTCTCGCGCAAGACCTGCGGAAAATCGTGTCGCTAATCGATGCCAGGATGCCCGCTCGATTCTACTACTGCGGGTATCGCGGCAACTCCTTTGACACGCATGTCCACCAAGTGGACGTGCATGCTCGGCTTCTGGCCTATGCAACGGACGCGATTCGTGGCTTCGTCGACGACGTCGAACGAATTGGCCGCAGCGACGATGTGCTCATGCTGGTGTTCACGGAGTTCGGACGCCGCGTACCCGAGAACATCTCCCTGGGCACCGACCATGGAACCGCTACCCCGGTGTTCCTCGCCGGAGCTCCCGTGGCCGGCGGCCAGTACGGGACACCCCCTAGCCTGACCGAGCTCGACGACGGAAACCTGCTTCACACGACCGACTTCCGCAGGGTCTACGCCAGTGCGGTAGGGAACTGGATGGGGGCTGACCCGGGGGCGGTTCTGGGGGCCGACTTCGCACCGATCCCGGCAGTCGCGACCGCCTGACGAGAAACCGCAATGGGCCCGGCTGGCGGATCAGCCGGCCGGGCCATAGACGTGGTCCCGGTAGAGTTCCCGCAGGCGACAAGTCACCGGACCCGGAATGCCGTCCCCGATCTCGTTGCCGTCAATGGAAACGACCGGCACGACGAAGGACGATGTACTGGTAAGGAACGCCTCCTCGGCGCTGCCGACATCTGTCGGCCGGAACGGTTGCTCCAGGACCTGTATGCCGTTCGCGGCGGCAAGTTCCAGCAGCACCTCACGAGTGATACCACCCAGCACGTCGTGACTCAGTGGATGCGTGTGGACTGACCCGTCCCGCACGATCCAGGCGTTGGACGACGTGCCTTCCGTCACCACTCCGTCCTTGACCATCCAACACTCGAATGCGCCAGCTTCTTGGGCACGCTGTTTGGCCAGAACGTTCGGGAGCAACCCGGTCGTCTTGAGGTCGCACCGCTGCCACCGAAGATCGTCACCGAAAACCACTGCCACGCCCGAGGCAAGCGAGTTGGGGAACGGTGTCCACGAGCGCAACGTCACCATCAGCGAGGCCCGTGGTTCAGCCGGGAACAGGTGGTTTCGCGGTGCCTGCCCGCGGGTGACCTGCAGATAAAGGAGTCCGTCCCGCAGCCGGTTGCGCCGTACCACCTCTCTCAGCACGACACGCAGCCCCGCGTCGTTCATCGGCGCCGGCAGCCCAAGCCCGCTCCTGGATCGCGCCAGCCGCACAAGATGCTGGTCAAGGTCAACCAGTTTCCCCGCGACCAGCGCAATCACCTCGTAGACGCTGTCGGCGAATTGCAGCCCGCGATCTTCGACGGCGACCACGGCTGCAGGCAGGTCGGGATAGTGTCCGTCCACGTATGCGACTCGGGCCACCGTCAAGTTCTCCGGCTCAGGCCGCCACGAGGAAGGTCCCGCGCGGGAGGCGTCCCCCCGCCACGCGCGACCGGGCGCTGCGGCTGTCGTAATGGCACGCCAATCTATCCCATGTTCTCTTCAAGCACCTCGCCGCAGGGTAGTGGCTTACGACAGCAGTTGCGCCGCCTGCCGCCGCCCATCCCAGCTGCCTGGCCGACAACCGGCTGCGCAACGGATCGGCCCTGGGAGGCCCACCCGGACACGGGCCGGACGCGTCACGCTAAAGGTAGACGCATACCGCGTCCGCCTCGTCGCTCTGTCGGCAGTGGAAGCTGGCGCCGCTCCCCATGCGAATGCCGTACACTCGGGTCCCGTGTCGCTGACTGCGCGCTTTTCCCGGACTTCGCGGCTGAAACATGGCGGTCTACACGCAAGTAAACTCGGACCAAGTAAGGGCCTTCATAGCTGGCTACGACATCGGGCCCCTAGAAACCTACGTCGGAATCGCAGATGGTGTGGAGAACACCAACTATCTCCTGTTTACAGGCTCGGGCCGATACATCCTCACTCTTTATGAGAAACGGGTAGCGGAAGGCGACCTGCCGTACTTCCTTGACCTGATGGACCATCTCAGCAGGCAAGGTATTCCCTGTCCGGTGCCGCTACACGATCGCATGGGCAACGCCCTCGGCCGCCTGGCGGACCGACCGGCCGCGCTCGTCACCTTTCTGGAGGGCATTGCCCGTTCCCGGATCGAACCCGGGCATTGTCGCGCCGTAGGACGGGCCTTGGCGCTCCTTCACACCGCCAGTTCCGACTTCGGGAAGTCGCGCCCGAACGGGCTGTCGCTCGGCGCGTGGGAACAAACGCTGTTCCAGTCGGAAGCGAGACTCGACAAATATGACAAGGGGCTCTACGAGGAAGTCAGCGACGACTTCGCCCGTATCGCAGCTTCCTGGCCGACTTCCCTGCCCACGGGGGTCATTCATGCCGATTTGTTCCCGGACAATGTGTTCTTCAGGGACGGAGAAGTCAGCGGGCTGATCGACTTCTACTTCGCCTGCAACGATTTCTTCGCCTATGACCTCGCCATCTGTATCAACGCCTGGTGTTTTGAGCGGGACGCCGACTTCAACATCACTAAGGCCGGCGCGCTCCTGAAGGGGTACGAGGAGAATCGCTGCCTGTCGGCCGGAGAGATCGCGGCGCTGCCGGTGCTGTGCGCAGGGTCAGCGATGCGGTTCCTGTTTACGCGTCTGGTCGATTGGGATACGACCCCGTCCTCCGCAGTTGTCCGGCCCAAGGACCCCGCCGAGTACTTGGGACGCCTGCGATTTCACCGCGCAGCCCGGGGTCCCGACAGCTACGGACTTGGACGCACGTGATCGATAAGCCGACCATCGTGTACACGGACGGGTCCTGCATCGGCAATCCAGGGCCCGGCGGCTGGGGGGTCGTGATCGAATCTCCCGGGGGTACCCGGGAATTGTCGGGTGGTGCCACCAGTACCACGAACAATCGGATGGAACTGATGGCGGCAATCCGCGCACTCGAGGAACTCCAACCCGGTTTGCCTGTTCAAGTTGTCACGGACAGCCGCTACGTGATGAATGGGATCACGTCATGGATGGACAACTGGCGTCGACGGAATTGGCGGACCGCCAACGGCAAACCGGTGAAGAACCAGGACCTCTGGCAGCGACTTGAGCAGGCGGCAGCCAAACATGACGTAACGTGGCAGTGGGTACGCGGCCACACGAACGATCCGGGCAACGAACGGGCGGATGCTCTGGCGCGGGCGGCCTCCGAGATTTCCCGCCAATAGTTTCAGCAGCGTGGAAAATCGAGCAGCGGTCCGCCATATTCGGACCGAGTTCATGCCATACTGTGGCGCTGGATGGGTGGCCGAGCGGCTGAAGGCGCTCCCCTGCTAAGGGAGTATACGGTGATGAGCCGTATCGCGGGTTCGAATCCCGCCCCATCCGCCATCGCCCGAGCGGTTCCCTGCCAAGCACCTTCAACGAGACGTTGAAGGCAGAACGCTTGGCGCCATCCTCAGCTACTGCCGATCCGAGCTTCGCGAGCCTCGGCAAGCGCCCGGGCCAACATAGCCGCGTCGGCGTTGCCGCCTGACACCACTAGGAGCGCAGTCTTGTCGCGAAGATCGATGCGGCCGGACAGGGCCGCCGCCAAGGCCGCCGCCCCGCCCGGTTCCACGACCAGCTTCAATCGCAACAACGCAAAGGCGACTGCTTCCAGCACCTCGGCATCCGACACGACCAGGCCCGGCCCCAGGTATTTGGTTCCAACCGCGTAGGCGATCTCTCCGACCCGAGGCGGCAGCAGCGAGTCGCAGATCGTGGCGGCCCCTTCATCGGCTGCGATGTGCCGGCCCTTAGCAAGCGAGCGCGCCATGTCGTCGTGCACCTCGGGCTCCACGCTCCGGACGTCAATTTGCGGAAACTCCGACCGCAGGCCAACCGTCACGCCGGACAGGAGGCCACCGCCGCCGCACGGGACCAGCGCAACGTCGGGAACGATGTCCCGCGCGCGCATCTGCTGCGCTGCCTCGAGACCAGCCGTACCCTGCCCGGCCACGACGAGCGGGTCGTCGTACGGGTGGACGAACGTGCCTCCCCGCTCCTGGAGAACTCTGTTGCCCAGTTCCTCGCGCCCTTCTGCACGACGATCGTAGAACACGATCTCCGCCCCGAAGTTCTTAACTCCCGCCACCTTGATGCGAGCCGCGTCGTTCGGCATCACGATGGTCGCGGGACTCCCGAAGAGGCGGGCTGCGCACGCCACACCTTGAGCATGGTTCCCGGACGACCAGGCGACGATTCCTGCAGTGCGCCGCTCGATCGGTATCGCGGCGATCCGGTTGTATGCGCCCCGAAACTTGAACGATCCGGTGCGCTGCAGGCACTCCGGCTTGATCAGTACGCGCCCTCCGGTTCGCGCATTGAGCACCCCGGATTCCAGCAGGGGCGTAACCCGGGCTCGGCCCGCGATGACCTCGCTCGCGGCAACGATCTCGTCCCGCGAGATTCCTGCAACGCCGGCTGCTAGCGCGGGCACGTGAGCGGCATTTCCCATTGCCCCGTGATTCCGTCGCCTACGGCTGAACGATAGATCGCAAGCCCTTCCAGGACTCGCTGGACGTAATTCCGGGTCTCGTTTATCGGGATCAGTTCGAGCCAGTCGAGCATGGCGATTTCCCCGTGGCGGGGATCTCCGTATCGCCGGAGCCACCGTCTTACCCGACCGGGACCAGCGTTGTACGCAGCCAAGGCAAGCGGATACGATTGGTCGTAGTCCTCGAGAAGGCCGGCGAGATAGCGAGAACCTATCGAGACGTTGTAGGCAGCGTCGGTCGAGAGCTTCTGCTGGTCGTACTGCATTCGTTCCCGACGGGCAACAAACTTCGCGGTACTCGGCAGAACCTGCATCAACCCACGGGCATTGGCAACGCTTCGGGCGCCAACCTGAAACGCGCTCTCCTGCCGCGCCACGGCCAACAGGAGTGCCTTCTCAACCTCCGCTTCGACCGCATTGAACGCGCTGGGATACACGTCGTCCGGGAAGGCCAGCCCAGGCACGTACAACCCAGAGCGTGTGGCCTTCCGGAGCATGGCCAACCCGAGGTGCGTGTGTCCCGTCACATGGAGCAGCCGATAGAGGCTTGTCACCTCTGCAAGCGATTCCGCCGTGCCGGCCAGCTGCCTGGCAAACGAGCGCGCGAGACGGTGTCGTCCGTGCTCCGCAAGCAGGAGCATGGCCCGCACTTCGGGCAGAGATTGCCAGTCTGCCATGTCGACGGCACCTGCCGGGACCGGAGGTACCGCGACGCGTCGTTCGCGACAGCGGGTCGCCAATTGGCCGTAGAACGTCGCCGGGTACTCGGCCGCCTCGTCGAGCCAGCGCACGGATTCCTCGTCTCCCTCAGAAGACAATGCGGTCCAGTAGGCGGCGCGGCCAATTGACACGGGCATCGTGACGGCGCTGCGCATCTTCCTGAAATGACGGTTGGCCGAAGAGTTGTTGCCGAGAAACCGGAGCGAGATCCAGCCCGCCAGCCAATTGGCCTCAACGCCCGGAACGCCGTCCAGCCCCGCGTATGCGGATACCAGTCGATAGGCGTCGGCATGCCGCTCGGCATTGACCAATCGCCGGGCATGCACGCGTACCTCGAACCACCAGCGGTCCGGCCTTGGTCCAAGTTCGCCCGGAGGCTCGGACAGCAATTCGAGGGCACGTTCGTGCATGCCGGATCTTCGTCTCCAGCGCGCCCGCTCGAACACGAGGCCCGGATTCGAAATCAATGCCTGCGGTACCCGGGCGACGGCGGCGTCGACGCCGGACGACCGCCTGCCGCGCCGGATCCGTGCGGTACCGCGCCGCTGGACATCGGCCGAAACGCGCCGGAGCTGTCGGAGTGCAGCCCCCCACTGCCGCTCCCAGATGAGATGGTCGAGTCGGGCGGCATGGTCCTCGTCGCTCAGGTACTTCCCGTAGAGCTGCAGGAACGGTCGGATTTCCGCGGACTGAAAGTCGCCCGAGCGCCACGCATCCCGCGCTTCGACTGTTACATCCACATCCCCGCCACCCGCGGCAAGCGTTTCCGCAAAGCGAACCTGGCCCGGTCCGGTTAGCGGAGGAAATCGTTCAAACCAATCGATGACATCGGAAGTCGGGAGATTGGCCGGCATGCGGCGCTCGGCCAACGCCTGCCGTTGCTCTGCGAACGGCCAGCCGGAATGTCCCGTGTGGAAGTCACGCGCCTGCCGCCACGACGCCAGGCCGTCGTCGGCCGACAGCCAGCGCCATTTCGCGATGGTGTGCAGTAACGGATCCTCGGCCCTTCGGGTCAGGTCGAGAGCACGCTTCCACTTGGTTCGATCCATGGCCACAAGGGCCTTTTGAAACAGCGCCCGATCATCGGATGACAGAATCGGCGCAGCTGCCTGGACCGTGGGTGCCTCCAGCAGGAGCAGACCAACCAACGCCGCCATGCTGCACGCGATCCGTACTGAACACCGGGTCAAACGGGGATTGCGTTCCGTGGATCGCGCGACCGCAGGGGATCCCGGCCCTCGTACCGGGCTTGGCGATCGTTTCGGGTTGAGCGTTCCTGCACACCTGGTTCGTCGCATTGGCTGGCAACTCGTTGGGATACCGAGGAATTCGCAGCGCTCCGCATGGTTGCGGAGCCGCCTTCACATTCCCGTTCAGATGGAAGCGGTCTTCAGGCTTTCGATGAAGGCAACCGTCCGGGTGACCGCGGTGTCAACAATGTCACGTCCCGCCTCGACCGACGCCAGCCGGGCGTCCCCGAATGCTCCGTTCGCGGTCTGCCGGTCAAATGGCACTGGAACCTGCAACGCAAATGGATCGTTGTTGAACCCGTGAGCAAGCCCGGTCTCCTTCATTTCACCCTTCGAAAGTGCATCGGCTCGGACGTAATCCGCGTCCAGGTGCATCAGAACGCTGGTCTCGACTTCGCACGCGTGGCCAAAACGCTGCGTGCGCCCGTGCGCCCGCACCCGATCCGAAGCCTGGGCAAAGTAGAAGGCGACAGCCGCACGCATCCCGAGCTCGTAGCGAATCTTGGTGGCCGCAACTTGCAGGACGGCAGAATTTCCATTGTGTCCGTTGACGAACACGATGGCATTGATCCCCTGCCGGTCAATCGAGCGCGCGACGTCAAAACACAGCCGGATCACCGTTTCCGCATCGAGCGTGATGGTTCCGGGGAAACCCATGTGGTGCGGCGACAGTCCGAACGGCAATACGGGCAGCAGCAATGCGCGGCGGCCCAGCTCGGCGGCAACGCGGCGGGCAATACGGTCGGCGGCCACGAAGTCCGTACCGAGCGCCAGGTTGGGGCCGTGCTGCTCAGTGGCCCCGATCGGCTGCAAGGCGACTTCGATATCCGGAATGGCGGCGGCCATTTCCGGTGAGGTCAGTCGTGCCATTTCGAGGATGTCGGTCATGCTATCGGTGTCCCTTCTGAGGCCTCCCCCAGCCAGTCTGAAATCATTGCAACAACGTCGAACGCAGGCGAAAAATTCGTATCGGCACGCAGTTGCGCGTCAGAAAGAGTACGCCAATTGGGTCCCGTATCTGCTTCGGCAACCCGAGGCAGCGTAACGATCTTGCCCGTTTCTGCACGCAGATGACGCACGAACTCGGAAAGCTGAAGCGAAAACGACGGGGCGTTGTATACCGGCGCGAGATCGCCAGGAAACTCTGCCAGCGACACCAGCAACCGGGCAGCGTCCTTCACGTACAACACGTCGCTCCGAAAATCGGCCGCTTGCCGGGCCGGAACGGCGCCCGCGGCAACGGCAGCCATCATGACATCCAGGAATTCGGCTGCCGCGCCGCGGTAGTGGAGGCCGGGTCCGAGCACCAGCGGCAGCCGTAGCCCGGTTGGCTCGACCGGTCGGTGCGCCCGGAACCACTCCGCCGTGGTCTCCGCAAGCTGCTTCGAGAGACCGTAGGCCGGGTCGGGATCCGCAGGCAACGACTCGCGGGCCGGCGCCGGGTGGCCATCCACAGTCCGACCGTACACCACCGTGGAACTGGTCCAGAGAACCTTTCGAACACCAGCCATAGCCGCTGCATCCAAGAGAGTTGCGAGCCCCCCGGCATTGACCGCGATGGCGGTACCGGGGTCGCGATCCGCCGCAGCCAGAAGCCCCTTTCCACCGGAACCAAACGCACCGAGCCCGACGGCGACCTGCGGTGGATCTACTGTCAGGATTTCATTGAGAACGTCAGCGTGCGCTGGGCGGGCCACGCTGGTACAGCCGTCAGGCAGCCTGCCTGCGATTGCGGCGGAGGGATCGACAACCGTGACGCGCCATCCCGCTCCCAGGAACGCCCGTGCCGTCCAGCCGCCAACGAACCCGGCACCGCCGACCAGCAATGCATGTGCGCCCTTCACGACTGGACTGCCGCCTGCATGAGCAACCTCAGTGCGCACACGGCGGACCGTTCTCGGACGGCCTGCCGGTTGCCGGCCAATTGCAGACGTTCATGGCACGCCCGATCCCCACGGTGGCCAGCAGCGATATGCACGAGCCCAACAGGCTTCGTCGCGGTCGCACCGTCCGGCCCGGCGATTCCGGTAACTGCGAGCGCGAGGTCGACCGGCGCCTTCGCCAGCGCACCTCCGACCATAGCCAGGGCGACCTCCTCACTCACGGCGCCGCAAGCCGACAGAACGCTGCGGGGGACGCCGAGCATTTGTTCCTTGGCCTCGTCCGAGTAGACCACAAAACCACGGCTGAGCACTCGCGACGCGCCCGGGTGATCGGTCAGGGCGGCCGCGATCATGCCGCCGGTGCACGACTCGGCCGTCGCCAACGTCAGTTCGAGGCGATCAAGCAATCGCAGGCATTCCGCGCTTACCTGCCCGAGCTCAGAACCAGGCGTCACGCAAGGCTCCCAACCCGACGGTACCAACCATTGCCAAGAAACCCGCGGCCAGATCGTCGGCCATGACTCCCAATCCTCCGGGAACCTTTGCGTCCAACCAAGAGATCGGGAACGGCTTCCCGATATCAAGCAGGCGAAACAGACCGAACGCCACCAATACCAGCACGATGTCACTTCCGGCCGCGGCTAGCGGTACCAGCATTCCGGCCACCTCGTCCACGACCACCTCGGGCGCATCATGCCGGCCGGTGAGCCGCCCGTATCGCTCTGCTGACCACCAGCCACACACTGCCACGCAGGCAACCGCGACGACCACGGCCACCGCGCCGCCTAGGACATGCAGCGCCACGCCGATCGGTATCGCCGCCAAGGACGCGACGGTACCGGGCGCCGGCCCGACCCGGCCTAGGCCGCCCACCAGTGCCACGGATTCGGCCAGACGGTCACTGATCATTGCGTTCACGCACTCTCGTTCGGGACGAGCACCGTGGCCAAGGCAAACGTGGCAATTCCTTCACGACGACCAGCAAAGCCGAGACCTTCGGTCGTGGTGGCCTTCACGCTCACCGCCGCAACCGGCATGCCCAGGATGTCGGCCACGGACTGCCGCATGCGCTCGCGATGCGGGGCAACCGCCGGAGCTTCGCAAATGATGGTGACGTCGACATGTGTGATTTCCGCACCTGCTTCCAGGGCCATGGCTCCGGCGTGCTGAAGAAACTTGGCCGAATCAGCGTCGCGCCAACGTGGATCTTCCGGAGGGAAATGCTGTCCGATGTCGCCTTGGGCGAGGGCACCCAGAATGGCATCCGTCACGGCATGCAGCCCGACATCTGCGTCAGAGTGCCCGACCAGTGCCTGGCCATGCGGGAGTCTGACACCGAGTAGTTGAACCGATTCACCCGGTCCGAACCGGTGTACATCGAAGCCCTGACCGGTCCGGGGCAGGCGTGCCCCGAACAGCCTCTCAGCCCGGGCGAAGTCGCCGGGCCCGGTGACCTTCAGGTTCTCGGGATCCCCTGCAACCGCCTGCACGACATGACCAGCCGTTTCGAGCAGCGAGGAGTCGTCGGTTGCCAAGGTCTCCTCCGACGCCGCCCGATGCGCGCCGAGGATGAGGTCGAAGCGGAATCCCTGCGGCGTCTGCGCACCGTGCAGGCCGGCCCGCGGGAGAGTCCGCAGGATGTGCCCGTCGTCCCCGGTCTCCTTCAGGGTATCGCTCAGCGGCACGGTGGGTACGACGCCGTCGGCATTGGACAGGGCATCGATGACCCGACTGATCAGCGCTGCGCCGGGTCGGGGACGGGCCCCATCATGGATGAGCACGGTCTGGGGGGGGGGGGGGGGGGGGGGCGGGGGCGGCCCCCCCCCCCCCCCAGCAGGGGGGGGAAAAAAGAAGCGCGCCCCCGGGAGGCGGGGGGGAGGGGAGGGGGGGGGGTGGGTAAT
>VXPW01000086.1 GCA_009839325.1 Rhodospirillales bacterium
CAGGTCCGTGCCGCCCGCTCCGTTGCCCACAGGTTCTCATTGGTGTTTTGCCAGACGGTGATCCGGGGTTCCGCATCGACGACTTCCATGTTCGCCGACGCGGACACCCGAAAATCCTCCAGCCATTTGGGATCCACGACCCAGCAAACGATCTTGTAGTAGTAGTTGTCACCCCTCTTGCAGGCCACGTCGGCATCGCACATGCGCTGCCAGTATTCGGGCTCGTCCCTCGTGCTGACAAACCCGAGGTCCCAGACACCCGCCGGCCTGCCAGTGTTGCCCAGGTCCACCGTGAACGAAAACGTCTCGCTGTCGGCGTCGTAGGACAGGCTGACCGGTTTCGTCGCGACTGCGTTCGTCAGGGGCCACATCGTCTCGCAGTTCCTGGCCAGCTCCGCGCGCCGCGCCTCGAATTCCTCGCGAGTCTCGTATTCTCCCTGCCCGACCTCGCTGTTTCGCTCGCAGTCGCGGTAGGCCTGCCACCACGACTTGAGGGACCGGGCCACCCCGTCCACCACGAATTCATCGTGGTACTGGGGATCGATCGCGCGACCCTCCGCCGGCAACACCATCGACCCCCCGACCGCAAGCGCGCACGCAAGCATTCCGTTCCGTGCGAACTGCCCGTACCGGCCCCGTGACTGCGAGCGGGGCTTTTCCCGGTCGAAGCCGGAGCCCCGCAATGAAGCGGGATGCATGGATGCCGACATGCAAGCGCGCATTCGGCACCTGCGTGCGTTGATCAACGTTCGGTTGCTCGGGTCAAGCGGCACAGGCTAGCTCCCCGGAGATGCAGGCGATTGGGGTGGACGGGTCCGCTGGCCGCAAGCGCTGCACAGGTCGTGGCCACAGCGGTGAAGGCGCCCGGATCCGGTGGGGGTGACCCTGGCAGGCCGTCGTGGGTGCCCGGTCAGCCCTGGTCGGGTCCCGAAGGAAACCGGCTCCGGGCCAGGGCCCGTAGTCGAGCCGACCGGGCGGCGGCGGCGCGGCCGATGGCCGGCGGGCGTTTGATTGCCGTGCACCGTCAACGGTCGTAGGCAAACCCGCACGTCTTGTGCGGATCGCCGCTGTCCCAGTCCCAGATTCCCACGCTGTACCGGGCGCGACCGCCGGGACCGTCGGTGGTCCGTGTAATGAGGGCGAGGAGCAGGTGCCCCTCCAGGCTGACCTCGACGGTGAAACCGCGGGGGACCGCGCCCGACCGGATCCGCGACAGGCCGAAGACAAAGGGGTCGATGACCACCACACGGGCGCGGTACTGCGCCTCCACAGATTCGCCGTGCGCCGGGACGAATTCGTCGTCCACCAGCTGGTCGAGGATCGTCCTGGCGAGCGGCCGTCGAATGCTTTCGAACGTTTCCAGGAGCTCCATGTCCCGGCCCCCGCTCGTGTCGTCCAAGCGGCAGGTCCGGAGCAGGTCCGCGACGTGCTCCCTGAGCGTCACGTACCGCATTTCTTCGGGAAAGCTCCGCTCCACCTGGATGCTGAAATTCCAGTCCGTCGTGTCCTCGGCCACCAGACCGGTCGGCAGCAGCAGCGCCGCCACGAACATCCAAGCAAGACGCCGCTTCATACGCATTCTCCCGGGAAGCGCTGGCCCGGCCGCCGGGCCCTGGACAGGAGTCGATCCCCTTGCGCAGCGTCCGCTACCCGCCGGGTCAACCGAAGATCCGGCCCCGCTAGCTGGGTGCCCGCGCGGCTCCGGCAGCGGGTCCCATGTCTGCTCACGTCAGGAAACCCCGCATGACCACTAGTCGTCGAGGAGGTCAGCCACGGCGCTGCTGGCGGCCGTGGCGGTGCCTGCAACGCCCGCGGCTGTACCTGGCTTGGGTACAAAGCGCCGCAGGAACAGGCCAATGACGAAGAACACGGCGCCGACACCCAGTCCGACCCCGAAGCCCGTATCGAAATCGAGATCTAGGAATTTCGTGGCAACGTAGTACCCGGCTAACCAGCCGACGATCGGAAGCAGGCCCGTGAGCAGCTTCCGCACGAAGTTCCACCAAACCATCTTGAGTGCCTGCGATCTGTCCATGGTGTGCTCCCTGGTGGGTGACCGACCTACAGCCGCTCGGCGGTGCGGCCGGAACGTGTCCGTGGCGCGTTAGCGCTCAGCAATGAGGATTGCCGGCGGGACGGCCGACAACCTCGCCCTGACGTGAAGGGTTCCATCCAGCATCCGTGGTCCGCACATCGGAGCCGCGATGCCGGCGAGGACGAAATTCCTGCATGCCACGCACTCGCCGTGGCCCCGGACGAGCGAGGATCCAACCGCCCCCCGCTCGAAGCCGTCGGAGGACAAGCCGTTCGGTTGCGTTCGCGCTTCCCCCGTTTGGGGGAGGTAAGTCGCTGCCTGCTCCGAATAAGGTTCCGTCGGAGGGGATCGGAGGGAGCCTCGACATCGATCGGTGGCCAACCCTTGTGGATGCCAGCATGCGCGGTTCCGTCGGATTCCTTCGTGACATTTGCCTTGGCGCCGTACTCGATCGGACCCGGCGTCTGGGCGGCCGAGAGATCTGGAGGTGGGCGGAACTTGAGCAATGCATGCCCCCGATCGGAACGGTCGCCACGTGCCAAGCTTGCAAGGCACGGGGCGGAGGCTAGGTGCCGAGAATGGGAGCGTCTCCACCCAAATGGGCGGGTGTCAGCGACCGGCACCCGTGGTCCCGGCGCCAGGCTCGGCGCAGCGAGACCGCTTGCGGAGAGGGCATAGGCTGCGGTGTCTGCCACGAGCGACGGTCTGTTCGAACGCGCCGTCGAAGCGCTGCTGGACGCGGCGTTTGACGATGCGCGCTGGGGCGACGCCTTCCGGGCAATGGACCTGCTGTGCGGTCTCAACGGCGGCCAATTCACGGCCCTGGCAGCCAACGCCCGCGGGCACCCTGGGGCGACATTCGCGGCTTGCTACATCAACGGTGATCCGCACCAGGAGATCGTCGCGGACTGGGCGGAGAACTACTCGAAGTTCAGCGAGAACGTGCCACGGATCGGCAGGCTGCCGATTTGGCAACTGACCCACAACGAGGAGTTGTTCACGGCGGCCGAGAAACGGACCTCGCCCATGTACAACGAGTTCCAGCCGAAGTACGACTGCCGGGATCAGGTGGCAGTCGTTGTCGACAGGCGTTCGGACGATCGAATTGCAGGCGACTGCCTGATGTGGACGATGGCGAACGGTGAGACGGAGTGGGAACCGGACAAGCTGAAGCGGATCCGCAGTCTGCTGCCCCACATTCGCCAGGCCGTGCGGGTGCGACAGGAGCTGGCCGCGGCAGAAGCACAAGCCTATGCCGACGTGTCGACGTTGCTGGAGCACGCCTCGCTGGGCGTGATCTTTCTCGACCGCCGCGGGGCCATTACCTCCGCCAACCAGG
>VXPW01000002.1 GCA_009839325.1 Rhodospirillales bacterium
CTCATGGCTGGTATCCAGACAAAAGACATACTTGTCTGCCTGTTGGACGCTGTGCTTGTTCACGCTTTTCAGGAACTCGCGGCCATCGGTCACGGTTTTCGCAGATTCGCGCCTGGATTCATAGAACGCAGTGAAGGGATCTAGAGGAATCACCCATACCGTTTCGATGTGGTCGAAGGCGTATTTCCGGATCAAGGGCCGATCCGACAAGAGAAAGGTTCCTTGCCCAAAGCGAGCGCGAGCAAGGCGCCAATGCCAATTGATGAACTTCTGATCGCGATCGCCATCATTGACCAAGTCCTGCACCTTGGCGACGGCACGATCCTCGGATGGCAGCCCCAGCCCCTTGGCGTAGAACGAAGGGTCCTCGTGAGAGTCCTATTCCTGAAGGACGACCCGGAAACTCTGATCGCTGTCCATGTGGTGTTCCATGATCTCAGGCCCGCGCTCGCGCAACTCGCGGATTAACGGCGGGCGGCGGTATTCAAGCGACAGCTGGAACCGCGTGAAGTCGGAACGATCGCCCCCGTCAAAGCTTCAATGCCGTTCTTGACCGGCTTGTCGACTGCAGCCGTGCCCTGAGTGTCCACGGGGACGAAGAAATCGGTTTCCAACACTTCGGGGGCTACGTTCTGCACGTTTCACGTGAAGAGATCGAGTTCGTAGCAGAAGGCTTTTGCGCGCAGGGTACGGCGCGCAAGGGCATTCTTGTGACGGACCCAGCAATAGGTGCAGACGCTGCTGGCATCAGGGTTCGGGGCCCACTTTCTTAGAAAGAACTCAGGAACGTAGTGTTGTCTGCTGCACCTGAAAAGGACTTCTGGATCAATTATCTGGCATTTAGAGGCACGACATGCCCCGCCGCCTGCCACGGCATCCGGTTATCTCGATGCGGGTACGTCGTTGCGCGCACGCACTTCCAGCTGCCATCCAATCGCGTTCAACGCCGCGTCCATCCGATCAAGCCGCGAACTGTGACGGACGTCCAGCACCCGGTCGACCTGTGGCAGGTGCCAGCCCAAACGCCGCGCCAACTCGGCTTTGCCGATGCCCTGTTCACGCATGCCCTGGTAGAGCATCGCCTTGATCGCCGTCAGCGTGGGCACTGCCACGCGCGCCTTGCCGGCTGACGGTTCCGGGATGTCCTGCCTGGCCGCGATCCGCGCAGCAATCGCTTCCTCGAGCGCATCCGCGGCCCGGAGGAGCGCCTCTTCCCGATCGGCCCCGAACGTCGTCAGTTCCGGAAAGTCCACGGACATGACGAGCACGGTGCCGTCGTCGTCCACCAACGACACCGGATAGGCCAACACTACGTCAATCCCAAATCCTTCTTGATTTTCGCAACAAGCTTCCGGCCCAACTGCTTGCGGGAGCCGTGCATCGGAAGCTGCGACGTCTTGTTTCCCAAACGAACGGTAAGGTGGCCGCTACCACCCTTATGTTGTTCAAACGAACAGCCCTGACGCTGCAGCCAGCGCCGAAACTGTGATGCGTTCATGACGAAATTCCACAAACTCCATCGTGTATCTCCTCCTCCTAAACTCCACGTTCGTTCGCGACTTGAACACTTCCGACGCAAGTTTCGGGAATCCTGGCAGGACCAGAATACGATGTCAACATAACTGTTGATATCGGGTTGCCAGCGCCGCATCCTGTCGTTCCTCCAAGACATGGAGCACGAGGCGGAACTGAGGACGGTTCCGGGCTGAAAGGCGCATCGGCTTGGCGGCGACCGCAAGGGCGTGTGGAGCCTGGCGGTGACGAAGAACTGGCGGATCACGTTCCGGATCGACGAGGCCGAGGGCGAAATTGTCGACCTCGACTACGAGGACTACCACTAGGAGGCCGCGATGCACACGACGCAAGGCATCCGGATGAAGAACCCGGCCCACCCGGGCGGGTTCGTCAAGAGCGAAATCATCGAGGCCGCGGGATTGTCGGTGACCCGGGCCGCAGCAGCGCTGGGCGTCACGCGCCCGGCGCTGTCCGCGCTTCTCAATGAGAGGGTGAGCCTTTTGCCCGAAATGGCGCTCACGATCGAGAAGGTGTTCGGGGTGTCGATGGACACGCTGTTGCGGATACAGACCAGCTACGACATTGCCCGGACCCGCATGAGAGCAAGCGACATTGAACTCGTACCGTTCGAACGGCAGGTTGCCTGAACCCGTTTCCTGCCACGCGCTGTCGCTCGGATCAATGCTCGGTCGCGAAACCTGCCGCTGGGCAACCTGGGCGACATCAAGCCGGTGCGGGGCGGTCCGCATGAATTGCACGTCCACTACGGGTCAGGCTTCCGCTTGTATGTCTTGCGCGAGGGACAGACGGTGATCGTTCTCTGCGCAGGCGACGAGGCCAGCCAGGAACGCAACATCGAGCGCGCCGGAGAACTGGCGGACGACTGGAGGCAACGATGAGCGAGGCGTTCACCAAGTGGAGTGCGGCCGACCACCTGCGCACGCCGGAAGACATCCGTCTCTACCTGGAAGCCTGTGCGGAGGAGGACCCGGGGCGGCGGCAGCCTGCTGCGCGCGGCGCTCCACGACATCACCCGGGCGGGGAACATGAGCCAGCTGGCGCGCGAAACCCAGATGAGCCGCACGGGGTTATACAAGGCGTCGTCGGAAACCGGCAATCCCACTTTCGCAACGGTCATGCGGATCACGGCCTGAGAGCACCTTGACGGACACTGCAGCGGGAGCGTGCACTCGCGACCCGCACCCGAAGTCAGGCCTTCCGTCAAGACCTCGCTTTCTCAGGGCGGGCGGCTGTCAAGCGTCAGCCGTGGCTGGTCATTTCAGCGCCGGTGACGGCGAGGCGGAGGCGATCGGGAAGTTCGTCGGCGTGATGCAGACGCTGACCCGGCCGCAGCGGGGATAGCGAGGGGAACAAGGCGAGGCAGCGCTGGGGACCCGGGTTGTTGCAGGCGGATCTAGCGCCAGGATTGCATTTGTCTGCCATTTCATGCCCATCTGGGTCAGCGAGGCGCTTCGCGATCCCGAACTCCTGCGTCCGCCTTTGTGACCGCCCGTTCCAACCGGCGCACAAGCTCGACGCACCGGTTCGATTCCGGGTAGGTCCGGTGCGCGGTGGCATCGGTCGTTCCCCAGCCCGCTTGTGCGCAGCTATCTCTGTTTGAGCGTTACCATGTCCCATGCGCTCGGCGCCCCGAGACGCAGCGGAAGAACGCTGGTTCCCACGCCCGAGGTCACGTAGAGCGTTCTGTCGGCATCCTGGTAAAGGCCGCAGGTCGCAGCGCGTGGCGCGGAGGTGGGCACCCACAAGGCGCCCACGAAAGGCAGCCGAACTTGCCCGCAATGAGTGTGTCCGGCGAACACGATGCCGTC
>VXPW01000005.1 GCA_009839325.1 Rhodospirillales bacterium
TCGACGTGCAGGACCTCGCCTGCGACTTCTACACGTTCTCGGGCCACAAGCTCTACGGGCCTTCCGGGATCGGCGCGCTCTACGGACGGCTTGACCTGCTGACGTCCCTTCCGCCCTGGCAGGGCGGCGGTTCCATGATCGAGGAAGTGACATTCGATCGGACGACGTATGCCGCGCCGCCGGCACGCTACGAAGCCGGCACACCGAACATCGCAGGTGCGGTCGGGCTGGCCGCTGCCATCGATTACGTGCAGCGGTTCGGCAGCGAGAACATCCAGCGCCACGAGGCCGCCGTGCTGAAGTACGGAGTCGACAGCCTGCGGGCATTCGACACCGTGCGCCTGATCGGCACGCCCCGCCACCGAGCCGGCTCGATCTCGTTCGTGGTCGATGATGTGCACCCCCACGACGTGGGGACCGTGCTCGACCAGGAAGGGGTTGCCGTCCGGGTCGGGCATCATTGCGCACAACCCGCGATGCGCCATTTCGACGTGCCCGCGACCATCCGTGCTTCACTCGGCATCTACACGCATGCATCGGACTTCGACGCCCTGGTGCGAGGTCTCGGCAAGGTAAAGGAGCTGTTCCAGCTGTGATCGACCTTCGCGACCTCTACCAGGAAGTCATCCTCGACCACAGCCGGAACCCGCGGAACGCCGGGCGGCTGGCGGAGCCTAGCGGCACGGCCAAGGGCCACAATCCGCTCTGTGGCGACTTGATCACGCTCGACGTCCTGGTCGAGGATGGAGTGATCCGCGACGTGTCGTTCGATGCCCGGGGCTGTGCGATCTCCGTGGCTGCGGCCTCCATCATGTCCGACATGCTGAAAGGCAAGACCCTCGCGGAGACGCACGACCTCTTCCGCCGGTTCCAGGAGATGCTGACGGGTCCGGATGCCGAGGCCGAGGGTCTCGACAAGCTCGAGGTGCTGGCCGGCGTGCGCGAGTTCCCCATGCGGGTGAAATGCGCCACGCTGCCGTTCCATACGCTGCGTGCAGCGCTTGACAACGAGTCAGGAACGGTCAAGACCGAATAGCCATGGCCCATTTCGACACACCGCCCCAGCCCGGCACCGTCACCCCTGACGAGCGCGCGGAGGCGCTTCGACCGGCCATCGTGGCCGCCATAGGTACCGTCTACGACCCGGAAATCCCGGTCAGCATCTGGGAACTCGGGCTCGTGTACGACATCGCCATCCGGAACGGCCGTGACGTGGACGTCACGATGACGCTGACGACGCCGCACTGTCCAGAAGCCCAGTACATCCCAGGGCGTGTCGAGGAGGCCGTCCGGGAAGTCTCGGGCGTGGGTGACGTGAGGGTCGATATCGTCTGGGAACCGCCGTGGACGCCCGACCGGATGAGCGAGGCCGCGCGCCTTGAACTAGGCTATTTCTAGAGGGACCGTGATGACCGACGCGCCGAAGCTCCTGACATTGACCGATGTCGCCGCCGAGCGGGCCCGGGCCATGATTGCCGCCCGGGGAGAGGACACGCAGGGGCTCCGTATCGCCCTCAAGACCGGCGGCTGCTCCGGCATGGCCTACGACGTCGAGTACGCGGACGAGGCTCGGCCGACCGACGAGGTGATTGAGGACCGCGGGGTCAAGGTGTTCATCGATCCCGCGGCGGTGCTGTTTCTGGCCGGCAGCCGGATCGGTTGGGAGGAGAGCATCCTGCAGTCACGGTTCACGTTCGAGAACCCGAACGAGGTCGCCCGATGCGGGTGCGGGGAGTCGGTCTCGTTCGGTGGCGCAGGGACTGACCAGCGCGGCTGACACGGCGGACCACTCCTCCGGTTTGCCCCAACGCCTCATGGTCTGGGCGTTTGCTCGGTTTGTCAGTGTGCAGCGCGTTCTTGAACGACGCGCCGTAGCATTCTCTTGGTAGGGGCTGCCGCGTCTGGCTTCAGGGAGCGTCTGCGATCATTGGATGAAGGGCTCGAGACCCCGTCAAACTAACTTCAACATGCCCTATTTCTGGTTGCAAACTGACAATATGTCAGTTATAATCTGACATTACATCAATTGCAATTCTGAAATGATCATGCTGTTTACGTATCGTGCACTGGATGACGAGGAAACACGGGTAGAAGAAGCCACGGCTCGCATTCGAGACAATCTACGTCGCTACGTTGCCGCTGAGCCGCGTCGCTGGACCGGTCTACTGGCCCGCATGACGCGAGCTCGCGCCTTGGCCGGGTCGAACAGCGTGGAAGGCATCAATGTATCCGAAGAGGATGCCATTGCTGCCATTGACCGTGAAGATCCCTCGACCACTGACCGGGACACTTGGCTGGCCGTCGTCGGTTACCGCGAAGCGATGGACTACATCCTCCAGCGGCGCCAAAGCGAGTCCTTCAGGATCACGGAAGATGTTCTCTTGGCCGTCCATTTCATGATCTGCCGATCCGATCTGGCGGCAAATCCAGGCCAGTACCGACTTGGTTGGGTTGGCGTGCGGAACTCGAGGACCGGCGAGCTGGTTCACGAGGGGGTTGATCGCGACCGGCTCGAAGCTCTCGTTCACGAAGTGCTGGATTACGTGAACGACGCTCCGGTGGAATCGGTCTTCCTGCGGGCTGCCATGACGCACCTGAACCTAGCGATGCTGCACCCGTTCACGGACGGCAACGGTCGCACCGCCAGGTGCATTCAAACGGCGGTGCTGGCAAGCGACGGCATTGTTGCACCGGAATTTTCCTCGATCGAGGAATATATCGGCCGCAATCAGCAAGCGTATTACGATGTGTTGGCAGAAGTCGGCGGCGGTGCGTGGGATCCTATGCGGAATGCCAAGCCGTGGGTTCGCTTCTGCCTAAGTGGCCATTACCTGCAGGCCGCGACAATCCTCCGGCGAATGCAGGAGGTGGAAAGAATCTACGGGGAGCTATCGGAACTGGTCGAAGCCAACGGATTTCCTGACCGCTCCGCGATGGCGCTGCTCCAGGCCGCCTTGGGGAGCAAGGTGCGAAACTCGTCCTACCGTGTAAGCGCGGACGTGTCCAAGAACCTCGCCAGCCGGGACCTGAAAATGCTGGTAGACGCAGAACTCCTCGTTCCGGAGGGCGAGAAGCGAGGCCGCGCGTACGGGCCCGCACCTGTTGTGGTGGCCATTCGTCAGCGATTGCGGCTTTCTAGGAGAATTGAAGACCCGTTTGCGGACGGCAGAGTGGCGCAGCCCCGTCAGGAAAGCCTGTTTCCAGAGACGGCGTAACCGCAACGTCTCCAGGAAGGTCCTCGCCTGTGTAGCTCGAGCAGAGCGGACAAGAAGGGCTACGTCTGACCAGCCGGCACAGGTGAGCCAAGGTCCGGG
>VXPW01000104.1 GCA_009839325.1 Rhodospirillales bacterium
ACGGCAACAAGGTAAAGGTCACCCTCCGTTTCCGCGGACGCGAACTGGCGCACCAGGAACTCGGCGCGCAGGTGCTCGAGCGCATCCGCGGCGAACTGTCCGAACGGGTACGGATCGAACAGATGCCGTCGATGGACGGCCGCCAGATGGTGATGGTGGTTGCTCCCGTCCAGGGCCTCGGCTACGCGACCCAGGCGGTGGAGGCTTCCATCGCGGCGCGGCAGCGGGCGCCCGACAGCACCGCGCCGACAGCGGCAGAGCCGGAAAGCACACCGGCCGCGCCGGAAAGCACGCCCGCCCCGCCGGAACCCGAGCCGGAAGCGGTGGAAGCCGAGGAGCCGCTCCAGGCGCCGCCACCCGACGACGAAGCCTCCCTCGCGGCGGCACCGGAGACCTGACCGGACGGGGTGTCCCCGTCGGCATCCCCTGCCGTGACCACCAGCCTCGCCTACCTTGCCTCGACCGGCGACGCGCGCATCGCGTATGCGCGCACTGCCGGCTCGGGGCCGGGTGTCGTGTTTCTGGGCGGCTTCATGTCGGACATGACCGGCACCAAGGCGACCGCACTCGAGGCATGGGCGCGCGACGGGAACCGGGCCTTCGTCCGGTTCGACTATCGCGGTCACGGCGCCTCGGATGGCTCCTTCGAGGACGGCACGATCGGCACCTGGCTCGCAGACGCGCTGGCTGTGCTGGACAGGGCCACCGAGGGTCCGCAAGTCCTCGTCGGATCCAGCATGGGCGGCTGGATCGCCCTGCTCGCAGCGCGCGCACGCCCCGCGCGGATCGCCGGTCTGCTCGGCATTGCGGCCGCACCCGACTTCACGCGGCGCATGTGGCAGGATGAATTCGGCGATGCCGAACGGGAGGCCATCCGGAGCGACGGGCGCGTGACCGTTCCGTCCGAGTACAGCGAAGACGGGTACGTGATCACCCGGAACCTCCTCGAAGAGGCCGAGCAGCACATGCTGCTGGACGCACCCGTCCCGATCCGCTGCCCCGTCCGCCTGCTGCACGGCATGCGGGACGAGGCAGTACCGTGGGAGACCTCGCTCCGGATCGCCGAACAGCTCGAGACGGACGATGTCGAGGCAACCCTCGTCGGAAGCGGCGACCACCGGCTGTCCGAGCCGGCCGACATCGAGCGAATGCTGCGCGCGCTCGAGGACCTTACAAAGGCGGCTTCAGTCCAGGACGGCTGACCTGCAGGGCGCGACGATCCTCCGCCCGGCCGGGCACTGCCACCAGCGCATCGGCGCGGTACCTCGGCGCGAGTTCGGAGGACCCGCCCGCTCGCGCCGCCGGTCGCGTAATGACTAGCTCGCCATTTTGCTCAACCCAGATTTAGGAGCCGATTGTCATGCTCGCCGGAGCGGTAGTGCTTCGGCGACGAAGCCCCTTGACGTCGTAGCTATCGGTCGGTCGGTCGCCCGCATGAGTACCATTGGCATCAAGGAACGATAACGACGGGCCGGAAGCGCAGATCGATGTCTCTGGATGGCGCCTCGCCCCGCTCATCGGGCGAGGTATCGCGCACCAGCAATTTCGGCGCCGGACGCAACCCAAAGTACTTCATGCCATTGTGCAAGCACAGCGGTTACGGCCTGCCCGGCACCACCCTCCAGCCGTCATCGACCGTCGACCTTGGCGAGTTTTCTGGCGGTCGGCCGGAACTTGGTGAGGCAGGCCTCCCGGCCGTCGCCGGTCAGCTCGACGGCGGCACCCCCCGGGGACCCCGTCACGCCGTTCCCGGTGATTGGGCGAGTTGGCAACAGGGGCCATCGTTCCGTGGACGGACACCGATTCGACGTGACTCGATGTACGTCCTCACACCGGTGGTCCCGGTGGCCCAGCATGCACCGTCAATAAGATCGGACAGCAGGCCGGCCGTGCGTTTACGTGGCATCGCGCAGCGGATTGACATGCCGTACTCCAGGAAACCGCCCGAAATCGTGGTCAGCGGAGTACACCGTGGCGCCCCGCTCGATAGCCATGGCAGCGATGTGCGCATCAGATGTCAGGTTGCCGGCCGTCCCGACTGCACCAATTAGGTTTCGCAGGATCGGCCAATGGCGTGCCCCGGGGCCGACCGGCTCGACAAACGGCTGGTCGAGCCAGCCATCGACGAACGCGGCAGCGTCATCTGCTTGCAACGGACGCTCGAAGATGCCGGGGTGAGTCGTAATCCTGAGAAAGGCGAGAAGCGATACCCACGGAAGCCCCAGCGACACGGTTCCGGACAGCGCCTCTTCCAACCAATCGCGGGCGCGCCCGTGCGAAACCGCGTCCTGGTTGACGGCATAAATCAGCAAATTTGCGTCAACCAGAATCATTTCCTGAGCTGAACCTTACGGGCGAGCTCCTGGTCTTCCAGATGATCCGCTATCCGCAAGGCCCGGTCGAGATCGTGCTGGCCTACCAAGCCGCCAAGCGCGACAGGTTCCACGCGGTAGGTCCTGGCCGAGGCGGTAATGCGGTCGCCTTGCAGCCCCGCGCGAAGCGCCTCATTGACCACGGCCTTGAACGACCGACGCGAACGGTGCGCGATGTCCTTCAGCTGTCTCGCAATCCCATCTTCGATCGTCAACGTGGTTCGCATGCCTCCGCTCCTGTTCCGCGTCAGATATGCCCCTTCCTAGAGTCATCAAAGCATAACAGATTCGAGCATCATGTCATCAAACTAACGGACAGTCGTGACTGGACCTCACGTTCGCCCAATACGCAATGCGCCAGGTGCGCGACTTGTCGCCAGTTGTCTGTCGCAGCCCGCCGGCTCGAGCGCCCGACGCGGCCGTTCGCGAACTTCATTTCTGCAATTCCGGATCAATCCGGCCGCGCCTGACGTGAGCATGGTCGTCGAGGCCACCAGCCGTCATGAACCGGCTTGCCACTGTGGCAGCTGATCCGGTCTCCCTGCTCCGCGCACCCGTGGCTCGGTCATGAAGGCGCCGCCACGGCCGGCTCCAGCAAACCCTCTTGCGGTCCTGGCCTCACCAGCCGCCTGGCGACGTCGATCAGGCGGATGCTGCGCCTTGGAGCCTGCTACCGCTCCCCGAGGCGCCACGCCGCTCCTGCCTGCTTCAGCGCCTGTGGTCACGCTGCCGCCCTAAGTTCATATCCTCTCTGCAGGGGCAGAGCCCGCCATCCCGGAGCTTTCGGGAGACCTCTGATGCTTACGCGCCGCCGCGTCTCGCTTCTCGCCGCCATCGTGTTCAGTTCGGCAATGCTCGCCCTCAGCGCCTGTGCCGGCGGCGGCAAGCGCC
>VXPW01000050.1 GCA_009839325.1 Rhodospirillales bacterium
ATATTACGTTCCGGGGCGCGGGTGGCCGGTGTTTGTGGCCGGTTTTCCCGCCGCGCCCCCCCTAGGGGACCCGGGCCGGCCCGGCCGCGCCGGTCTCGAAGTAGACCCGCTTGGGCAATCGCGACGCGAAGCGCTCGGCCAGCACCGCGAGTTCGCCCTTGATCGCCCGGGTCAGCGCCCGCGCCTCCAGCTCGCTGCCAATCGCGCGCCCGACCAGACCAATATTGGCCAGGATTCGCGCCAGCGTCGGATGCTCGAGGACGACCACCGGAACGCCGGCCAGGCGCATCGGCCGCAACAACTGTGCGGCCGCGTGCCGCGAAGGTGTCACGATGACGAGGTCGGCGCCGAGCCGGGCAATGATGTCCGGGCTGAAGCCAATTCGGCTGCCGATGCGTGGCCGGTCGAGGACCTCCGGCGGGTAACTGGTCAGGCCGTCGATCGCAACGATACGCTCGGTGCCGCCGAGTGCCGCGACGATCTCGGTGTTGCTGGAGAACACCGGCACGATGCGGGCAGGCCGGCGGGCGATACGGACGCGCCGGCCCAGCGCGTCGGTCACCTCGCGCGGCCAGCCGCCGTGCGACCCCGCCATCACCGCACAGGGTGCGGTGATGGCTACCGCGAGGGTCCCGGCCGCGGCCGGCAGCAAGCGGCGTCGAGTGAGCTTCATCAGGACATCAGAAGGTGACCCTGATGCCGGCGGAGAAGAAGCGCCCGCGCATCGAGTTGCCCCGGCCGCCGTTGGAGTTCGAGGGGTCGGAGATGTAGGGCTGTTCGTCGATCGCGACGAACATCGGGTGCTGGTTCTTGTCGAGCAGGTTGGTGATCCCACCGTAAACGGTGACCCGGTCAGTCACGTTGTAGTGGCCACGCACGTTGAAGACCCAGTAGGCATCCTTGCGGTGCACGAAGTTCCTGGCCGGCTCGGCGGTCGGCAGCAGTCTTTCCTCGGTATCGTAGTAGAACGGCCCGTACAGCAAGCTGACCAGACTGAAGCCCCAACGCTCGCGCCACTCGTAGCCGAGCCGCAGGGCAGCCAGGTATTCGTTCAACCGCTGCAGTTTGTGACCATAGGGGCCACTGTCTCCGCGGTCGATGCCGTCGGCCAGCAGCTTGAAGTTCCAGGTACCGTCGGCGCCGATGGTGAGACGTTGGTCCGCCAGGCCGAGCCAGGGCGCGGCGTCAAGCTGGGCCTGCACCTCGATGCCTTGGACTTCCGCATCGCCGTCGGCGTTGAGGAACTGACGAATGTCGTCAACGTACGGTCCGGTGGTAATCCGACCCTTGATCGTCTGATCGAAGACGGCGGCGTCGAAGAAGAGGTTGCCGGGCGCGTACGTGAGGCCGACTTCAAACTGCTCGCTCTCCTCGGCATCGAGGTCCGGGTTGCCGCGGGTAATGCGATCCGGTGTCAGCACCGCTGAGGACTCGCCAGCCAGCTCCCGGCCCGTCGGCGCGCGGAAGCCCGTGGCATAGCTTGCCCGGGCCTTGAGGCCGGGCAACACCGCGTAGGCCAGGCCGACACCGTAGGTCGTGCCGTCGAAGGTGCGGTCGGGTTCGCCGCTCAGGTTGAGGTTCGGCGTGTCCCTTCGGCTGAGCTCGTTGCGGGTATACCGCACGCCTGCCCGCCCGGTGAGCCGGTCATCGAGGAAGGACTGGGTGAGCTCGGCATAGCCTGCCGTCAGCAGGTTGTCCTCGTTGTTGTCGTAGTGGGCGACTTGCGAGACCGGTTCGCCGCTGACGGAGGTGCGTGTGCGAGTGCCGCGCAGCTGGGATGACTCGCCGTCGAAGCCCACGAGCAGCCGCGTGGTCTCGGTCAGTTGGAATTCCGGCGTCAACCTCGCCCCGTATGCCGTGAGTTCCCGGCGAAGGTTGTCCGTATCGAATCCTCTGACTTCGGAGCCCCAGTGGAAGGAGTCGACGTCACGGAAGGCATAGACCTGGGCATTCAGGTCGATGCCTAAATCATCCAGCACGCCGGCGTAGGACAGGTCGACGGAATTGTTCCAGCGGTCGTCGTAGTTGTCGTAGTCCCAGGAGGAGCCGCGAAACCCCGCGTCATACACACCGTGGGTGCGCAAAGTGAGATTCAGCCACTGGCTGGGGCCGAGGTCCCAGTTGAGGGCGGCGAGTGCGCCGCGCCGGTCCACCGCGGTGTTGATCTGTTTCGAGGCACCGGAGCCGCCGTCGAAGTCGTCGCTGGTCATACCGTTGACCCCGACATAGCCGGCGAGATTCCCGGCGACGGCGCTACCGTACTCCGCCTTCGCCCGGCCGAACCCGTAACTGCCGGCTTCGATCGAGGCCGTGCCGCCCGAGACGCTCCGGCCGTCGCGGGTGATCAGGTTGATGACGCCGCCCATCGCCTGGTTGCCGAATGCGACCGAGGCGGGGCCACGAATAATCTCGATGCGATCAAGCTGGTCCGGCGAGAGCTTCGACAGGTTCGCCGTGCCCGCCCGGCGGCCGTTCAGCAGCACCAGCACCTGGCCCCGGTAGTCGCGGCCCTGGCCGTCGCCGCGTGCGCCACGCATGGTGATCGAGGTCTGGCCCGGGGTCCACTCGCTGAAGAAGGCGACGGCGCGCTCCCTCATCAGCTCGGTGACCGAGTTGTCGAGCGATTCCCGCAGATGTTCCGAGTCGACCACCTGAACCGTGCTGGCGATCTTGCTGAGCGGCTCAGGGCGGCCAAGTCCGGTTACGACGACTTCGTCGAGGCTGATGATTCGGCTGTCGGCCTCCGGTGACTGCGCCCAAGCGGAAATCGGATTCGTCAGCGCTGCCATCAGTAAGGCGGCCACCACGACGGGCAACTTGTCGCGATACATACGGTAAATTGCGTTCATGTTGTTCTCCCGATTGTTGAAATTCTGTTGCAACTGCTCAGGAAGCCCCTCCATGGCGCTGCCACTGGAGCCATCTCGGTCCGGCTGTGGTGATCGACGGGTTCTCTCTTGTCCCGGCGACACGGCGAGACCGACGATGGGCCCGGATGACATCACGGCAGGCGTTTCAGTGGTCGCCTGCACTCGTGCTGCGTCCGACCAAGTGGGGAGCAACGAGATCCCCATACTTCGACGCGTGCGGTCGGGGACG
>VXPW01000007.1:0-6954 GCA_009839325.1 Rhodospirillales bacterium
CCGCGCGGAGCAGCTAGAAGCGCTGATCCGCTCAGCTCGCGAACTGCAGCCCGAGCTGCAGAAGCGCCCGGCCGACTGAGGTCGCGGGTCGCGCGTGGCCGACCTGCCCGCCGGGTCAGGTCCTGCACGTAGCGGTTAGTTCCCGAGCAACAGACCCAAGTCGATGAATTCCGCCATCGCCCTGTAGCCGGCGTCGTTCGGATGCAGGTTATCGCCGCAGTCGAATTCCTCGAGAATGTAGTCAGGATTTTCTGGATCCCGGACCGCCACATCGAAGTCGATGACACCGTCGAAGGCGCCGCTGCCGCGAATCCACGCGTTGACTTCGTTCCGCACCGCGTTCTTGGCCTCGCTGTAATAGCCTTCCAGGATTGCGCCTTGGAAGGAATCGGCAAACGGCGTCAGGGTGGCGCCGAGGATGCGGATGCCGAGCATGTGCGCCCGGTCGATGATCATCTGGTACATCCGCGTGACGTCGGAACTGGAGGGAACTGGGTTCCATGGGTCCAGCCCCATCGCCGACCACCCGATGTCGTTGATTCCCAGCATAATCACCATCGTGGTGGCGCCAGGCTGCGCGAACACCTCGCTGTCCAGTCGTGCTAGTGCACTCTCACCCATGCCGTCCTTGAACAGCCGCGCCCCTGACACGCCGGCATTGATGATCGCGACGTTGGTGATGCCCGCGGCGTGCAGGCGCTCAGCTAGGAAATCGGGATAGCGATGGTTGGCGTCCACGGTCGAGCAGTTTCCGTCGGTAATCGAATCGCCGAACAGGACGATCGCCTGGGCGTCGGCGGGTGCGTCGACCATGATCCCGCTGAGGAGCATGCGCGACGGATTGGTCATCTCGGCAGCAAACGCAGTGTCTGCGACGAAGTTCCCGGGTCCCGAGATGTAGGCGGTCTGCACACCGTCCCAGTGATAGCTCTCGATCAGGGAATGGTTCGGCAGGTAGATGCTCACGGCCAGGCTGTCGAACGCGCTGACCGAGCGTTCGATCGGGTCACTGATGACCCGGGCACCTTGCGGGATGCGGATGGCTTCGGCTCCCGCGAACGTGAGGGCCTGGCTGGATCCCTCAACGATCGCACCGCCTTCTCCCGCCGTGGCGACGGATGCTGCACCGATATGGAGCGGCAGGTCGTTGTATTCATTTGAGATCACGACCCGCACCTTACTGCCGCCAAGATTGAGGCGTGCGACCTGCCGGATGGTCTGATTCGTCAGCGACTTCGGCGGCGTGTTTGGCAGGATGAAGTCCGGTGCAAAGCGGGGGTGCGGACTGGCCGACCATGCGGTGATCCAGTCTGCAGCATGGCTTGCGCTTGGCAGGCCCAGCGCCAAGAGGAATACGCAGCCGAAGAAGGAGCCGAACGCACCATGTCGGTTGCGAGGGGCCTGGCCTCCTCGCCGGTGTGGCCGTTCGTCATGTTGTTTACGATGCCCTGTCATTGGCACCTCCTGTGTTTTCTTGAGTTGACTGACCTCCCCGCATGGAGAATCGCGGTTGATCGGCAGGAATCTGCTGACATCCCAGTCTAGCGTAGCGTGGGCCTTGACCCGGCCGTCGAGATAAGGCGGTTCAGGCTCGTCAGGGAATCCGTGAGGTTCGCGCCCGGCAGCGACGGATGCAAGTACACGCATGCGGCCTCGGCGTACGCCAACGCTACGCCCGTCTGCCGCCCCCGGGTTCATGCCGAACCCGAGCACGACCGCGGGCGAGCTGGCGCGCGCAGCTGTGCTCGTGGCGGTAGGAGAAGGCTTTCGTGCGCGTCCGCCGGGCCGATCCTGGACCTCCTGACCGAGCAGACCTTTCGATATGTGCACATCCCGGCAACGACGGCGCGCAGTCGGATGCCGAAAGAAGGCCATGCAGAGGAGTTGATCTGCTCCGCTCGCGAGCTCCAGCGCGAGCGGTTGAAGACCCCGATCGACTGTGGGCATCGGCCGGTGAGGTGGCGTCGAACCGGTTGGCGGACATCCGACGCGGATGCCAGCGGTTAAATGCTGGACGGAGAGCAACAGTGCGTACGGCGGCACAGCTTCGGTTAGGCTCTTCGCCGTTTGCAATGTGAGGGTAGACGCGTGATTCCTAGAGCTTGGGCCTTTGCGACGGTGCTCGCGCTGACGGCCTGTGGTGGCAGTACGCCCGCGACTGTGCATGACCCCGATGCGCCACTACGGGAAGCCTTCGGGCTGATCCTGGCGGACGCCAACTCTGTCCTGTACGGCGATCTTCTGAACTATCTCGGCAACAGTGACGCTGAGAGAATTCCGACCCGGTGTCGGGGTGACACGTGCTCGATCGGCTTCATTCGGTATTCGGATCCCGCCCGGTTCAGTGTGGAGAATCTGGATCTGACACTGGTGGGGACCCGGCCCGGAATCCGGATCGTTCGGGAGGATGCGAGCTTCGAGTGGGCGGACGTGGAAGTTTACGGCGGATGGATGGAATACGCGTTCTTCGCCACCCAGACCGACCTGTTCACCAATTCCGCCGACCCGAACCGGGGCTACACGCGGGTCAAGGCCTACGCGGTTGGCGAGGCGTCCGGAGTCAACCCGATCCTGCCCGGCACCTCGGCGCAATGGTCCGGCGTCATGCTCGGCCGGGATCTCGCGGTCGGGTCCGACCGGGGCCAGGTGCTTCAAGGCGACGCAACGATTCACGTGGAATTCGTCCCCACCGGGATGGAGGCCGACGTGCTGTTCAGCGGTATTGCCGTGCTCGGGAGCGGCGCTGCCCGGCCCGATATGGAATGGCGCGACATGGCCGTGGAGGACGGCGGCTTTGAACGCCACGAGTCGCCTTCCGAGCGGATTCGCGGACGTTTCTACGGTCCCGATCAGCAGGAGGTTGGAGGGATTTTCGAACAGGGCACGATTACAGGCGGATTCGGCGGGGTGCGGCAGTAGCGTTTCCGGCCCGGGTGCAGGCGAACCATGCCCGCACTCCGTCGTCCCGCCCCAACCACGGCTACCCGCGCTGCAGCTCGACCAACGTTTGGGCGACCCAGACCATCTCGCCGACCATTACCGTGTCGGCCGGCCACGGCTCGGGCGCCATCGCCGGGTTGTGGCTCACGAGCTTTCACGCGGGGCACCGCTTCGCCGCCATCTTCCGGGTAGGGCGCGGCCGGCGCCGGCGTGAAGCGGTAGAGATTCGTGGTTCCTGCCCCGCGCTCCAGCCCGGCGCCGGGGCGTTTTCTTCGATATATGTCAGTCGAACATATCCGGCTGGGTCCGCACCAGATGGTCGTAGTCCGTCTGGAAACTGAGCCACGCGGTGTAGTCGCTGCCGACGTGCTCGCGACTGTAGCGCGCCTTGTCGGCCGGGATCTCGATCGGTTCGCAGCCCGAGGCTTCGACCATGAGCTGCTGCTGGCAGCAGCGCTCCAGCGCCATGAACATGAACGCGGCGGCATCGATGCTGTGCCGGTTCACGGTGAACAGGCCGTGGTTCTGGTGGATCGCCGCCCTCACGCCCTTGAAGGCCGGCGCGATGCTGGCGCCGGCGCCGCGCTCGACCGCGACCTGGCCCGATTCCTCGCGGATCACCGCATGATCCTCGAAGAACTGGCAGGCATCCTGGGTGATCGGTGCCAGCGGCCGGCCCTGCGAGGCATAGGCGGTGCCGTAAAGCGTGTGGGCATGGCACATCGCGAGGATATCGGGATGCTCGGCATGGACAGCCGCGTGCAGCACGAAGCCCGCTTGGTTCACTGCATAGTCACCCTCCACGACTTGGCCGTCGTGGTCCACCAGGATCAGGTTGGAGAGCCTGACTTCCGCGAAATGCACTGCCATCGGGTTGGTCCAGTAGAGCTCCGGATGCTCCGGATCACGGATCGTCAGATGGCCGGCGAAGCCGTAATCCAGCCCCCACTTGGCGAAGGCCCGGCAGGCGCCCACCAGATGGCTCTTGCGGTGCTCGCGCAGCTTTTCCGGGTCGTTCGTGTTCAGTTCCTGCGGGAACTTCCGGTCGGCCTGCTCGGGTTGGTAGACGGAAATGCGGTCTCCGAGATCGAGCATGAATCACCTCGTCGGCGGCGTTGCGAACCGGAATGTGCGCGGCTGAGAAACCATAGACGAGCAGGTTTCCCGCTCCAAGCGGCAGCTCCAGGCCTTGGCCTGCCGGATTCACACATCTCCGGCGGCTTGTATGCCGGGCGCCAGCGGGTTTGGTATTGCGCTCCGCGCCCCTTCGTCACCACAGCGAAAGCGGGGGACCGTCCCTGGCTCCCGATGCCGCCGCAGTCCGCGAAGAGCAATCTCGCCCGCTGAAGCCGCCGCGAGAGCCGGGGAGGGCCCCCGGATCTCCGCTTCGCTGCTTTCCGGGCGACGGTTGGGGGGTGCGCAACGCGGGTCCGGCGAAGGCAGATGTGCGTACACGGTAGAGCGTGACCCGGGGGTGGGAAGTGCCCAGCTCCCCGAGTTGGCCAGCGTCGGCGATCCCCCCGAAGCTTCACGATCTGAAGGCCGTAGTTACAAACTCTGCCTCCTAGTCCGAGTAATTGTCAGGACCATCGACACGATAGGATGTCGAGATGAGACGCCTGTTGGTTTCCGGATACGCGTTGTTGCTTGTTGCCGGTTGTGCCGGCGGGGGCGGCAGCGTCGTCGACGGGATGGTGCCTGAGCACGAACGCAAGCCTGTCAATGAAGTCTCGCTGCGCACGACTGGCGAGTACCGACTTTCCCAGATCGATATGAACGGGGATGCCGTCACCGCGGTCTTCCACAATTGGGGGGTGTGGGGCGGAATCCTTAGAGACGACGTGGCCACGTGTGCGGCCATAGGTTGTCCCCCCGGTGGCGACGAAATCTACTGGGCGACCTTGACCAGCGAAGGGGACGGGATGGTTGCCGCGACGGTGACGGGCACGCCGTCGGGAACGTCGCCGGTGAGTGGAAGCGCAGAGTGGAGAGGTGATGTCCACGGTTATGTGACGGACACCGTTGCGACCTCAGAGACCACATCGGTCACGACACATGCTCCGGTGGAAGGCGACGCGCGACTCGAGGTCGATTTCACGGTTGCTACCGTCGATGTCGAATTCACCAACCTGGACAACCACCAGGCCGACCTGTTCTGGTTGGCGCTCACCATGGACGGTGGTGCGTTCGGGAATGCAGCCGCGGGCCTCGAAGGTTCCTTCTATGGCGCGGACCACGAAGGGGCTGCCGGCACCTTCAAGAAGGACGGCATCGCGGGGGTGTTCGGCGTCCTTCTTGCTTCCGAGTAGTCGGCGGGGCGAACCCGTCCAGCCCGCCGTTTACGCGCACCACGTAGGTCCCGCGCCCCCGCCGGGCTTGGCGGTTGCGGTCGAACAGGATCGAGCAGCCGTCAGGCAGCGGGGCTCCACGAACTCGCGGTGAACGTAGATGGTGCACATCGCTTCGCGTGGAGGATCCGTCCTGAAGCCGGGCCGCTCCAAGCCGTACCCCAGATGGCGGGATCTAAGCAGCGACTGCTGACATTCGGCAGCACTTTCCAAGACGGTTAGCCTACCGGCCGGGTCAGGCCCGCTCATTCAGGGGGGCGGATCGGGTAACGGCGGGGGCGGGCCGGCGTGGCCTGGGCCCGTGATGCGGAAGCAGCCGGTTCGTCCGCCCGTCCACATGGTCTGACCAGCATGTTCGGCGGGCGGCGGTGCCGCGTGCTATGACGAACCGGGGTTCGACGAGGGAGCCGATGGCTGACGCGAAGTCCGGGCCGCGCGTCCCGGAGAGTTTCTGGCAGCACATCCGATCGCTCGGACCCGGGCTGGTGGTCGCGCTGACATGGCTCGGCGCCGGGGACCTCGTCGATTCCGCCGTCGCCGGCGGCAACTACGGCTACACGCTGATGTGGGCGATGGCGCTCGCCCTGTTCGTGCGCTTCGTCTTTGTGTCAATCGTCGCCAAGTACCAGCTCTGCAACCAGCACGGCGAGAGCGTGCTGTCGGGCCTCAAGCGCGTGCACCCGGCGATGCCGCTCTTCGTCGCCGTCGTGGCGGTGATCTTCGGCCACATCTACGGCTCGTTCCTGGTGCGCGGCCTCGGCCTCGCAAGCGAGGCCCTGCTGGGTTTCGGCGCCCCCTTCGTCTGGTCGGCGTTCTGGGTGAGCGCGGCGGCGGTGTTCGTATTCCGCGGCCTCTACCGGCGGCTGGAGCCAGTTTTCTACGTCTTCCTCGCCATGCTCAGCATCTCGGTGATCGGCGTCGCCGCCTGGAGTGGCCCCGACCCAGTCGCGGCGGCGAAGGGCGTGCTCCTGTTCGAGGTCCCGGAGCAACAGGGGTCCTACGGCGCGCTGCTCGTGATCGTGTCGCTGATCGGCGCCGTCGGCGGCTCGATCGCCAATCTGCTGTATCCCTACTTCATCCAGCAGAAGGGCTGGCGGGGGCCACGCTTCCGCCGCGTCCAGCTCTACGATCTCGCCTTCGGCGTCGGCGTGCTCATGTTCCTCAACCTGTCGGTGTGGGTCATCGGCGCCGAGGTGCTGCACGCGCGCGGCGAGACGATTGCGAGTCTCGCCGACCTCGCCAAGTTGCTGACGATCGCGCTCGGCGACCTCGGTGCGCCAATCTTCTACGTCGGGGTGTTCGCCGCCGTGTACAGCTCGGTGATCGGCATGGCGATGGGGTTCGGCTACCTCGTCACCGACGCGGTGCGCGTCCACCGCACGGCCGAATCGGTGCCCGCGGAGCCGTTCGACGCCGGCGCGCGGCCGGCCTACCGGTTCGTCGTCGTGTGGTGCCTGTTCTCGCCGCTGGTCTGGAGCCTGCCCGGTGCGCCGGACTTCATCTTCCTCACCCTCGTCGGCAGCGCGGCAACGGTGGTAGTGCTGCCGGTCCTCTGCGGCGCCTTGTGGATCCTCACGGCGCGTAGCGCGTTCATCGGCACCGAGTGGCGCAACCGGTGGTGGGAGAACGGCTTCCTCGCGGCGCTGTTCGTGCTGTCGATCTGGGG
>VXPW01000007.1:7054-8819 GCA_009839325.1 Rhodospirillales bacterium
AACCCGGACACGTATGCCGGCCGAACGAGCTTGACCTCAATCCCCCGCGAACGCGATCAATCGCCCGCAGACCAGTGCGCCGAGCCAGCAAACCGTGGAGAGGACGGCGTGACCGGCCAGGCGTCCACGCGGTGCGTCCCTGAGCAGGAACCCGTGGGCCCGGCACAGGGCGAGTGCAGACAGGACCCCGACGGCGATGAAGGCCAGCTTCAGCTGCAGGAATCCGACGTCACTGTATTCCCGTGCCCGGACCGAGAACAGCAGGGGGCCCGTGATCAGGGCCAGGACCAGCCCGCGCGCCGCGACGGGTGCGAGCACCCGCACCACTGTTTCGCGAGAAATTGCGCGCCACACGCCAAACAGCCGCAGATTCAGCGGGATGATGGACCCGATCAGCAATGCGATTGCAAGAATGTGCGCGGCGTTGACGCCGGCATAGAACCAGCGGGATCCCCGGAGCGCCTGCGCCAGCGCTGTTCCCTCGAGCGCTGCAAACAGGCCTTCCAAGGTCTCAGTCGCGTCCGGGGTAAAGGACGTACTCCTGTTCGCCCAGGAACAGCCGTTCCACCTTGACCAGTCTTGCTGACACGTCGGCGGCCGGCTCGCCGATCAACCGGATTTCGACCCCTACGGCCAGATCGCCGTCCTTGAGGCCGGCACGGTCATTACGCCAGGGCTGACCGACCTGGGCCGTCCACTCCTCGCCGTCCACGTCGATCTTCAGGATCCCGTGGGGATTCCCCAAGCGGACGGTCTTGATGATGCCGGTCAGATCGATGTTGCCTCCCGTCGTCCACGACCAGCCGTGATGGGCCAAGGCCCCGACCGTCGGAGCTATGAGTCCCAGGGTCAGGACCGTGATGAACAAGAGCCTCATCATCTTGCGCCTCCGATGCCTCACGCGTTGTCGGGAAGGTTGCTTCACACGGCCGGACATTCAAGCCGGCACTTCCCGGACAACCTGCACGTCGGTGATGATCATACCCTTGGAGAGCACAAGACCGAATGGTCGAAGGTTCGAATCCTGACCCCGCTGCCACGAAAGGCCATTACCAACACTCATGTCTTCGATGGCCCCTCGTTCTCTCAAAGGGCTCGATTCGCGAGGTCGGCAAACGGTTGGCTGGCAATTTGATAGTTATTGGACGAATTGATTTCTGTCGTGTTTCAGTCAGGGAATTACCATGGAGCACCCCCGGACGATCGATTTCTATTGGGAAGTCGGCAGCACCAACAGCTACTTCGCGCTGCACCTGCTCCGGCCCATCGCCGAACGCCATGGGGCGGCGATCCGGTATATCCCGATCAACCTGGGCCACGTCTTCCGGCACCACAACTATGTGCTGATGGATGAGCCCGCGGCCAAGATCGCCAACCGCATCCGGGACCTCGAGCGGTGGGCGGAGCAATACGACCTGCCGTTCCGACTCCCGACGACCTTCCCGATCAAGACCAGCCGGGCCTTGCGCGGCGCCATCGCCATGCGGCGCTGGGGCAAGGAGGTGGCCTTTATCGACGCCATCTTCGCCGCCTACTGGGAGCGTGACGACGCCTCTATCCAGCACTATGCCGGTCTGCGCGCGATCGCCGGATCGCTCGGCGTCAATCCAGCCGACTTCGAGGCGGCCGCCGAGAGCGATGAATGCCGCGCCGCGCTGATCGAGGCGACCGACGGGGCTCTCGATCGCGGCGTGTTCGGTGCGCCGACCATGGTGATCGGCGGCGAGATCTTCTGGGGCAAGGATCGGATGGAATTCGTCGAGCG
>VXPW01000007.1:8919-22376 GCA_009839325.1 Rhodospirillales bacterium
AGCGTAGTCGCGCGGCGTGAGCCAGTCGCCGAGCTCCTCCACCAGATCCTCGAAGTGAATTTGCCGCTCGAGCTGGCGTTCCAGGTCGTCAACAGCGACCTCCAACAAGGCGGCACGTCGGCCACCGCCGGGTGTTGCTACCGATCTCCATTCCGCCAGGACGATGTCCTCGCAATGCTCGAGGGCGCGGTCCGCGCTCGGCTCATAGATCAGCCCGGCGGACACTGACGCGGGAAGGTTGAGCGCGAGGCCCGACCGCAAATGCTCGGACGTCGCGCTCAGCACGATCGTCGCCCCACCCATGCTTGCCGTTTGCAGGAACCGTGACAGGGCACTCACTGCCGAAACATCGAATCCTGAAACGGCGGCGAAGTCCAGTATCAGGCAGGCGCGATGCGACGAGTCCTCCAGGGTTCTTCGGAGTTGTTCGATCAGGGGTCCGACGCTGCCGAAGAAGATGTACCCACGCAACCGGAAGGCCTGCACGCGCTCGCCTTCCTGCATCAGGATGGCGCGGTCGGGTACGGGTCGGGCCTTGTTGCTGTGGCGCTCGCGCGCCGTGAATCGCGTTTCGATCGCGTCCACCCGGCTAAGGCGCACGGCGAAGAACGCAAGGGTGGCCACCACCCCGGCGCCTACGCCCTCGATCAAGCCGAAGAAGATGATGATGACGAAGATCACCAGGATGATGCCGAACTCCGACCAGGGTAGGCGCTTGCGGCACCGCACCAGCCCTTCATCGAGCATGCCCATACCGGCGAAGATCAGGACCCCGCCGATGAGCGCCGTCGGGACGAGTTCGAGCATTCCGTCGCCGAAAAACAGGGCGGCTCCGATGACCGCGGCTGCGACCACGCCGGTCCATCGGGTGGCAGCCTTGAAGAGCTTGCTGCGGAGCGACGCAGGAACGATGAGCGTCGCCACTGTGCCCCCGCCCAGGCCGGCGACGATGCTGGCAAATCCGCTTGCCTTGAATTCGCGGTCCCAGTCGAGTTCCTGATTCACTGCGACTTCGAGCCCGGCGACATTCATGATGACGCCAATGAAGGCGATCAGCATCAGTGTCAGGATGTTGGGAATCTGGCCGGTTATTGCGGCCCATTCCACATGCACCAGGTCGGCGGGGACCAGTACGGGCCACAGTCCGCCGTCCGCTGTGCCCGTAAGCAGCAGGCCCAGCGTCCTTGCCTCATCGCCGGAAATCTCGAGGGCGCCGAGAACGAGATGGTATGCCCCAATCGCGGCTATGACGCTCAGTGGCAGGATCAGCGGGTTCGCCCAGCGCTTCATCGCGGCGTAGAGCGCGATCCCGTACGCGGCGCCTGGGAGCCAAGTCCACAGCAAGGCAGGCTCCAACAGCTCGAGCGCCGCCCGCCACGCAGGATTCGCACCCATGAGCGACATCGCGGCCAGGCACACCGCCCCACCGATTCCGGACACGAAGCCAGCGGCGACCGGATAGGGAATGAAGCGCATCAGGTTGGCGAGGCGAAAACGCCCGACCATGAGACAGCCGAGGCCGGTGGCGATTGCGCCGATCACGAGCGCGCTTGCGGCGGTGACGAACAGCGCCTGCCCACGCGCCTCCATCGTGGTCGCGATCGTGGCCATGACGATCACGAGCGCCGGAGAAAGTCCTGCAATTGCGCCGCGGTAGCTGCCCAGCAGCGCCACCAGCAGGCAGGCCGCAAAGTTGCCGAAGAGGATCAGGCCGACGCCCTGGGAGGAATAGGACGCCAACACGCCGGAGAAGATGAAACTTCCGAAGGCCACCTGCGAGACGAGCAACCCGAGGCCGGAGGTGAACCCGGCCGACAACGCCGGAATCGTCTTGACTGACACGGCGTCGGCGCGTAGCTCGGACGCAAGCTCCCGAAGCGAAGCCGTCACACGGAGTGCCCCTGGGACGCTACCGCCGGCCGCGGTGCGGCGGCCTGTTGCGTACGGTTGGGATGCGTCACCGTCCCACTGTCACTGGCGCTAGTTAGGGTGCCATGGAGAGGTCTCGAGTTCATAGTCACGAACCACTTCGGCCACCCGAATGCGGTAGTGCTCGAACAGCGTGTTTCGGCCCCTCTCCTGAGCGGCTTGATGCGTGGTGCGCTCACGCCATCGTCTGATCGCCGCCTCGTCTCGCCAGGTCGAAAGAGAAAGGATCTTGCCGGGCTGCACGAGGCTTTCAAAACGCTCGATCGCGATAAAGCCGTCGATGGTTTCCAGTTCATCCCGCAGCCGTCCCGCGATATCCAGATACTCATCTCTGCCGTCGGCAGTTGGCTCGACTTCGAAAATGACGACATGCATGGATCGAACCCTTCGGACCGACAATGTGTAGCGCTGCTCTCAGGGTAGTACCGGGCGTCGGTCACGGCCAGAGCCGGCGGGCTTCCGTCCAAGGGCTTCCCCGGGTGACTGACCGATACCAGCCCATGCACCGGGGTCGGCGTTGTTGCCCGGGTTCGCCCGGTGTCGGACGCGGACTGGGGCCTGCCCGGCTTCCCGTCCGGTCGGCGGACGGTTGCTGCCGCGATGACGCCTCCGAAATCTTGGCATTTGGGCATGACATGGCAGGCATCTGGATCGGTCCCGTCGTTCCCGACGACTGGTCCCGATCGTGAGCCCGGCGGATTCGCAGGTGCAGCTTCGACGCACGGGTCGAGCAGCCGACATCGAGTTGCTCCCGGCAAATTGGAATTCTGTGGTCGGCGAACCAGCTTGCAGCTGGGCGGCCGGGTTCGTGGTTCGGGCTCCCCGACCGGCCAACAGCCTTGCGCACGGTGCCTGCGGCCGTCAGAATCGGCGTGGCACGCGGGGCCGGCCACGCGCACTGGCGCGGGTGCAATGGGCCGGAACTGGACCCGAGGAGACGGCGAATGGCTGCGTACGTAATGGGCAGGGTGACGATCACCGACGGCTCGTGGGTGGAGGACTACATTCCAAAAGTCCAGGCCCAGGTGGAATCCTACGGCGGGCGCTACCTGGCGCGGAATACCGAAATCGAAAAGCTTGAGGGTTCGGACGAACTGCCGAACGTGGCCGTGATTCTCGAATTCCCGTCGCTCGAGCGCGCACGCGAGTGGTACCATTCGGCAGAGTACCAACCGCTGCTGAAAGCTCGGCAGGCCGGGTCCATCGGCAACCTGATCCTGCTCGAAGGCCTGTAGCGTTCCGCGCGGCCGGCCGGGAACGCACGCCGGTTTGGCGCCGGGCCTGTTGGTTCGAGTCCAGTGGCAGCCCGCGATGCGGGTGACCTAGACCGAAAGACCGTTCCGTCCGCGTCATTCGGGCCAATGGAGTCGGCCCGTTGCCGTCGGATGGTGGCGGGCCCGCGATTGACGACCGGCGGTCGCAGCAGGGTTGTTTGACGCCCCGGCTTCGTGCAGGCGCGCTCGCCCGGATCGCTTGCGTCAGCCAGGCGCCTTCGCTGCCCGCGGGACGCCGGCATTCCCCGGCCGCCGCGACGATGTCCGTGCGCTGCCGGAACCGGCGTTCTCCTCGTCGAAGAAGCCTCGCAATTCCCCCGCTACCCAATCCGGTCGCTCCTCAGGGATCCAGTGGCCACAGTCCTCGACCACGCCCCCGCGCACGTCTTCTGCCACGCGTCGCCAGGATTCGATGGCCGTCTTCCCGCGCCCTCGCCCCAGGGCGCCGCCGTAGCAGAGGACAGGCATCTCCAGTTTCCCTTGTGACAGGAACGCTTGATTGTCAGCGACGTCCTGCGGAGTGGCGCGGTAGAGATTGAAGCCGGCCTGCATCGCGCCCGGCTGCCGGTAGGTCCGTAGATATTCACGCTCTGCGTCTTCCGTGATGGCATCGGGGCGCCCACCCCAATTGCGGTAGAAGAAACCCAGGTAGACGTGCTCACGGCCTCGGGTCAGGGCTTCGGGCAGCCCCTCCTCCCAGTGCAGACGATGATGCCAGCGGTTCCCGAACATCGCCGAGGTGCCGTCTCCCGGCACGGGAACATCGAAGACCGCCAAGCGTTTCACGGCGTCTCGGTGCTGTGCGGCCAGCGCGAACGCCGTCGGTCCGCCCCAGTCATGACCGACGACGAAGAGACTCCGCTCGCCCAGGGCGTCGTGAACCAGGCGCCAGACATCCTCTGCGAGTGTCTTCTTGTCGTAACCACCCACAGGGCGCGACGAGTCCCCTAACCCCCGCAAATCCGGTGCGATGATCCGATAATCCCTGGCGAGCTTCGGAATCACGCCGCGCCACATGTACCAGGTCTGCGGCCAGCCATGGAGGAGGACGACTGCCGGGCCCCTGCCTGCCGTCACGTAATGAAGTCGCACGTCGCCGACGTCCGCGTAGTAGTGACGCATCGTTGTTTCAGGCATCAAGCCCGGCTTGCGGACCTGGTGTCGGCGCAAGGGCCAGCGTCCACGGCATGCCTGCAGTCACCGCGACCGATTTCGAGGGGCGAGCACTCGACCTTGCGCCCGGAATCGTCGGGCTCTGGCCAAGCGATGGTCAACGCAGGAACAGGAACCGGGAAACGCCGGGGACGATCGTCGCCAGGAATCGCCGCACGATCATCCGTCGTGACGCCAGGATGAGAGTTGCCGCGACCCGCTGCCATCGCAGACTGTCCCTGGAGAGCCCGAAGATCGAGCGATGCAATCGTCCCACTTGATCGGCTGCGCGGGCTCCGAGCATCTGCACCTGTTGCTGGCCGACCGGGGTGCGCTGCCTGAACGTGTGTCGTCCCCAGGAGAGGAACGAGGCATAGAATCGCAGCGGATCAGCGCCCCGCTTGGCGGCGCGCCAAAACCTCAAGTCCGTCCTCGTCGGCAGCGCGCGCCAAAGCACCAGCGCGATGGCCGAGGCCAAGGCTGCCAGCGGCACCAGCAGCAGACCCAGAAGGCCGAGTCGCCTGGCTTGGTGCCCTGCGAGGGCTTCTTCGCGCAGCGTCTGGCGAAGCGCCACCGCGTCTCTCTTGAGTGGCTCGATGCGCTGGGGCAGAAGGGTGGCGTCTTCCGGCACGCCGCGCTCCGGGTTCCAGTACGGGAACCGAATTCCGTCGATATGGGTGATGTCTTCCGTCTCGACGTAGATGTCCCACGACTGTTCCAGATGGGCAATGAAACCGTCGTCGGTCTTCTCGGTCTCGGCCGAGACTTCAGTGCTCAACACGCGGTGGCCGCTGCTCGAGTTCAGAACGAGTTCGGGAAGATCGTCCGCCGTCACGCCAGCAACGCTCAGCGCCACTGTGCGGCGTACCGTGTCTCCGTTTCGGACGTCATCGATTTCGGGTGACCAGGACTCCTCGATCTTCACGTCGCGGGAAACGATCCAGGCGTTTCCAACGAATTCCGGGCTCTCCGGATGAACGAGGATCGTTTGCTCCGGATAGACCTCTTCGAACTCGAAGCTGCGGCCGCTCCCCGGCTCGGAAATCCCGGTGACGGTGATCGGCGGAACGAGGATGGTGCCGCTGCGGTCGGGCACGATCACCAGTCGGGTTTCGTGGCTGTACTTCTGGCTCCCAAGCGTGCTGTACCCGTCATCGTCGAGGATTTCGACCTGCCGTGTGTGCGGGCGTGCGAGGATCGTCGAGCGCACGCCTTCGATTGCCGGAAGTTCGAGCCGAACCCGCTTGAACGGGTCGGACGAAATAAACTGAACGTGGAGCACGATCTGCCCACCGACATAGGTTCCCCTGGTCGCCGCGAACGGCGGATCCAGGGTGACGTTGAACCACCGGCGATCAGCTTCGTCCGTCTGCTGCGCGACTGCCGCCACGTCGAGGAGGCACAGGCCGAGGCAGCAAAGGAAGACCCGAATCACGGCGCGGGACTCGCGATCCTGGATTCGTAGACGGCCAGCATTCTCGCGCGCACCACCTTCTCCGGATCGTCGTGAATCCTGCGGAGCAACACCTCCGCCGGCCGAGCGCTCGTCCTCGGTTTCAGGTCGACGGTGCCCACGATCCGGTGATCGTTGCGTCCGCGATCCTCACTGGTTCTGCCGATGGCGGTGGCGCTGCCGACTTCGCCCGTCGTGTCCACCGGTTTGGGTCGTTCTGCGGCCTCGCTGTCGCTGACTTCATCCGTGTCGTTGGTGTTGCCGGCCGTGTCGCTCTGCGGTGAATCGGCGGCCTGCGCCCAGTTGGAGATTCCTTCCTGGGGTTCCGAAACCATGTGCTCCTCGGCCTCGGTCGGAACGTGTTCAGGGGCGTCCTCGGGTTCCTCCGAGTCCTTGCTCGGCTCGAGCAGCTCTTTCACCAATGCCAGATTGTGGCGCGCATCGAGGTGGTTGGGGTCCAACCGCAACACCTTTTCATAGGTTGCGAGGGCTTCGGGCCATTCGCGCAAACGGGCCTGGCTGTTGCCCAGGTTGTACTGGCTGAGCGCCGTTTCCTTGACCTTGAACTCGCGCGATGCCTGCGCGTACCGACCGGCGCGGTAGGCGGCCACGCCGCGCCACTCCGTGTCCCTGAAAAACAGGAGCGCCAGGTCCGGCCGCTGATCGCCCAGGTACTCGAGGGCGATCTCGAAATCGGTCGGCGCTCGTTCGATTCTCGGCCACAGCCACGACACGGCGACGGCGAACGCGGCGATTGCGCCCCAGCCAAGCACGCGCCCGGTCATGCTGACCGAATCCGGCGAAAGAAGAGCAGCCACAAACATGCGGCGGCGGCGATCAGCCACGGGCCCGCCGCGAATCCTGCGGCGTCGTCACTGTCTCGAAGAACATCGGCCACCTTGCCGTCCAACTCGCTGATGACGTCGTCGATGGTGGTTGTGTCGGCGAGCTGGGCGCCGATCCGCTCAGCATAGTCCTCCCAGGCAGAAGCACGATCACCATCCACGACGACCGCCCGCAGCCAGTCGCCAACGTCCGCCGCCTCGGCTGCAGGTACCGTGCCACCGGTCACCAGAACCAGCTGCCCGACGACCATCCCTGCCCGGGCCAGCAGCGATTCGGCGTGCGTGACCGCCATCCCCGGCGACCGTCCGGAAACCGGCATGACCTCGGGCTTGATGACCTGCAGGTACCGATCGAGATGCCCGCGATCGGTCGTGAAGGGCACGATGTCGAAGGCCTCCCCCGTGGCGACCACCAGCGCAGTCGGTGTCGTGGGAGCGGCGTCCAGGATTCTGTAGGCGATCCATCGCTGGCGTTCGGGGTCGACGCTGGCGCCGACATCCAGGGCAATCACACGGCCGACGAGGTTGCCGGATGGTACCGGTTCCCCGAGATCCAGGACGGGGCGGGCCAGGGCCAATACCAGGAGCGCCCAGATCACCAGCCAGAGCCCTACCGGCAGCTGCCGTTGCGAAATGACCTGCTTGACCATGAAGGACTGCATCGTGGTGTCGATGATCCGGTGCCAGTGTCCGGGCAGGCCCAGCCCTGCTCGACCGTGCCAGAGCTTGAGCCACGCCAGCAAGCCGAACGCCGGTAGCAGAAGGAGCAGCGCGAGCGGATACGCGAAAGTCATGCCTTGCGAATCTCCTGGACGATCAGGCCGGCAAGCAGCAGCAGCACCGCTGCGACGGCGTAGAGCGACCAGTCACGCAGGATGTGGTTTTCCTCCTCCGGTCGTTCGGTCGGCTCCATTTCGTTGATGGCGCGCGATGTCGCGGCCAGGTCGGCCGTCGATCTCGCCCAGAAGAACACGCCGTCGGCGTTGTTCGCGATGTTCCTGAGAACATCCGCGCCGTCGGCCTCGATGTTGGACGCAAAACCGATGGTGTGGATGCGAACGCCGTGCTGGGCCGCGAGGACCGCCGCGTCAAATCCCGTGAGTTCGCCCGAATTGTCTTCGCCGTCGGACAGCAATATCAGGACCCGGCCGGCGTCCTGTTCAGCGTCAAACGTCTTGACCGCCAGTCCGATGGCACGGCCGAGATCCGTACGATGTCCCGGCAGGCCGATCGCCAATTCGTCCAGAACCGCCGCGACCGCCTCGACGTCATAGCCCAGCGGCGAAATCAGGTACGCCTCATGGCCGTAGGCGATCAGTCCCACCCGATCACCCTTCCGTGCCTTGATGAAGTCCTTGAGCAGTTCCCGGACGGCCACGAAACGGGGCACGCTGACATCGTCCAGGATCATGTCCTGCTGTTCCATGCTGGCGGACAAGTCGACGGCGATCATCAAGTCGCGGCCCGTCGGCGTCACGAGAATCGAGTCGCGGCTGTAGGGCCCGGCGAGCGCGACCACGAGCAGGGCCCAGCCCAGGGCCTTGATCCAGAGATCTTCCGGCCGCCGTCGCCGTCGCCGACCCTCGTCGGACAGTCCGGAAATGAGGCCCCGGATCGGCGCCGGTACCGGCAACGCTGCGTTCGCGGCGATGGCGGGCAGGATCCGCCAGGCCAGGAGCGGCAGGGGCAACAGCACGAATACCCAGGGGCGCATCAGGTCGATCATCGACCGAGTTCCCTGCTCAGGAAGGCAATGAACTCGTTCCGCTCGCCCTGGGAAACCGTATCTGGACGGCGGTAGGCGAGGGGCGGCAGGGTGACGGGTCGCCGCGCCCGTTCCGACAGGCTGGCCGAAAACGCGAGCAGCATCGACCATTGCGTCGGTTGGTCGTCCACATCGAGAATCCTGGCCAGCTCGGCCCTGGCGGTCCGCCGCCATTGGCCGCCTCGCCAGACCCGCACGACGAGGATCGCGCCCAACACCGCTGCCAGCAGCACGAACGGCCAGAGGGCGAACGTGCTCGGCGCCACCAGGCCCGGGTCCGCGGGCAGGTGAATGCCGCGCAGCTGGGCGAGGACCGTATCTTCGGTCATCGCCCGGGTCCCGGAGACAGGAAACCGCCGCTCGCGGCTTCGGTGATCCGCCAGCCGTCCTTGATGAGTTCCCGGCGCAGGTTGCGCCGGAGTTCCCTTACAACGTCCTGATGCCGGTTCGCCATCGATTTCGAGACAGTCGCCAGTCGACGTACGGGGTCGCCCGCCGTCTGGTAGGGGTAACGTCCGGAACGAAGCGGGCGACGGAACATCGGATCCTCGACGATTATGGCGCGAAAATGTCGGAACGCGTTCAGTTCGCGTACTTTCTCGGCCAGGGCTGGGGCCGCGTCGCCGAAGTCACTGAAAACACATATTTCGTCGCCGAACTTCAGCAGCCGGCTGGCAGTGTCGATCGCCAGGACCAGGGCGTCCTCGCCATGATGCTCGGACCGCGACAGCGCTGCAGCGTAACTTTCCTCCAGGTGCTTCAGCAGGAACAGGACATGGCTCCGTCCTCGACGCGGACGAACCAGCACTTGGTCCGGCACGATGACCATGCCGACCGGCTCCTGCAACACGAACCCTTCCCAGGCCATGTGCGCCGCCAGGAGCGCGGCGGTCTTGGCCATCGGTCGCGTTTCGGTGCCGAACAGCAGGTGTGCCCGGAAGTCGACGATCAGCATCCGGGCAAGATGCGACTCAGCCACGAACCGCTTCATCTGTGCGCGTCCGGTGCGGGCCGTCGCGCGCCAGTCCATCCAACGAATGTCGTCCCCGGGCACATACGGACCGACGCTGTCCAGGTCCATGCCCTGGGCGCGTCGGCGGCCGGGACGCATGCCGGTGGGATACCGTTCGCCCGGCAGCAGCCGACCGCGCACATGGCGCGGCTGCGTCGCCATGAGCTCGCGCAGCGTCAGTGTGGTCGGATTCGTCGTATCCGAGCCGGTCCGCTGGGAGCGGTTAGACCACACTTACCTGTTCCAGCAAGCTCTGGACGATCTGGTCCGGCGTGACGCCGTCCGCCTCCGCGCGATAGGTCAAGCCCATGCGATGCCGCAGGACATCGGGCACCAGCGCGTAGACATCCTCCGGCAGCACGTGATCACGTTCCATCAGCCAGGCGCGGGCCTGCGCGGTCCGTGCCAGCGACACCGACCCGCGTGGACTCACGGGGTGGGACAGGTGCTCGTCTACCCCATCGAGACTCTTCGGATCGCCACGCGTGCCCGACATCAGGCGCACGATGTAGTCCCGAATGGGATCGGACAGGTGCACGTCGAGCACCAGGCGCCGTGCCTCTGCGAGGTCGGCCTTCGAGATGGGGGCGGGTGGCTCGGCCGGGGTCAGGGCGTCAACCGCCTCCTGAAGGACCAGATCGAGAATTTCTCTCTCGGTGGCGAGATCCGGATAGTCGACCGTGACATGCAGCAGGAATCGATCGAGCTGCGCCTGCGGTAGCTCCCACGTTCCCTCATGCTCGATCGGGTTCTGCGTCGCAATGACAAAGAACGGCGCTTCGAGCTTGAAGCTCTTCGTGCCGCTCGTGACCTGCCGTTCCTCCATTGCCTCGAGCAGGGCCGACTGAACCTTTGCCGGCGCCCGGTTGATCTCGTCGGCAAGAATGAAGTTTCCGAAGATCGGCCCCATCTGGAAATCGAATCTCTGCTCACGGGCATCGTAAATCGAAGATCCGGTCAAGTCGGAAGGCAGCAAGTCAGGGGTAAACTGGATCCGGTTGAAGACGCCTTCCATTCCCAGCGCAAGCAGGCGTGCGATACGCGTCTTGGCCAATCCCGGCGCTCCCTCCAGCAGGACATGGCCGTCGGCCAGTATCCCGATCAACAAATTGAGCACTGTTTGGCTCTGACCAACCATGCCGGCTTCGAGGCGGCGTCTCAGCTCAACAAACGACGGACGAACAGACACTAACCAATACTCCTTTTCCCGAGGCCAGCCGGGACCCCGCCCGCGATACGCGATACTTGAGGCACTTTGCCAAGCGCACGCAACCACGAATGAAATTGATTATCGAGGGCGCGTTAGGAACGTCGTGGCGAGCGAGGCTCGGGCTGGAAGCAGATCCGTCATGACCGGACTTGCAGGTGTGAGCATGACCGGTCGCGAGCGATTGGTCCACCCGTAAATTTGGTACGGGGCGAATGCCGTGAACGGGTCGGGTCACAGCGGATTTCGGCTGAACGGGTAATCCGGCCTGACCGAAGGAACGTCGCTGGAACCGGGGCGCGGTCGCCCGAGTCCCACCGGGGCTAGGCCGAGCTGTCATGGCGGCACCATGTCTCCTTCTTCCCGGTGACGGAAACGCATTCCCCGACGGCGAACGCGGCACGCTACACATCCGACGGACAAGCATTTGCCGCCGTCGCCGGCGCACCAATCGGTTGATGGACAGGTCTCGCTCCACCAGTGCAGCACGGGAACGGGCGCCGTCCACTCCGGTCCGAACCGCTTCGAAGGCCGGTCGTCGTTGGAACACCTGCTGTCGGGCTTTGCGCTGTCTCCGCGATGCCGATCTTCCGCCCGTACACTCGAGTTGACCCCGGCAGGCCTGCCGCAATGGATGGCCCGAATGGTCCGGTTTTGCGGAACCGCGGTGCCTGAGCCCTGCTACTGTTGCGTGGGAAGTTCGCCGTCCCGGCGCGGTGCGGTGTGCTTGCACGTTGGCGCTGCATGGCCGTATTCGCATCGCAGGCTGCCGGACTGCCGGGCCGATTGACAGGCTACGCGGGAGACGGTCTTGGGAGCGCTGCACCGCCGGTTGGAAAACTGGGACATCTTCTTGCGAAACCTCGGGATGAATGACCATGCGTGAATTCGAAATTCGCACCGATCCGATTCAGATCAACGCACCGATCGGTGTCGTCTGGACGGTTCTGACCGAGGTCGACAGGTACGAAGAGTGGAACCGCTTCACGCCTCAGGTGCAAACGGACTTCTCGATCGGATCCCCGGCACACCTGACGGTGAGGATGGGGCCGACACGGTTTCGCATGACCGAATACGTGTGCGCGTTCGACAAGCCGCGGCTGATCGCCTGGCAAACGGAATTCGGAGCCCGTTGGCTCCTGCGTGCGGTGCGGGAGCAACACCTCAACCCTGTCGATGCGACCAGCTGCAGCTACTACAACTCCGACACACTGACCGGCGTGATGGCGCCGATGGTGTCGGTGTGTTGGGGCGGCTACATGCGGCGCGGCTTCGTGGATGTGGCCGAGGGCCTGAAGGCACATGCGGAAGCGATCCACGCCGGGACCTGAACGGGTGAAGCGCAGAAAACGCGCCGGACGCCTCGTGACGGTCTAACGGAACGCGCGATCAGCAGGGACGCCGCGGATCCAGGCACTGCCCGTGAGACGGGAGACGTGTCGTCCGGCGCCGTCTCTTCGAGCTACGCGTCAGCCGGCACCCAGGCGGCGAGCGGTTTGCCGCCGCAATAGTGGTTCTCCGCCGGGTTCTCGCGAAACAGGACGTAGATGTCGGCAGCTCCGATGCCCATCGTGTCGTGCAGGATGTCGGCGATGGCGTCAACCAGCGCCTGTTTGCGTTCCGGTTCGCGGCCCGGTCGCAGGTCGACCTGCACCAGCGGTACACCGTCGCCGATCTCGCCGACCACCTCGCGAACCGCGACATAGTCGTACTTGGTCTCCTTGGGCGCCAGGGTCTTGAGCACCGCGGCCTTGACCGCGACCCGGATGGCCCGCTGCGTGCCGACAGGCGTGCCGGCCGGGACTTCAATGCGAATGACCGGCATCGGCGTGTTCTCCTGCTGTCATCAATCGGGAGGCGGCCGCGATCCCCTTCCGGCACGCCATGTGGCCCTCTCGCGAACCGGTGTTCAGCCGCTGGGAGCTATCCGGGGAGCCTCACCGGCGACACGTGCCCGCCGGGTCGGACCGGCGGGGACGCTCCAGACGCGCGGGAAGCACCCCGGCCAGCGGCTTGGCAACGCGACGGAAATCCTTCCCGGGCCGCGGCAGGCCGTGCCCAATCACCAAGGCGCCGGGGTTGCCGCGCAGCGCGCCATCAGGCGGCGCGGGCAACATGGGCGCGTGTGCCGGCAGGTGCGTCCGACATGCCTTCAGGGCTGGAGAGTTCCAGCACGCCGTCGGCAATGGGCGCCCGCTTCACGACACGCCTGTCTTCGAGGTAGTCCTGCGTGTTGCGCCACGGATCCTGATCTCCCTGCTTGGGAAACAGGTGCATGTCCCGCTGGACGTACCCTGACGAAAAACCGTCGATCCACGGTCTGGCAGGCATCGTCTGTTGCTCATCTTCCGAAAGGCGCGGCGTCGCTTGATGGTTGCCGGTCCTTTCGAGCTCGTTGATCAGTCGGCACGCGTATTCCGCGGTCAAGTCGGCACGCAGCGTCCAGCTCGCATTGATGTAGCCGAAGGTGAGTATCAGGTTTGGCACGTCCGAGAGCATCATGCCCTTGTAGGACCAGTGTTCCGGCGGGCTGACCGTTCTTCCGTCGACACTCAGGGACACACCGTTCAGCACCTGCAGACGCAGGCCCGTGGCAATCACGATGATGTCGGCTCGTACCACGTCGCCGCCTGCAAGCTGCAGACCATCTCTCGTGAAACGGTCGATCGTTTCCGTCCTGATGCTGGCAGTGCCGCGTCGGAGGACCTTGAACAGATCGGCGTCCGGAATGAGGCACAGCCGCTGGTCCCACGGGTCGTAGTGCGGCGTGAAGTGCTTGTCGATGTCGTAGTCCGGTCCGAGCGCTCCGCGCACCAACTC
>VXPW01000007.1:22476-27552 GCA_009839325.1 Rhodospirillales bacterium
GACCCGATCACCGCGACTTCCTTGTCCCGGTGGTCCAGGTCCTCCGGCCAGAACTGCGGGTGCACCACGGTGCCCCTGAAGTCCTCCTCACCGTCCCAGACCGGCCGGTGCGGGTGTTTGTAGTTGTAGTAGCCGCCGCACAGCAGGAGCATGCTGCACGCGATCTGCACTGCACGGCCGTTGGTTTCAGCCGTTACGGTCCAGGTGGCGTCCTCGCTTGACCAGGCCGCGTTCGTGACCAGGTGTCCGAAGCGCACGTGGTCGCGGATCCCGTGCTCATCGGCCGTATCGTTGACGTACTTGAGAATCGCCGGACCGTCCGCAATGGCCTTGTGCTCGTTCCAGGGTTTGAAGACGTACCCCAGCGTGTGCATGTCGCTGTCGGAACGGACTCCGGGGTAACGGAACAGGTCCCACGTGCCGCCAACAGCGTGGCGACCCTCCAGGATGACGAAGCTCCTGGTGGGGCACTTCTGCATCAGGTGGCAGGCGGAGCCGATGCCCGAGAGACCCGCTCCGACTATGACGACATCGAACCGCTCCACCGCCTGGCTCCGTATCACTCGCAGCTCGGGTCAGCCGAGCGGGTGAGTCCGGACGGAAAACGCCGGCTTTCGTTGCGACATGCCGGTCTCCGGCCAACGCTGTACGACGACCTGCATTTCGGAATACCAATGTGTTTCAATGGCTTCATTGTCTCAACGCAAGCGTGGCCTCGAGTCGCAAGCATACCGCGAAGTGCAGCGCGTGGAGAGCCCCGCCCTTGAGGCCTTCGCGGGTTTGGCGTAGATGGTTGCTGCCGTGCGACATTTACAGCGACAGCCGCGGACCTTGCACGCGACGGTGTTGCGACGGGTCGGCGCCAAGATAGTCGGTGGCGGTCTCGCGCCCGCCCCTGCTCGTGGCGTGGGTCTGCGATCAGGTCATTCGCGGCCGGGTTACTGCAGTTGTCCCGGCGTCACGAGAGGGCGCCGGACGATCTCGTGAACGGCCGCTCACGGAGCGAGGACACGGCCGCTCGGGAGGCTGCCGCTGCCACCCTTGCGGAGTACGACCGCATGGCGGATGCGTTCCGCCACCGCACCTCCGACCACGACGTGAGCCAGAACATCGAGGCCCTGCTGGACGCGATCGACGGTGCGCCGCCGCACGCGATTCTCGACCTCGGCTGCGGTCCGGGTCGCGATCTCCGCGCCTTTGCCGAGCTCGGGCACGAGGTCACGGGCCTCGACGGGTCGGCCGAGCTGGTGGCGCTGGCCCGGGCGGGGATCGACTGCCCGGTGCTGCACCAGGACTTTCTCGACCTCCACCTGCCGTCCGTACACTTCGACGGCATCTTCGCCAACGCTTCGCTGTTCCATGTACCGAGCAGCCAGATCAAACGCGTTCTCGCTGAACTGGCGGCCGCGCTCAAGCCCCGCGGCGTGCTGTTCTGTTCGAATCCGCGCGGCGAGAACGAGGAAGGGTGGGTCGATGGCCGCTACGGCTGCTTCTACGATCTCACGACCTGGCGCGCCCTGGCCACCGGAGCCGGTTTCACCGAAGTGCACCACTATTATCGACCACCCGGCCGCCGTCGGGCCGAACAGCCGTGGCTTGCCACGGTCTGGCGCAAGAGCGACGACGTCGACGCAGCGACCGTGCCGCAGTGACACTCGCCCGCCGGTTCCCGAGCCCGCGGCCGCTCCCGGGAGCCAAGGGAACACGTTCGCCGCATGGAGGCCGAGCGCGTTCATGCCCCGGCCGTCCCGGCCGCGTGGATCCCGGCGTGCGCCGCGTCCCAAGCAACGGAGATTGCTGCCCGTCACCGGATCCATGCCGGCGCTCTCCACTCGCGGTGCCGGCGTCCGGCGCGGGAGGAGTCACGCGCCTGCCTACGCGCGCACCTCGACGTGATTCTCCGAGAAGATGCGAATCACGTTAACTGCGGTGCAGCGCACTGTTTCGCGGCTGTCGGGCCGGCGAACGGAAAGTCCCCGCCGACGCTCGCCGGAAACCGTGCGCGCGCTCGAAACTATTTCGCGCCGACCGGTACCAGGTCCGGCAGGCGGCCGTCCGGCGTCCGGGCCGTCTGGCGCATGTCCTTCTTGACGTGTCGGGTGTCGTAGCCGTTGAACAGGTGGCCCAACAGGCCGCGCTCGAGGTCAGAGGTCCCCAACAACCAGTCCATGATCGGGAACGTCAGGTTCATGTTGCGTTCCATCATGAGAGACTGGTTGTGATGGGCCGTGTGGTGGCGCCGGATGGTGTTTACGAACGGCACGTTGCGGACGAACCAGCTCTCGTCCACGTGACAGCAGAAATGCATGAATTCGTAGATGAGATACATGGACGTCGTGGTCGTGATGACGAGCCAGCCGACGTTGGGCGTGAACAGCCAGCCGGCGACGAGCGCGATCGGTATCGACATGCAGATGAACGTCACCAAGGCGAATGGCGGGAAGAACGTGACTCGCCAGTCGTGCTGACCTGCGAAACGCATCTCGTCGTCGGTAAAGAACTGGTGGTGCATCATCGTGTGGCGCATGTAAATGGCCCGCAACGCCTTGTTCTTCTGCGGTCTGTGCATGATATGGGTGTGCAGAAACCACTCGAAGAAATTGGCGCCGAGGAACGCCACCGGCACGATCAGCAGCTCATACCAGCGCACGTCCGTCATGCTCTGGAAGTAAATCGTCATGGCGGCGAACCCGATCGCATAGATCACGGTCACGTGGAGCCACCCGTTGTACCAGCCGACGATGCGCTGGCGGTATGTATCGCGGTACCGGCGCTGCCGGTCCGACATGCGCGACTGATCGAGTTCCCGCTGCATTGGTCCTCCTCTCGGCCGATCAACTGGTGGCCCGGACGTTCGTGAGAGCGACATCAATGTCCGCCGACGTCATTTCCCACTCGTTGCTGAAGTAGGCGACGACCCGGGACATGAAGGCCGCACATTCCGCCTTGGCCTGCTCATCATCGGCGAAATGCACTGCCAGGATCGCCAACGCCAGCTGAGACGGTCCATCGCCCTCGTAGCCCCACTCGAAGCCGCGGCTTGTGAACGTGTGGATGTCCAGGCGAGGGTCCAGGGGCCTGCCGTCGACGGCGACCTCGGCGCCGTCAATGTCCCGCTTCCCCGTGTAGGTGCGATTACTCACTGGTCCCACCGAGCGCTCGCGAACGATTGCCGCCTGATAATATATCAGCCATGTATCACCGTCCAACGGGCTTGAAATCGGGATGCCCGGACCCTTGGCAAACCTAGATTATCACGTGCTGGCCGGCTTTCTGGCGGGTGCTCTGGTCGCCGTGTGGTCGACCGTCATGGTCAGCGGTTTTCTCCCGCGAGCGGCCGGTCCGGCCGCGGCGCGCGGCCTGATCGGCGGGATTCTCGTTTATGCGTCCGCCGCGGCCGTATGCGTCTTGCTGGCGGCCCTGATTCTCGCCGGGCGGCTGCTGCCGTGGACGGTCGGCGTGATTGCGGCAGGGGTCGCCGTCCTCGGCGCTCCGTTTCTGGTCCAGCTCCTGCCAAAGTGGTTCCGAAGTTCGCGAACCGGACTGCTCGCCGTGTTGGCACTATGTGCTGTGGCTTCGTACACGCTGTCCAGTTTCATACGAGCCTGAACGGAGAAGACAGATGCCGCCGATGATCCGCGCGATCCTCACCCTCACCGTCATCGTTGCCAGCGCCGCGCTTTGGCTCATCCGACAGCGAATCGGGCTGGAGGTATCCGCTGAGCTGCTCGTCGGGTTGACCGCCTTCATGTGTGTGGCGGTCTGGCTGTTCCCGGAGGTCAAGAAAGACGGTAGCGGCAAACGGTAGCGGCCATCGACGCGGCATCCACGACAGGCCTCGTGCTGCGCGCGATCCAAGGGCCGTTCGTTTTCCCCGCGAGCGGCCGGCCGCTCACAGACTGGCCCGGGTGAACTCGGACATGTAGTCGATCAGCTCATCCGACGCATCGGCGGCATCGTTGGCCCGGCCCTCGGCTATCGCCCTCGCGACCGCGGCGTGAAGGGTCGCGCAGCGCTTCAAGTCGAGCGCCTCCCGGTAGTGCTGATACCAGAACCGCCGGGCGAGGCCCTGCATCAGTTGCATGGTTCTTGCGGCATATTCGTTCCGGCAGGCGGTCACGGTCAGTCCGTTGAACTTCAGATCCAACCGCATGAACGTGACGTCGTCGCCAGCCTGGGCCGCGGCATCGAGGTCACTGGCAAGCCGGCCAAACGACTGACGTTCTTCGTGCGTGGCCCTCCGGGCCGCATCGCGCATGATCATTCGCTCGACTTCGCGGCGCAGCTCTAGCAGTTGCAGTTGGCGCGCATGATTGATTTCCGTCACCATGACGCCGCGACGCGGCAGGATCGCGACCAGCCCTTCGAATGCGAGACGCTGTAATGCTTCGCGCACGGGGGTGCGGCCCATGTCCAGTTCGGCCATCAGCACAGCTTCCGTCAGTAGCTGGCCGGGCTCGAGCCGGAGCGTGACGATCATCTCTTCGATCTGCAGATAGGCCCTGTCGGCGAGAGAGGACTTGTTTTCTCCCCGCAGTCCCTTGTAGGCGCCCAGCCTCTGCTGCCGATCCATCGGCCAGTCCCCGTTGATTGATGAGGTTTCCGCGAGACAACGTTGCGGGTTGCGTTGTTCGTCCGACCGTAGCCCATCGACAGCGTAGGTGGGTCCGTCGATGTCGGGCAACGCGTGTTCCGGCACCGCCAAATGCCGATCATCCTCGCTTTGTCCGGCGATCGTCTGCAGGCGGGCAACGGAGCGCTAGCGCCTTCCAGCCATGGGGCAGGGAAGGGAGCCCCGAACGCGCCGTTCTCTCTCTTGTTGGCGCAGTCCCCTGACCCTAGCCGCCGAGGTAAGCCCGGCGCACGTGGGCATTCTCGTGCAGGTCGGCGGCCGGGCCTTCCAGCGCCACTGCGCCGGTTTCGAGCACGTAGGCGTATTGCGCCAGCCGCAAAGCCATTTCCGCATTCTGCTCGACCAGCACGACCGGGATGCCTCGCCCGGAGATATCGGTGACGATCTTCGCGATCTCCTGGACCATCACCGGCGACAGGCCCATCGACGGCTCGTCCAGCAGC
>VXPW01000019.1 GCA_009839325.1 Rhodospirillales bacterium
CGGCACAACATGGCCCTGTATCGGCAAATCATCCGGGAAGAGACTTCAGATTGGGCACTCGCGGAACTAAAGCACGCGTGCTGGGCCGGCAGCGACAAGTTCTTCGACCAACAGAAGCTCCTGCGCCGGAAATCGGCTGACTGATCCAATTTGGCGCGTTGACGATGGCCAGCGCGTTGGCGCACAACCGGGGTCCGACCTACCTGGTCCACTCGATTTGCGCGGCAGGTGTACCAAAGTGCGGAGTCCAATCCGAGATCGCTGCTCTGCGGGTGACAGATCGGATCGGTGGACAAGTTCGCCGAGTGGGCCGAGGCGCACGAGATCGAGATGCTCCGCATCGGGCTTGCGGTTGTGGCCGGACTCTGCAAGCGGGGTCGGGTTGAATCGCCGGTACTCTCCTGGCATGTCATCGGCAATATTCTTCGAAATATGACGACGACATGGCTGAAACGACCTTTCCCGACTGCCCCGGCTGCAGTTTCCGACGCGCCGCGGATAGATCTCCTCGACGAGGCCCGCTACCAGAGGACTGTTTCGCTGATCCGTCCCTCTTCGCTGCGGATCTCCAGCCGGCGCAGCCAGGCAGCTGGGTGGTAGTTGACGGGATCCAGCGGCCTCCCGGGCCGCGACCAGCGCGTCAAGAGCTGCGGCCAAGCCACCGCTGGTGACGAGCCCGCCGGCACCCTCCGGGTATCGCGGTGCCGACGTTTCCGTGCAGGACGGAGATATCGCGAACGCCTCGCTGATCGTTGGAAGCGCCTTCGCCGGCGGCCGGGGGCCACGTGATGGTCTACGCGACCAACCACGACATCGAGGCCGTGCGCTAGGGAAGTCAGGACTACAGCTCGCGCGCCCTGAGCAGCGAACGCACCGCATGTTCCGGCCCGGCAACCCAAACGCAGGGCACTTTCCCCGATTCGGCCTCTTGTCGCCTCAAGGCTTGGGCAGCCTCGACTACAAGGTGGAGGTCACCGGTTCATGCCTCGGGACGGTGCCAGCTACAATTTCGCCCCGCCCGCCAATTTCCAGCGGCCTGACGGACGACGGCCGGCCTGCTGGCGGACCCCGACATCCGTGACCGCGCCTGGGCCTACACCGAGCTCATGTTCGTGGACATCTGTTCCGTGGTCCAGATCGCTTCGTCAGGCGCTTTTTTCGTGACGGATGCGCTGGGTTGCGGCAACGCGTTCATGTCACGGCAGCAATTCGATCTCCTGTGCAGCCGCTTCAACTCCCGCAGCTGCTCGCTCGACCTGAGCGAGCTATCGTCGACGACGAGGACCGTCTCCTCGATCTACGCGAGGGTCTTGCCCACCGCTTGGTCGTGCGCGTCAACGATGCGCTCGTCACTGCCTACCATCGCGAGCAGCGAGACCGACTTCGGCGCCGAGAGCGTGACGTCGCGGTCGGGGCGGTGCTGGATCTCGCCGTCCGGGCCGCGGCGGTCGAGCCGCAGCCCGTCGGGAACCTTGTCCTCGAGGATCTGGCGGAAGGTATCCGGATCGACTGGGCCCGAGAACCCGAGCGCCTCCGCGCCCTTGCCGGCCCAGCGGCTGGCCTCGCGGTGCGGGAGATTGTCTTTCGCGTAGTAGCCGTCCTACTCGTAGTAGGGCGCCCCTGTGCCGGGGAGGCCACGACACCGATCAACATTACCATTGCGCGGGGCTCGGCCGGCCATCCCGCGACAGTGTCGTTTGCGGGACTTGTTGGACTTGCGGCGTTTGTGGCCTATCCTGTTCCTGTTCGACGGAGACGGTGACATGGCTGGCAAATCCACGATGTGGACTGAGTTCGGCGTGCCTGGCACCCGGGATACCGCACTAGCGGAACGCGCCGTGCGGAAACTGGCGGCGCTGGCGGACCAGTCCGGGCCGGTGCCGGCGCGTTTCGGCGGGGAGGCGGCAGAGTCGGTGGAAATTCCGACGCCGGCGGTGCGGCTGCTCATGGAGGTCCTGGACCAAATGGCGCACGGCCATGGTGTCGCGGTGACGCCGCTGCATGCGGAGCTGACGACGCGGCAGGCGGCCGACCTGCTGCAGGTGTCGCGAACCCATCTGGTGCAGCTGCTCGACGGTGGGCAGATTCCCTGCCGGAGGGTGGGCGCGCACCGGCGGGTCCGCGCGGCGGACGTCGTGGCCTACCGCCGCGAGACGGAAACCCGTCGCCGCTCGGCGCTGGACGAGTTGACAGCGCGCGACCAGGAACTCGGCCTGCAGTAGCGGATGATCCGGCGGAGGGCGGTGCTCGACGCCGACGTGCTCTATCCAGCGGGCCTTCGGGACCTGCTGCTGCGGCTGGCGGACCGGTACCTGTTCACGCCGCTCTGGAGCGCAGACATCCACGCCGAGTGGATGCGGAGCCTGCTGGCGGACCGGCCCGATCTCGATGCCGCCGTGCTGGAGCGGACCCGGTCGGTCATGGACGGGCACTTTCCGGAAGCCGTCGTGACTGGGCACAGGGCGCTCGTCGGCGACCTCGACCTGCCCGACCCGGACGACCGGCATGTGCTGGCGGCAGCAATCGAGGGCCGAGCTGACGTGATCGTCACCCGGAACATGCGCGATTTCCCGGCTGACCGGCTGGCTCCGCATGCGCTGGCGGCAGAGCATCCGGACGCATTCGTGGCCGGTTTGCTGGAGAGCGATCCGGAAACGGTGCTGGCGGTCGTCCGCGGACATCGCGCGGCACTGCGCAACCCGCCGCGATCGGCTGGCGGGCACCTGGCCGCGCTCGAACGTCTTGGCCTACCCGGAACGGTGTCGCTGCTGCGGGCCCACGCGGACGCCATCTGACCACCGCGCCCGTCGACGGAGTGGAATGGAGGAGCGCTCGGGGCGTGCACGCCGCCTGACTCTTCCGGACAAGTTCCGAATCACGGTCGCGGACCTTCCAGAAAAACCGAAGGTTGCATCGGGTCAGATGGAGATGGTCAGAAGATGTCGGTCCTAGTGTTTTCGCGCCCGTTTCCAGCCCGTTCGAGGATGGTCCCGAGATCGCCGTGCAGCACGGCGTCCATCTCGGCCCGTTTCTCGCTCGGGGTGAGCACGATGCGCTCGATCAGGCCCCTGATGACAGACGCC
>VXPW01000027.1 GCA_009839325.1 Rhodospirillales bacterium
ACCAGGCCGCGGAGCGCCTGCTGGGCGCCAGGGACGGCATCTACCCGTGGCAGGGCACGTTGCAAGCCAGCCTTCCACACGACGCTGCCAGGATCCGCGACCTGGTGTCCGCAGCCCTGCCGCGACTCGGGCACCTGCCGGTCGGCGGGTCCCTATCGGTGCAGCGGTCCGCCAGCCTGCCGCTGGTCGTGCACGTGCATCCGGTCACGCCGCTGCGCGCCGACTTCGGCGCGGAACGGCTGGCGGCGCTGGTGCTGATCCGGGATCCGGACGCCAACCGGCTCGACCCGGAGGTGGTCGGTGAAGTACTTGGGTTGACGCCTGCCGAGAGTCGCGTTGCCGTCCTCCTGGCGACGGGCCGAAGCGTGCGCGAAATTGCGCGCGAGCTTGGGCGCTCGGAGCACACCGCACGCTGGACCCTGAAGAAGGTGCTCGCCAAGACCGACACTTCCCGCCAGTCCGAACTGGTGCGGCTCCTGCTTCAGTTGTCGCCAGGGGACGGGCGCGGATAGGCCCGCACGATTTGTCGTCGGCCGATCACCGGGCTCGGGACGTTCCGTCCGCCACGCACGCCGAAAACGGCTGGTTGAGCGTCAGGTTCGTTGCCACCCGGGTGCAGACGCTCGCTTTCTTGTTGCGGGGTTTCGGCACGCGCACCTGCTCCGCCACCGCGCCGCCGAGCCCCCGCACCGGCGACGGGGGCTTGTCCGAGCTTCATCCTGACGCAGCCGTGGGAGTTCGTCGCGCGGCTGCGGGCCGCCGGGGCGCTGGCGTTCGGGGAGAGGCCTCCGCTGGGCGGCGCGGACATCCGTCGAGGCCCGCTTCGGTCCTAACGACCGAAGACAGTGTCGATGCCGGCAATCAGCAGATAGAGCTTGGCCGACGAAATCCGGCCCGTGCGTTCTTCGAGCAGCGACCGGTCGAGCGCGATGTTCTGCGTCGCGTTCGCGGCGGAGTCTTTCGGCAGCCCTGACATCGCAGCGGTCAGCAGCATCTCGCCTGGCTCGTCCGCCCACCGAAGATCGCTCGTGCGCGGGACGCACACCGCCGTGACTAGCCGGCTCCCGTTCAGCGCATCGCTCCGGACAACGACGGCCGGCCGGCGGAAGCCCGGCCCCGGACCCGACGGTTCCCGTAACCCCGCCCCGCACGCATCGCCCCGGGAGATCACCATTCGGTGTCGGCAAGCACACGCCTGCCGGCGGCGGCGAGGAACGCGCCGTCGTTCCCTCCGACCCCGCCGCATACCCGGTTCATGGCGGCGGTGACCTCGTCTTGCACATGGCGCGCGAGATATTCTTCGAGCGCCGCCGCGTAGACTTCGCTTCGGGACCGACGTCCGCGGGAGGCCAGCCGCTCGGCGCGTGCGAACATGTCGTCGGGGATGGAAACGACTGTTTTCATACCCGCAGTAGGACTACTTCCCGTGGCAGACGGTTAAGGGGTTCTGGACAAGGTTTCGCGCGCTCACGCAACTTCCCCGAGTTCGGCCCGGAGCTCTTTCACGAAGTCGCACCCCGGAAGCATGTCGCCAGTGTCTCGCCCGTTCCAGACCTGCCGCACATGCGGCGTCGGCCGGCGTGGGTGGCAGGGCCGAGCGGGCACGGCGACGGAGGATGGCGCGCGGGCCTAAAAGATCGTGCGGCGGCTCCCGGCCTACCGGTATGCGTGGGGCCGTCGCCGCTCGTGGCCGGACCGGCGGTTGTTTCCGTCTCAACAGGCTCCGAGCCATCATCGGTTCAGATTGCAGATCCTGCCCTGATGCCGCTGAACCCATTTCCATCGACCGTGCTGTTCCCCATCCGGGATACGTCGACGCTGCACAGGGACGTCACCGGTGACCAAGACCGCGATGATCCGAGTGCGCGTTGAACCCGAACTCAAGCACGACGCCGAAGCGATTTTCGTTCAACTTGGCCCATCGGCCGAGGCTCTGCGGCTGATCACGGACGACCCTAGGCACACAAAAATCTATGAGACGATAGGATTCGCCCACCTGAGACCTGGAAATCTTGCCATGTCGGCATCCGTTGAATGGAGCTCGGCCTGATGCTCAATGGCAAGGGCGGCGAGATGCGCGTCCGTGGTCAGGCTGCCGCCTGACCCCACTGCTTCGAGAAGATCGAACAGGATGTCGGCATGACGGTCGCCAGGATGGACAAAGACTGTTTGCGGTCTGTCGAGCCAAGTCCGAACGCGCGCACAAACGCTGCCCACGTCCAGGGGATTCTCAAGAATCCTCGGGTTGGTGGCGATGCGGATGAAGCCCAGGACAGCGACCCAAGGGAGGCCGACGCTTCCTGGGCCATTCATCAAGGTTTCCCACCAGGCCCGCGCTGCCCCATGCCGGCGGGATTGGGAGTCGTGCGCGTACATCAGGAGGTTGACGTCGGGAATGATCACCGGTCGAGGCGCCGGGCTACCTCACTGGCCTCCAGTTCATCGACAAGCTGATTGAGCCGGTCAACGTCGACGCCCGGTCGGAAGCCGAACGCATGCGGTTCCACTTTGAAGCGAGGGGGCCGCGCTGGCTTGCCACGGATTCCCAGACCGACGCGCAACGCATCGTTGACGACGGCCTTCATACTCCTGTTTGTGCGCCGTATTTCGCGTTGGAGGAGCAACTCTACATCGGCGTCAATGGTCAATGTGGTGCGCATCGTTGGCATCATGATGTGTGCACTTGCTGCTGTCAAGATGCTTCCAACTGCGGAAGGAGTTCGCAGCTCGTCAACTTCGGCTGCCTGACGAGGTGTCGCGCGCGTCCATTCGTACCGAGCCTCGGGGTCGCAAGAGCCGATTCCAGCCATCCGCAGCCCGCCCTCGCGCTGCCGCCGGGCGTGCTTGGACCGGCAATTCGGCGCGGGCATCGTGAGGCTCTCGCACGACGCGCTTGGGCGCAATCGCCGCAGCCGGCGAGCGATCCCGCGGACGGCGCTTGCACTGGCCCGGTGCGGCTCTACCCTTGTGGGCGAAGC
>VXPW01000066.1 GCA_009839325.1 Rhodospirillales bacterium
ATTCCCACTCACCGCGTGGTGTGCCTTTAAATTTTTTATCTCTGCCTCTCGACGGGGTGGTGGCCGCGCGGGGGGGGGGGGGGGGAACCCCCCCCCCCCCCCCGGGCGCGCGGACCTGAAGCCGAGGACGGCCGCGTCATCGCATTCCTGACCGTCATAGCCCAGCGACTCTTCTACGCTGCTGTGCTGCTGCTGGCCGTTGTCGTCTTCAATTTCATCCTCCTCTCGCTGGTGCCGGGCGACATCGCCGACACGCTCGCCGGGGAAAGCGGCGGCGCCAGCCAGGAGGTGATGGACGATATCCGCCGCACCTACGGGCTCGACCGGCCGTTCCACATCCAGCTGGCGACCTATGTCGGCAAGGTGGTCCAAGGCGACCTCGGCACGTCCTACTATTTCAACATGCCGGTCACCGAGCTCATCCTCGGGCGCATTGCGCCGACCTTGCTGCTGGTCGTGACGGCGCTGGTGCTCGCCATCCTGATCGGCACGCTGTTCGGCGTCATCGCTTCGCGCCGGCCCAACGGCCTGTTCAGCCATTTCGTCACCGTGCTGGCCCTTGTCGGCTTCGCGGCGCCGGTGTTCTGGACGGCCTTCCTGCTGATCGTGCTGTTCGTCGCCATGCTGGAGATCATGCCGCTCTCGGGCCTTGTGGACCCGACCACGCCGAGAGGCACGCTCTCATGGTACCTCGACGTGCTGCACCACCTCTTCCTGCCGGTGCTGTCGCTGTCGTCGATCTACCTGGCCTCATACAGCCGCCTCGCGCGGGCGAGCATGATGGACGTGCTGGGGTCCGACTACATCCGCACCGCCCGCGCCAAGGGCCTGGGCGAGACTTCGGTCACCTACAAGCATGCGCTCCGCAACGCCGTCATCCCGGTCATCACCATCGCCGGGCTCCAGTTCTCGCACATCTTCTCGGGCGCGGTGGTGGTGGAGACGGTGTTCACCTGGCCGGGGCTGGGCACGCTCGCCTTCGAGTCGATCCTGCGCGGCGACACGCCGACCATCATGGGCATCCTGTTCTTCTCGGCCATGATCGTCATCGTCGTCAATCTGCTGACCGACCTGACCTACCGGCTCGTGGATCCCAGAATCCGCTCGGCGCGCAACGCATGACGGACCGTTCGACAACGGCGCCGGAAAACGGCCCCGACACCGTTCGCATCGAGCGTCCGGTCGTCGAGTTCCTGCGCATGTATGTGCGCAACTGGGCGGCCGTCGCCGGATTCATCGTGTTTGCGGCCATCGTGTTCGCGGCGGTCTTTGCGCCCGTGATCCTGGCCGTGGACCCGTTCGAGATGGTGTGGATGCCCTTCACCCCGCCGGGGCAGGACGGCTACGTCCTCGGCACCGACAATCTCGGCCGCGACATGCTCACGGCCATCGTTTACGGCGCGCGCGCGACCCTTGTGGTCGGCGCCTCGGCGGCGGGGCTCACCATCGTCATCGGTCTCACCATCGGCTCGCTCGCCGGCTACTACCGGGGCTGGGTGGACGAGGTGTTGATGCGGGTCACCGAGTTTTTCCAGGTGCTGCCGCCGCTGCTGCTGGCCATGGTGCTGGTGGCGCTCTTCGAGCCGACGCTCCCGACGGTCGCCATCGCCATCGGCGTCGTCACCTGGACCGGCGTCGCGCGTCTGGCGCGGGCCGAGTTCATGCGCATTCGGGAACTGGAATTCGTGAAAGCCGCGCGCTCCATCGGCTCGCGCGACCGGCGCATCATCTGGCGCGTGATCCTGCCCAATGCGCTGCCGCCGCTGATCGTCAACGCCGCGCTCACCGTCGGCATCGCGATCCTGTTCGAGGCGGCGCTGAGTTTCCTGGGGCTCAGCGACCCGAATGTAATGAGCTGGGGCAAGATCATCGGCGACAACCGCGACTACCTGCTGGACGCGCCCTGGACCGTCACCATTCCGGGTGTGGCGATCTTCCTGACCGTGCTGGCGGTGAGCCTGATCGGGGACGGGCTCAACGACGCCTTCAACCCCCGCCTCAGGGAGCGCTGAGCCGTGGAAGCCGCCGCGCCCCTGCTCGAAGTCGAGGGCCTCGAAGTGGAGTTCCGCACCCGCCAGGGTGTCGCCAGGGTTCTCGACGGCATCGAGCTCTCGCTCGAACCGGGCCGGACGCTCGGGATCGTCGGCGAGTCCGGGTGCGGCAAGAGCATAACCGCGCTGTCGATCATGCGCCTGGTGCCCGTGCCTCCGGGACGCATCGGCGCCGGCGCGGTCCGGCTCAAGGGGGAAGATCTGCTGCAGGCCAGCGAGAAGCGGATGCGCGAGGTGCGCGGCAAGGACATTTCCATGATCTTCCAGGAGCCGATGACCTCGCTAAACCCGGTCTATTCCATCGGCGACCAGATCGCCGAGACCGTGCGCCTGCATGAGGGGCTCAGCCGCCGGGACTCGCTCGACCGCGCCATCGAAATGCTGAAGGCGGTGCATATTCCCGCCGCGGAGCGGCGCGTGCGCGAGTTTCCCCACCAGATGTCGGGTGGAATGCGCCAGCGGGTGATGATCGCGATGGCGCTTGCCTGCCAACCGAGCGTGTTGATCGCAGACGAGCCGACGACCGCGCTCGATGTCACCGTGCAGGCCCAGGTCTTCGACCTGCTGAAGGAACTGCAGGAAAAGACCGGCACGGCCATCATCCTCATCAGCCACGACATGGGCGCGATTGCCGAAATGGCCGACCGCGTAATGGTCATGTATGCGGGCCGGATCGTCGAGGAGGCCGCCACCGACGAGATTCTCGAAAGCCCCCGGCACCCCTACACCCGGGGCCTGATCGCCTGCGTGCCGCACATGGAGGAAGAGCCGCCGCCGGAGCGGGGTGCGCTCACCGAGATCCCGGGCGTCGTGCCGGCGCTGACCGACCTCGGGTCCGGCTGTTCCTTCGCGCCGCGCTGCGACCATGCGACCGACCTCTGCCGCAGCCGGGCGCCGCAGCCCTTCGCGGTCG
>VXPW01000063.1 GCA_009839325.1 Rhodospirillales bacterium
TCACCCGCCGCGAACACGTTGTCGATCGAGCTGCGGTAGTTCTCGGTATCCGCCTTCACGTTGCCGCGCGCGTCCAGCTCGACGTCCAACTCTTCCAGCATGCCGTTCCGCACCGGGCCAAGAAAGCCCATGGCCAGCAATATGAGGTCGGCCTCGAGTTCGAACTCGGTCCCGGCCACCGGCTGAAAGCGCTCGTCCACCCGCACGCACTGCAGACCGTGAACCCGGCCGTCAGCACCGGCCAGCGCGCGCGTCTGGACGGACCAGTCGCGCTCCGCCCCTTCTGCCTGCGACGACGACGTGCGCAGCCGTAGCGGCCAGTGCGGCCACGTCGCACCCTTGTCGGGATGCTCGGGCGGCATCGGCAGGATTTCGAGCTGTGTCACCGAGGTCGCCCCCTGGCGGAAAGAGGTGCCGATGCAGTCCGACCCGGTATCGCCGCCACCGATGACGATGACGCGGCGCCCGCCGGCAAGTATGTCCGGTCGCCCGTCGCCGGGATCGCCGGCAACCCGGCGGTTCTGCTGTGTCAGAAAGTCCATCGCGAAGTGTACGCCGTCGAGGTCGCGACCCGGCACTTCCAGATCGCGCGGATGTTCCGCCCCGCCAGCCAGCAGGACCGCGTCAAACGTCTCGGCCAGAGCAGACGCAGTTTCATCCCGTCCTACGTGAACGCCACAGCGGAAGGCGACGCCTTCCGCTTCCATCTGCTCGACCCGGCGGTCGATATGGGACTTTTCCATCTTGAAGTCGGGGATGCCGAAGCGAAGGAGACCCCCTGGCCGCTCGTTCTTGTCGAAGACGGTCACCGTGTGCCCGGCTCGCGCGAGCTGCTGGGCGGCCGCCAGGCCCGCCGGCCCCGAGCCCACGATCGCGACGGTCCGTCCACTCCGTTCGATGGCCGGCTGAGGTTCGATCCAGCCCTCACTCCAGGCCCGGTCGGCAATCGCGCACTCGATCGTCTTGATGGTGACCGGCACGTCCTGGATGTTCAGCGTGCACGATTCCTCGCATGGCGCCGGGCAAATTCGCCCCGTGAATTCGGGAAAGTTGTTGGTTGAGTGCAGCACGTCCGCCGCCCGCTGCCAGTCGCCCCGGTACACGAGATCGTTCCAGTCCGGGATGATGTTGTTGACCGGACACCCCTGGTGGCAGTACGGGATTCCGCAGTCCATGCACCGACCGCCCTGGATTTGCAGCTCCGAGTCCACGAGCGGCTCCACGAATTCGCGGAAATGCCCGATCCGCTCCGTGACCGGCCGATAGGCCCGTTCGCGCCGTTCGAACTCCAGGAATCCGGTAACCTTTCCCATGTCAGAGACGTTCCGCAGGCTGCGTACCGGTAGAGGTTTCGGCCGCTGCTCTGGCCTGGGTCAGGGCCGCCCGGAAGTCGACCGGAAGCACCTTGACGAACTTGCCGATCACGTCATCCCAATTCTCAAGCATGCGCGCCGCGCGAGCGCTGTTGGTGAAGTGTCGATGGCGGGCAATCAGCGTGTACAGGCGACGCTCGTCGTCGGCCAGCATGTCGGCCAGCACGGGTTCCAGCTCCAGACCGTTCCCGTCCGCGAGAACCGTGCCGGAATCACGCGGCACCGGCCCCAGCTCTACCATGCTCTGATTGCACCTGTCGGCAAACGTACCGTTTTCGTCGAGCACGTAGGCGAGGCCGCCGGACATCCCCGCAGCGAAGTTCCAACCCGTCGTTCCAAGGCAAACGACCACGCCGCCGGTCATGTACTCGCAGCCGTGGTCCCCCACGCCCTCGACGACGGCCACGGCGCCGGAGTTGCGGACCGCGAACCGCTCCCCGGCAATGCCACGGAAATAGCACTCGCCGGAAATCGCGCCGTAGAGCACCGTGTTTCCGACCACGATGCTCTCCTCCGGCACGACGCCGCTGTCAGGGGCGGGATAGATCGCAAGCCGGCCGCCGGAGAGCCCCTTGCCGGTGTAGTCGTTCGTGTCGCCCTGCAGCTCGAATGCCACCCCGCGCGCGAGAAAGGCGCCGAAGCTCTGCCCCGCGGTGCCGCGGAAGCGGACCGAGAGCGTGTTCTCCCGCATGCCCGCATGGCCGTGCCTGGCGGCGATCCTGCCCGACAGCATGGCGCCGGTCGTACGGTCCGTGTTCCGGATGGGAAACTCGAGTTCGCACGGAGTCCCGTGCTCGATGGTGTCGGCCGCGGCCTCGAGAAGGCGGCGGTCGAGGATGTCGTCGATCGGATGGTCCTGGGTCTCCGAGTTCCAGCGCGCGATTTCGGGTCCCACGTCGGGGCGGTGGAAGAGCCGCGTGAAATCGAAGCCGTTCGCCTTCCAGTGATCGAGAGCGCGCGCGGTGTCGAGAAGGTCGGTGCGGCCGATCAGGTCGTGGAACCTCCGGATCCCGAGCTGGGCCATGATCTGGCGGACCTCTTCGGCCACAAACCAGAAATACCGAATGACGTGCTCGGGCGTGCCGGTGAATCGGCGGCGCAGGGTCGGGTTCTGCGTCGCGATCCCAACGGGACAGGTGTTCAGGTGGCATTTCCGCATCATCACGCAGCCGGCGGCGATGAGCGGAGCCGTCGAGAAGCCGAACTCGTCGGCGCCCAGAATGGCACCGATCACGACATCGCGCCCGGTCTTCAGGCCGCCGTCGACCTGCACCGCGATGCGGCCGCGCAGGCCGTTGAGGACCAACGTCTGCTGGGTTTCCGCAAGGCCGATCTCCCAAGGGGACCCTGCATGCTTGATGGACGTGAGGGGACTGGCGCCGGTGCCGCCGTCGTACCCGGCGATCGTCACGTGATCCGCCCGGGCCTTGGACACGCCAGCGGCCACGGTGCCGACACCCACCTCGGCCACCAGCTTCACGCTGATCCGCGCGCCCGGGTTGACGTTCTTGAGATCGAAAATCAGCTGCGCGAGATCCTCGATCGAGTAGATGTCATGGTGCGGCGGCGGCGAGATCAGCCCCACGCCGGGCGTCGAGTGCCGCACTTTTGCGATCACGGCGTCGACCTTGTGACCCGGAAGCTGGCCGCCCTCACCCGGCTTCGCGCCCTGCGCGATCTTGATCTGAATGTCGTCGGAGTTGACCAGGTACTCGGTGGTCACCCCGAACCTCCCTGACGCGACCTGCTTGATCGCCGAGCGCATCGAGTCCCCGTCGGACCTGACCACGAAGCGGTCGACTTCCTCCCCACCCTCGCCCGTGTTGGACTTGCCACCGATGCGGTTCATGGCGATGGCCAGCGTGGTGTGCGCCTCCCGGGAAATCGACCCGAACGACATGGCGCCCGTCGCAAAGCGCTTGACGATGTCGGCGGCCGGCTCCACCTCGTCGAGCGGAATCGCGTCCTCGGGCCGGAACGTGAACAGGCCGCGGAGCGTCTTGGCGCGCTCTGCCTGGCTGTTGGCCGCTGCCGAGAAAGCGTCATAGCGATCCTGCGCATCGGTGCGCACGGCATGCTGGAGGTCCGCCACGGTGTCCGGGGTCCACATGTGCTCTTCGCCCCGCAGGCGGAACGCATATTCGCCCCCGGCCTCCAACGCGTCGCGGAGCACTGCCGCATTGCCGAATGCGGCCCGGTGGCGGGCCACCGTCTCGGCCGCAATCACCGGCAGGTCCACACCCTCGACAGCGGTAGCCGTGCCCGGGAAGTACTCGTCGACAAATCCGCTCGCGAGCCCCACGGCATCGAAGATCTGGGCCCCGCAATAGGACTGATACGTGGAGATGCCCATCTTCGACATCACCTTGAGAATGCCCTTGCCAACGGCGGTGATGTACGCCGCGCTGGCCGCCTCCGCGGAGACGTCCCCCGGCAGCAGGTCGCACACGCCCGCCAATGTCTCGAAGGCCAGGTAGGGGTTGACGGCTTCGGCGCCGTAGCCGGCCAGCACGCAGAAGTGATGCACCTCGCGGGCCTCGCCGGTCTCGACGACGAGACCCGTTGACGTCCGGAGGCCGCGCCGGATCAGGTGGCTGTGCACGGCGCTGGTCGCAAGCAGCGCGGGTACCGGAATCCGATCGGGTCCCACCGCCCGGTCGGAAAGCACCAGCACGGTGATGCCGGCGCGCACCTGCTGCTCGGCATTGCCTCGCAGCTCCGCAAGAGCATCGGCAAGACCCGCCTCGCCCGCCGCCGCATCAAACGTCATGTCGAGGACAGCGACCCGGAGACCGGTCTCGTTGTCGGCACCGAGCGCCGTGATCCGTGCGAGCTCCGCGTCGGTGAGTATCGGCTGCTCCAGGCGAATCCGCCGCGTCGCGTCCGGTTCGCCCAGGCCGAGCAGGTTGGGCCTCGGACCGACGAACGTAATCAGCGACATCACCATCTGCTCGCGGATGGGGTCGATCGCAGGGTTGGTGACCTGTGCGAAGTTCTGCTTGAAGTACTGGTAAAGGAGCTTCGCGCGACCCGACAATGCCGCGAGCGGGGTGTCGGTACCCATCGATCCCACGGCTTCGGCTCCCGTGGCGGCCATCGGCATCATCAGGAAGCTGAGGTCCTCCTGCGTGTAGCCGAAGGTTTGCTGGCGATCGAGGCGGGCCACGTTGGTTGGGGCCGGCGGGATGCCGGCCGGCAATTCGGGCAGCCGGAGCGTGCTCGCCGCCACCTCGGCCGCCCAGTTGGCCATCCCCGCCAACGCGTCCTTGACCTCGTCATTGCCAACGATCCGCCCCTCTTGGAGGTCGAGCAGCAGAATGCGGCCCGGCTCCAGGCGCCGGCTGGCGATGACATCGCGCTCGGGGATTGCGAGCACGCCGGCTTCGGACGCCAGGATCACGCGGTCGTCACGGGTGACCACGTAGCGCGACGGCCGGAGGCCGTTGCGGTCGAGCAGGCCGCCGATCTGTCGGCCGTCGGTAAACGCCAGTGCGGCAGGACCGTCCCACGGTTCCATCAGCACCGCGTGGCGCTCGTAGAACGCCCGGCGGCCAGGGGACATGCCGGGGTGTCCCTGCCAGGCTTCCGGCACCAGCAGCGCCAGCGCATGGCTCAGCGAGTAGCCGCCCGCCAGCAGGAACTCAAGCGCGTTGTCGAGGCAGGCCGAATCGGACTGCCCTTCGGAGATGAGCGGCCAGATCGTTTCCAGGTCCTTGCCGAGAAGGCGGGAGCGCAGCGCGTGCCGGCGCGCCGCCATCCAGTTGCAGTTCCCGCGCACCGTGTTGATCTCGCCGTTGTGGCAAAGCATCCGGAAGGGCTGCGCCAGCTGCCATGAGGGAAACGTGTTCGTCGAAAAACGCTGGTGAACCAGCGCCAGTGCGCTGGCGGTGCGAGGATCCTGAAGGTCGAGGTAGTACGGGCCCAGTGCGTCCGGCAGCATCATGCCCTTGTAACAGATGGTCCGAGACGACATCGACACGACGTAAAAGCTGTCGCAGTCCGGTCCGAAGGTTCGCACCGCGTTGCTGAGCTGCTTGCGCGCGATAAACAGGCGGCGTTCAAGCGTGTCCTGGTCGCCTTCCTCGGCGAGGCCGACGAACACCTGACGGGCCAGCGGCTCGCCGGCTCGGATGACGTCCGACAGCACCGAACGGTCGACCGGTACGTCGCGCCACCCGAACACCGTCAGGCCATTGCGCCGCAGGGCGGCCTCGGTCTCCTCTTCGCAGCGCGTCCGGGCCGCACCCTGGCGCGGAAGGAAAATCTGCCCGACGCCGTAGGGGCCGTCCGGGAGTGCGAACCCCGCCTCCGCGCTCGCGGCGCGGAACAGGGCATCGGGTACCTGCATCAACAGCCCGACCCCGTCCCCGACCGTCGGATCGGCGCCGACCGCACCCCGGTGTGTCAGGTTGACCACCAGTTCGAGACCCTGCGCGATAATCGCCGCACTCGGCCGGCCCTTGAGATCGGCGACAAAGCCGATTCCGCACGAATCGTGCTCGTTCGCCGGGTCGTACAGCCCTTGCCGAACGGGTGCCTTGGCGAGGAATCGTCGATGCATCAGCAGTCCTCGGACGTCAACCATGTGGTGCTGGCACGGCGCTGCCCAACGTTCCGGGCGCGAGCCGTAGCGCAGCGCTGGCCCGGCATCGGCACCGCCGCGGCGCCAACCGCAGGACCGGGTCAGAAACTGCGGAAAGTCACCCGGAGCGGCAGACTGCGCGGGCGAACGGGGCGGGCAGTGCGCGCGCCGGCGGTGTCGCGCGAAACCCGCAGGCTTCGCCTGGTCGGTTCCGGGCGAGCACCATCAGTTTCGCGGTCACAATAGCAAAGTCGTGCCGCCGCGCGACCTCAGCGGACGCGATGGCGGGCGCAGCCTCAGTAGGCTTCCTCGGCCAGGAGCTGCGCCAACCCGTTGCGCCCGCGTGATCGCCACATGTCCAGGAGCTCCTCGGCGGGCGTGGCTCCTCGTTCGATAATAGTCGCCAGGACGTCGAGAAATCCGCTCTCGTCATCGCCTGCCGCGTTGCGCCGTGCCCGTCGCTTCAGTCCGCCACGCGCTATTTCGAGGAGGTCGGCCGCCACCGCAAGCAGCGGCCGGCCACCGATTTCCGAGCTCAGCCCCCATCGCGGCGCCTCCACAAACAGGCTCTCGCGGTCCTCCGGGCCCCACTCTCGGACCAGGTCCTCGGCCTCGGCAAGGGCCGTCGCGTCGTACAGGACGCCCGTCCAAAGCGCCGGCAACGCGCACAGCCGTTTCCACGGTCCCGCATCCGCGCTGCGCATCTCGAGGAACCGCTTGAGGCGAGTTTCGGTGAAGATCGTCGTGAGATGATCTTCCCAGTCGCGGAGCGTGGGACGTTCACCGGGCAGGTGGTCCAGCCGTCCCTCGAGAAACCGGCGGAACGGAATCCCGGCGACGTCGATGTAGCGCCCATCCCGGTACACGAAGTACATGGGTACATCGAGCGCGTACTCGGTCCAGCGCTCGAACCCCATGCCGGGCTCGAAGACGAACTCCGGAATCCCGCAGCGGTCCGGGTCCGTGTCCGACCAGGCGTGACTGCGCCAACTGAGGAAACCGGAGCGCTGGCCCTCGCGAAACGGCGAGTTGGCGAGCATGGCCGCAAGGATGGGCTGCAGCGCCAGGGCGGTGCGGAACTTCCGGACCATGTCGCGCTCGTCCGAAAAGTCGAGGTTCACCTGGACCGTGGCCGTGTTCATCATCATGTCGAGGCCGAGCCCACCGCGTGTCGGCATGTATCTCCGCATGATCCCGTAGCGCCCCTTCGGCATGAGGGGGGCCTCGTCCACCGGGGTCAGCGGGTCCGACCCGATCCCCACGAACAGCAACCCCAGGGCATCGCCGATGGTCCGGAGCTCATAGAGGTGATCGTTGATCTCTTCGCACGTCTCGTGCAGGGTCGAGAGTGGCGCACCGGAGAGTTCCACCTGCCCGCCAGGCTCCAGCGTGACGGACTGTCGCCCCTGGCGCAGTCCCACGACCTGGCCGGCCTCCTCGACGCGTTCCCATCCGCCTGCCGTCAGACGCTCCAGCACCGCCCGGATGCCGGCGGGTCCGTGGTAGGGAGCGCGGTGGAGGTGCTTGGCAGCGAACACGAACTTCTCGTGCTCGGTCCCGATCCGCCAGTCCGCCGGCGCCTTGCAGCCAGCCTCGAGCCACTCCACGAGTTCCCGTACATGGCCGACCGCCGGAGCGGGCGAAGGCGTTTCGACCATAGGTTCCTGCGGATCGGGGAGTTCAGGCGGGTCCGGCAATACCGGAACGGGGCAAATGCGTTGCGCCAGCTCATCGCAGTATTGCGCATTTGGCCCCATGGGCAAGAAGGGACGGAATCTACGCGCGCCTCGGGTGCAGCGCAGTTGACGATCCGATCACGTCTCCGAAAGGTGCTGCACGAGCGCCACCGCCGCGCAGGCCGCCGCTTCAGGCGAAAACAGCCGCGGACCCAGCGTGACGTGACGCGGCGCGAGGCCAGACGCGCCAAGCACCTGCCGGTCCGACGCCGGAAACCCGGATCTCGGTCCGACCAGAAGCGCAGTCCGGCCGGCGGGTAGATCACGGCAGGTTTCCACCAGGAACGGTGTCTCCCGCGACTCGTCCAGGACGATCAGGGTCCGATCCGCCCGCCGCACCTGCCCGAGTGCCACCGCAAGCGGGGTCCAGGGCACGATGTCGGGCGCCGACGAGCGGGCGCTTCGCTGCACGGCGTCCAGGACGGCTTCGCCAGCTGCCCCAAGATCCAGATCCGGAACGCCGCCGGCGCCCGGAGCAATACAGACGATCCGCTCCACGCCCCACTCGCTGACATAACGGAGCGCCGGGATCGATTCGGCCGTGGGCGTGCACAGCAGCCAGCACCCGCTCGTCTCCTGCCGCTTCGCCATCCTCTTCCCTCCGGTTACCCGACCCGGTGCAGGCGCGTCCTCCGAGGAGCCCGCCGCAGCTCGGCAGGCGGTTGCGCCCCCAGCGCAAAGGATGGCCTCCCGGCCAACGGCTTGCACGGTGCCCGCCGGCACCCTACGCATGCAGCCATGGCTCCTGCGAACAGCCGCCCCGTCTCACTTCTCGCCGATCTGGTGGCACTCGGGCGATACGACCGCCCCATCGGGATCTGGCTCCTGGCATGGCCATGCGCATGGGGGGTTGCCCTGGCACGGCCAGCGTCGATCGACCTCGCCGTTCTCTGCGTCATCCTGCTCGCGGGCTCCGCGCTCGCCCGGGCCGGCGGCTGTGCCTGGAACGATCTCGTCGATCGGGATCTGGACGCTTCGGTCGAGCGCACCCGCAACCGGCCGCTGGCTGCAGGCCGGATCGGGCCCCGCGCAGCGCTCGCCTTCATCGCAGCTCACCTGGCACTGGCGGCATCCCTGCTGGTGTTGCTGCCGGCGACGGCGGTGTGGCTCGTGCCTGCCTCACTGCCGCTGGTGCTGCTGTATCCGCTGGCGAAGCGGTTCACCTGGTGGCCGCAGGTCTGGCTGGGATTCACGTTCAACTGGGGTGCCCTTGTCGGCTGGTCCGCTGCCACAGGTGGTTGGCCGGGGGCGGGGGCGCTGCTGCTGTACGCAGGCTGCATCGTCTGGACCGTTGGTTACGACACGCTGTACGCCTATCAAGACCGCGCCGGCGACGCGGCGGCGGGCATCCGTTCGGCCGCCGTTCGGCTCGGCCGCCGCGGCCGCGGGTTCGTGGCGATCGCCTACGCCGTCGCGGTGGCCGTGTTCGCGGTTACCCTCGCGGCGACCGGAGCCGGCGCGCCAGCCTGGCTGGGACTCGCAGGCTTTGGCATCGTGTCGATCTGGTACACCGCCACCGTGGATCTGGAGGACCCGGTTTCCTGTGGGAGCGCGTTCCGGGGAGCGCACCGCGCCGCGCTGGTGTGGTTCGTGGGTCTTGCGGCAGACCTGGCGCTCACTGGCAGCGAGATCGTCAGATAAAGGCGAATTCTCCCTGTGCCGGCACACGGCGGAACTGCGTCGTGTCAAGGTCCGGCATCCGATCGTCCAGGCCGTGACGCCGCAGCGCCGCGCCGAACCGAGCCCGAATCAGCTCCGCGTAGGGGCCGGTACCGCGCTGTCGGATCCCGAATTCCGACTGATACAAGGCTCCTCCACGGGTCTCGCGCACCAACGCGAGTACCCGTTTCGCCGCGCCGGGGACGTGCGCGTGCAGCCACTCCGCGAATAGTTCTGCAACCTCGCGCGGCAGCCGGAGCAGCACATAGCGAGCCGAATCGGCGCCGGCGTCAGCCGCCGCAGCGACCAGGCGCTCGATCTCCATGTCGGTGAGGCCGGGAATGACCGGTGCGTTCATGACCACCACGGGAATGCCAGCATCATGCAACTGCGCTACGGCTTCGAGCCGACGCGCCGGCGTGCTGGCCCTCGGCTCCATGCGGTTGGCCAGCCGATGGTCAAGCGTCGTGATTGAGACCAGCACGCGCACGAGTTTCATGGCGGCGAGTTCCTGCAGCAGTTCCAGATCACGGAGTACGCGCGCCGACTTGGTGACGATGCTGACCGGGTGCCGATGGTCTCGCAGGCATTCGAGAATGCGGCGCGTGAGCCGAAGCTTCTGCTCCGCCGGCTGGTACGGATCGGTATTGGCTCCAAGCGAGATCATGGCCGGCGTGTAGCCACGCTTCGCGAACGTCTCGCGCAGCCGCTCCGGCGTTGCTTCCTTGGCGAAGATGCGAGTCTCAAAGTCAATACCGGGGGACAAGCCGAGGAACGCGTGCGTCGGGCGGGCGTAGCAGTAGATGCAGCCGTGCTCGCAACCCTGGTACGGGTTCACCGAGCGGTCAAAGCCGATATCCGGCGACCGGTTCCAGGTCAATCCTTCTCGGGTTTCGCTGGGTGAGATGGTCGTCGCGACCGTCGCTGGTGGCGGGCACTCCGCGAGGGCTATCTCGTCGACCTCGCGGACGTGAGCCTCGAACCGCCCGGTGCGGTTGCTGACTGCCCCGCGACCGCGCCGCCTCCCCGGGAGATCGCTCGGGGGCGCGAACCGTATACCGGCGCCGGGTCCGTGCTTGGCCATTACTGCATAGTAGCAGAAGTTGGACCCAAGGAAAGATCATAAATGGAACATATCTGGTTCATGCGGACCTGATCGTGCTCTCCGGAGTTCCCCTGTCCGCCCCAGGGCGCGCGATTGCAGATCGCCCGGGTCCGGCGCTATACGAGGACCAGCGGCGCGTTCCAGCAGGGCTCGGAGGCGAAGCGGCCATGCGTCATGGGCGGTTCCACCGGGCCGTCGATCCCGGCCTGCGGGGCGTCTCCCGGGGGGACCGTGCCGGCGTTGGCGGCCCATCACTGCGCGAGGGGCCGAATTCCACTGATAGGAGTGCGCCGTGCCGGTCATTCGCCACCCGCCCGGAGAGCCGATCGCCGATCTTTCCGTTGTGATTCCCACGCTCGAATCTTCGGAGAGTCTGGCGCCACTGCTTCATTGCCTGGCCGGAGTAGCATCGGACATCTGCGTGGTGGACGGACACTCGCATGATCGGGCCGCCACGGCTGCATGCGCACACGCCCACGGAGCACGGTTCGCCACCGCGTCCCGGGGTCGGGGGACCCAGATCCGCGCGGGCTGCAGCCTGACGTCGCGAGCGTGGATCCTCATCCTGCATGCGGATTCATCGCTTCCCCCGGAATGGGCCGACGAGGCCCGAGCATTCATCACCGCTCCGCGACGCCTCCGCCACGCCGCCTGCTTTCGGCTGGCGTTCGACGAGGATTCGCGGCCGGCCCGGAGAACCGCGGCTCTGGCCAACATCCGTACCAGGCTGTTCGCACTCCCGTACGGCGACCAGGGTCTCCTGATCCCGCGCCTGCTGCTCGAGGAAATCGGCGGTTATCGCGAGCTGCCGATCATGGAGGATGTGGACATCGTGCGTCGGATCGGCCGGCGCCGGCTCCATCTCTTGCGTACGGCGATCCGCACGTCCGGCGCACGGTACCGGCGCGACGGATGGCTCCGGCGGAGCCTGCGGAACCTCTTCTGCCTGGCGCTCTGGTTCGGCGGCATGTCACCCGAACGTATTCGCAGATTCTATGAAACTGCCGATCGTGAAGCTGCGGCGCGTCGATCGCAGTGATGTCCTTCGTTGCTATCGTTGCACGACCTCGTGGCGGTCGGATCACACGAAGGGAGACCTTCCATGCTTAAGCGAATCAGCGGAATCTTTCTTCTCGCGTTGGCGGTTGTGCTGGCCGTCCACACTGTTGTCGAACCGCTCTATCACACTTCCAGCGAGGCGCAGCCCTACAGCCCGTTCTGGAATATCCTGAACCCCCTCATGGTGCTGGGACTCGCGCTGGGTCTCTTCTACTCCTACGGCCGAAAACGGCAGGTGGACCTGGAAGCCGACAGCGGGCCGGTGACACGCGAGTTCCTGGTGGCCAACATCCAGTTCTTCGGGTTCGTGTTCGTCAGCATCCTGATGCTCTGGAACTGGTTCGACCTCCTCTCGCCGGAATTTACTGCAATCGGAGCGGACACCACTTCTCTGGTCTGGATCGTGATCGACGCGACATTGCCGCTGCTGTCGGGATCGATGGCGGTGTTTCTCTTGCGGAGCGAGGCGACCGGGTAGCTTCGCGGTCGTCGTAACGGGGGCTTCGGCCCCGAATCCGCGACTGCCGGGCGCCAGCAGCTTGATCTGATCAGCGCGCTCGGGCGCGCGGTCGTGCAGCGCAACTGCGCGTAGCAGAAGCCGCCCGGGTGTCAGGATTGCAAGAAAGAGCCTCCTGTTCCCGGGTGACGTTGATGGTTGCCAAACGCATGGGCCGTAGCGGCGCCTTGCCGCTCAGCCTCAACGTTGAACGGCCGGTTCCGGTTATCAACAACCTTGGGGGCAGCCGGGGACCTGCGCGTGGGCTGCGACCATGGTCCCGACCGCGAGCAAGTTTGGACGCAACGGCCTCCCGATCTCTTGGATGCTCTCTTGCGGCTTCCTGACCGCGCTCGCGGACCTCATCCGTCCCGCCCCGCACCCGGCATGCATCGGGACCTGACCATTGCGCCCTTCCGTGGCCTAAGGGGATGACGCACAGATCTCCGGCGCCACGTAATCAAGGCCCATGATCCGGAAATAGTTCTCTCCGAGCGCAATGTTCCGGAAGGCGGCATCGTCGAGATGGGCAAGAATACGGCTGGTGACGTCCAATTCCGCCCGGTAGATGTCGAAGTTCTTGTTGGCGGACGCGACGAAATCCGTGCCGGGCAGGACGCGATCGGAATAGGCGTTGAGGAACGGGATGTATCGGTCCCGGAGCTCAGGGTCTGAGAACACGTTGTCGTCGATCACGCGCCAGGAGATGTCCACCATCAGGTTGGGATAGCGGTCCAACAGCGATTCCAGAATCCCGATGTGCGTGTCGGGATCGATTGCGACGAGTTCGCGCGACAATCCGAGATGCATCCAGACGATCTTGTTGTGGGGGTACAGCCGCAGCACCTCCTCGATCCAAGGCAGGTACTGGGTCGGATCGGCGTCATTCCCTAGATCCGAGTGAATCGCGAGCGGCGTGCCGCGGAACCGCAGTACCGCCATGAACGGAGCCCAGCGCGGAATGGTCGCCAGCGGGACCACGGCGTGAAAGTTCCCGAACAGCGCCTGCTTCACCAGGTTGACCTCGCCCATCCAGCCGAAGACGCCCGGAAACTCGTCATCGAGCAGACGCATCCCGACGAGCACCGAATCGGGCTCCTCAAGATCGGGGAAGGTCATGGACATGGTGAGGTGCACTTCATCCGAGCCGCTTGCAAGGAAGTTCATGGCATTCACGAAGTCGTTCTTCATCGTCGGACTTACCAGCGTGCCGACGCAGTCGAGGTAGTACGTGCAGTCCGAATTCACCGGCAGCATCTGCCCGATTCCGTACACGTTGGCAAACCGAACGCCGGTGTTCTCGAGGTACTGCACCACCTCGTCGAACGGGAGAGCCGGACCGCCAAACGGGCGAAAGTGCAGGTGGCTGTCGACGACCGCCGTGTACGGCTGGCTGGCGCGGTCGTAGCAGGCAGCGCCCTCACCCTGAAACGCATCGAGTGTCAACGTCGCTGCTGCGGGTTGCGACTCGCCCAGCACGGGCGGCAGCGCTGCGCAACCCGCGAGACCGGTCAGACTGGCCGCGAGCAGGGCGGCATGCAGCGTTTTCCTGTACATCGATCTTCTTTCCCTGAAACAGCAGGCGGTGCCTGTCCATGTGACGACGCTCCCACGCCGTCGGCATCGAAGCTAGCGCTTCCGGGCGAAAAGTCAGCCTGAATCTTCATGGCTTGCGCGGGATCCCGGGCGAATGCCCGTCACGCGAAGCCAATGCGTGCCACCGCCTGCCAGAAGCCTGGATCGGGGAAGCCGCGGGGCCGCGTGCCTGAAGTCGCTCGACGGTTCACGAATGTCGTTTAGGTGCCGCGCAATGATGGGACAGCCGGCGCGCCGGTAGAGTCCGTCGGACGCGGGCTGCCCGCAGCGCGTTGCCGTAGCGTCCGGATGTGCCAATGACCGCCCGGTTGAGACCGATGCACCAACGAGTCAGGCGGCACCTATGGCCACCCCGGAGCGGGTCGCCGCACTCCGTCCCGAAGGCCCGCTCCACCCTGCGGCCAACGGTCCTGGTGTTCGCCCGCCAGCCGGTGATCGGCACCGTAAAGACGCGGCTTGCCGCCGACATCGGCAGGGTGGAGGCGCTGCGCTTCTACCGCGCGACGCTGGCCGGGCTGCTTCGTCGCCTGGCGTCCGATCGAACCTGGCGGACGATGCTGGCGGTTACGCCGGATCATGCGTGCCGCGCCATGGCGCGGACCTTTCGCGTCCCGGTCATGCCGCAGGGTGCAGGCGATCTCGGCATGCGCATGCGCCGGGCGGCCGGACGTCAGCCGGGACCGGCCCTGATCGTCGGCAGTGACGTTCCGGACCTGGAGGCCAGTCACGTCCGCGCGGCGCTGGCAGCCCTGCGCCGGCACGACTTCGTCTTCGGCCCAGCTGCCGACGGTGGGTACTGGCTGGCGGGCTTCGGCAACCGCCGGCCCGCCGGCCCGGCCATGCTGAATGTCCGCTGGTCGACGTCCGCCGCCCTTGCAGACTCTGTCCGTTCTGCCGGGCCGCGCGCTCGCGTACATGTGCTTGCGGACGTCCTGGCTGACGTCGACGACGGCGGCGGATACGTACGTCACCTGGCGCTCCATTCGTGCCGCCACCAGCGTGGGCGGCGAGCGGGCTCCGCAACCTGACTCCGTTCCGGTCCCGGTTGCCGGTCCCCGCGAACACCGGCCGCCGTCCAGCCCATATACTGTGTGCGGATCAATTCCCCGCGGAGCCCGACCATGGTTGCAACTGCGGAACGGGTGCGCCCCGCTCCGACGCTCTTGAGGCGCGACGACGACGGCGTATGCGTGCTCACGCTGAATCGGCCCGAAGCCCGGAACGCCCTGTCCAACGAGCTGATGTTCCAGCTGCAGGCGGAGCTCGATGCCACCGCGCAGGATGAAAGCGTCAAGGTCCTCGTCATCGAAGGAGTCGGACCCGCGTTCTGTGCCGGTCACGACCTGCGCGAGATTCGGGCCAACCCGGGCCGGGAAGCCTACGAGAAGCTGTTCGCGACATGCGCCCGGCTCATGCTGTCCGTCACGCGCCATCCGCGCCCGGTCATCGCCAAGGTCGCGGGCATTGCGACTGCCGCAGGATGTCAACTGGTGGCCTCCTGCGATCTCGTGGTCGCGTCGCGGGAAGCCCGCTTTGCGACCCCCGGGGTGAACATCGGCCTCTTCTGCTCGACGCCCATGGTGGCCCTGTCCCGCTCGGTCGGCCGGAAGCAAGCCTTGGAGATGCTGCTCACCGGAGAGATGATCGGTGCCGAGACGGCGCGCACATTCGGTCTGGTCAATCGCGTGGTCGAGCCGGACAACCTCGACGCGACGGCGATGGATCTCGCCCGCAAGATTGCCGCGAAGTCGCCGCTGACCCTGAGAATTGGCAAGGAGGCGTTCTACCGGCAGGCCGAACTGCCCATCGACGACGCCTACGCCTATGCCAGTGAAGTCATGACGCAAAACATGCTGGCCCGGGATGCCGAAGAGGGAATCGATGCGTTCCTGTCCAAGCGCACACCGGTCTGGACGGGGAGCTGAAGGCGCCTTGGAACCGATTCCCTACCTCGACTCCTACCTGCGCTCGATCCTCGAGCGGACGCGCGTGATCGCGATGGTCGGTGCCAGCACGAACATTCGCCGACCGAGCTACTTCGCCTTCAAGTACCTCCGCGAGCGCGGTTATCGCGTCATTCCAGTCAATCCGCCGGCCGCCGGGACGGACCTCCTTGGTGAAACGGTGATGGCAGATCTGGAATCCATTGACGTGCCCGTCGACATGGTTGACGTCTTCCGCCGCTCCGAAGAGGCACTGGCGATCACCGAGTCCGCAATCCGCATCGGTGCGAAGACGGTCTGGATGCAGCTCGGGATCCGGAACGACGAGGCTGCGGCGCGCGCCGAGGCCGCCGGGCTGGATGTGGTCATGAACCGCTGCCCCAAGATCGAATACGGCCGGCTGTACGGAGAGCTCGGCTGGGGCGGCATCAACTCGGGACTGTTTTCCAACCGTCGGCGGCCGCTGCGATCCCGGACAAAACTGACATGAGCAACTCGGACGCACCGCGGGAGTTCGGCTTCGAGACCCGCGCGGTGCATGCAGGCGCCGCACCGGATCCCCACACCGGGGCCAGGACCACGCCGATATTCCAGTCGGTCGGCTTCGTGTTCGACGACGTGGACCACGCCCAGTCGCTCTTCAACCTCCAGGACTTCGGGTTCATCTACGGGCGCCTCACCAACCCGACGGTCTCCGTGCTCGAGGAACGTGTGGCCAACCTGGAGGGTGGTCGCGGGGCGGTCGCGTGCGCTTCCGGGCACGCCGCCCAGCAACTCGCGCTCTACCCGCTGATGGAGTCCGGCGACGAGATCATCGCCAGCCGGTACCTCTATGGCGGCTCGATAACCCAGTTCACCCACACCTTCCGACGGTTCGGCTGGCAGGTGACGTTCGTCGACCCCGCCGACGAGGAAGCGGTCAAGGCGGCCATCACGGATCGGACCAAGTGCCTGTTCGTCGAGAGCCTGGCCAATCCCGGCGGGATCATCGTCGACGTGGAGCGGATGGCCGACATCGCTCACGAGCACGGGATCCCGTTGATGGTCGACAACACGCTCGCAACCCCCTGGCTGCACCGTCCGTTCGACCACGGTGCGGACATCGTGGTGCACTCGCTGACCAAGTTCATGGGAGGACACGGCAACTCGCTGGGCGGCGTCATCGTTGAGTCGGGAAAATTCGACTGGTTTGCAAGCGGCCGGTTCCCGGCAATGACCGAACCGACACCCTCGTACCATGGGCTTCGCTTCGCGGAGACCTTCGGTGACTTTGGCTACACCATGAAAGTCCGGGCCGACGCGCTTCGTGACCTGGGTCCCGCGTTGTCGCCGCAGAACGCCTTCTACATCCTCACGGGCATCGAGACGCTGCCGATCAGGATGGAGCGGCACGTGGCGAACGCGCAAACCGTCGCCGAATACCTCGAGCAACACCCGGCCGTCGCCTGGGTGAGTTATGCCGGGCTGCCTTCAAGTCCGTATGCCGAGCTGGCCGCGAAGTACTTCCCCAAGGGACCGGGCGCGGTCTTCACGTTCGGGGTGCGCGGAGGCTACGACGCCGGCGTTCGGCTCGTCGAGAACGTCCAGATCTTCTCGCATCTCGCCAACATTGGCGACACCCGGAGCCTGGTCATCCATCCTGCTTCCACGACGCACAACCAGCTGACGGATGAGCAGAAAATCGCCGCCGGCGCGGGACCGGACGTGGTCCGGCTCTCCGTCGGCCTGGAAACCGCGAGCGACCTCATCCACGATCTCGACCAGGCGCTGGGCAACGCCTGAGGCTTGCTTCGGGCTGCCGGCGGGAGGCCTCCGCGGGCAGGCAGCAAGGCAGATCAGTTGGCGACGCTGATCGACAATTCCTTCCAGACGGCCTGGAGCGCGGACACCAGGTCCGCGATATCGGCATCGGTGTGGAGGGGCGTCGGCGTGAGGCGCAACCGCTCGCTGCCCCGCGCGACGGTCGGGTAGTTGATCGGCTGGACATAGATCTTGTAACGGTCGAGCAGCAGATCCGTCGCCCGCTTGCAGATCACTGGATCGCCGACCAGCACCGGGACAATGTGCGAAGCTGAGGGCATGACGGGAAGGCCTGACTCCGCCAACGCCTGCTTCAGGGCGGCGACACGTTCCTGATGTTGGCGGCGCTCGACGTCGCTCGACTTCAGGTGCCGGACGCTGGCCAGCGCACCGGCGGCGACCGCCGGCGGCAGTGCCGTCGTGAAAATGAACCCCGGCGCGTACGAACGGATGAAATCGACCACGGCGGCGGAGCCTGCGATGTAACCCCCGACCACGCCAAACGCCTTGGCCAGCGTGCCCTGGATGACCGTGATGCGATCCATCACGCCGTCGCGGGCCGCCACCCCGGCGCCGCGCGCCCCGTACATCCCAACAGCATGTACCTCATCGAGGTAGGTCATCGCGCCGTACCTGGCGGCGAGGTCGCAGAATGCCCCGATGGGTGCGATGTCGCCGTCCATCGAATACACCGACTCAAAGGCGATGACCTTGGGACGCTCGGGGTCCGCCGCACGTAGCTTTTCCTCGAGGTCTGCCGGGTCGTTGTGACGAAAGATCCGCTTCTCGGTCATGGCGTGCCGGACACCGGCAATCATCGAGGCATGATTCGCCTCGTCGGAAAACAGGATGCAGCCCGGCAGGTAACGCCCGATGGTGGATAGCGTGGCCTCGTTCGCCACGTAGCCGGACGTGAATAGAAGCGCCGCCTCCCGATCATGCAGGTCGGCAAGTTCCTGCTCCAGGAGCACGTGGCTGTGGGTCGTGCCGGAGATGTTGCGGGTCCCGCCTGCCCCGGCGCCGACCTCGTCGATCGCCTTCCGCATGGCGGACCGGACAACGTCGTGTTGTCCCATCCCCAAGTAGTCGTTGGAGCACCACACCGTGACAGGGGCGGCGCCACGCTCCGAATGCTGGACCGCGCGCGGAAAACGCCCGGCCTGCCGCTCCAGGTCCGCGAACACCCGGTACCGGCCTTCCGCCTTCAGATCGGCGATCCGATCGGAAAAAAACTGCTGGTAATCCATGTCGCAGTTTCCCGCCGCGAAGGCGGCCAGCCCTTCCAGCATGGGGCACCGCGCGCCACCCCGGACAGCAAGCACGAGCAGGGCTCGGTCCACGCCGGTAGACGCCCGGCCGCAAGATGGCCTATCGGCCCATCAGAACAGCAATGACGGTGAGGTGCCGCTAGGCCACCAACGTCTGCACACGAGCAAACGATGCCACATTCATACGCTAATGCAAGGAGCGTATCCCCTTCGGATCAGGCCGGCACGCCGACCGTCAGCCGCCCTCGGTCCTGCTCGGATACCCTTCTCCCGGCACCCCGCCGACAGTCTGTCGGAGGCTTCGTTGCCGCCGGCTACCTTGCCCGGCGCCAGCCGGCCGCAACCGCCTCTCGCTCCGAGCAAAACCACCTCTCTCCCTGTGTCGGATCAATGCGCGTGCGTTCATAGAAACGGCCGCCAGGAACATGGTAAATCCGTTCACCGCTCCGGCTGATGTTGCCCTTGATCCGGCAGTCCGGCCGCTGTGGGTCGATCCGATGGCCGGCATCCGCGAGCCGCCGGCCACGCCGCCACTCCCAGGGCGCCACGAACTTCCCTCGCCAGATTCCGCGACGGTCGGCCTCTGCCGCAGCCTCTTGGCCCGTGTAGTCCATCGCGTAGCGCCGATACGCCAACGCCCATCCCTCGGCAACCATCCAGGCGTTCAGGTCGGTTGCGCCGATCCTGCAGACGGCCACGATCCGGCCATAACGATCAGTGTCCGTTTCCTCGCACTCGACGCGATGATCGGCAATGCGGGCGGCGAGGGCTAGCGAAGCCTCCGCTCCGCAAGGCCACGTTTCCCCGTCCACCACGCACCGCTGGCGCCTTTCCGGGGCATCGATCCCGTGCAAACGGATGCGCTCGCCAGCGATTTCCAACGTGTCGCCGTCCAGAACCTCGGGGTGCCCGCCAACGTCTGCGTGCGCCGGCCACGCGGCCAGCAACACCACCAAGAGTCCTCGAATCGTGAACAACATCCTGCTGTCCTCACTGGCCTGCAGCGGTACCCTCCGCTCGCGCGATCCGCGGCCAGCCGTGAACCTCCTGCCAGAATGGTCGTGGCTCCTGGCGGCAGCGAATCCCGATAGTCCGGGAGCAGGCCGTACAGGAGACGCCAGCAGCGGCGTGGTACGGACAACCCGCCGCCAGACGACTACGGTTCAGGTACCTGGCTGTCGGTTACATTATCCGTTCCTTCCGGGAATGCCGCTCAGGTTACGACCTGCGACCCCGCGGAAACCATGACTTCGGCCCCAGAGGGAAGAGCGAATGAGGCTTCGCATCGGCACCCGCAACTCCGACCTGGCGCGCGCGCAGTCCGCCGGCGTCGCGGCTCAACTTGCTGCGGCCGGACACGCCGCCGAACTGGTGCCGATCACGACTGCGGGCGATCAGTCCAGGGAACCGGTCTTCGCCGCCATCGGACCCCAAGGCGTTTTTGTGCGGGAGATCAGTCAGGCCCTGGTGGACGGCGCGATCGATCTCGCGGTGCATTCCTACAAGGACGTCCCCACCGGCAATCCCGACGAGCTGGTCATCGCGGCCGTGCCCGCGCGCCTCGATGCGGCAGATTGTCTGCTCATTCGCACCGGGCATGCAGACCACGACGGCGGGTTCCTCCCGCTACCTGCCGGAGCCCGCGTGGGAACGTCCTCGGTGCGCCGACAGTCGTGGCTGAAACATCTTCGCGCAGACCTCAGGCCCGTGCCGCTGCGGGGCAACGTGCCCACCCGAGTCCGGCGCCTGCAGGAAGGCTCATATGATGCGATCGTGCTGGCCACGGCCGGCCTCGACCGCCTCCGGGCCCGCCATTCGCCCAGTCCGACGGCCCTGGACCTCACCGGCGTCGCCACCGTTCGCCTGGACCCGGAGCGGTTCGTACCGGCGCCAGCGCAGGGCGCGTTGGCACTGCAGTGCCGGCAAGACCGGGATGACGTGCGGGCGGCACTGGTACCGCTCGACCATCCTGCCACCCGCGAAGCCATCGATGCCGAGCGGCTGCTGCTTGGTCGGCTGGAAGGCGGCTGCGAGCTGGCGTTCGGCGCCTATTGCCGCGCCGAGGGCACAGACTGCGTCATGCATGCGATGCTGGAGCGGGAAGGGCGAGTGTGGGTGGAGACGGGCCGGGGGCCCGAGCCGAGCCACGTGGCGGGTGAACTCTGGCGACTCCTGGGTTCGACCGGCGCCGGCGATCCGGCCACGGCCTGACCAGTTCCGAACGGGACTGCGTCGCTGCGACACCGCCATGATCGGACTTCAGCCAAAGCCCGGTGAGACGAAACCATGAAGCCGACGTCGCGTCATCGGATTCTCCTCACGCGAACCCGGGAAGACTGTGCCGATTGGGCCGCTGAGATCGAGCGGCGCGGCGCGGTCCCGGTCGTCTTTCCGTGTATCCGGTGCCACGACATCGCGACCGCAGAACTCCGCGAGCAGCTGGCCCGGGAAGTGGCGCGAGCCCAGTGGATCGCGTTCACGTCCGGGCGCGGCGTGGACGCCTTCGCACGGCTTTACCCGGGACCCACGCCGCTTGCGCCGTCCATAAGGGTGGCGACCGTCGGCCCTGCCACGGGGCGGGAAGCGCGAGCCCGGCTCGGACGCACGGCGGACCTGGTTGGAACCGGAGGAACGGCTGCCGCGATGGCCATGGAGCTGGTGCCGCGCCTGGAACCCGACGATCGGGTGCTGATCGCGGTCGCGCAGAACGCTGGACGCTCCCTGGAGGACGCGCTGGAGGACGCCGAACGCATCTACGTGCGGATCGAGCTCTACCGGACATCCCCGCTCGCTCCCCGCAGTGATCGAGTGGCGGCCTCGGAGCTCGGTGCGCGCAGCGTGTTCCTGGCCAGCCCGTCCGCCGTTACCGGCTTCTGCAATCAGGTACGTTTGGACGTGGCCCTAGATATCTTCACGATCGGCCCGGCCACGACACGGGCGGCACGGGCTGCCGGTCTCGACGTCACCGGAGAAGCAACCCGGCCCGGCCTGCCGGGCTTGATGGAGGCACTGCATTGCGCGAACTGAACATCACGCTTCCGGGCCGAGACCGGCCGCGACGCCTGCGCCGGACCCGGGCTGTCCGGGACTTGGTCGCTGAAACGCACCTCTCACCCAACCAGTTCGTACTCCCGCACTTCGTCCTGCCGACGGATGGGGCCGAAGAGCCCGTGTCCGCCATGCCGGGCATCTCCTGCATGGGTGTGGAGCGGCTTCTGCCACAGGTGGAATCGGATCTCGCTCTCGGTATTCGCGCGGTACTGCTCTTCGGCCAACCTTCGCCGGGAACCAAGGCTCCCGACGGGCGGGCAGCAGCTGACGACGCTGGCGCTGTCCAGCGGGCGATCAAGCGACTGAAAGATGTGTTCGGAGACGAACTCGTGGTCATGACGGACGTCTGCCTCTGCGCATACACCGACCACGGCCATTGCGGACTGATCGAAGGGGGCGACGTCGATAATGACCTTTCGCTCCGTCCCCTGGTCGACACCGCGCTCAGTCATGCCAGCGCCGGAGCCGACATCGTGGCCCCTTCGGACATGATGGACGGACGGGTGGGCGCCATCCGGGATGCGCTGGATGCCGACGGACACCAGGGAGTCGCGATCCTGGCCTATACGGCCAAGTACGCTTCCGCGTACTACGGGCCCTTTCGCGAGGCAGCCGATTCCACACCGTCCGAAGGCGACCGGCAGGGCTACCAGATGGATTGCCGCAACGCCCTGGAGGCGATCCGCGAGGCGGAACTCGACGAGCAGGAAGGCGCGGACATGCTGATGGTGAAGCCGGCGCTTCCCTATCTCGACGTGATCTCGGCCATGCGCTCGGCCACGGCCAAGCCGCTCGCCGCGTACAACGTCTCCGGAGAGTATTCCGCCGTCAAGGCCGCCGCCGAACGCGGCTGGCTGGAGGAAGCCCGGGTCGTGCGCGAGAACCTCATGGCGATCGCCAGGGCCGGTGCGGACCTGATCATTACCTACCATTGCCGGGACGCGCTTCGGGAGAAGTGGCTGTGAGCGCCGGGTTTGCGGCACCGGGCGCGACGAGCGAGGGGGCGCGGCCTCGGCGGGAGGACCCGCGGTGACCGGTACTGCGGCTGCGCGCATAAGCCCGGAAACGCGGACCCTGTTCGACCGCGCTCTTGACCGCGAGCCGACGCCGCGGCGACCGCTTTGGATCAACCGTCAGGCCGGTCGTTATCTGCCCGAGTACCGCAAGCTGCGGGAGCGGTACGGTTTCAAGGAACTTGCCGGCAGCGCGGAACTCGCAGCCGAGGTCACGCTGCAGCCGATCCGTCGATTCCCGCTGGATGCGGCCATCATCTTCGCCGACATCATGAGTCCTCTCCCCGCCCTCGGTATCGAGTTCGATTTCGCGCCGGGACCGGTCGTGGCCGAGCCCATCCGGAGCGCAGCCGCCGTGGATGCCCTACCGGAAGCCGATTCGAAGTCAGTCGCGCCCGAAGTCATCGAGGCAATCGCGCTGGTCCGACGGGAGTTGCCCGCACACACCGCGCTCCTCGGCTTTTGCGGCGCCCCGTGGACCTTGGCCGCGTATCTCGTTGAGGGCCGGGGGGTCAAGGATTTCCCGCGCCTCCGGGCGTTTGCGGCGGAGCAGCCCCGAGCACTGGAGCGGCTTCTAGAACGTCTCTCCCGCCTGATGGCCGCCTACCTGATTCGCCAGGGGCAGGCTGGCGTCAGCGCCATACAGGTCTTCGATTCCTGGGCTGGCCTGCTGTCGCGCGCGAGCTGGGAGCGTCTGGTCAGGCCGCATCTTGAATCCATGCTGCACGCTGTGGGCGAAGCGGGAATCTCGCGAATCCTGTTCGTCAACAATGCCCCTCATCTGGTGGAGGCCTATGCCGGGCTGCCGGCGGAAGGACTCGCCGTGGATTGGCGGATCGACCTCCGCGCGCTCCAGGAACGCCACGGCGACCGGCGCGCGGTGCAGGGCAACATCGATCCAGCCATTCTGACCGCGGGTCCCGAACCTACGCGGGCGGCGGCGGAGTCGCTGCTGGACCAAGTGCGCGCGCGCGGCCATATCGTCAACCTTGGCCACGGGGTGCTCCCGAACACGCCGGTCGAAAGCGTGGAAGCGCTTGTCCAGGCCGTTCACCGGGAAGCGCAGTGATCGAAGAGCGACGCCGATGATTTCCACGGGCCGGAGTCCTCGTGCCGCAGGGGAACCGGGCAGGCGTCCGTCGCGACGGTCTGATCGGCTGACCGCACCGGCCCAAGCGTGTTTGGAGCAGGCCAGCCGATGACCGAATCACAAGGACGGCAGCAGGGTGCTTCGTACGGACCTGAGCCCGTCGACATCAGCGAAAAGGGGAGGCGCGGGGCCACGCCCGTTTCCCTGGACCGACGGCTGTTCATGCGCTTCACGGCCTACGGCGGCTGCACCGATCCCGCTCCCGTGATCGATGCGCTCACGGACAGTGGCGTGACGGGAGCGCTGTACCTGGAGGTCGGAGACCCGACCGGCATCGGGCTCGCCGTCGTGAACGAAGACCCCGATTACTTCGTGACCGACTTTCGTTCCCTGCTGAACAACCCGCCATTTACGAAACTCACCCGAAAGGACGAGTTCGAAATGTTCGGCCGCACCTACTCCATCGGCTACGAGTCCGACTTGGAGCATGTGCTCTTCACCCGGCCGATTTCCCGCATCACGGACCCGAATTTGCACTGGGCAGTCTGGTACCCACTGCGGCGAGCCAAGGCATTCGCCGCGCTTGAAGCCGGCCATCAGCGGCAAATCCTCGCCGAACATGGTTCGCTCGGCCACCGCTTTGGATCAGCCGGCCTGGCCCACGACATCCGACTTGCCTGCCACGGTCTCGACAAGAACGACAACGATTTCGTCGTCGGACTGGTCGGCGCGGAGCTGCATCCGCTGTCTGCCGTCGTGCAGGCCATGCGCGGGACGGAGCAGACGTCGCAGTACCTGGACAGTCTGGGTCCGTTCTTTGTCGGGCGCGTCGCCTGGCAGGGACGCGGCACGAGTCCCGGCGGTAGCCCAGGGTGAGCAAATCGCCGTTCGCCGATCAAACGGCGAGGCAGTACGACGCACTTCTGATCGTTTCGTTCGGCGGGCCGGAGGGTATGGACGACGTCGAGCCGTTCCTCGATAACGTGCTCCAGGGCCTGACACTCTCCGACTCGGCGAGACGCAAGATCGATGACCGGTACCGGCGCTTCGGCGGCGTGAGTCCGATTGCCAAGCACACCCGGGATCTGGTGCGCGAGGTGCAGGACGAACTCGAGCGTCGCGGGCTCACGCTACCCGTCTATCTGGGGACCCGCAACTGGCATCCGTTGCTGCCGGACACCCTTCGTGCGATGGCGGCTGACGGAATCGAGCGCGCGGCCGCGTTCGTCACCAGCCTCTTCGGCTCGTACAGCGGCTGCAGGCGCTACCGAGAGGACCTGCATCATGCCGCGGACGGTCTGCAGCAGGCTCCGACCGTCGATCGCCTTCGATACGGCTACAACCATCCAGGTTTTGTTGCGGCGTTCACGGACCAGGTGCGTTCCGCGCTCGCTGAACTTCCGGAGGAGCGAAGGACAAGGGCGCCGATTCTGTTCACCGCGCACAGCCTGCCGGAAGCAGCAGCTCGAAACGCCCCGTACGTTGCCCAACTTCGGGAAGCCTGCAGGCTGGTGGCCCTGGCTCTAGGGGACCGTAACCCGCGCCGATGGCGGCTCGTTTACCAGAGCAATAACGCGAGGTACGGCGGCGAACGATGGCTCGAACCCGACATCTGTGATGCGGTAGCGGAAGAAAGCAAACGTGGCGAGCGGGACGTCGTAGTCGCCCCGATCGGCTTCGTTTGCGACCACCTGGAAGTGACGCTGGACCTGGACGTGGAGGCCAAGGCCGCGGCCGACGCGGTCGGCCTCAACCTGGTCCGCGCCGGCACCGTGGGTACCCATCCGGCATTCGTCGGCATGATTCGTGACCTCCTTCTGGAGCGGTCCGAGACGGATTCCGAGCGCATTGCACTCGGCCGCCATGGACCGAGCCACGACGTCTGCCCCGCCAACTGCTGCCCATCCGGCAGGCCTGGCAAGGCGCGCCCCGCGTTGTGCGGTAGTCCGTTGCCGGGGCCTCGATGGTTTCGATGAGCCGCCGTACCAAGACAGACGTCGTCGTGCTCGGTGCCGGGCTCGCCGGCCTCAATGCCGCACTGCACCTGCAGGAAGGCGGTGCGCGGGTGCAAGTCCTGGAGGCCCGTGACCAGGTTGGCGGCAGGGTGCACTCGATGCGCCAGTTGGGTCATTCCCAGGAAGCCGGCGGCACCTACATCGGTGCGAGCTACAACCGGATCAACTCCGTTTGCAGGAGGGTTGGCATCGAGCTGGTGGACGTCAGCCCGATGCTGGCGTTCTTCCGAGAACAAGACCTGGTGTTGGACGGCGAACTGATACGGCAATCAGAATGGCCCGAGCATCCGCGCAACGTTTTCCCGGACCCATTCAAGGATCAGATGCCCTGGACCCTGCATCGCACGCTAGCGGTCCAGGACAACCCCCTGCCCGCCCCCGAACGGTGGCTCGATTCCGAGTTCGCGGTGCACGATGTGTCAGTACGATCGTGGCTGATGGGGCTGGGACTAGATGAATCAGCAGTGCGGCTGGCGTACGACCTGAATCCGAGTTTCGGAGGTCATGCCGGTGACGTTTCGGCATTGTTCCTGTTCTTCCGTGCCGCCTTCTCCATCGCACAACGTCGGTCAACTCCGGACGG
>VXPW01000099.1:0-5379 GCA_009839325.1 Rhodospirillales bacterium
GGCCCGCCGGGCGTCGGCCCGGCAGCCCGCGCGGCGGCGTTGGGCGAGGACCGGGCCGGGGGCGCCGCGGCTGCGCATGGCGAGCCGCCGGCCGGCGGGGGCGGCGGCCGCCGCCTCACGAAAGTCGCGCGTGCGATAGAGCCCCGTGACCTCTTCCTCGTTGGCGAACAGCAGGTCGATTCGGGAGCGGACCAGGTCCAGCAGCTGTTCCCGGTTGTGCTCAACGCAGTTGGGGTCGGACAGCGACAACGCGACCGTGCTCCCGTGCGCATCGCCCCACGCCGCCGCGGCCAACGCCGCCTGCGCCGTGCACTCGGCATAGAACAGGTAACCCTCGATGAACAGCGTGGCGCCATCCGTCACGTGCGCGGGAGTCAGATGGTTCCTGGCGAGGGTCGCGGCCGCCCCCGGAAACGTCATCATGGAGCGCTCGTGGTCGGGAGACACCAGAATGATCGATCGACCGGTCGGTGGGTCGGGGGGGCCAAAATCAATCGGATGCGCGACCCCTGCTGCCTCCAGGCTGTCCCGGAACGCGCGCCCCATGGGGTCGTCAGCGCATCTTCCAAGGAAGGCGGCGGTGCCGCCGAGCGCTGCCACGCCGACCGCCGTGTTGGCGGCCGAGCCGCCCGCCACCTGGTGGGCGGCCTGAAGTTTGGCGGAAACGGCCAGCGCGTCCGGCTGGCTTCCGAGAATCATGCGCCCGCGTTCGAAACCGTGCCGCGCAACGAAGTCGTCGTCGACGTCGGCAACCAGATCCATGATCGCGTTGCCGATGGCGACCACATCCCGGGCTGAGGCCGGTGCGGCCATAGAGTGGGCGACGGCTCCCGAAGCGGTCGTCAGTGAATTGTGGCGCCGGCCGGGACTGCATCAACGGCAGTGTTCCGGACCACGTCGAGGCCGTATTCGGCCAGCGTTTCGCCGTTCACCAGCAGCTCGAACCGGTAGGTGCCGGTCTCCGGGAGCTGAATCTCGGAGAGATTGGATGTGCTTTCCACGACCCCGCCCGGCGAGGCGTTGTAGCTGTGCGTCTCCGTGGTGGCGCGTTTGCCGGAAGGGGTCACGATGGCAAGGCCCATCTCGACCCCCTGCATCTGCTGCGGCAATACCAGACGAACGTAGACCGTGGCGTGGCGGTGCACCGCGGGGAGCTCCTTGACGGCGATGTGGTCGAATACGCCGGTAATCTGAATCTTACCGCTCGTCTTGTCGCGGAGGGCGCCGTCACAGATCAAGAAAGCCTGCAGACGCGGTGATTCCATGTCACCCTCCGAACGTGGCATCGAGTATTGCCACAACGACGGACTCTTGCAAAGTCAGATCGGGTCGGGGGACGCTTCCGCTTGCACCCGGCTAGCATGCCTTCGACAAGTCCTGACCCCGGACTGGGCGGATGGACCTTCGGTGGAAGGACGAGGACAGACACACCATGCACGAACTCGCTCGCATGAGCGCACGCGCGGTCGTCGCGGCGCTCAGGAACGGTGAAGTGACTCCGGACGCCGCGATTGACGCCGCGCTCGAGCGCATTCGGGAGACCGATCCGGCGATCAATGCGGTGCCCACGCTGTGCGAGGACCGGGCGCGGGGGGGGGGGGGGGCGCGCGCGGCCCCCCGGCGGGCGGCGCCGGGCGGCCGCCCCGCGCCCGCCGCCTCCCCCGCCCCGCCCGCCCGCCTCGGCCCCCCCGCGCCCGCCCCCCGCGGGGGGCCCCCCCCGCGCCCCCCCAGGCCCCGCCCCCCCCCCGGCTCCCTGCCGACCGACCGGCGGGAAGATCCGGGATACCTGCACGGTTTGCCGGTACTGATCAAGGACCTCACGGACGTGGAAGGCGTCCGCACCACGTCCGGGTCGCCCGTGTATGCAGACCACGTCCCCGAGCGCTCCGACATTGTGGTCGAACGCATAGAGCGCATGGGCGGGATCATTCTGGGGAAAACGAACACGCCGGAGTTTGGCGCCGGCTCACAGACGTTCAACACGGTGTTCGGCGTCACCCGCAATCCCTGGGACCCCTCCAAGACGGTCGGCGGTTCGTCCGGCGGTGCGGCGGCGGCGCTGGCGGCGGGTTCGGCCTGGCTGGCAACCGGGTCCGATCTCGGTGGCAGTCTTCGGAACCCGGCGTCGTTCTGCTCCGTTACCGGGTTGCGCTGCAGTTCGGGGACCGTCGCGCACGGACCGCGCGACCTCGCCTGGGATTCCCTGATGATCAGCGGGCCCATGGCGCGCGACATTGCCGACCTCGCCCTGTTCCTTGACACGATGGCGGGGTTCGATCCCCGTGATCCGCTGTCGCGGCCGCGTACCCCGGACCCGGCGGGCGGGCCGGCGACGTACACGGCGGCCCTTGACCCGGAGGCCTGGCCGGCACGGCCACGGCTTCGGCGGGTGGCCTGGACCACCGGCTTCGGTTACCTGCCGTGCGATCCGGAGGTGGCGGCCATCACCGAGCGCGCGGCCGGGCGGTTCGCCGAACTCGGTGCGGAGGTGGTGCCCGCGAAGCTGGATCTTCGGCAGGCCGAGGACATCTTCCAGACGCTCCGTGCTGATCTGCTCGCGACCGACAAGGGCGCGCTCTACGCAGCACACCGCGATTCGCTGAAGACGGATCTGCGCTGGAACATCGAGCGGGGCCTTGCCCTGGAACGCGCGGAGGCGGGCCGGGCAGCGCTGGCGCGCGGCCGGATGCTGGCCGAAGTACAGGACTTCTTCGTCGATCACGATCTATTGCTCGCGCCGGTTGCGATGGTCCCGCCGTTCTCGGCGGATGTTCCGTGGCCGCGCTCGGTCGCGGGGGTCGAGTTCGACAACTACGTGAGCTGGCTGATGACGGCGGCCACGATTTCGCTCACGGACTGCCCGGCGCTCTCGGTTCCCTGCGGCTACACGGAGACGGGCTTGCCGGTGGGCCTGCAGGTGATCGCGCCCGCGCGCCACGAGGGACGACTCCTCTACTGGGCGCATCGGTTCGAGGAGCTGGCGGGGATTGCCGACGGCGTGCCCAGGGATCCTGCGACCGGGTGACGTTCGGGGGCGCAGTCGTCGCGGCGGTCCGGGATCTCTTCCGGAGGCAGGTGCTCGTCTGGGTCTTGGCCACGGCGCTCGTGGCCGCGGCCGTCGTGGCCGCGTTCTGGTCGGCGCTCGCTTTCTGGCTGCTGCCGTTCTCCACGGGAATCGGCTGGCTCGACGACCTGCTGGTCGACTATTTCGTCTTCGGCGTCGGTGCCGCCCTCGCGTTGTTGATCACGGCGCTGCTGTTTCCTGCTCTCGTCACGACGATAGCTGGCTTGTTCACCGACCGGATCGCCGCCGTCGTAGAGCAGGCCCACTATCCGCACGTGGTGGCACGGGACATGGGCGTGTGGGCCGGGATCGGGTCGGGATTGCGGCTGATCGGCGTGACGGCGATGGTGACCGTCGTGATGGTGTTTCCGCTCTGGCTGCTGTTCGCCGGGACGCCGGTCTGGTTCCCGCTGTGGATCGTGATTCTCGGTTACCTGTTGGGACGCGAGTATTTCGACGCGGTGGCGGGGCGCCGCTGTTCGCTGGACCGGGCCGCGGCCCTTCGCCGTTCCCGGTTCCTGGAAATGTGGGGGGCGGGATTGCTCATCGCGGGTGCGTTCACGGTTCCGTTCTCGGCGTTGTTCGCGCCGAGTTTCGGAACTGCCTTGATGGTACACGTGGTGGAACGCGGCCTGTCGCGGCACGGCACGTGAGAGCCGGCGGCGGCGAAGCCTCGGTGCGTGTCCCGGCACGGAGGCGGACAGGGTGGGGAATGGCGCCGGCCACCCGGCGCGCCACCCGATGGCCATGCCGTCGGCACATCGGCTCTACCGTACCCTCATGCAGTCAACGGCGTAAGGCGGATCCCTGATCGTGCCCCCGGTCCAAAAGTTCGCCCGGAACGACTCTGGCCGCGACTTCGTCGTGGGCGACATTCACGGGACGTTTCCGGAGCTGGAAGCAAAGCTCAGCGAGGTTCAGTTCGACGTCGCCAGCGACCGGCTGTTCTCGGTGGGCGACATCGTGGATCGTGGTCCGGCATCCGCGGACGCGCTGGAGTGGTGGAACCTCCCCTGGTTTCATGCCTGTCGCGGGAACCACGAGCAACTGCTGCTGGACTGCCACGAGGATCCGACGCGTTGGTCGCTCTGGGCCGTGAACGGCGGGACATGGTGGGTCGACGTCCCGGCAGCGCGGCGGGATGCCTTTGTCGAGGCCTGCCATGCCCTCCCGTTCGCGATGGAGATCGAGACCGCCCGCGGGCCGGTCGGCATCGTGCATGCTGACCTACCGCGCGGATGCACATGGGACGGCCTTCTCGATGCGCTGAACCAGGGTGATCGCGATGCGATGGCGGAAGTGCTGTGGTCGCGCACCCATATCCGGGACGATGCGCCGGTGCCGGAGGTCGGCGAGCGGATCCGGCACGTGTATTGCGGCCATACCGTGATCGGGCAGCCGAGGACGCGCGGGAAGGTGACCTGGATCGATACTGGCGCTTGCTACGTGGACCGTTTCCCGCCTGCGCGCCTGACCCTGCTGGAGTTCCATCCAGGCGGCGCCGACGCCTGAGTTCGCGTTCAGGGATGCGGGATGCCGTCGTGGCCCGGACGGTGGTCGTCGAGCGCGGCACGCCGCTTACCGGGCGTTCCGTCACCCGCTCAGGCGTTTCTCTTCGGGTCAAGCCGGCGCCAGCGCGGCCTGACCCGAGCCGTCATGTCGATGCCCGGTGCCGCACGGACCCGACGACGATTCCCTTGATTTCGAATTGGCCGTCGCCGAACGAAATGCGCTGAAAGTCAGGGTTATCGGGCACCAGTGCCGCGTGCCCGTTGTCACGGAGCAGTCGGCGAACGGAGGCTTCCCCGGCCACGGAGGCCACGACCATGCTGCCATGCTGGGCGTCCGAGGCCTTTTGGGCGGCGACCAGATCGCCGGCGCGGATCCCGGCGCCTACCATGGAATCGTCCTGGACCCGCAGCAAGAAGTCCGTCCGTGTCCGGAACAGGGCGGCCGCCGTCGATGCGGAGACGGTGTCCTCGATGTTCTCCTCGGCGAGTAGGTCCGCGTCGGGGGCCATCCGGCCGATAATCGGAATGTCGTCAGTCCCGGATACCGGGCTCGCCAGTCCAACCCCCTTGGATTCGCCGTGAACGATCTCGATCGCTCCCTTGCTGGTCAGGCGGTTCAGGAAATACTGGACCGTGCCCAGGGACTCCCAGCCCATGGCGATTTGGAGTTCTGAACGCGTAGGAACGGCACCCGTCCGCTCGACGTGCTGCTCGAATGCTTCCAGGAGCTTCGCTTCGCGGCGGGTGAGATCAGGCATCGGGCTTGTCGCGCGTGTGTCCAGGCCGTTTCTACCATACCGCGGC
>VXPW01000099.1:5479-26200 GCA_009839325.1 Rhodospirillales bacterium
ATCAGGCATCGGGCTTGTCGCGCGTGTGTCCAGGCCGTTTCTACCATACCGCGGCTCGCCATTTTGCCGAGCCCCCGCCGGCAGGTACCCATGCCTCAGGACCTGCGGGTAGGTATCGGGAGCGATCCGTTCGCGGCTCGGCCGCCGATCGCTGCAAGGCCGATGCGGGCCGCGCGCCGTCGTCCCTGTTGAGCTCGGCAAAGCTCGCACGGCGGACGCGTCTGCCGACCCGTGAGGCGAGGCGTCAGGCAGTGCGCTCCGGAAACCGGCAGAGGTCTGGTATCGGGCACCGGGCGCATTTCGGCTTCCTGGCGACGCACGTGTAGCGTCCATGCAGGATCAGCCAGTGGTGGGCGTGCAGCCGGTACGCCTCCGGGATCCGCCTGAGCAGTGCTTTTTCCACCGCCAGTGGATCCCGCCCGGGCGCCAGTCCCGTTCGGTTGGAGACCCGGAAGATGTGCGTGTCGACGGCCATCGTGGGCTCGCCGAACGCCACGTTGAGGACGACATTCGCGGTCTTGCGGCCGACTCCGGGCAGGCTTTCGAGCTGTTCGCGGTCAGCCGGCACTTCGCCGCCGAACTCATCGACCAGCCGCCTGGACAGCGCGATGACGTTCTTCGCCTTGTTGCGGTAAAGCCCGATGGTCCGGATGGCCTCGCGCAGCCGTTCCTCGCCAAACGCGACCATTGCGGCGGGATTGTCGACCGACCGGAAGAGCGGCCCGGTGGCCCGGTTGACGCCGGCGTCGGTCGCCTGCGCCGAGAGCACCACCGCCACCAGCAGGGTGTACGTGTTGGTGTACTCGAGATCGCTGCGCGGCGACGGATTGGCGCGGGCGAACCGTTCAAACGCCTCGGCCACATCCTTGAGCGGCATGGGCCGCGTCGCGCGGGAGGCCGTCACTGCCCCGTCCTCAGGTCACGCCGACCCGACCCCGATCGACAAGCCGGTCACCACTGTTCGCAGTAGGGGCGCATTTCCACCTGGAATGACCAGGCCGAGCGGTCCTGGTGCGCCACCCGGTAGATCTCTTCGGCAATCGCGGTCGGCTTGGCGAAGAACTCATCCGGCTTGTCCGGCGCGAACAACGGCCGCGTGCGCGGGGTGTCGATCATGGCGTCGATGATGAAATAGGCGACGTGGATGCCCTGAGGACCGAACTCGCGGGCCAGCGATTCCGACAGAATGCGCTGCGCCGCCTTGGTTGAGGCGAAGAAGCCCCACTGCGCCTTGCCCCGCGTGGCGGAGGTATTGCCGGTGACCATGATCGCGCCCTTGCCGGCATCGAGCATGGCCGGGATCAGCTCGCGCGCCAGCACAAAGAGCGCCGTGGTGTTGACCCGGAAGTTGGCCTCGAGATCCGCCGGGTTCTGTTCGAGGATCGGGCCGCGAGTTGCGCGGGGGGCGTTGTGCACGAAGACGCTCGGCGCACCCAGATCGGTTCGGACCCGGCCGATCGTGTCGGTCAGCGCATCCAGATCACCGACGTCGCACGGAAACGCTGTCGCGTTCTCGTAGGCGCCTTCGAGGCGAGCAAGCCGCTCTGCATCGCGGGCCAGCATGGCGACGTCGTAGCCGCCGTCGGCGAAGCGTCGGGCGATCTCCGCCCCGGTGCCATGTTCAGGGCCGACACCGGTGACAAGACAGACAGGACGGGTCATGAACCAGCTCCATTTTCGTAATCGGCGAGATCTGCAGCGATGGCCGGCTCGGCGAGGAGGCGGCGGAAGTGGGCGAGAGCGTTCGGATGGGCGTCCGGCTGGACAATGGGCCGGAGACCCTGCTCCGTGAGCCAGTCATGGAAGCGGCGCTCCCGTCGGAACTGGGCGAGGTCGCAGACGAACGCGATATCGGCAACCGACAGTCTGTCGCCCACCAGGCCGGCGGGGGCTTGAGTCGTGGCCGCGTCGATGCCGGCCAGGTAGAAGTCGTATGCGTCGCGCATCCGCTCCGACAGCTCCGAACTGACGTCGCGGGCCTGGAGGGCAAGGAGATAGACCTGCGCTTCCCGGGCGAACACCAGGCTCTGGTCGAGAAAGCTGTCGATCCGCGAGGCCTCGAGATCGTTGGCCCCGTACAGGTCGGCATCGCCTGCCCGGGCCACGGCACGGAGGATGCTGTTGGATTCGAAGATGCCGACCGAGCCGGTGGAATCGAACGCCGCCGGCACGGTGCCGAAAGGATGCGCATCGAGGAACGCATCGGTCTTGTAGAGCGTGGCGCCGAAGCCGCGCCGAGCCGTACGTGCGTGCGGACTGTCGGGGTCGCGCTCCGCCTCGGCCAGCGGGCGGGCGTCGAAGTCCCAGAGCCAATCGGCCAGCGCCTTGGGCCGGTCGCCGACCACTTCGATGTCCACGCCGCCGATGCGCCCGGCGATCGTGGCTTTCCAGACCCTGGGGTTGGGCAGATAGGAGAAGATGCGGAACTTGGGCACTGGATTCGCAGCCCGTTCGGAGCGGGCTTCCGTCAGGGAGAACGGCACACCATACACGCCCGCCGCAGGCGGCTCCCGCCGATCCCAAACGCCGCGGCGGCCACCCGACTAAGATCGGCCCCGGAAATCCCGCAGGGAGGGAAACATGGACATCACAGTAGTGGGGGCGGGCGCCATGGGCGGCTCCTACGGTGGACTGCTCGCGGCCGCCGGGAACCGGGTGAGTCTGATCGACACGTGGCAGGATCACGTCGACGCCATCAATCGCGATGGCCTGCAGGTCGACGGTGCGCACGGGGTGCATCGCTTGCGCCTTGAGGCCGCCACCGAGCCGAGCGCGGGGCACTCGGCCGATGTCGTACTGATGTTTACGGACACGAACGGTACCGGCGATGCGGCCCGCACCATTGCCGACATCCTGTCGCCGGACGGCTTCGTCGTCACCTCCCAGAACGGGATCGGCAACGTCGAGATCCTCCAGGACGTCGTCGGCGAGGAGCGTGTGGTCGGCGGCTCGAGCATGTGCAGCGCGGCAACGATCGGTCCCGGACACGTGTCGCTGACCCATCTCGGGCCGACTTCGGTCGGCGAGGTCAAGGGCGGTTCGAGTCAGCGCGTGGATGCGTTCCTGGCGGCCCTGGAAGCCGCGGGTTTCCCCTCGAAACCGGCACCCGACATCATGGCCGAGATCTGGCAGAAGTTCGTCGTGAATTGCTCGTCGAATGCGGTGGCCGCCGTCACCGGCCTGCGGTCGGGCGAGTTTGTCGACATCCCGGACGTCATGGAGTATCGCGTCCGCGTCGTCGAGGAAGTCATGGCCGTCCTGGACGCGAAGGGCATCACGCTTCCGGACCCGGAACTGATCAAGCGAGTCTGCGCAGGCGGCCGTCGGATGAACCGCCCGTCGATGCTGCAGCATGTTCGCATGGGGCGTAAGACGGAGATCGACACGCTGAATGGCGCGTTGGTGCGGGAAGCCAAGGCGCTGGGGATTTCGGTGCCGTACAACGAATCACTGGTAGCGCTGCTGCGCGGCCGTGAGCTCGCGCAAAAGCGGGCCGTGCACGAGCCCGATCTCGACTATGAGGCGTGGGAAGCCAGTTTCGAGAATGCGGACGACGCGTGACCGATCACGCAGTTACCGTTTGGGGGATTGGGTCCACGCGGACATTCCGGGTCCACTGGACGATCGCTGAACTGGGCATCCCGTGCACCGTTCGGTCGATTCGCTCCCGGACCGGCGAGACCCGGACCGAGGAGTACGGTCACGTCAATCCCAAGCGGAAGATCCCGACCCTGCAGCACGATGACTTCGTGCTGTCGGAAAGCGGTGCCATCGTGGCCTACCTCACCCGGGCGTTTCCGGTGCCGCCCGGGTTCTACGTTCCTCGAGAACCGCGCGCTCAGGCCCGTCTCGACGAATGGGTGTCGTTCGCCAGCATGGAGCTTGATGCGCACTCCCTCTACCTCTTGCGCCGGCACCGCTATCTGCCCGAGATCTACGGAGAAGCGCCCGAGGCGTGCGAATCGGCAGTCGAGTACTTCTCGACGCAGGTCGGGGCGGTTGCCGAGCGGGTTCCCGCCGGAGGCGGCTACCTGCTGGAGGACTTCAGTATCGCCGACGTCCTGATGACCACTATCGTCGACTGGGCAATCGCCTACGACATCGACCTGCCCGGTCGGCTGGTTGCCTATCGGGACTTCACGGCCCGCCGGCCGGCCTACCGGACGGCGCTCCGACTCAATTTCCCAGAACGGTTTGACAACGAGAAGACAGCATGACGGGACCCCTCGACGGATTTCGCGTTCTTGACCTGACGGCCATGGTCTCGGGCCCGGTGGCCACCATGATGCTCGCGGATCAGGGCGCCGACGTCATCAAGATCGAGCCGCCGGGCGGCGAACTGATGCGCGGTGTCGGCATCGACAACCGGGGCATGGCGTCGTCGTTCCTGTCCTGCAACAGGAGCAAGCGATCGCTCGCTGTCGACCTCAAGGCGCCGGAAGGTCTCGCCGTGGTCCGAAAACTGGCGGGCACGGCCGACGTCCTCGTCCAGAACTTCCGTCCCGGCGCCATCGAGCGGATGGGACTGGGCGAGGAAACGGTGCGGGCGATCCAGCCGGACATCGTCTACGTCTCGATCAGCGGCTTCGGTGAAAGCGGGCCCTATTCGAAACAGCGGGTGTACGACCCGGTGATTCAGGCGCTGTGCGGCCTTGCCGAGATTCAATCCGATCGCAAGACCGGGACGCCCCGGATGGTGCGCACGATCGTGCCGGACAAGACCACGGCCGTCACCGCGGCGCAGGCAATTACCGCCGCCCTGCTTGCCCGCGAACGCACCGGTCGTGCGCAGCACGTGCGGCTCTCGATGCTCGACACCATGGTGGCGTATCTCTGGCCCGAGAGCATGTCCGCGCTCAACTACGTGGGACGCGAGGGTGACCCGGCCCGTGGGCAGATGGGGCTCGACCTGATCTACCGGACGCAGGACGGGTACATCACGGCCGGCGCCGTGACCGACGCCGAATGGCTCGGCATGTGCAACGCGCTTGGGCGTCCCGATCTGGTCGAGGACGAGCGCTTCCGCACGCCGGGCGCCCGTTTCCGGAATGCGGCGGAACGCCGCGAAATCACAGCCGAGGAGATCGCCAAGCATGCCTCGGGTGAGCTGATCGAACGGCTCCAGGAGCGCCAGGTCCCGTGCGCGCCCATCTTGAGTCGGATGGACGTGCTCGAGAACGATCAGGTCGAGCAGAACCGGATCATCGAAGTGCACGAGGATCCGGTCCTGGGTCCCGTGCGTCAGCCGAGGCCGGCCGCCCGCTTCGAGGAGACTCCCGCGACCATCCGTCGCATGGCCCCGTTTCTCGGTGCCGACAACGCCGACATTCTCGCTGAGTTGGGCTATGGGACGGACGAGGTGCGGAAGCTGACCGACGACGGCGTGCTGGTGTCGCGTCCGCCGGAACCGGCGGAGAGCTGATCAACGTCAGGCGGGAGCCTGCCTCGGCGGAAACCGGCGGTCAGCAGGCGCGGTCGCGCGGCGGTCGGCTCCCCGTCGACGGTCATGCGCGCCGGGCCGCCTCCTCGGCGACCAGTTCCTTCTTGGAGAGCTTCCCGATCATGGTCTTCGGCAGTTCGTCACGGAACTCGATGTGTTTCGGCATCTCGTGCCGGCCGACCTTGTCCTTGAGGAACGCCCGGAGTTCGTCGGCGTCGAGGCTGCTTCCGTCCTTGAGCTTGATGAATGCCTTGACGGCTTCGCCGGTGTAGTCGTCGGGCACGCCTATCACCGTGACCTCGTCCACCGCCGGGTGGCGGTAGATCCCTTCCTCCACGTTGCGCGGGAACACGTTGAACCCGCTCACCAGGACCAAGTCCTTCATCCGGTCGATGATGAACAGATAGCCCTCTTCATCGAGATAACCAACGTCTCCAGTGCGGAGCCGGCCCTCGACGATGGTCTCGGCGGTGGCCTCTTCGCGCCCCCAGTAGCCCATCATGACCTGCGGGCCGGAAATGCAGATCTCCCCGGGTTCGCCCAGCGGCAGCAGGGTCTGCGGATCCTCCTTGTCGACGATCGTGATGGTGGTGGCCGGGAGCGGCATCCCGACCGACCCTTCCTTGCCCGGAGCGCCGATCGGATTCGCGGTGGCCATCGGTGAGCATTCCGTGAGGCCGTAGCCCTCGACCAGCGAGCAGCCGGAGAGTTTCTCGAACCGCTGCTTGACTTCCATCGGCAACGGCGCGCCGCCTGCCATGCAGGTCTTGATGGAGGTGAGATCGAAGCGCCCGATGTTCGGATGGTTGATGATGGCCATGTACATCGTCGGCACACCGGGGAACAGGGTCGGCTTCTTCTTCACGATGTCCTTGAGGACGGCTTCGAGTTCGAACCGCGGATGCATGACGATCGAGCCGCCCACGGCCAATGTCAGCCCCATGACGACCGTCATGGCGAACACATGGAAGAAGGGGAGCACGCCCATCATGCGCTCGTGGCCGGGCTGGACCTCCTGGTTCCAGAGCAGGGCCTGCTGGATGTTGGTGTAGATGTTCGCGTGCGTCAGCATGGCGCCTTTCGAGACGCCGGTAGTGCCGCCGGTGTACTGGAGGACGGCGATGTCCTGATCGGGCTGAATGTCGACGGGCGGGCACGGCGCCCGCGGCGCAACGAGTTCGCGGAAGGTGACATGCGTGTCGTCATCGGCGACGTCGGCGATCTCGGAGCGTTTGAACAGGGGGAACAGGAGATTCTTCGGGAACGGCAGGACATCCTGCAGATCGCCGACGACGAGCTTCCGGACGCCGCTCTTCTTCATCGCCGCCGCCATCTTCGGGTACAGGGCCTTGAGGCTCAGTGTCACCATGATGGTGGTACCGGAGTCCTCGATCTGCCGAACCAGGTCCTCCTCGGCATACAGGGGGCTGTAGTTCACGACAGTTCCGCCCGTGCGCAGGACGCCGAAATAGGCGATGACGAACTGTGGGCAGTTCGGTAGGAACAGGCCGACCTTCACGCCCTTCTCCACGCCCAGCGCCCGGAACCCGGCAGCGGCCCGTTCGACCAGTTCACCGAGTTGGGCATACGTGTAGGTCTTGCCCAGGAAATCCATACATTCGTGGGTAGGAAATCTGGCCACCGAGTCGTCGAGCAGCGCGGAGACGGGGCGTCCTGACAATTCTGCTTCCCAGGACACGTGATCAGGGTAGGCGTTGAGCCAAGGGTGTAGGTCTGTCACGGGCGGAATTCCAACGAGAACGCGGTGGAGCAGAGACTACCCGCAATATGCCGGGAGTAGCGAGTGCGCGAGCCCGCGCTGCGCGGTCGCGACGCCGCATGCCCCGCGGGCGTTCGGGCCAGGTCTGAGCCGTTGGCCACCGGCAAGCCGGCGGCCAGCCCGGCAATCGCGAACCGGGGGCGCCGTCCGGCGTCGTCGTCGGTCGGGGTGCGGAGGTCCCGTATCAGGGTTCCAGCGCGAGAGTCATGAAGACGCTGTTCCGGTCGGGAACGTATGCGGCGAAGGGCTCGCACTCGACGAACCCGTGTTTCCGGTAGAGCGCGCGCGCAGGCTCAAAGTACGACCACGAGCCGGTTTCGAGGCTGAGCCGCCGCGCGCCGCGTTGACGTGCGGCCTCGATGATATGCAGCAGCATGGCGCTGCCGACGCCGGTGCGCCGGCTGGCGATCGCCGTGTGCATCGACTTGATCTCGAAGTGGTCGCCGGACAACCGCTTCATCGCCCCGATCGCAAGCAGTTCGTCCTCTCGCCATATCGACCAGAAGTCGATGTCCGGCGCATGCAGGTCTTGAAGATCCAGCGCATGGGCGCTGCCGGGCGCGGTTTCGGAGCGGGCCTGACGAAGGTGGGTCCGAAGGAGGTCCTGTACTAGCGGATCCTCCAGCCCGCCGCGCCGAATTTCCATCACCGAAGGCACCTCGCGTGGCGGCCGTGATCCGACGACTGTACCGGCGATGGCCCGGCCATCCACCGGAGGGGTAGACGGACGGTGCCACTTGCCGACTGCATCCGCACCAGGCACTCCCGACGTCCGGCCTGCGGCCTTGTCGGGGAGCCCAGAACGCAACGGGAGTGCGGAAGACGTGAGGAGGTTCGCGCCGTGCCACCGCGGCTGGCCGGGTGGACAGGATCAGGTCTCCGCCAATTCGTTATGGCATGCTGGCCGGAGGAACCCGCCGGAGAAGCGGATGCGTTCGATCAGGCCCGTCGGATTCCCGGCGCCGAATGATTGCCGATGACGCCGTGACGCTCCCGCTTTGGCTGGTCGTCGCGGGGGCAGTACTCGCGGTCTGGTCGATCATTGACCGCATGCTGGTGCCAAGCGTTCGCTGGTTTGTACGCCGCCGCCTCAATCGCGTGATCGAAGACCTCAATGAGCGCCTGCAGTTCGAGATTCCCCGCTTCGCGAGAACCAAGCGCCAGGTCCTCATCGATCGCCTGACCTACGACCCCGAAGTGCTGGAAGCCGTCGACCGGCAGTCGTCCGCGACGGGAACCCCGAGGGACGTGCTGATGGCGGAGGCGGCCCGGTACGCCCGGGAAATCGTGCCGTCGTTCAATGCCTACGCGTATTTCCGCATCGGCCACTACCTGGCCCGGCGGCTCATTCGGCTGTTGTACCGCGTGCGGCTCGGGTCCACCAACGAACAGGCGCTGGCCACGATCGATCACAATTCCAGCATCGTGTTCGTCATCAACCACCGCAGCAACATGGATTACCTGATCCTCGCCTACATGGTGGTCAACCGGTCGGCGCTGAGCTACGCCGTTGGCGAATGGGCGCGGATCTGGCCGCTGCAGACGCTGATTCGGACGCTGGGGGCGTACTTCGTCCGGCGGGGCTCGGGGAACAGTCTCTACCGGAAGGTTCTCGCCCGATACGTTCAGTTCGCAACCGCCGGCGGGATGGCGCAGGCGGTATTTCCGGAAGGAGGACTGACCCGCGACGGGCGCCTCCGCACGCCGAAACTCGGGCTGATCAAGTACATGGTGTCGGAGTTCGATCCGGAAGGCGACCGCGACCTGGTCTTCGTGCCTGTCGGTATCAACTACGACCGCGTCCTCGAGGATCGTTCATTGGTCCGCACGCTCGATCCCAACGCTGTGCGACGGACCCGGGGCTTCATCTTCAGCACGGTCGTGACGTGGATCGCGCACAATGTCTGGCTCATGCTGAGCGGGCGTTGGTATCGATTTGGCTACGCGTGCCTGAGCTTCGGGCAGCCGCTGTCCATGCGTTCCTATGTCCGCGAGCACGGAGTCGACTTTCGATCCGGCGATGCGGACGCCGGGGAGGCGGCGCTCCAGGTGCTGGGAGCGCAATTGCTGGAAGCGGTCGCTCGTTGCATTCCCGTGACACCGGTTGCCGCCGTCGCGACGGTGTTTGTGCGGAATCCGGCCAAGGCGATGAGCGAACTGGAAATCAAGGCGCATGCGCATCGCCTGATCGAGGAACTGGAGCGTCGTGAAGCGTACGTTCACATCCCGCGCGCCGACCGCGACTACGCGGTCACGGTCGGCCTGCGCATGCTCACGCTCCGGCATCTGGTGACGACGTCGGACGGGCTCTACCGGGCGAGCGACGACGCCCTGGATGTGCTTGCCTTCTACGCCAATTCCATCGAGCATTTTTCTTCCGGCAGTCGGGCGGAGGCGGTCGGCACCTGACCGCGCGCCCTGCAGTCGCCGGCTGCCCCGGGTGCCGGCGCCCGTTCCGGTCAGAGGTGCGATGAGCGCGGTCGGCCATTCGTTCGAGACCGCCCGTCGCCGGAGGTCACCGGATGTCGGCACAAGCGTTTCCCCAAGCGGTAGCGCGCTACTCGCAAACCTATGCTGGCCCCATGGGGAGATGACCGATGACCCTGGACGAATTCCGCGAAACGCTCCGCGAGGCAACGCCTCCCGCAGGTCTGTCACCATCTCTCGAGGCACTGTGGCGGATTGCCAACGACGAATGGGACGCCGCGCACCGATTGGTGCAGTCGGGGCTGGGCAGCGACGGGGCGTGGATTCACGCCCATCTGCATCGGATCGAGGGCGACTTGTCCAATGCGGCGTACTGGTACCGCCGCGCTGGCCAGCCCGTCTGCTCGGCGCCGCTGGACGAAGAGTGGGCGGCCATTGCCAAGGCCCTGCTTCCGCCCGGCGACTGAGCTGCAAGGCCGACAGGGCGGCCTGCCGGCGGCGCTGCCGCCGGGAATCGTCCCCGGAAATCCCACTTGGGGTCGGGCGCGAGGGCGCAGCGCCTTTGTCCTGAAAGCAGATCCAACGCGGCGGGTAGCCGGCCGACGCCGGTGAGGTCGACGAACTCAGCTGGCCTCGCGCAGTCCTTCCGCATGCGCGAGATCCACTGAGACCATCGTCGAGACGCCGGGCTCCTGCATGGTCACCCCGTACAGGCGATCCATCTGGGTCATGGTGAACGGGTGGTGCGTGACCACCAGCAGCCGGGTGTTCGAAGCCTTCGCGATCTCGGTGAGCAACGCGCAGAATCGCTCGACGTTGCTGTCGTCCAGCGCGGCGTCGACTTCGTCCAGGACGCAGAGAGGGGCGGGCCGCGTCAGGAACATGGCGAAGATCAGGGACAAGGCAGCCAACGCCTTCTCCCCGCCCGACAGCAGGGAGATCTTCTGGAGCTGCTTGCCGGGCGGGCTCGCCACGATCTCCAGCCCCGCCTCAAGCGGATCTTCCGAATCGACGAGTTCGAGACGCGCTTCGCCGCCCTGGAACAGGGTCTTGAACACGGATTGAAAGTGCTGGTCAACCGTGCCGAACGTGTTTCGCAGACGCCCTCTGGCTTCGCGGTTCAGCCGGTTGATCGCGCTTCGCAGCTTCTCCACGGCCTGGACCAGCTCTGAGCGGCTCTCGGAAAGCTTGTCGATTTCTGCCGCGGCCTCGTCGGCCTCTGCTTCGGCGCGCAGGTTGACCGAACCCACGTTGTCGCGTTCGCGGTGGAGCCGCTCCAGCGTGCGTTCGAGCTGATCGCGGGGCGCAAGCGTTTCACCTTCCTTGAGACCGGCGAGTTCGGAAAGCTGATCGGGCGTGGCGCCCAGGCGTTCTCGAATCCGTTCGCGTTCGCCGGTCAGGCGTTCCTCTACCTGCTTGCAGGCACCCTCGGCCCGGGCCATCGCCTCCCGGGTCTCGGCCTGTCGGTTGTTGGCGTCCGCGACGGCCTGGTTGGCCTCGCGGAGAGCCGATTCGCGCGAGACGCGCGCATCCGCCGCGGCCTGTTGCCGGCTCTCTGCCTCCGCCAGGTGATCGACAAGCCCTTCCAGCTGCTTCTCGAGTTCCTGCGGTTTCAGCTCCAGCGCCGCAACCTGTCCGTCAAGTTCGTCGAGACGCCGACGAAGCTCCACCTGGTGCTGCTCGGTCGCCGCCCTCCTGCGCTCCCAGTTCTGCCACTGCTGGCGCACGGTCTCGAGGCGCTGGTGCCGATGGGTTTCCGCCTCCTGCATGCGGGTGTGGGACTCCAGGGCCCGATTGAATTCCGTGAGTGCGGTCTCGGTTTCGTGTTGTCGTTCTTCCGCGGCCTGAGCCAGCGGCGCTGCCTCGGAGTAGCCGCCGGCTGCCGCGCGGGCGTCGTCGAGCGATTGCTGGTGCAGCGCGCGTTCTTCGGTCAGGCGGGCGTGCGCTTCGCCGAGCGACGCCTGCCTGGCTCGAACCTCGACGCTGGCGGCGAGTGCGGCGGCATGGCGGTCGCGCGCGGCCTTGCGTTCCAGTTCCGCCACCTGCCGGGTCTCGACGGCGCGGTTCAGGGCCGCCCGAGCCTCGGCCGTCCCGGCATCGGCGACCCGGGCATGCTCCTCGGCGGCGCTCGCGCGGGCCTCTGCCTCCGCGCGTTGCTGCTCGGCGGCGTCGATTGCGCGGGCCAGCTGGTCGAACCGGTTCTTCTGCTGGAACCGGCGGGACACCGGAGTCGTCTCGCCGGAGGAGTGCGTGTACCCGTCCCACCGCCAGAGAGCGCCGGTGCGGTCAACCAGCCGCTGACCGGGAACGAGTTCCCCTTGAAGGGCGTCGCCCGCGTCATCGTCGACGACGCCCGTGAAAGCGAGCCGTCGCTGCAAGGCCGCCGGGCCGCTGACGTATTCGGATAGCGGCACGCTGCCGGTCGGCAGGGCGCTGGCGCCGAGTTCCCCCAGATCGTGCCAGGTCACCGGGCCACCAGCGGGGTCGGCCTCCAGGTCGTCACCGAGTGCGGCGGCGGCGGCACGTTCGAAACCGGGCTGAATCTTCACCAACTGGGCCAGCGTGCGCTTGCCGCTCGCTTCGAGCTGGATGGCGAGAGTGTCACGTTCGGCACGGAGCGGATCGAGGCGGCGATCGGCTGCGACCAGTTCGGCCCTTGCTGTCGCCAGGGATTCGGCAGCGGCCTCGCCCGTCTTCTCGGTTTCGGCAAGCCGGCTTCGTGCCGCGGTCTCGTCGGCCTCCGCGGCGTCGGCGCGTGCGTCGACGGCACGAACATCGGCCTCGAGCGCATCGGGGTCGCCAAGTGGCGTCTGGTCCCCTACCGCCAGGTCCTGGAGCGCCGCTTCGGTCGCGGCGATACGGCCGTCCAACCGGTCGAGTGCGCCAGCCTTTTCGTCGACGTCCTGGGCCAGGGCCGCCGCCTGCGCTTCGGCCCGCGTAAGGGCCCGGTCTGCTTCGGCCTGCGCCGCTTGCGCGGTCTCCAGGACGGTCCTGGCCGCGGCGAGGCTCGATTCAAGATCAGCGCGGGTCTCGGCCTGGCCCCGGGTCTCGGCCTCGATCGTTTCCTGCTCATCCCGAAGCGTCGCCTGCTCGCGGGCAATGTCGCTCAGGTTCTCCTGTTCGCGGGTCAGGTCGTTTCGCGTTTGCCCGCGCTCGGTCTCGAGCTGCCGGCGACGACCGGCAACGTCGTCGAGTTCGCGGTTGAGGAGAGCTCGCTCGTGCGCAATTCGCTGGACAGCGGCGCTCGCCTTCGACTCCGCCTCCAGCAGCTCCGGCAATTCGTCCTGCAGGGAAGCTTGCCGCGCGCTCTCCTCGGCGGCCGCGGCCGCGGCCGCCGTGACGTTCTGCCTGGCGCCATCGAGCTCCGAACGCGCCGCCTCGCCCTCTTCCTGCGCCGCCCGCCAGCGATGGAGGGAGAGTCTGGCGTCAGCGGTTCGCAATCGGTCGGAAACCGAGCGGTACCGCGCGGCCTGGCGGGCCTGTCGCCGAAGCACGGCTAGCCGCGCCTGCTGGGCGCCCAGCAGGTCGTCCACGCGGGTGAGGTTTTCTTCGGTGGACCGGAGTCGAAGTTCGGCCTCATGCCGCCGGGAATGCACACCCACGATTCCTGCGGCCTCTTCCAGCAGCCGCCGGCGTTCCGCCGGCTTGGCGTGAATGATCGCGTCGACATGCCCTTGCGCCACGATTGCATGCGAGCGGGCGCCGAGCGCGCTGTCGGCAAACAGCAACTGGACATCCCGGGCGCGTACTTCGCGCTGGTTGACGAAGAAGGAGGAGCCCTGGCCTCGCCGAATGCGGCGGCAGATCTCGATCGTGTCCGAGTCATTGAAGGCGGGCGGGGCGCTCCGGTCCTCGTTGTCGATAACGATCCGGATTTCGGCGAGGTTCCGGGCGGGACGGGCTGCGGTTCCGTCGAAGATGACGTCGTCCATTTCGGCCGCCCGCACGCTGCGGGGAGCGTGTTCCCCCATCGCCCAGCGAAGGGCCTCGACCAGATTGGACTTGCCGCAGCCGTTCGGGCCCACGACACCGGTCATGCCGGGGCCAATTTCGAACGTCGTCTCTTCGACGAAGGACTTGAACCCGGTCAGGGCGACGCGCGTCAATCGCACCGGAGGCACTCCGTGGAGACTGCCGCAAATATACCACTGCGGCCGCATCAGCACATCATCTTGTGGTCCTGGACCGTATTTTGACCATATGGCGGGTCAGCGTCGCAGCGCCGGATTGGCGGAAATGTCACCGGCAGGTGTCAGTTGACCCGCTCACGGCGTTGAACGATGCTCCGCGCCATGCAGGTTCAACCCCTTCTTTCTTCGATCGAGTTCGGCGCGCGGGTTACCGGCGTCGATCTCGGCTCCATGGATGACGACACCTTTGCGGAGTTCGAGGCCGCCGCGAACCGGTATGCGGTGCTGGTGGTTCCCGACCAGATCATGGACGATTCCACGCAGCTGGCGTTCAGTCGTCGCCTCGGCCCGCTCGAGACCACAATTCTGGAAGACAGCGTTGCGCACGGTTTCTCGCCCGAGATTGCCCATCTCGGGAACATGGACGCCAGCGGGCAGTGCCACGCGGCCGACAGCAGGAAAGTCGTCTACGACCGCGGCAACCGGTCATGGCATTCCGACAGTTCCTTCAAGACCGTGCCGGCCAAGTTTTCCATCCTGTCGGCGCGCATTCTCCCCGGGGAAGGCGGCGGTACGGAGTTTGCGGACTCCCGCGCCGGGTATGACACCTGGACGGGCGGCAAACACGGCATCGACAAGGAAGATCTCGTGGACGAGATCTGTGCGCACAGCATCATCTACTCGCGGATGCGGAACACCGGCGACATCTTCAACGAGTCCGAGAAGTCGACGCTGCCGGGGTCGCGGCAGCGCCTCATTCGCCGCCATCCGGGGACGGGGCGCCGCAATTTCTACGTGGGGTCGCATGCGGCGTACATCGAAGGCTGGGAAGAGGAGCGCAGTCGGGAACTGCTCGACGAGCTGATCGACTGGTGCGTCCTGCCCGAGCGGGTCTACTCGCACACCTGGACCGAGGGCGACGTGGTCCTCTGGGACAACCGCCGGGTCATGCACCGCGGCAAGGAATGGCCGGAAGGCGAGTACATCCGGGTCATGCACAGGAGCACGGTGGCGGGCGACGCCGCCTCGATCGACGAGCCCAACTGATCCGGCTGCGACGCGCAGGGACCGTCCGGCCATGCGGGCGCGGTATCGGGCGAGCTGAATGCCATCGACGGGGCCTGGGCTCTCTTCCCCATGGCCTCCGATCGAGTGCCGAGACCGACCGCAACAGGTTTTCGGAGCGCCCGTAGCGGGCCACTTCGCCAAGGTTCGGTGGCCGCGGTCGCTTGCTCGCCCGCCGGGGTGGCCGGGGCGCCTCCGTGCCGCGTGCAGGAGCCACCTTCCCCGCCCGGGCATTCGCCGCCCAGGACTGCGCACGGAGGACCGGGCGCGAACCGGTGCCGTGGATGCGGATGACCCGGCGGCGCAACCGGAACCGCGCGGCATGAAGCTATGCTCCGGTTTCCGGTGGCAGCGACAGAGCGGGCTGACATGGCGCAAGACGTGCCGGCACACGGGCCCGGCAATCGTGCAGAGCTGAGCGATGACCGGCCGAGCAGCGAGCAAGATCGCTTCGGGGAATCCGTGCAAGCCGCGATCGATGCCAAGACAAAGCCCTTGGGCGCCCTTGGGAAGATCGAGGCGCTGGCTGCACGGATCGCCCGCTTCCAGCGCTCGCTGAAACCGCGCGCCGAGCGCTGCAGGCTTACGCTCTTTGCCGCAGACCACGGCCTGGCGAAGGCTGGCGTTTCCGCCTACCCGCAGGCCGTGACCCGCCAGATGGTCCTCAATTTTCTGGCCGGCGGAGCGGCTGCCAATGCGTTCGCAACCGCGCTGGGCGCCGAACTCGTGATCGTCGATGCCGGCGTGGCGGGGGTTCCGATCAGGCATCCCGCCCTGCTCTCCAGGCGGTTGGGCTGCGGGACGGCGAACGCCTTGGTGGAAGCGGCCATGTCCGCCGAGAGCCTTGGCTCCGGGCTGCAGACCGGGCGGACTCTCGGGGCGGAAGGCACCCACGAGGTCGCCTGTTTCGGCGAGATGGGAATCGGCAATACCTCGTCCGCGAGTCTCGTGGCGGCCAAGACGTTGGGGATCGCCGTCGACGATCTCGTGGGCCCCGGCACGGGACTGGACGAGGCCGGCGTCATGCGCAAGCGGCAAGCATTGGCGGCTGCCGCGGAGCGGACCGAAACCCGCCTGGGTGCAGAGCGTGCGCTGAACGAGTACGGCGGCTTCGAGATTGCCATGATGACCGGCGCAATGCTTGGCGCGGCTCGGTCTGGCAAGCTGGTAATTGTCGACGGTTTCATCGCGACCGTGGCGGCACTCTGCGCTCGAGAGCTTGAACCGGGTTCCAACGAAGCCTTCATCTACGCTCACCGGTCAGCAGAAAGGGGGCACCAGGTTGTGCTGAATGCGCTCGACGGCGAGCCCCTGCTGGATCTGGGCATGCGTCTCGGCGAGGGCACGGGAGCGCTGCTGGCCTGGCCCATAGTCAGGGCAGCCGCAACCATGATGCGGGAGATGGCCAGTTTTGGTGACGCCGGAGTGAGCGGTCCGCATGCGCGCTGAGCTCGCGACCTTCGGACTTGCCGTCCAGTTCCTGACACGACTGCCAGTACCGGTCGGCGACAGCTACTCGCCGCAGCGCGAAGCGGCTGCGGTTCGCTACTACCCGCTGGTCGGAGTCATGATCGGCGGCCTGTCGGCAGCCGTGTACTGGGTCGCCGCGTTGGTGTGGCCCGGTGTGCCGAGCGTCATATTGGCCGTCGTCGCGGGCCTGCTGGTGACGGGAGGGCTCCATGAAGACGGCCTCGCCGACACCTTTGACGGGATCGGACGGACCCGCCCGCGCGAGCAAGCCCTGGCGATCATGAAGGACAGTCGGCTGGGGGTCTACGGCGTGCTGGCCCTGATCCTCGTGTTGGCCCTGAAGCTCTCGGCTCTCTCGCAGCTTGACGTCGAGACGGCCTGTGTCGCGCTGGTGGCAGCCCATGGATTGTCGCGGCTGTCCGCGGTGCTCGTCATCGCCACGAGCCGATACGTCGGGAATACCCCGGGACCTGCGGCGCACAGGGTGTCGGCGCCGGGACTTCTGGTTGCCGGCGGCACGGGACTCATCGTGGTCGCTGGACTCGGCGGCTGGCTTGCGATCGGCGCGGCGCTTGGGGCCGTGGCCGGCCTGGCCATCGGCCATCTGTTCGTGCTCGCGCTGGTTCGGCCGACGCTGGGAGGGCACACAGGGGATACGCTGGGCGCCGTGCAGCAGGTCGGCGAGGTCGGCGTCTACCTGGGGTTGGCGGCTTGGGCCTGATGCTCGTTCGACACACGCGACCGGAGGTGGCTGACGGTGTCTGCTACGGCCGCACCGATCTCGACGTTGCGGCCAGTTTCTCCGCCGAGGCCACGGCGATATTGGCTTCGCTGCCGTCGATCGAGCGGATCGTGACGAGTCCGCTGCGCCGGTGCCGCCGTCTCGCCTCGCATATCGCCGCTGCGCGCGGACTGCAGCCCGCTGTCGACGCCCGGTTCCAGGAAATGGATTTCGGCCGTTGGGAAGGCCTGCGGTGGAGCGACATCCCGCGTCGGGAAGTTCGTGCGTGGACGCTCGATTTCCTCCATGCGCGCCCCCATGGCGGCGAGAGTGTGGCGGAGCTGCGCGATCGGACCCGGGAGGCGCTGTCCAGCTATGCCGCCTCCGGGACGCAGACCCTGATCGTCACGCATTCCGGCGTGATCAAGGCTGCGCTCGCCGGCGGCGACACGATGGAGAGCTTCCGGACACCGGTCGCCTTCGGAGAACTGGTCGCCGGCCCCGAGTACGGATAGCGAGCGGGAGCCATGGAAACCAACGAGGCCCACGTCGCGCGGATGAAGGCGTTACAGGCGAAGCAGCGGCGCAAGTCTGCCGCGGCGCGGAACCCCGGCCGAGGGCTGGTCCTGGTCTATACGGGCAACGGCAAGGGCAAGTCGAGTTCAGCGTTCGGCGTGATCGCACGCGCGCTGGGCTGGGGCAGGAAAGTCGGCGTCGTCCAGTTCATCAAGGGCAACTGGACTACCGGGGAGCGGCGGTTTTTCGCGAAGTTCCCGGATCAGGTCGACTGGTACACCATGGGCGAAGGCTTCACGTGGGACACCCAGGACCGCGACCGTGACGTGGCCGCAGCCGAAACCGCGTTTGCCCGCGCTCTTGCCATGTTGACAGGCGGCGGCTACGACCTGGTCGTCCTGGACGAGATCAACATCGCATTGCGCTACGAGTACCTAAGCGGCCGCACGGTGCTGGACGGGCTGGTCGCCCGCTCCGAGCGGACCAGCGTCATCCTGACCGGGCGGGATGCCAGTTCGGAGATTTGCGAGTACGCCGACCTCGTCAGCGAAATGCGGGAGGTCAAGCATCCGTTTGCCGCTGGAATCAAGGCGCAGCGGGGCATCGATTTCTGAAATCCGGCCGCGTCCGGGTTGACAAGCCAGTGCCCGCCCAACGATAACGGTCGCAGATGGTGCCTCGCTCAGCGGGGCCCAAGAGGGAAGCCGGTGCAAATCCGGCGCTGTGCCCGTAACTGTGAGCCGGGAGCCGACGGCCAATCGTGCCACTGGGGAGCAATCCCTGGGAAGGCGGCCAGGAGCGAGGATCGGCAAGCCAGGAGACCTGCCATCGCGTCGTTCGTCCGGGGGCCGGGATCAGCCTCAGCGGGCGGGAAAGCGCAGGTAGTCGCCTTTCCCCTGTAACGGCATTCAGTTGCGCGGCCGTCCGCGCCGCTGCTGGCGGGGCCGCACGTCGTTACGAGGCATGCCTCTTCTCCGGACGGAGAGGTGTGGCGGGATCAGGCACATGTGCAACCGGAAAATTGTCGCGGTGGCGGTTGCCACCATCCTCGCGCCCGTTCTGGCGCTGGCGGATGCCGAGGAGACCCGGCTCGACCGTATCGTGGTCGAGGGGTCGAAGCTGGGCCAAACGGCCGCGGAAGTCGGCTCCAGCCTCACGGTCATCACGAGCAGGGACATCGAGGAGCTCGGTTTCGACTTTGCGCTTGACGCCATTGCGGCAGCGCCTGGCGTCACGATCAATTCCAATGGCGGTTTTGGCGGCGAGGCCAGCGTGCGGATCCGGGGAGCCGAGAGCGATCAGACGCTCGTCCTGATTGATGGAATGCCGGTGAACGATCCGTCCTCCCCCGGGGGCGGCTTCAATTTCGGGCGCCTGGACACGGCGAACATCGAGCGCATCGAAATCCTGAAAGGCCCGCAATCGACGTTCTGGGGAACCGACGCGGTGGGCGGCGTGGTGTCGGTGATCACGAAGCGCCAGCGGCGGCCATCGGGCGGGAGCGCCTTCGCCGGCTACGGGTCGTTCGACACGTTCCGTGGCGGCGCGTCCTTCGGGCACGTGCACGAACGGGGTGACTTCCGGATCGGCATGACCCGGACCCGTTCCGCGGGGATTTCCAAGGCTGACGCTGCTGACGGCAACGTCGAGGACGACGGCTACCGGTCGCTGGTGTTTTCGGGCCGTGGCGGGGTCATGCTCCCGGCCGACATGCGCCTGGATGCGAGCGTGTTCCGGACCGACGCGGAGGCCGAATTCGACGGTCGCGCGAGGAACGAGCACGGCGAGTGGGTCTTCGGGGATGCGGATCTGCTCAGCAAGACGACCGAGTTGGCCGCCAATGTTCGACTCAGAATGCCCACGGTCGGCGAGCGGCTGGAGAATACGTTCTTTGCCGGCTATTCCGAGATCGAGAGAGAGAACTTCTCGGACGGTACCAGCAGCTTCACGGCCGACGGTGATCGCCGGAGCTACCGGTATCAGGGTACGTACGCATTCGATGCCGAAAACGTGCTTGCGTTCGGTGCCGAACGCGAGGAAACCATGGCCGACGGCGAGCAAGGATCTCTCGACGGCTATTTCGTGTTGTATGAAGCCCGGCTGGGTGAGACCGGGCTGCTGACGGGGGGCGTGCGCAGGGACGATCACGCGCAGTTCGGTTCGGAAACCACCGCTCGGTTGGCTGGATCATGGCGCCTTGCGGATTCAGTCACGCTGCGGGCCAGTTGGGGTGAAGGCTTCAAGGCGCCGACGCTCGACCAGATCGCGCAGCCGTACCGTCATTTCTGTGGGGGAGACGAAGACGCCGGGTCCCAGCCCGCGCCCGCCCTGCGGGCGTCTACATCGGAAGCATTTGACATTGGTGCCGAATGGCAGGCGCTGAACGACCGCATGGACGCCGGCGCCGCCTATTTCGACCAGCGGACCAAGGGACTGATCGACTACAACTTGGGCAACTGCCTGTTCGAGAACCTGGCCGAGGTGCGATCCAGGGGGATTGAGGTCTTCGGCAGCTACCGCGTCAGCGACTGGCTGGCGGTGACGGTGAACTACGCCTACATCGACGCGAGGAGCGGCACCGGGGAGAGATTGCAGCGCCTCCCCCGGCACTCCGGCGACCTGACCTTTCGGATCCGGCCTGCGGGCAGGTTCACGGGCACGGTACTCGTGCGGTACAACGGCCGGGAACGCGACAACCTCAGTGATGGTCCGGGCCTTGAGGCCTGGACCCGGGTCGACGTGGTCGGCAGCTATCAGCTGAGCGAACGCGTGCAGCTGTTCGGTCGCGCCGAGAACCTGTTCGACACGGACTACCAGCAGATTTCCGGGTACGGGACGCCGGGCCTTTCCGGCTGGCTGGGGATGCGGCTGCAGTACTGAGTTCGACCGATGCTGGGGCGGCTCACCGTTTTCGCGGCTTTCTGCCTCACCGCCGGCGATGCATGTCCGGCGGCACGGAATTCGGAGCCGGCGGGTGCTCCGGCCCGCGTCGTCAGCCTCGACTACTGTGCTGACCAGTTCGTTCTCAAGTTGGCGGACAGGGAACGCATCCTCGCCGTGTCCCCCGACGCCAGGCGGGCCTTCTCGTATATGCGTGATGCCGCGGGCGGGCGGACGGGGGCCCGGCCGGGGGGGGGGGTCGGGGGGGGGCGGGTGGCGCGTCTGGGGGGGG
>VXPW01000090.1 GCA_009839325.1 Rhodospirillales bacterium
TGTGACGATGCGGCATCGCACCTGATCTTGATGCCGGCCCGCCGGGACGAAGCCGGTCAAGGCGCCTGCCTGAACGCCCCGTGCGGCGATGGCCTGCCAGACGTTCGCGAGCTGCCTCATCCTCGCAGGTGGAGCCATGCGGTCGGTGCATCGGGTATGCCGGCGGACCGGGGAGCGGTGGCGGGCGGACCGTCACCCTGGCGGACGGCTGGAAGAAGCTTCACCGAAGGGACGCGGGCTGCACGGCGCGCCTCGCCCGAGGCACCGGCAGTACGGCGCCCCGGGCCACCGGCACCGGGACGTCCGGATCCGGAGCGGGGGGACGGCGGCGCGGCGTTCCGCGCTCGCCCGCCGCCGCCGTGCAGCGGCAGCGCTGCGATGTCAGCGGCCGTCGGGCCCTGCCATCCGGTAGCCGACGCCCCGCACGTTGAAGATCCAGGTAGGGTCCGCCGCGTCCTCGCCCAGCTTCGCCCGAACTTTCTTGACGAAGTTGCGCACGAGATTGATGTCGGCCCCCTCGCGCCCGTTCCGCCAGACCTGGCGCATCAGCGTCTCGTAGGTGACCACGCGCCCCGCGCTCAGCGAGAGCACGCGCAGCAACTCGTATTCCGTGGCGGTGAGGGCCACCTCGCGGTCGGCTACCGCGACGCGGCGCGCGGCGTAGTCGATGGCAAGCGCGCCAAGCACGAACGGGTCGGGCCGTTCGGTGCGGCGAAGCGCGGCGGCCACCCTGGCCACCAGCTCGGTCCGCGAGAAGGGCTTGACGATGTAGTCGATGGCACCCGCCTCAAGGGCCCTGGCCACGGTTTCGTCGCGGCCGTAACCGGAGATGAACACGACTGGCAGTTCGGCGAGTTCCGGGACGCCCTGCATCAGCGCGATACCGTCGGTCCCGGGAAGCATGAGGTCGAGCAGGACCAGGCTCGGGTGCTCCGTGCGGATGATCTGCGCGAGGTCCGCGTGGTCGCCCGTCACGAGCGGGGCGTAGTCCGCCGCGCTGAGTGCGTCGCGCACGAAGCGGAGCGTCTCCGGGTCGTCATCCACGACGAGGATGCGGGCAGGGGCCCGCGGCGCCGGCGCCACGGCGCGCCCCGCGACCCGGGCGGCCTCGCTCGCCTGAACGTCATCGACCACCGGCAGCGTGAACGTGAAGCGGCTGCCCTGGCCGGAACCGTCGCTCTCCGCCCGGATGCGGCCGCCATGGGCCTCCACCAGCCCCTTGCAGATGACCAGCCCGAGGCCGGTTCCCGCAGTCGTGCGCGTGCCGCCGGGGTCGGCGTACTTGCGGAAGAGATGGGGCAGCTGCTCGGGCGCGATGCCCCTTCCTTTGTCGGCAACCGAGACCGCGACGTGCACCCCCTCGCGCGCGGCCGAAATCCGGATCGGCGCCGATTCCGGAGACTGTCGGGCGGCGTTGGACAGCAGGTTGTTCAACACCTGCACGACACGCCGCCGGTCGGCCATCACCCCGGGCAGGCCTTCGGGCAGGTCCATGAGCACCGTGTGCCGACCGCCGCCCGAGAGGAACGTGTTCCGCGCCCGGTCCGCCAGCGCCGCCACTTCGGAGGGTTCCGGCGACACCGAGAGCGTGCCCGCCTCGATGCGCCCCGCATCCAGCAGGGCGCCGATGAGGCCACGCATGTGTCCTGCCTGCTCGTGGATGATGCGATGGAACTCGTGCATCTCGGCGCCGTCCAGCTCCGACGCCTCTTCCAGCAGGGTGGCGGCCGAACCCTTGATGGCTGTGAGCGGCGCCCGCAATTCGTGGCTCACCATGCCGAGGAAGTCGGCGCGCAGGCGTTCCAGCTCTTTGAACGGCGCCAGGTCTTGCATGGTCACGACCATCGACGCCACGGTGCCGTCCTCGGCATGGATCGGCGTCCCATTGACCAGCATCGAGACGCTGCGCCCGTCCGGGACCGAGAGCACGATCTCCTCGGCGCGCACCGTCTCGCCGATGCGGAGCTGCTGGGCGAACGAGAACTCGCTCAGGGACACTTCACGGCCGTCGCCGCGACGGAAGGTGATCACGCCCAGCAGGTCTTCCACCGGCCGGCCCGGCATGCGCAGGTGCTCGACGATGCGCCGCGCCTCCCGGTTGATCAGCACCGGTTGACCGGTCTGGGCGTCGAACACCACGACGCCGACCGGCGAGGTCTCGACCAGCGCCTCGAGGTCGGCGCGGGCGCGCTGTTCGTCGCGGTGGGTGCGGGCATTGACGATGGCCGTCGCCGCCTGCGAGGCGAACAGGACCAGCACCTCCTCGTCTTCGTCGGTGAACGCCGGCGCCCCTTCCTTTTCGGCAAGGAAGAAGTTGCCGACGTCCGCGCCGCGGTGACGCATGGGCGTGCCCTGAAACGTGTTCGACCGCATCAGGTCCGGGGAGAACCCGAGTGACTGGACGAAATCCGGGAGATTCGTCAGCCGGATCGGCCCGGGCAGGTCCCGGAAGTGCGCGTAGAGCTTCGGCCCGTCCGGCCACTCGGTGAGCTGCTGGAGCTCCTCCTTCTTGAGACCGGAGGAGACGAACTCCGTGACCGTGCCGGAGTCGTCCACGGTCGTGATCAGGCCGTAGCGTGCGCCGGTGAGCGCGCGAGCGCTGTCGACCGCCTCCTGCAGGACCGTGGTGACGTCGAGGCTCGCATTGATACGCAGAATCGCCGCGCTGAGAGCGGAGATGCGTTCGCGCAGCGCCTGGATCTCCCTCGCGGGTGCGCCGGACGTGGTCATCGGGTTGCCTCCCTCGTCGGTCGGGTGGGGAAGCGCGGGCGGCGGCTTCCTTGATCCGACATCACCCGGTAGCCGTGCGTCCGGAGTGCGCACCCGGCGACCCGGTACCGCCGCATCGACCGCGTTTGAGCAGTTTCACGGAGGCGTTTACGGAAAGGATACTGATTTCGTCAATGGCGATACGCTCAAGCTACGGTAATCCCGGTGACGGTACCTGAATCAGTTGAGGGTCCGGGCGTGGCTGCGCGTTCGCATGGAGCGTGTTCGCAGAATGACGGGGGTTCGCAGTGGACTCGGCTTCGCGACGGCTCGATGTGGCGGCGCGGCGCCCTGCGGCCACGCCGTACTTGTCACCGGCTTTGGCGAACGGGACACGCCGCAGTGGACCCGTCTTCGGTGCGATGAGGTTGATGTTGAGCCATTTCCTGAAACTGCCGGTCATCCGGGAGCGTCAACCGAACAACGGCTAGCGACTTCACCACTCCGGAGCCGACCGTGGCACCGCCGGCACGGCTTGCCGGCCTTCCGCACCGTCTGCGAGAGCCCACTAGTACTTCTGCCTGAGAAACGTCTTCGCCGGACCAAAGTCATGCTGCGCGGCCTCGTCCAGCCACCGCCGGGCCAGAACCCTGTCCGCAGGTGTAGCCCATCCGTAGTAGTGCCAGCGGCCCATGTCATACATGGAGGGAATGTCGTTTCGTGACGCCAGGTCACGAAGAATCCGGAACGCCTCCGGGATGTTCCGGTTGACCCTGAGGCCCGCCACGTACATGTCCACCAGTTCCACCTGGGCTCGCCAGAACCCGCCTTCGGCTGCCTCCAGCAAGGCCTCCACGTCGTGCCCGAGCGACGAATCGATCCGACGGACGGTGCTCTTCAGGACTGTCCCCATCTCGTACTGCGCCCAGGGATCGCCCTGCAGGGCCAGCGCGCGCACCCGATGCGCCTCCTCCTGGAAACAGCGCCGCAAGTCGCGCGCGTTGGAGCAGTCGGTACCCAGATCGCCGGCGAGAAGTTGCTGCACGTACTTGGTCTTGATTCCGTAGACGACATTGCTGGCTCCCAGGAACGTGACCCCCACCAGCCCGTTGTCGTTCAGGATCGGTCCTCCGCTCATGCCGATGAGATGCGGAAACCGCGACGACGGAACCGCAAAGGCAAATCGATCGCCATCTTCGTACGCGGCGCCTGACGGCCGTACTGACGACCCTGCCGACAGGATCCCGTTGCGATAGCCCAACGCCGTGAGCTCCCCTTGCGGTTCGGACCAGCAGCGCACGTCCAAATAGTCTTCGACAGGTACCGCCGTTCGGAACTCAGCCAGGTCACGCGTGATGCTGACACGGCCAATCTGCGACACCTCGACGAGCGGGGGATTTCCCTTTCGAAAAAGGTACAGGCGGCCGCGGAAGTCACCCCGTGCGTAGCTGTCGAACAGGACGTGGAAGCTGGTGACGAAACGATCGGGACCGACGGCAAAGGCCGTTCCCAGATAGTCCTTGAACCTGACATGGCTCGCACCCGGTCGCCACCGCTGCAACCGCCACACAGCGCGACGGGCATTCTCCGGCCCGTCGACCGATTGCCTGCAGGCGGCTGCCCCGGAAATCTCCCGGTCGTCGGACGGACCGGTCTTGGTCAGCAGTCGCGCGAGTACCAAGGCCGCACCGCCACCCGCCCCTCGAATCCTCGTCCGGTCGCCCGCCTCACCGCTGACAACGTCTCTCTCTCGGGCCTCCAGCCGCCCGACCGTTCCGTCGCCGGTGCCGGGGCCGCCTCGCAGGTTGGCGCGCTCTGCCGCCGACATGACGCGCGCTTCCCCTGGCGCGCCGAATCCGAGCTCGCCGCGCTCGACCGCGCGGAACGGCTCCTTGCCGGCATCCTGTGCGTGGACCATGCCGGAAGGGATAACGAGGGCGAGGGCTGTGGATGCCGCAAGCACGGCGAAGCGCAACGCCCTTATCACTTGGAGCCGCCCATTGCGTGGGGTCGAAAAATCCGAGAGGCCGGAGAATGTGTCCCGATGGTTGGTGACGACGACTTGGTCGACAGTCGGGGATGATGACCGGCCCGCGGAAGCCGCTCCCGACACCTTTCACATCCTTCGAACGATCGGGCAATGCAAATGGTCTGGTATCCGTGACGCAGTCGGAGCGGCAACACTTGCCGCTCACCTTCGGGAACCCGTCCGGAACCGTGGTGCGGGTTCCGATCGCCGGGTCAAGAAGCCCAACATATCAAAGCACTGCTCCGTAGCGTGTTGCAGAGCGGCGGCCATGAGCCAGTTCCAATTGTCCTGTGGCAGATGCGGCTGGTCGCGGCCAACCGGCGCCACGCAGTCGCGGTGACTAGCTGTCCGGCCTGACGCTCGAAATGGGCCGACCAGAAGCCCACCGTGGCCGCTGCGACCATTATCGACGTGTCCCATCGAGCCGCTGCAATGTTCGCGCACCGGTCTCCTGTTCAGGACGTCCACGGTTCGTTCCGCAGCGTTTCCGCGTGACGGAAGGCGACGAGCTTCGGCGGCGCTGAACGACCGACTTCCTGCTTTCCCTTCGGTTCCGGATGCCGCCGCGCCAGCGCCGTGCTTCCCGCGGCCCCGTCATGCGCATTGACGCGCGCGTCTCCCGACAGACTACTTGCTGCGCACAAAAACGACTGGCTACGCATATCAACTATGCGTTACGCACACCACCATGATACTACGCAGATATGCGTGAATCATGCTTTAGACTGCGTCTCAATATGATTATGCTGCATCCGTGGCCGCAACCCCGGACGGGAGCTGAGATCATTCTTGTTAACGACGGCACAACGATAGGTGCCACCAGCACACGTCCGCTTGGTCGGTTGCCCTGCCTGGCCTGCGGCCCTTGTCCGCTTCCCGGATTTCGCTGCAGGTAGTCATGACTCCCCGCGAGATCTCGTTGACATCGTTCCTGCCGGGACGCCGTCGCCGGCGCCGAAACGATGCCGTGGCACGTCCACGTGGGGCGACCATTGGGGCACCGGCACCGTGAAACCAGTGGCGAACCTGCTCGCTGTCATCCTGGTGCTAACGGCCAGCGCCTGCGCGGGGATCGGTGCCTCACCGCCGCCGCCTGACCAGGACGGCATCAATTTCGAAAGAAACTCGGAATTCTCTGGCCCGAGCCTGCGGGTGTTCCTCCAGCTCCCAGACGGCAGCGAGGCGTCCGTCAACACGGTCGACGATGCCGTTGCGACCCAGCCCGGCAACACGCCAATTCCCGGCCACCGGGCACGGGACTGGACGTTTATCAAGGACGTGAAGCGCGGCACGTCGGTGGTCTATGCGCTCGTGAGCTGGGACCCCGAAAACCCGGCCGACTACCTGATGGCCGGCTGGTGGGCGCAGTTCCCTGGTCAACACCTACCGGAACTGTCGTTCAGGGATTCCGTGCAATACGCCATCGTGGACGGCCCTGAGATGGACCCCTCGTCACCTCCCGATTTGCCGCTCGATGGACAGGCGACCTATACCGGCCAAGCTGGCGGGCTCTACGCGTATGTTGCGGGAAGTGACTGGGGAGAGGATGAAGGCGCCTACGTGATCGACGAGTACGAAGGCGTAATCACGATTTTGACGGACTTCGCCGACGCTACCATGAGCGCCTGCATCGGCTGTTCAGGCGATCTCGTCACCCGCCGGGCGCATTTCGGCATTTTCCTCGGAGACGAATTGCGCGACACGCAGAGTATTGGCGCCGGCTATGAGCTGCACTTCGGCGAAACGGCCTTCAACCCGGACGGCACGTTCGTCTACGACGACGTCACGGTGCGACACTCTGAACGAACCATCACGCAGTCCGAGGGGTACTGGGGCGGGACGTTTTCCAACATTCCCGACGCGTCCGGCCACCCCCGCCTGGTGGCAGGGTTCAGCGGTGCGGACTTCGAGGAAAGCGACGGCAGCATCGGCAAGATCAGCGGAACATTCCTTGCCCTAAGCGAAACCGTGAGGGCATCCGAACCATGATTCGGTCAATGGCGCGGGAGCGATCGACAGCCGGCGCCTGAACCCGAGCGGTGTGCCATCGCGGTCTGAAGTGGCTTTGGGACGCCGAGCCCGCGCAGGCGAACGGCCCACTTCCCCTCAATAGGTTCAGCCGGCTGCTGCGCGCCTCGCCGTCGCCACCTCGAGCGCTTGTTCGGCCCGGTCGCGCGCCGCCTCGTCCGGGCCGCTCTCCGCGTCGCGAAGGGCGGCTTCCGCATCGGCGACCGCCCGGTCCGCCGCCGCCGCATCGATGTCGGACACCGCGACCGCCTCGTCCGCCAGGATCAGACAGTGCTCCGGTCCCGCCTCCGAGAATCCGCCGGTGACGAAGTAGCACTCCGGCTCGGAGTCGAACGTCGCATGCACCTGCACCGTCCCCGGCCGCAGGGCCGACAGGATCGGCGCATGATCCCGGAGCACGCCGAACTCGCCCTCCGACCCGGGCACCACCACCATCTCGGGCGTGGCCGCCAGCAGCGTCGCCTCAGGCGTGATCAGCTCGAGATCGATCAGCGGCGCGTCCGCCATGTCAGGCGGCCTCCGCCGCCATGCGCTTGGCCTTCTCCACGGCCTCCTCGATCGTGCCGACCATGTAGAACGCGGCCTCCGGCAGGTGATCGTACTCGCCGTCCACGAGGCCCTTGAAACCCTTGATCGTGTCGGCGAGCTCCACGAACGTGCCCGGCGTGCCCGTGAACACTTCGGCCACGTGGAACGGCTGCGAGAGGAAACGCTGGATCTTCCGGGCCCGGTCGACCACGAGACGGTCCTCCTCGGACAGCTCGTCCATGCCCAGGATGGCGATGATGTCGAGCAGCGACTTGTACTTCTGGAGCGTGGCCTGGACCCGGCGCGCCACGTCGTAGTGCTCGTCGCCGAGGATCCGGGGATCCAGGATCCGTGACGTCGAATCCAGCGGGTCGACGGCCGGGTAGATGCCCTGCTCCGCGATCTGCCGCGACAGCACCGTGGTGGCGTCCAGGTGGCTGAACGACGTCGCCGGCGCCGGGTCCGTCAGGTCGTCGGCCGGCACGTAGATCGCCTGCACGCTCGTGATCGAGCCCTTGCGGGTCGACGTGATCCGTTCCTGCAGGCCGCCCATGTCGGTCGCGAGCGTGGGCTGGTAGCCGACCGCGCTGGGAATGCGCCCGAGCAGCGCGGACACCTCGGAGCCAGCCTGCGTGAAGCGGAAGATGTTGTCGACGAAGAAGAGCACGTCCTGGCCCTCGTCATCGCGGAAGTACTCCGCCAGGGTGAGGCCGGTAAGGCCAACCCTGGCGCGGGCGCCCGGCGGTTCGTTCATCTGCCCGTAGACCAGCGCGACCTTGGAGCCTGTGCCTTCGGGCGTGATGACGCCGGATTCCAGCATCTCGTGGTAGAGGTCGTTGCCCTCGCGCGTGCGCTCGCCGACGCCGGCAAAGACCGAGTAGCCGCCGTGGCCCTTAGCCACGTTGTTGATGAGCTCCATGATGATGACGGTCTTGCCGACGCCGGCGCCGCCGAACAGGCCGACCTTCCCGCCCTTGGCGTATGGGGCTAGCAGGTCGACGACCTTGATGCCGGTCACCATGATCTCGGTTTCCGTCGACTGCTCGGTAAAGGGCGGCGCCGGGCGGTGGATCGGGTAGACCTTCTCCGTCTTCACCGGCTCGCCCTCGTCGACCGGTTCGCCGACCACATTCACGATCCGGCCCAGCGTTTCCAGGCCGACCGGGACCTGGATCGGCTCGCGCGCGTCCCGCACCGGCAGGCCCCGCACCAGTCCCTCCGTGGCCCCCATGGCCACGGCCCGCACCGAGTGCTCGCCAAGGTGCTGGGCCACCTCGAGGACCAGCCGACCCTCGTCGCGGTCGACGTGGAGGGCGTTCAGGATCTCGGGCAGTTCGCCCGGGAAGTGAACATCGACAACCGGCCCCACCACCTGGGTGACGTGGCCGACATTCTCTGTCGTCATGCGTAGTGTCTCCCGAAGCCCGTCCGGCTCCTACAATGCTTCCGAGCCCGAGATGATCTCGATGAGCTCCTTGGTAATGGCCGCCTGGCGTTGCCGGTTGTACGACAGCTCCAGCCGGCCGATCATGTCACCGGCGTTCCGGGTGGCGTTCTCCATCGCCGTCATGCGCGCGCCCTGCTCGCCGGCGGCGCTCTCAAGGAACGCGCCGTGGATCTGTACGGCGAGGTTGCGCGGCAGCAGGTCAGCGAGCAGCTCGTCCTCGCCGGGCTCGAACTCGTGCAGCGCACCGGCGTCCGGCTCCGCCGCCGGCTCGTCCGACTCCGGGGCCGCCCGCGGAATGATCTGCGTCTCGGTGACGACCTGCGACATCGCCGAGCGGAACCGGTTGTAGTGCATCGTGCAGGTATCGAACCCGTCGTCTGCGAACAGGCCGAGAATTTCCTCCGCGACCGCCTCGGCCTCGGCGAACGGCAGGTCGCGGCCCGGCGGCAACAGCCGGTGCCCCACGATCCGCTGGCCGTGCGTGCGGCGCAGCAGGTCGTAGCCTTTGCGGCCCACACAGAAAATCTTGGCTTCAATGGAATCCTCGGCGAGCGCCGCGATCTTCCGCCGCGCCGCCCGGACCACGCTCGAGTTGAAGGCGCCGCACAGGCCGCGGTCGGCCGTGATCACCAGCAGCAGGCACGCCTGGTTGCGGCCCGTCCCGGCCAGCAGCGCCGGGGCGTCCTCTGGCGCGACCGTCCCCGCCAGCCGCGCCACCATCGCCTCCATCCCGGCCGCGTACGGCCGGGCGCGCTCGGCGCGCTCCTGCGCCCGGCGCAGCTTTGATGCCGCCACCATCTTCATCGCCTGCGTGATCTTCCGGGTGGACCGGACGCTGCTGATCCGGGTCCGGAGTTCCTTGAGGCTCGACATGGCCGGCGGCTTTCCCGAAGTGTCCTAGCCGAAGCTCGCGACAAACCGGTCGAGGGCGCCGCGGAGCTTGGCGTCGGTGTCGTCCGAAATCTCCCCGTCGTCGCGGATCGCGGCCAGGAGGTCGCCGTGCTCGTTCCGCAGCAGGGCCAGCAATCCTTCCTCGAACTTCTGGATCTGGTCGGTCTCGATCGCGTCACAGTAGCCGTTCACCCCGGCGAAGATCACGCAGACCTGCTCCTCCACGGGCAGCGGCGTGTACTGCCCCTGCTTCAGCAGTTCGGTGAGGCGGGCACCCCGCTTGAGGAGCCGCTGCGTCGAGGCATCGAGGTCCGAGCCGAACTGGGCAAACGCCGCCATCTCGCGGTACTGGGCCAGCTCGAGCTTGATGGTGCCGGCCACCGTCTTCATGGCCTTGACCTGGGCGGCGGAGCCGACTCGGCTCACGGACAGGCCGACGTTGATGGCCGGCCGGATGCCCTGGTAGAAGAGATCGGTCTCGAGGAAGATCTGGCCGTCCGTGATCGAGATCACGTTGGTGGGGATGTAGGCGGACACGTCGTTCGCCTGCGTCTCGATGATCGGCAGCGCCGTCAGCGATCCCCCGCCCTCCGCGTCGGAGAGCTTGGCCGCGCGCTCCAGCAGCCGGGAATGCAGGTAGAACACGTCGCCGGGATAGGCCTCGCGCCCCGGCGGGCGGCGCAGGAGCAGCGACATCTGCCGGTAGGCGACCGCCTGCTTGGACAGGTCGTCGTAGATGATGAGGGCGTGTTGCCGGTTGTCGCGGAACCATTCGCCGATCGTGCAGCCAGTGTAGGGGGCCAGGTACTGGAGAGGGGCGGGTTCCGACGCCGTCGCGGCCACGACGCAGGTGTAGTCCATGGCACCCGCGTCCTGCAGGGTGCGCACCACCTGAGCCACTGTCGATCGTTTCTGCCCGATCGCGACGTAGATGCACTTGAGGTGCTTCTCGACGGGGCCGCGCGCATTGATGTCCCGCTGGTTGATGATGGTGTCGACCGCGAGCGCGGTCTTCCCGGTCTGGCGGTCCCCGATGATGAGCTCGCGCTGACCGCGGCCGATCGGGACCAGTGAATCGATCGCCTTGAGCCCGGTCTGCATCGGCTCGAAGACCGACTGCCGCGCGATGATTCCGGGCGCCCGAACGTCAACCGAACGCCGTTCGGTGGCCTCGATGTCGGACCCGCCGTCGATCGGGTTGCCGAGCGAGTCGACCACCCGGCCGAGCATGTTGGGACCGACTGGGGCGTCCACGATTCGCCCAGTACGCTTGACCGTGTCGCCCTCGCGGATCGAGCGGTCGTCACCGAAGATGACCACGCCGACGTTGTCGGCTTCGAGGTTGAGCGCCATGCCGACGATGTTGCCGGGAAACTCCACCAGCTCGCCGGCCATGACCTCGTCCAGACCGTAGATCCGGGCGATGCCGTCCCCGACCGCAATCACTTCACCGACTTCGGCGACTTCGGCGCCGGTCTCGAAATCCTCGATCTGCTGCTTGAGGATCGAGGAGATCTCGGATGCGCGAAGATCCATCTACGCGGCTCCCTTCATGACATGGGCAAGCGACTGGAGTTGGGTTCGGAGCGAGCCGTCGACCCGGATTGAACCCACCCGCACCACCAGGCCGCCCAGCAGTTCGCGGTCGACCTCGGTGCGGAGCGCCACGCGACGTCCGAGTGCGTCGGCCAGGGCGTCGCGGATGCGGCCTGTCGCGGCGGCGTCAAGGTCGATGGCAGTTTCGGCGACCGCCTCGACCTCGCCCCGGCGCTCGGCCGCCAGGGCCCGGAACCGGCGAACAATGGCCGGCAGCGCCCCCAGTCGGCGATTCCTCGCCAGGACGCCGACGAAGTTCCGTACCAGCGGGTCCGACCCCATTGCGTCGAGGATGGCCGACATGGCGCGCCCCTGGTCCGCCCGTGCCACCACGGGGCTCCGGATCAGGCGGCCAAGGTCGGCGCTGCCGGCCGTGAGGGCCAGCACCGATTCCAGACCTTGTTCGGTTCGCTCGAGCGCATCGCGTTCCTCCGCGATGGCAAACAGCGCAGACGCATAGGGGCCTGCAAGGCTCGCGAGCCCCTCGGAAGAATCAGCCAAGACCGCGTCCGGACGCATGGGTGGAATAGGACTGTGGGCGCCCGGAGGGTGCGCGCCGTGCGCAACGGATTCGGACAGCCTCCGGCTAGGGACTTTTCGTAGCACAGGGCTGAATCTCCTGCAACTGCCAAATGCCGCCCGAGGCCAGCGCACGGCTTCGGCCCGGGACGGCTGCCCCGGTCCGCCGCCTTCGGGTTCCGGTAGGATTGGCCCTCCATTCGGACCCCACCTGGAGCCCGTCGTGCCCGAAGCCTTCGTCTGCGATTCCGTCCGCACCCCCATCGGCCGCTTCGGCGGCGCGCTCTCGAGTATCCGCCCAGACGACCTCGCCGCCCACGTCATCCGCGTGCTCGTGGAGCGGCACCCGAAGCTCGATTGGGAAGCGCTCGACGACGTCATGCTGGGGTGCGTGAACCAGGCCGGCGAGGACAACCGGAACGTGGCCCGGATGGCGCTGTTGCTCGCGGGACTGCCGGAATCCGTGCCGGGCAGCACCGTCAACCGCCTCTGCGGATCGGGACTCGATGCAACGGCCCAGGCGGCGCGGTCGATCCGCACCGGCGAGCATGCATTCGTGCTGGCGGGCGGCGTCGAGAGCATGTCACGCGCTCCCTTCGTCATGCCGAAGGCCGAGCACGCCTTCTCGCGCTCGGCCAAGATCGAGGACACCACGATTGGCTGGCGCTTCGTAAACCCCCTGATGGAGAAGCTGTACGGCACGGATTCCATGCCGGAGACCGCCGAGAACGTTGCCGAGGAGTACCAGGTCAGCCGGGCTGATCAGGATGCCTTCGCGCTCCGGTCGCAGCAGCGGGCGGCAGATGCCGCGGCGGCCGAGCGCATGGCCTCGGAAATCGCCCCGGTCGAGGTGCCCCAGCGCCGGGGGGCGCCGCTCACCGTTGCCGAGGACGAGCATCCCCGTCCCGGCACCACGCTGGAGGGACTCGCCAAGCTTCCGGCGCCGTTCCGCGAGGGCGGCACGGTCACGGCCGGCAACGCGTCCGGGGTCAACGACGGCGCCTGCGCGCTCGTGCTCGCCTCCGAGGACGCCGTCGAGGAACACGGACTGACGCCCCTGGCGCGGGTCGTCGGTGCGGCCGTCGCCGGTGTCCCGCCGCGGGTCATGGGCATGGGACCCGCCGCCGCCGTGCCGAAGCTCCTGGATCGCGCCGGCGTCAGCCTTGGCGACGTCGATGTGATCGAGCTGAACGAAGCGTTCGCCAGTCAGGCACTGGCGTGTCTCCGCCAGCTCGGGCTCCCGGACGACGCGGAGCATGTCAACCCGAACGGCGGCGCCATCGCGTACGGCCATCCGCTCGGGATGTCGGGCGCGCGGCTTGCCATGACGGCCGCCCGGGAACTCGCGGTCCGCGACGGCCGGTACGCGGTCTGCACAATGTGCATCGGCGTCGGACAGGGAATCGCGCTCCTGCTCGAACGCGCCTGAAGTCGCAGGGCGGCAATTGGGGCCCGTGATCCGGCCGCAACCCGTCCGCTCGAACTACGGGTATTTCGGTCCGGCGGCGGCCGTGGCGGGTCGCGCCCGGCTCTCGACCAGCCGGGCGTCAGCGCAGCCGCCGCGACCAGAACGGCTTCAGGTCAGGCCGAATTCCTCGAAGAAATCGTTCCCCTTGTCGTCGATCACGACGAAGGCCGGGAAGTCCTCGACCTCGATCCGCCAGACTGCTTCCATGCCGAGTTCCTCGTACGCAAGGCACTCCACCTGGCGGATGTTGCGGGCCGCGAGCTCCGCACCGGGCCCCCCGATTGAGCCGAGGTAGAAGCCGCCGTGGGCGCGGCAGGCGTCCACGACCGCCCGCGACCGGTTGCCCTTCGCCAGCATGACGAGGCTGCCGCCCGCCGCTTGGAACTGATCGACGTAGCTGTCCATCCGTCCGGCCGTGGTCGGCCCGAACGATCCCGTCGCAAAACCGGCCGGCGTCTTGGCCGGACCCGCGTAGTAGACAGGATGGTTCCGGATGTAGTCAGGCAGCGCGCCTTCGTGCTCGAGGTGATCCTTCAGCATCCCGTGCGCCATGTCGCGCGCGACCACCATCGGACCTGACAGCGACAGGCGGGTCCGTACCGGGTGCTTGGCCAGTTCGGCCCGGATCTCCGCCATCGGTCGATCGAGATCGATCTCGACCGCCTCGCCCTCGAGAACCTCGTCCCCCACCTCGGGCAGGAAACGCGCCGGATTACGCTCGAGCTCCTCGAGGAACACGCCGTCCGCCGTGATCTTCGCGCGCGCCTGGCGGTCGGCTCCGCAGCTCACCCCGACGGCGATCGGCAGGCTCGCGCCATGCCGCGGCAGCCGGATGACCCGGACGTCGTGACAGAAGTACCGGCCGCCGAACTGGGCGCCGATGCCGAAGGACCGCGTCATCTCGAGCACCGCCTGCTCCATCTCGCGGTCGCGGAACGCACGGCCCTGCTCGGTCCCGTCGGCCGGCAGGTCGTCCAGTTCCCGGCAGCTTGCGAGCTTCAGGGTCTTCATGGTCATTTCCGCCGAGAGCCCGCCGATCACGACGGCGAGGTGGTACGGGGGACACGCGGCCGTGCCGATCGACCGGATCGGCTCTTCCAGGAACTCTAGGAGGCGGCCGGTGCGCATGACGGACGGCATCGCCTGATAGAAAAAGGACTTGTTGGCCGATCCCCCGCCCTTGGCGATGAACAGGAACTCGAACGCATCGCCGTCATCGGCATACAGGTCGATCTGCGCGGGCAGATTGGTGCGGGTGTTGACCTCCTCGTACATCGAGAGCGGGGCCAGCTGGCTGTAGCGGAGGTTGGTCTCCGTGTAGGCCCGGTAGATGCCCCGGGAGAGCGCCTCGCGGTCGTCGCCCCCGGTCCAGACCTGCTCGCCCTTGTGCCCGACCACGATCGCAGTGCCGGTGTCCTGGCACATCGGGAGGACACCACCCGCCGCGGTGTTCGCGTTCTTGAGGAGGGTCAGCGCGACGTAGCGATCGTTCGACGACGCCTCCGGGTCATCGAGAATGGTCCGCAGCTGGGCAAGGTGGGACGGACGAAGAAAGTGGGAAATGTCCTGGAACGCCGTGAACGCCAGGTGCTCCAGAGCGACCGGATCGACCGCAAGCGCGGAACGGCCCCGGAGTGTCAGGGCTTCGACGTGGTCGCCGGTCAGCTTGCGGTACACCGTCGAGTCCGCCTCGCGCGGGAACAGTTCCGAGTAGCGAAACTCCGTCACGCAGGTTCCCCATCCTCGCGCCGCGACGGCGACAGGCCGCGACGGGTCCGAAAGGCCTCAAGGGACACCACGCCGTCCTGGCGCTCGGCACCCTTTTCCGAGGCGGTTTCGCCGGCCGGTGCAGAGGCATTGTCGCTTTCGGCCGACGCCTCCGCATCCGGCTCCGGCGCTTCCGGCGCGAATCGCACCGCGAACTGGGCCGCCGGATCCATGAACGCGGTCATGGCCGCGAACGGCACCGTCAGGGTCGCAGGGATACCGCCGAACGCGAGGTCGACCCGAAACTGTCCCGGTTCGACTTCCAGGCCGGAAAACTGGTGCTGGAGGACAATGGTCATCCGTTCGGGATACTGGCTCTGCAGGAATTCCGGCAGGACGACGCCGTCGGCGGTGGTGTCGAACTCCACGTAGAAGTGATGATCACCCGGCATCCCCTTTTCCGCCACCCGTTTTAGGGCGCCGCGCGCCACGTCGCGCATGGCCTGCAGGGTGAGCGCCTCGTAGTCGATGAGCCGGGAGATCTGGGGGGGACGGTCGGTCACGGGCGCCTACAGGCAACGGAACAACGGATCGGGAAACGTAGTATTGATGGGGGCTTCTGTTGCCGGGTGCCCCCGAACCCCGCCCTACCGTGTGAAGCGGAAGGGACTTGGAACTGTCGTTCCCCTCACTGGTTAGGCAGCGAGAGCAACCTCACGACTGTTGTCGTTGGCAGTTATGAATTCGGTCCGTCACGGCGGTACCATGCCGGGCGAAAGACCTCATCTTTCAGCGGCTGTCGATCCTGGATCGCCCCCGTTGACCGACCACGTGGGAGGTCGGGAAATTGGTGGAGGCGCCGGGCACTGCCCCCGGGTCCAACTCGCCTATTGCATGAGCCGTTTATCGCCATAGCCGACCGAAGCCAGCACCCACAAGATAGGCGTGTACCCCTTGGCGGGCAACGTTTTCCGCCGATCGTGCCCCCGGGCGTGGTGCAGCAGCGGCCGCGGCTTCCTTCGGGACGCCGGAGGCGGAACCTGACAGAGAGGGATGCGCGCATCACGCATGACGAGACCGGTCCCTCGACCCGCGCCGTCGGCCGTTCGAAGTGCATGATCCTCTCCCTACTCTCAGCCCTGAGTCTCCCCCTTCCACGGCTCACCCGGAAGGAGCGGAATAAGCCCCTCGGACACCGACCGTGCCGCTTCCTCCGGCCGCCACTCGAAACCCGGCCTGAGCAGCGCGCTCATGTCGGCATTGAACTGCGCATCGCCGACCTTGCCCGCAAGGTTTTGCTCGAACATGGCGCGCGTCACCGCAGCACCCTCGCGCTCCATGCACTTCCGAAACACCGTCGCGATTCGGCTAGCATCGCTCCGTTGGTCGGCGAGCCCCATCGCCAGATCGAACAGGTCCCGGCCCTTGCGGCGCTGATAGAGCGCTCTCAACTTCGTCGCCAGCAGCTCATCGAGGTCGAAGGTCGCGATGTCGGCTCGCCCTGAGTACCACCGTGACTCAACCGAGAAGGCGCGTCTCTTGAAACCGAGCACCGCAAAATGCTCGCGGGTGTTGATCTCGACCTTGAGCCGCAGCGGCATCGCCGGTGCGTCCTCGGACAGGAACCGGTAGCCGAACGTCACCCGACCTTGCGACTGCTTCCACCGCGCTTCTCCCAGCCAGGGATCGAGCGCATTTCGCAAGGAGTCCATTACCGAACCGACGGGTCCGGGCGCGACCTGCACCAGATCGATGTCCTCGGAGTAGCGCGCGGGCGGTGTGAGGTAGAGCTTGTAGAGCGCCGTGCCGCCCCGGAAGGCGAGTGCCCCGGCGAGCACCGCATCGGAGAATATCTCGACCAGGGCACGGCTGATGACGAGGTCCTGCTCGACCTGGAAGTCCTCGCTCCACGGCGCCCGCTCCCGCCACTCGGTGATGTAGTCGCGCGGGATCACGCGTCCGCCTCGATGCTTGCGTTCACAAACAGCCGCCATTCCTTCGACCGCGGCGCATCCTCCGAGCTCGCGCCGGGCAGCAGCTTCGTGAAGCTCCGCGCGCGCCGTCGCACATCCTGCTTGAGAAGCGCCGCCTTTTCGCCGGCTCCGACATGCTCGAGGAGGTAGCCAAGGCGCTGCGCCCAGAGGACCGACGCGGACCCGCAGGCCTCGACAAGCCGCTTCGAATCCATCTCGTCGCCAAGCTCGGACAGCACGCCCGCCACCCGGTCCAGGCCGCCCGCGCGGTGCATGTATCCGACGAGATCGACCGCAGTCGCTTCAACCGTCGAGACCACGACCGTGCCGCGCGGATTGTTGACGCTCTCGACCGGAACATCATCGAGCGCGCGGCGGGCGACGAAGGCCACCCTGACGGCGCCGCACACGATGGGCGGTCGGTTCCGCTCCACCACCACCTGAAACTCCTGCGGGCGATGATGTGCAGCGCCGTGATACTGCGCGGCGGAGAGGAGCCCCACGTAGTATCGAGCGTTCCGGTGCTCCATCAGCGCCGGAACGAACTGGTCCGCCGGCAGGCACCCGAGCCGCCTGTACTCGGGGGGGACGATGACGTAGAAGCCGCGCGCGGGACTTGCGATTTCCCCTTTGGCCGCGAGGCGACTCAGCGCTTGGCGTGCCGCCGCCCCGGAGACCTCTAGCGCCGAACGCAGCTCCGACGAGCTAAAGTGATAGCGGCCGCGGGCAGCCAGATCCGCGATCACGTTGCGGGCGCGTGGTGCGGAAGATGCGTACATGACAGAGGTAAAGTAGCACTATTCGTCACATAATCGTACTGATATTGCATTTCGCATCGCTCGACGCTTACACCTTGCAGCCCCCGATCGCGTTCCGCCGTCGCCGGCTCCCGCGTGTTCTCCGCTTCTTTCGCACGTCCCGGGGGCTCCGTTGGCCTTCGGTCCGATTCGGCATCGCGGCGTTCGGCGACGGGATGCCGGGCCCTGGCGTTCCCCGTTGCACCGTGGGTGGCGGACTTCCCCGTGGTACTAGTCACGCGTCACGCGCGTGTTCACCTTCATCAACCCCTCCATTCCTCATCGACCAAGTAAAGCTACGTTTCGTCGGTTGACGTCGGTTTGCCAGTGCCGGCCGGGGACTGGGCGCGCCGGACCCACCGATAGCGTCCCGCGGACCCTTTATCGGAGTTCGGGACTCCTCGACGACCCCGAGACCCGCAGCCGCAGCATGTTGAGCAGGCTGATGACCGCGTATTCGCGCACCCGGCGGCGGTCCCCGGGCAGGCGTACCTGTACCGCCTCAGCGCTCCCGCCGTGCGCGAGCCCGAGAAACACCGTGCCGTGCGGGTGCCCTTCCTGTTCTTCCGGCCCGGCAACACCGGTGGTGGCGATCCCCACGTCGGCACCGAGACGCTCGCGCACACCGCGCGCCATCGCTTCGGCGGCAGCGGCGGAGATCACCGGTCCCTCGGGTACGCCGAGGACATCGAACTTCACCTCGCTCGCGTACGACACCAGGGCTCCGCGGAAGACGTCGCTCGCACCGGGCACCGCCGTGAGTCTCGCGCCCACCAGGCCACCGGTGACCGACTCGGCCACCGCGAGGGACAGCCCCCGCTCGCGCAGCAGATCGAGAATGGCCGATTCCATGGTCTGCTCATCGGCGGCGAAGATCGCGTCGCCGACGATGCCACGCACGTTCGCCTCCTCCCGGGCGATGATCGCTTCCGCCGCCTCGGCGTTCTCGGCCTTTGCGGTGATGCGGATCTTGAGACCCTCGATGCCGCTGGCCTGGAAGGCGATGGTGGGATTGCCGGCACGGTCGAGCGCGTCGATCCGTTCCGCCAGCAACTCCGCGAGCCGCGATTCGGTCTCACCCCAGCTCTTGAGCACCCGGCTCTTGATCACGGCGGTCACCCCGGCCCGCCGCTTGAGGTCGGGGAGAATCGTCCCCGCCATCATCTCGCGCATCTCGAACGGCACGCCCGGCACCGCGTAGATCACCTGCTTCCCCAGCGGGCAGACGAGGCCGGGGGCGGTGCCGGGCATCTCGGGGATGAACGAGGCCCCGACGGGACAGTCCGCCTGGCGCAGGTTGTTCTCGGTGAAGCGGCGCCCGCGCGCCTCAAAACCGCGGCGAATCTTCTCCCCCATGGCGTCGTCGCGGACCAGCGCCACCCCCATCACTTCGGCGATGGCCTCACGCGTGATGTCGTCCTGGGTCGGCCCCAGCCCGCCGCACAGGATGACGGCGTCGCTCCGGTCGAGCGCGCGCCGGATCGTGTCGACGATCCGCGCCTGGTTGTCCCCGACCTTCACCTGGAAGTGGGAATCGATCCCGGCCTGCGCGAGCCGCCCGCCCATCCACGACGAGTTGGTGTCGACGATCTGTCCGAGCAGCAGCTCGGTCCCCACTGCGACGATCTCGCAACGCATACTCCGGCGCTCCCGTGACGATGCCCCATGACGCGGCGCGCAATGCTACCCGTCAAGGTCCCGATCTGCGGGCACGAGGATCTCGAAGGGCTCGCGGCACCGGGATCCCGGCCACAGCGGCCTGCCGCATTTGCCGTTTGAGCCTGGCAAGAAGCCGGTGCGGCGGCCGGGTAGCCCCGTGGGTCCGAGGCATGAACCCGGACGGGCGGTCCGCGCCGGTCCCGTCAGGCCCCGCCGCGCCGGCGGCGTTCGGCGTCGTCCCAGGCGCTCAGGGGCTGGTAGTCGGGGACGACGCTCAGGCCCTTGGTCGCGTCGGACGAGACATCGCGCGACGTCACCACGTCGATCACCGCCGGCGCGTTCTCGAGCCCGCGCCGGATCGCATCGGCCAGCTCGGACGGATCCTCCACTCGCTCGCCATGGGCGCCCAGCGCCCGCGCCATGGCCGCGTAGTCGGAGTGGGCCAGCTCGGTTCCCACGATCCGCCCGGCGTAATTGACCTCCTGGTCGTAGCGTTCGATGTTCCAGCCGGCATTGTTCGAGATGATGAAGACGGCCTGCGCCGCGTGCCGCACGGCGGTGTCGATCTCCATGGCGTTGATCCCGAAGGCGCCGTCACCGGTGACGCAGATCACCTGCCGGCGGGGGAAGGCCAATGCGGCGGCGACCGCGAAGGGGACGCCGACGCCAAGACAGCCGAATGTGCCGGCGTCGAGATACGTCGTGGTCTGCAGCCCGATCCGCGCGAAGCTGAGAAGATCGCCGCCGTCGGCGATACCGATGTAGTCGGGCGCCGCCACCTCGCCGATCGCCCTGAAGATCGCCATCGGATGGATCTTGCCGCCCTCGCCGGACTGCGGTCCCGGGTCATTGCGCCCCCTTTCGGTCCGCTCCCGGTGCTTGGCCCGAAGGCCGTCAGCCCACGCGGTGTCCAGCCCGCCGGCGTCGTCGCGAAGCTCTTCCGCCAGGGCCGCCAGGGCCGGGCCGACCGAGGCGAGCACCTCGGGCGTGCCGCGACGGTTGTCGTTCAGATCGCTGGCCGTGTCCGCGATGCGCAGGAAGCGGGCATCGGGAAACACGCCGGGGGACCCGTACGCGAGCTGGTAGTCGAGCTTCCGGCCGAGCGTGATCACCAGGTCGGCCTGGGACATGGCGGCCGAGCGGACGGCACCGACGATCGACGGGTGATCCGGCGGGACCAGCCCGCGGCTCTCCTGCGTGTCGAGATACAGCGCGCCCGTGACGTCGAGAAAACTGCCCAGATCGTCCCCGGCGCCGCGTGCTCCCCGCCCCGAAATCACCAGCGGACGACGGGCTTCCCGAATGGCGGCGGCGGCCTCGGCGATCGCCCCGGGATCGGGAGCGGTCGTGCGCGGCGGCTTCGGCGCCAGCCACTCGTCGAGCACCAGTGCCGGCGGGACCGACTCGCGGAGCACGTCCGTCGGGATCTCGAGGTAGGCCGGTCCGGGTTCGCCGCCGTCGCCGGTCGCGCGGGAGATCGCGAGGTCCAGCTCGCGAATGACATGCTCCGGGACACGGGCCGTCCGCGCATAGCGGGTTACGGGTGCGAGCAGGGCAACGTGCGGGACGTCCTGGAGCGGACCCATGTTGGCCTGCACCCGTGTCGTGCAGCCGCCGATCAGCAACACCGGAACGCGGGCGAGGTCGGCGTTGGCGATGCCGGTGACGCAGTTGGTCACCCCCGGACCTGCCGTCGCCATGCAGACGCCCAGTTCGCCCGTCAACTCGGCGTGGGCATGCGCCATGTGCACCGCCGCGCCCTCGTCGCGAACGTCCACGATGGGAATTCCGAGCTGGGCGATGCGGTCCCAGATCGGCTGAATGTGGCCTCCCTGGAGACCGAACACGCGGCCGACGCCGCGGCGCTGCAGACACTGCGCGACCCAGGCGGCGACGTTGTGCGGGTCGGAATTGAGGTCCGTTCGCGGGCTGTTCACAGAGCTGCTCCCAAGGTTTCGGCAGTCAAGCGCGGTCGCTGCCGTCGAGCATGTCGCGAAGCTTGCGGTGGAGGATCTTGCCGGTCGAATTGCGCGGCATCTGGTGGGCCTCGAGGAAGACGATCTCGCGCGGCCGCTTGTAGCTGGCGAGGCGTTCCCGCGACCAGTCCATCAATGTCCGTGCGTCCGGCGTCTGGCCGGGCCTGGGCACAACTGCGGCCACGACGCGCTGGCTCCACTTGGGGTCGGCCACGCCAACCACCGCCACGTCGCGGATGTCCGGATGCGCGCTGAGCACCTGCTCGACCTCGGTGGGGTAGATGTTCTCGCCGCCGGAGATGATCAGGTTCTTCTTGCGGTCAAGGAGCCGGATGTAGCCATCGGCATCGCGCAGCGCGACGTCGCCCACCGACAGATAGTCGCCGCGGAATGCTGCCTCGGTTTGCTCGGGCAGGTTCCAGTAGCCCTGGAACTGGTAGGGGCTCGACGAAAAGAGCTCCCCGGGTTCTCCGTCGGGGACTTCGTTCCCGTCCTCGTCGAGCAGGCGGACCGGTGCGGAACCGACCACTTCGCGGCCGACCGTGCCCAGATGGTCGAACTGTTCGTCCGGGTGCAGCGTCGTCACCCAGGCGGCTTCGGTCGAGCCGTAGAGCTCGTACAGCTCCGAGTTCGGAAACATCTCCATGATCGCCCGCTTGGTCTCAGCGAAGGCGGTGGCTGAGGAGACGACGAGTTTCTCGACCGATCTGACGACCTGATGCGCCGACGCGACGTCCTGCATCATTGCGTAGTGGGTGGGGACGAGGGAGGAAAAGGTTACCCCTTCGCCCAGGGCCGCGAGACACAAATCGGGGTCGAAGCTCGACCGGGAAAAGATGGAGACGGTGGCGCCGCAGTAGAGGGACGCCGTGAAGAAATTGAGCGAGTTGGCATGACACATCGGCATGACCAACAGCGTGTTGTCCCGCCGGTGGAGCCGGAACTCGATCTCGCTCATCAGGCCCACCATGGCCATGTCGGCGTGGCCGCGGATGGCGCCTTTCGGGTTTCCGGTGGTGCCGGACGTGTACATCAGGCACCAGGGATCGTGTGATGCCACGACGGTTTCGGGCTCGGTGGCCGCGGCGGTCGCGAGCAGGTCCTCGTAGGCCTTGTAGCCCGCGGGCGCATCGCTGCCGAAGAGAATGTACCGATCTGCCAGGAGGTCGAGGTCAGCCCGAATGGCTTCGATCGTGTCCCGGAGGGCATCCTCCACCAGGATCGCGGCCGCCTCGCAATCCTTGATGATGTAGGCGGCTTCCGCGGCGGTCAGGCGGAAATTGATGGGGACCGCGACCAGCCCTGCCTTGGCCACGGCCGCGTAGATTTCGGCCCATTCGAGACGGTTATAGGACAGGACCGCGACGCGGGCTCCCTTGGCAAGGCCGAGGCCGAGCAGCGCATTGGCAAGCCTGCAAGCACGCGTGTTCCACTGCGCGTAGGTCAGCGTCCGCTCGAGGTCGCGCGCGCCCGTCGCCTCGGGCCGGAGGCGTGCGTGCGCGCGAAGTATCTCTCCCGCATTCAAGAGGACTGGCATCGAACTCTTTTCTCCGGAGAGGTTTCCGCCGCCGCCCGGCAGCCATCAGGCAACCACGTCGGTCGCCCGACTGGCCACCGAGCCTTCCGGCCGGGCAAGGGCATCATGCAGCCGGTTCGCGCATCCAACTGGCGTCCATGGCATCGCCATGCCGGACCCGGATCGTTCCCGTCGTCCTGACACAGCGCGAGATCACGGCCCGCCCGAGTACGTGATCGCACGATCACCCTTAGTCAAAGGCGGATCCGGCCCACCCGTGCAGGGCGCGTAACCTAAGCCGTTGTTGCCCGAAGTTCGACCCCCCCCTCCTGATCGAACGCTTCTCAACTGCTAAGTCACCCCATCGTCCACGATCCGGCATCGGACCGTCCTGCCACGGGTGATGGCGGCGAGCTAGGCGATCCGGAAACTCCTCCGAGCATCTATCACGCGGGGAACGGCAGCGTGCCTCACCGTTTCCGGTCCGCCGCGCGGACCGGCGTGCCCAGCCTCAACCGAATCGTTGCTCCACGGTAGCGACGGAGATTCGGCTACAATTTCGTGCTTGGTCCGCGGGGGAAACAGATCATGACGGTCACGGCAGTTCGCGACTTTCCCGATTCATCGTTGCGCAGCCAGGTCAGCGAGGACGAATGGCGGGCACGAGTCGACCTCGCTGCCGCCTACCGGCTGGCGCACCTGTACGGCTGGACGACATCGCTGATCTTCAACCACATCTCGGCACGGATTCCGGGGACCGATCACCATTTCCTGCTGAACCCCTTTGGCCTTCGGTGGGACGAGATCACGGCGTCCAACCTCGTGAAGATCGATATCGACGGGAACATTCTCGACGACACCCCGCACGAAATTAACAGCGCCGGCTACACCATCCACAGCGCCGTCCACCTTGCGCGAGAGGACGCGATGTGCGTCATGCACACCCACACCGAGGCGGGCATGGCGGTCTCGGCGCTGGAGGACGGACTCACCTACACCAACCAGGACTCGATGATGTTCTACGGTCGCGTCGCGTACCACGACTTCGAGGGTCTTGCATTCGATCTCTCGGAACGTGAACGGCTGGTGAGCGATCTCGGCGACAAGAAGGTCATGATCCTTCGCAATCACGGCCTCCTGACCACGGGCGTGTCGGTGGCCGATGCCTGGGTCCAGATGTTCTATCTCGAGAAGGTGTGTTCCACGCAGCTTGCGCTGCAGGCGGCAACGGCATCGGGCGCCGAGATCCGGTATCCGTCAGCGGAAGTCTGCGAACGGACGGTTCAGCAATACGGAAACCAGGGGTGCGGCGAGCGCGAATGGCCCGGGCTGCTGCGCCAGCTCGACCAGGCGGGAGTCGACTATCAGCAGTGAGGGCGGGCAACTTAAGTCGACTGGACGGTCCTCCGCCGTCCGCTGATCACTCGCAGCCTCGCGTTCCGAACGCGCAGCTGCCTTCGGCAGACCGCCGTTTGGCCATACGGTGCCTGGGCCAGCCTAAAGCTTGACAGCGGCAAGGTTTTTGTGGAGGCGTCGCCTCCGGACCTTTGACCAATTGAAAGATGCACGCTGACCGTTTGAAAGTTAGTGATCGTCGAATTGAAAGAATATGACCGACCAATTGAAAGTTTGGCCCACAACACCCGCCGAGCCAAACAATCCGGACATGCGGCGGGGAGCGCGCAACATCGTCGACGGGGCAACGAATAATCTCCGGCGACTTCCGGACACGATTCGCTACACGGCCTTCAACGAATTGAACACCTCATATTGTGACATTCGCTATGGCGTGTTGGAGTCGCGTGTACGTGTCGCTCGATCGGAGCCTCGGTATCAGAGGCCTTCCGTAGTACCGGCCCTCGACTTCAACAGCTACCGCGAGCCCCACTCCGACGGCTTCGTGACGGTCGAACAACGCATTGTCGGGTCTTGCCGTCCCCCTGATTCTCTCAACACATCTTGCGTTTCCCTTTTCGGGACGCTACCTTAACGGCAATACCCCCTGCCGTTTCGACCGCAGGGCGCAGGGCCTCTTCGGAGGCCCTTGCTTTTTTGAAGGAGCGTTGTGCACATTCGTCTACGTCGACGGCTTCAATCTGTATTACGGCGCGCTGAGGAAATCGCCTTGGAAGTGGCTGGATCTGCGCCTGCTGTTTGAAACGATCCTCCAGCCGCACCACGACATTCTGGCCATCAAGTACTTCACCGCCAAAGTCTCCAGAACACCAAACGATCCTTCGAAGCCCCAGCGACAGGCCGCCTATATCCGTGCCCTCGTGCAGTTCCGTCCCGAGGTCAGCGTCCATTACGGCCACTTCCTCACTCATACTGTCTCGGCCCCCCTTGCAAACCCGCGGGGTTCACAGCGCTTCGCGGACGTAATCAAAACCGAAGAAAAGGGATCCGACGTCAATCTTGCTCTGCACCTGCTGAACGATGCCTGGCTCGACCGCTACGACTGTGCCGTGGTTGTCACCAACGACAGCGACATCGCTGAGGCGATGCATCTGGTCAGACGACACCGCCGGAAACGCATCGGACTAGTCACTCCCGGTTCCGGTCGCTCATCCCGCCAGCTCGCTGCACACGCGCACTTTCATCACCGGATCAGAAAGGGCGTGCTGGCTGTATCACAACTTCCGAACCCGATACCGGAGGCCAATATTCGAAAGCCGCCGGGTTGGTAATCACGTCGGCAGTGGGTTCTGCCTTCATCATTTGTGGGTCACGGCCGCCACCAACGCCCTCAAGGGCCGACGGTCAAACCACCGCGAACGCATCGTCGGACGGTCTTTCTCCTCGTCTAATGCATTGACGACAGCCTCGGGCTCAGCGGCACCGTGGCATTCATCCGCACCGAGACACACAACGAAATCTTCAGATAGCGCCGCGGGAAAGCCGACCGGAAAACGTCCCGCCGTCGGCGTCATGCCTGCGGCTTGCCACCGGGCCAGACCGGGTTGTGCGCCAGGTCCGGCCACGCGATCGGCGCCCGGCAGGCCGCCGCCGCGACATCCGGCTCGCACGCCGGATCCCAATCGGCAGCGACGTAGCGATGGCCGGTGGCATCGTCGCCGGCTTCCGAGCACAGCCAGACGATGGGCGGCACCATGGCGGACGGCACGATCAGCGCGCCCCGGTCAAAACCCGATTCCTCGGGCACCATCGGCGTATCCGTGGGGCCGCCGGGAACGACC
>VXPW01000057.1 GCA_009839325.1 Rhodospirillales bacterium
GCCACGTCCCGGCCACCGAGCGCCGCGCCGCCGTCACGAAGATCGATCGCCTCCCCGCCCCCCCGGCTGGCGCCCGCGGGTGCGGCGGCCCGACCCCTGGTACCACCCGCCAGGATCACGTCGGCCTCCACGGTCGGATGACCGCGTGAATCCCAGATGCGGCGTCCCTGCACGCCGCGAATGGTCGTGTCAGGCATTGAACTCCTCCAGGAGACCGGCCCAGTCTGCAAACAGCGAGGGCAGGGTCGCGGGCGGGCGGATCAGATGCGCGCGGGCGAAGGCGCGCACCGGGGCCCGCAACGGCTCGGTATCGAGGTATTCGACCGGCGAGCGCCCGTCGACGCGACCCAGCATCAGGCCGGGCAGGAGCCGCGCCACGCGCGTCTCGAGCGCGGCCGGTTCTTCCCCGGCCACCCGCCGGAGATAGGCCCCGCGCAGGGCGGCCGCGCTGGTAAGCAGCGCCGTTCCACGGGCCGGAAACAGGCGGCCTTTGAGCAGCAGGTGATTCAGGCAGAACGCGAGGTCGAAGGCCGGATCACCGGCGGTGGCGCATTCGGCGTCGAGAAATACGGGTGCACCGCCCGGAGACCGCAGCAGGTTCTTCGGGCTGGCGTCACCGTGGATCAGCGTCGGCGCCCGCCCGGCCAGATCGCCGGCGAGCGCTTCGAGGGGACCGCGAAGATCGCGATTCCGCTCGATCGGATGCAGCAGGTACGGCTCGATGCGGATGTCGTGGAACGTCGTGGCATTGGGAAACCCCGCCGGCACGGCGCGGTCCGCCGCGGCCGCCGCATGCAGGCGCCCCAGCGTCTCCCCGACCCGAGCGGCAAACGCCGCATCCACGTGGCCGGCCATCAGCTCCGCCTTCCACAGCGGGTACCGGTCGGGCGCGAGGTACTCCATCACGAGGAGGCCCGCCCCGCGGTCCTCCGCCAGCAGCGCCGGCGCCGACCCCGGCACCGCCCGGCCGGCCCAGCGGAGCCAGTCGGCCTCCGCCGCATTGCGTCCGACCGGCGCGTACCAGTCCGCTTCGGTGCGGAGTTTCGCGAGGGCCTGCTTGATGCAGACGGTGCGGTCGGGGAAGACCACTTTCCAGATGTCGGACGATACGCCCCCGGTCAGCGGGGACACTTCGAGCGGTTCCGCTCCCCGGCCGAGGTCAAGCTCCGCGAGGACCCGCAGCAACGCCGCATCGGGTGCAGTGGGCCGGGGCAGCGAACCTACCCGTCGTCTTGCCGCGGGTGCACCAGCACCGGCTTCATGTCGCGGAAGTCATCGGCCCGGACGAGGATCTCCGTCGGCCGGGAATCCGGCGCGTCCGAGCGCGGCCGAAAACTCACCCGGTAGGCGGGATTGCCCTCGTGCATGATCGGGGTGATCTCGACGAGGACGGAATCCAGTTCCTGGTCGACCCATTCACGGATCATGTAGTCACGCCCCACCGAGTGCACGAAGGAGGCGTCGGATGGCGCGGGTGCCAGGAGCTCGAAGCTCAACGTGATTGCCGCAGCCGACAGAAACAAGCGAAGTACCATACGATTTCCAGGTGAGGCCTTGCCACGCACCGGGCAAGACAGATAGAACACGGACGAGCCCGGGCATCCTGCCGCCACCGGCTTGGCAGCAATCAGAAAGAGCATTCGATGAGCCTTCTAGCGCGACGCTTGGAAAGCATCAAGCCGTCCCCGACCATCGCGGTCACCACGCGCGCGCGCGAGCTGCGCGCCGCCGGGCGGGACGTGATCGGCCTCGGCGCCGGAGAGCCCGACTTCGACACGCCCGATCACATCAAGGACGCCGCGATGCGCGCGATCCGCGACGGCCAGACCAAGTACACCGCCGTGGACGGGACGCCCGAACTCAAGGAGGCCGTGGCCGCGAAGTTTCGCCGGGACAATGACCTCGAGTACGCAACCAGCCAGATCACGGTGGGGACCGGTGGCAAGCAGGTGCTGTTCAACGCGTTGCTCGCGACCTTGAATCCCGGTGACGAAGTCCTGATTCCCGCGCCGTACTGGGTGTCCTACCCCGACATGACGGCGCTGGCGGGCGGCACCCCGAAGATCGTCACGGCCGGCGCCGACACCGGCTTCTGCATGACCGCCGACATGCTGGATGCTGCGATCACCGAGCGCACCAAATGGCTCATCCTGAACTCGCCGTCCAACCCGACCGGGGCCGCCTACAGCGCCGGTGAACTCCGGGCGCTGGCCGAGGTGCTCGTCCGGCACCCGCATGTCCACATCATGACCGACGACATCTACGAGAAGATCACCTACGACAACTTCGTGTTCCGGACCCTCGCCCAGGTCGAGCCGGCCCTTCACGATCGGACGCTTACGGTCAACGGCGTGTCGAAGGCCTACTCGATGACCGGATGGCGGATCGGGTTCGCGGGCGGACCGGAGAGCCTGATCCGCGCCATCGCCAAGATCCAGTCGCAGTCGACCACCAATCCCTGCTCGATCAGCCAGGCCGCTGCCGTGGCGGCGCTGACGGGCGACGAATCGTTCCTCGTCGGCTGGACCGAGGCGTTCAGGCGCCGGCGCGACAATGTCGCAGCAGCCCTCAATGCGGTCCCGGGTCTCTCCTGCCGCGTGCCGGAGGGCGCCTTCTACGTGTACCCCTCGTGCGCCGGACTGGTCGGTAAATCGACCCCCGACGGGACGGTCATCCGGGACAGCGGCGATCTTGCCACGTACCTCCTTGACCGGGTCGGTGTGGCGGTCGTGCCCGGCGCGGCGTTCGGGCTGGAACCGTTCTTCCGGATCAGCTACGC
>VXPW01000042.1 GCA_009839325.1 Rhodospirillales bacterium
CGCTACGACGCCACCCTCCGCAACCTCGAGCTCATCGATGATGCGGCAACGCGGATCCCTGAAGGGGTCCGCGACGCCCATCCGGAGATCCCCTGGCGAACCTTCATCGGGACACGCAACTGCCTCATTCACGGATATCTCCGCATCGACAACGACATCGTCTGGGACACCGTTCGCAACGACGTTCCCGCGTTGCTGGCATCGCTGCGGGAACTGCTGGAGACGACGGGCAGCGAGTAGAGAGGACGCCTGCCGCGAACCGGAGGGCAATCGCTGGAACTTCGGCAGCTACGATCCCTGGCAATAGCGCCTCGATTGCGGGAAAGAGTCACCATGACAACCGAGATCGTCTTTTTCACCAACCCGAGGTCGCGCGGGCGTATCGTCCGCTGGATGCTGGAGGAGCTGGCGGTTCCGTACCGCACCGAGATCCTGGAATACGGGCCGCCGATGAAGTCGGCGGAGTACCTCGCGGTCAACCCGATGGGGAAGGTACCGGCGATCCGCCACGGCCCGACCATCGTCACCGAGGCGCCAGCGATCTGCGCCTATCTCGCCGATGCCTTCCCGGAGGCCGGGCTGGCCCCGCCGGCCGGGCAGCGCGGCGCGTATTACCGCTGGCTGTTCTTCGCGGCCGGGCCGCTCGAAGCCGCGGTCACCAACCGCAATTTCGGCCTCGCCCCGCCGGAGGACAAGGAAGCAATGGTGGGCTACGGCAATTTCGGCCTGACGATGGATACGCTGGAAAACGCCCTCGGCGGCGGTTATGTCGCGGGCGAGACGTTCACGGCCGCCGATGTCTACGTGGGCTCGCACATCCACTGGGGGCTCCATTTCGACCTGATCGAGAAGCGGCCGGCCTTCGAGGCGTACTGGTCCCGGCTCGAGGGACGAGAGGCGTATCGCAGGGCGACGGCCCTCGACGACGCGGCGGGCAGCGGCGACAAAGACTGACGCTTTGCGTCCGGCCTGACAGTTTCAGACTGCAAGAAAGCAGAGCGCTTAGTCTCCTCGCAGCTGCGGCATGATCCGCTGCATGAAGGCGTCGAAGAGCGGCACGGTGAACGCCGTGTCACCGTGCGCGGGGCTGAAGATCATTCCCTTGGCGATCAGTGAGTGCCGCAGGGGTGCCACCGTGGTGACCTTCCGCTCGAGGACATGGGCAACATCGCCCGGCCGGGCGGGGGCCCGGGTCCAATCGCATAGCGGTGACGCTCGGAGCCGAGCAGATCGCGTTCTCCGTGGACTTCATCCCGATATCCGCGCAGCAACTGGAGCCGGATGGTCCGAATCGGGCGTTGGCTTTCGAAGGCCGGATGCAGCTGCCGCGCGGCGGTCGTACCGAGGGTGCCGGAGCATGCCGCGCCAGGTCACATCGCTGGCTGCCGCCTGCACGTCATCGGGGCGTCGCCCCTGCCGGGCAAACCGTCATGATATACACATTAATCCTATATATCTATGGTTAAGGCGTACATATTGAGTCGGGGCAGCGCCATGAAGTCACTCGAAGCGGTCAAGACGCTGGCGCTGTGGGACCGGCAGAACAAGTCCGTCTTCTCGGTGGCCGACCTGCGCCGGATCTTTCCCGAACGCTCGGAGAAGACCTTTTCCGAGGGGTTGCGGCGACTGGTTGCGCAAGGTGTGCTCGAACGGGCGGCGAGAGCCGCCTATGTAAATGCGCTGTCACAGCGGTCCCGGAGGTATCTGATCGAGGAGATCGCGGCCTGCATGCGACGGGGCGAATACAGTTACGTCAGTCTCGAGTCGGCCCTCTCGGAATTCGGCGCGATCTCGCAGATCCCGGTCTCCAGGATCACGGTCGTGACGACGGGCCGGGGCGGACTCATCGAGACCCGCTACGGGGAGATCGAGTTCACGCATACCGCCCGCCCGGTGCGCAACATTCTGGCATGCACCGTGGTCATGGAAGGCCGGCCGCTGCGGATCGCCAGGATCGAGACCGCGCTGCGCGACCTGAAGCGAGTTGGACGCAATCTGCACATGGTCGACATGGAAGCGTATCGCGACATTCTCGCCGAGCAGGCCGCGGCATGAGGCAGGATTTCCACTACCTGGTGGATACGGCCATGCAGGATCCCGATCTCGACGGACTGCGCCCGGTCGTTGAGAAGGAACTGCTGCATCACGAATTGCTGTTCATGATGGAACGCGGAGGGTTCCTCGACGAACTGACGTTCCAGGGCGGAACTTCCTTGCGACTCTGCCATGGCGCCCCGCGGTTCAGCGAGGACCTGGACTTCTCGGGCGGGCCGGATTTCGAGGCAGAGCGGTTGGCGGGTCTGGCCGACGCCCTGGAGAAGGGACTCGCGGAGCGCTGCGGCCTCGACGCATCCGTAACCCTCCCGAAGTCCGCGCGGCGCCGCCCGCTGTCGGAGGGCGTGTCGGTCGCCTCCTGGCGAATCGCCATCCCCTCTCCTTCCGGCCGCAGCGACCTTCCCATGCTGAGGGTCAAGCTCGACATCGACAACGCGCCGAGCCACACGCGGGAGGTGCGAAGGATCGCCCGACACTATGCCGTGCTGCCCGATCTGGACATGCTGATCGCCGTGCAGAGCCGGGAGGAGATCCTCGCCAACAAGCTCGTGGCCTTTCCCTCGTCCGTAGCCACGCGGGACCGGCCGCGCTATCGCGACGTCTGGGACATGCACTGGCTGCGCGCGCATGGCACGGAGATCCGCGCGGACCTGCTGCGGGCGAAGATGCGGGACCACCGCACACCTCCATCCTGGCTGG
>VXPW01000039.1 GCA_009839325.1 Rhodospirillales bacterium
TCATCGAACCGGACGTGCCGATACCCATGCGCGACGGTGTCGTCCTGCGAGCCGATGTCTACCGGCCCGATGCCGGCGGCAAGTTCCCGGTGGCCATCTATCGCGGTCCTTACGACAAGAGGTCGTCGCTGGACGACTTGCCAGCCGTCGCCCGCAATCTCGCGCAGCGCGGGTACGTGTGCATCGCCCAGGACGTGCGCGGCCGATATGCGTCCGAAGGCAGCTACGAGCCGCTCGCCACGGAGATCGCGGACGGCGTCGACACCGTCGAGTGGGCCGCCGCCCAACCCTGGTCGACGGGCCGGGTGGGGATGTTCGGGGTTTCGTACGCCGGGTTCACGCAGTTTTCCGCAGCCATCGGTCGGGCACCGCATCTGAGTTGCATCTACCCGGCCATGATCGGATACGGATTTCGCAGCCGAAAGGCAGGTATCCCCTGGCTGACATCCCTCGGCGCCTGGCTGGTCTGGGCGGGGCAGGGCCGCGAGTCCCTGAACGGCAACCGGATCGACACCTGGCATTTGCCGCTGCACGAAATCGATGACAAGTCGGGCTACCCGAATCCCGCGTTCGACGCACTCGTCAACATGGATCTTGACTTTCGGCTGCCGGGCGAGATGCCGGAGGAGACCGTGCGGGAGCGCCTCGGCAACATAGAAGTACCGGCCTGCTGCGTCGCCGGCTGGTACGACGAGTTGATCGAGGACACGCTCGATTGCTGGGTCAAGTTGCGGGAAACGCTTCCCGAAGCAAGGCTCATCGTCGGACCCTGGCACCACAACCTGTGCGATCTCGAAGAACCCCGCATGGGCAGGGTCGCCACCGGGGACATCGAGCTCAAGCGCTACTACGAGGAGATGGAACGGTTCTTCGCACGGCATCTGAAGGGTGAGGAAATCGCGCCCTCCGAAACCGCGGCGCCGGTCAGGCTGTACGTCATGGGCAGGAACACCTGGCGCGACGAGTACGAGTGGCCCCTTGCGAGAACCCGGTACCGCACGCTGTACCTGCGCAGCAGCGGCCGCGCGGGCGCCAGCCTCGACGACGGGGAACTGCACTGGCAGGCCCCCTCCTCGGAGCAGCCTCCGGACGAATACGACTACGACCCGCGGGACCCGGTGCGCTGGACGCACGACGTCGACATCTGGTCTTACCTGCTCGAGATGGGCGACCGCCGCGAGGTCGAGTTGCGGCCGGACGTGCTGGTGTACACCTCACCCGCACTCGAGGAGGACACCGAGATCACGGGCCGCGTCAAGGCGGTGCTGTTCGCTTCATCCGACGCCGAAGACACGGACTTCGTCGTGAACCTGGTGGACGTGCATCCCGACGGACACACACAGTACCTGACCCACGGCATCGTGCGGGCGAGATACCGGCACGGAGTGGAGAACCCGCAACTGCTGCAACCCGGCGAGGTCTGCGCGTACGAGATCGGGTTACGGCCGACCAGCAACGTGTTCGTGGCGGGCCACCGCATTCGGGTCGAGATCACGAGCAGCGACTTCGACCGGTACGCGCGCAATCAGAACGTCGCGGCGCCGCCGGGCCGTAGCGCCGAAACCCGCGTGGCGCACCAGTCCGTCTTCCACTCCGGCGATGCCGCCTCGCACATGGTCGTGCCGGTCATCCCCGTGCGGTAACGAACGGACCCTGAAGAACCCGATGGAGAGCAACCAGGGTCTGGCGGTGCAGGTGCTGGCGGTCTGGGTCGCGATGCTCGGCGTCAGTTTCTACGACTTTCAACCGTTCCTGGTGGGCGGCTTCGTCACCTTCCTGGCCTTGAGCGAAGCGCAGGCGGGACTGATCGCGACCATCAACATGCTCGGCGCCTGCGCCGGCCTGCTGCTGGTATCGACCCGGGCCTACCATTGGCCAACGAGCCGACTAATCCTCGGCGCACTGCTGCTCATCGTCGTTGCCAACGTCGGGTCCGGGTTTGCCCTGACGTTCGAAACCCTGGGCGCGTGCCGGTTCGTCGGTGGTCTCGGGGAAGGGCTCGTGCTAGCGGTGCCGGTGAAGCTGGCGGCGCGCTTCGGCAATCCCGACCGGCTGTTCGCCTGGATCATGTTCGGCCAGTCGCTCTACGGCGTGGCCGGTCTCGCCGCGGCGCCCTACCTCATGGACGCCTTCGGGCTGCGCGGCCTGTTCTTCGGTTTCGCCGCCCTGGCGTTGCTGACCGTACCGTTCTTCCGGGCGCTCCCCAACGACGGCGCGCCACGCAGGCAGTCAGGCCCGACCGTCATCAACACCCGTATGGTGCTGGTGTTCGCATCGTTGATGATTCTGTACATGGCGACAAACTGCGTCTGGGCTTACTACGAACGGATCGGTGTCGCCATGGACATCGGCGCGTCGGATATCGGGCTGGCGCTTGCGGCCGGTCTCTTCGCATCGATGGTCGGGGCGCTGATCGCCGCCGCCCTGGGCGGGCGCCTGCGGCGTTCGCTGATGATGTATGCCGGCGTCGGCGCGAGCGCGCTGTCGGTCTGGATACTCTACCTGGCGCAGGACCTGGCGCCCTACGTGGCGTCGGTGATGCTGCTGTTCGGCGCCACGGGATTCGTCGTGCCGTTCTACATGGGGGAACTGGCCGGGGTTGCTCGTACGGGGCGTCTGCCCATCGTGGGTTACATCATCATATTGCTCGGCAACATGCTGGGT
>VXPW01000051.1:0-13873 GCA_009839325.1 Rhodospirillales bacterium
GTAGGCGTAGGTGTCGGATTCTTCCGGCGCGAGATCGGTGTTGCCGCCCTGCAGGAAGTTGTACTGGTTGGCCGGCGAGTGTTCGATGCGCCCGAATTGAGCGGGTGTCACGCCGCTCCGGGCGCATTCCTCGAACGTGCGGCCGGCGGCCGTCTCGCCGCCCGACACCGGGCCGCCGCACGGATCGGCGTTCATGTCGAAAAGGTTGAAACCCCGCGGCAGAAACCGTTCCCGCACGTTGGGGCCGCGAATCGCGCGCTGGATGCTGGCTCGCAGGCGGACGCCCGCGTTGATCGCCCAGCTTGCCCGGATGCCGAACGTGTCTGTCTCCTTGCCGTAGTCGTAGTCGGAATACCGATAGCCGCCGTCCAGCGACAGTTCATCCGCGTACGGAGCGTCCTCCACCAACGGCACGCCGGCCTCGACAAAGAACTCCGAGACCTCGATTCCGCCGCTGACCGGCCGACTGGCGCCGCCCTGACCGGCACCGTCACCGCTGCGGAACGCCTCGTCCGGGTTGTACGTCAGGTGCTCCCGCCGGTACTCGGCGCCAATCACCACCCCGGGGGCCGCCAGCGCGAACGGTGACTTGACCCCGTACTCGGCAAGATTGCCGGCGAGATGGCCCGACACGATCGTCTGGTCGGTCGATCCACGAGCGGACAGAGGCAACGTCAGATAGTCGATCATCGGTTGGGTGACCGCGCCTTCTCGAAAAATGTTCCAGGGCACGCAGTCAGGGTCAGAACCTTCCTGCGCCGAGCGGCACACGATCTGTCCCGTCAAGGGGTCGCGAACCGCGTCCAGCGCACGCTCGATTCGGGTTTTCGACAGATCGTTCAGGTAGCGGCGGCGCATGTCGACCTTGGCGCGCTGGTAGTGGATGTCGTATCGCCACGGGTCCGTCAGGCGTCCGCGCAAGCCGACCAGGCCCCGGTAGGAAGTGTGGCGAAGGTGGTCCCGCCGCGCGCCCCCCTCGACGTTGCGGCGGCCGATGAAGACCGTCTGCTCGTCGTTCCTGTTCAGCCCGTACCGTCCGCACAGCAAATCGAATTGCTGCTCCGACAGAAACGCGTTCCCGCAGCCCAGCGCATCGGTCACGAAGAAGGCGCCAGACGGGGCGATCTGGGCCACGGATCGGTTGTCCATGAACATGAGTTCGGTGTAGGCCCGGGCATGCTCGCCGATGTCGAGGTTGGCCAGCAGGCCGGCGGTCCACCGCTTGTCGGGGCGTTGGAAGTAGTTCGCCGGGCCGTAGTTGTAGGTGGCGCCCTCTCTGGGTACGAACTGGTCGCCCTCCACCTTGTAGTCGAAGCCGTCTAGGCCTTGCGCCCTCAGCAGGCCGAAGTCGGAAAACGTGCCCTGCGGCTGCGTGGCAGAACCAAAACACGTGGTGAGGTCATTGCTCAGAGCGCACGAGCTGTAGTCCCGGTCTCCCTGTAGCACCGCCGCGATGTCGCGGTAGGTCGCGTAGACGGTCAGGTGGCCATCGCCGCTGCGGAGCGCCGTTCCCGCAATCAGCGATGCGTCCGCGATGTCGCCGTCCCGCACCGAGCCGTCGGCTGTCCGGTAGCCGGCGTCCCGGACGATTCCCTGCCATCGCTGGTTGCGGTTGCCATGCTGATACTGGCTCAGCTGGTAACGCAGCCTGGCGCCCTCGAAGTCATCCAAGAGCCGGACGTTCACGACACCGGCCACGGCGTCCGAGCCGTACGTGGCCGAGGAGCCGCCGGTCAGCACGTCAATGGATTCGATTAGCGAACCCGGAATCTGGTTGATGTCGGCACCGGCGCCGCGCTGGAGGGGCGATCCCGCCGGGAGTCGGCGGCCGTTGACCAGCACCAGCGTGCGTTTCGCGCCGAGCCCGCGGAGATTGAGCGTGGCCGTCCCGGTGGATGCGTTCGACTGCCCGGCGTTCTGGTTCGTGAACACCTGCGGAAGGTTCCGCAACGCGTCCTCGACGCGCACCGTGCCCTGCGACAACAGGTCCTCCGCGTCGGTTCGGATCATCGGGCTGGCGCTGGTCAGGTCAGGTCTCCGGATCCGCGACCCGGTCACGACGAGCTCTTCGAGCTGCCGGAGCGTCGGGTCAGCCCCCGGCCGCTCGTCGTCCGCCGCCAGGCAATTGGTGGCAGTGGCCAGCAAAGAGACGGACAGGACCATCACACCGCCGGCTCGCACGAAATTTGTCGGCACGACAGTCCCCCGGACGATCAGCTTCCTCGTCGGCGGCATACGGCAGGGCGTCGTGCACGGCCGCGACTCCTGCGGCCGGTCAGGGGGCCCGGCGCATCGCGGGCCATTCGATGGACTGGACGCTGGTCTTCCGGTGCGCCCGAGGGCCTCCGAGGCACTGTCGTTTGCCTGGATCAGCAAGCATCGCCGCAGCCGCACCCAGATAGGGTCCGTCAGGGTGTCGGCGCTTCCCGATCCACGACGACTGGATCGTACACCAGACCTCTGGGATGTACAGTGTGCGGGATCTCCCGTACGACGTCCCATGCGGGTCGCGCGTCCGGCAAGGCTCTTCCTGGCGGCAGGCTAGTTCCCAACCTTCAACGGCGATGACGATAGAAAGCAGGGCCGCCAGGGCCGTTGATCGCTTGTGCCCCGGGGCGTTGTCCGGGAACGCTGGCGGACTTCGCGGTCTCGAACCGTCGCGTTCCCGGTGACGGACCTGCTCCGGGTATGGTTCGAAGCACTTCGTCCTGTCACGAGATTCCGGTACAAAGCCATTCGGAATGAATGAGGGCATGAGCGCTCGGCCAACTCTGCATCTCCTCAAGATCGCCCAGGGGATCGAGTCGCCGGTGGCGCTGCGTCGGGCCCAGCAGCGTCGCCTTCGCTCGGATGCCAAGGGGCAGGGGCGGCTCGCTCATTTCACCCGTAATCGTCCTGTGCGCGCTGCCGAACTCCTGGCGGGCGGATCCATCTACTGGGTCATCCGGGGGCACATCTCGGTTCGGCAGCGTTTGCTGGATATCGTGGACGCGACCAATGCCAGAGGTACCCAGGGGGTGGAACTGGTGTTTCACCCGGAGCTGGTCACGACCGAACCGCGCCGCCATCGGGCGTTCCAGGGCTGGCGCTATCTCGATGCGAATTTGGCGCCCCCGGACCGGGCCACCGTCATTGATCCGGGCCTGCCCGACTCGTTGGCCCGGGACCTGTATCGTCTTGGATTGCTGTAACGAACCCAGCTGTAGCATGCACCGCGCAGCGTGAATCCGTATCTTCACGATTGCACGCTACGATTTAACGATGCATCCCAATTGGAGTTTCCCCATGAAGAAATTCGCAGGTCTGATGATCGTCGGAGTATTTGCTGCCGGTCTCGCCCCCGCCGCATCGGACGCGCATGTCGAGATGCGCCCGATGCTGACCCTCGGGATGGCCAAGGCCATGGCCGATGCCTGCGAGGCGTTTCGCGAGACCCAAGAGAACTTCCGCGCGGTCAACATCGCGATCGTTGATCGAGGGGCGGACCTGGTGCTGTTCCGGCGCCAGAACGACGCTTTTCTCGGTAGTTTCGAGATCGCGTTGCGGAAGGCCCAGTCGGCTGCCCGCCTGCCGATTCCGACGCGCACGCTCGGCGAAATCGTGCACGGGAAGGACGGAATGCCCGGACGGGCGCCCGCCCTTGGCGAATTTCACCATGTGACCGCCTTGACCGGGGGGCTGCCGATTCGCATGGCCGACGGTGCGCTGGTCGGAGCGATTGGCGTGAGCGGCGCTACCGGAGATCAGGACGAGCAGTGCGCACAGGCGGCGATCGACGCGGTCGCCGACATGCTGCAGTAGGAGCGTTCGGTGCACGACCTCGCCATCCGCAATGCGTTGATCGTCGACGGTACCGGCAAGCCGTCGTTTCACGGTGACTTGGCAGTGGAAAACGGGCAGGTGGTTGCCCGTGGCGGCGAGGTCGGCAGCGCTCGAGAGACGATCGATGCGGACGGCCTGGCCCTGGCGCCGGGGATTGTCGACACGCATACCCATTTCGATGCGCAACTGACCTGGGATCCGAGCGCCTCGCCATCACCGTCGCTGGGTGTCACCACCGTCGTGATCGGCAACTGCGGCTTCACGATCGCGCCGTGCCGCGAACAGGACCGCGATGCGACGTTGCGGAATCTCACGCATGTGGAAGGCATGTCGCTGTCGGCACTTCGGGAAGGCGTACGCTGGGAATTCGAGAGTTTTCCGGAATACCTGGACCTGCTGGCGCGATGCGGCCTGGTCCCGAACGTCGCGTCGTACATCGGACACTCGTCGGTCCGGACGTACGTGATGGGTGAGGCGGCGACGGAACGAGAGGCTACCGACGATGAGATCAGCCGGATGGCGGATATCGTGCGCGCTTCCGTCACTGCCGGCGCGATTGGATTCTCGACCACCACGTTTGAGGGACACAACGGCGAGAACGGCGTCCCCATGCCATCGCGCTTCGCCTCGGAAGCTGAGGTGGGGGCCCTGGTGCGGGCGATGGGCGAGACCGGACGGGGGATCTTCATGCTGACTGCCGGCAGCGGGACCAAGCTCGGCACCCTCGAGAAGATGGCTGCGGAAGCCCGTCGACCGGTGCTCGTGGCCGCCTTCCTCCACAATCCGACCCGCCCGGACGGGGTCCGGCTGGGATTGGCGCGGCTCGACGCGGCTGCCAAGCGCGGAAACGAGATGTGGGGCCAGGTTTCGTGCCGGCCCCTCAGCCTGGAGTTCACGATGGCAAGCCCCTACCTGTTCGAGGGGTTGAGCGCCTGGAAGCCGGCAATGACAGCCGACGGCACGGAGGGCCTGAAATCGGTCTACGCGTCCGGCGAGTTCCGTGCCGCGGTACGGGCAGAGCTTACAGTCCCGGCCAAGGTTCGGATCTTCAACGGGGACTGGGAAAAGATCATCGTCCGGGAGGTGACCCCGGGCGGCGATTCGGCTCTCGAGCAACGGTCGCTGCGCGATCTCGCGACCACAGCGGGACAAGACCCTCTTGACTGGCTGCTAGATCATGCAATCGATGGAGGCCTTGACACCTTGTTCGTGGCCCAGCTGTTGAACACCGACGAAAAGGCGGTGAGCGAGGCCCTGGTCCACGACCGAAGCCTGGTCAGCCTGTCCGACGCAGGGGCTCATCTCACGTTCTTCTGCGACGCGGGGTTTGGCCTGCATCTGCTCGGTCACTGGGTGCGTGATCGGGAATTGTTCTCGCTGGAAGAGGGCGTACACCGTCTGAGCGGCCGCCTCGCCGACATCATGCGGATTCCGGGACGGGGCCGGCTCGTGCCCGGGCAGGCGGCCGACATGATGCTGTTTGATCCGGACCGGGTTGGCGTGGGCCTGTCGAAGCGGGTCCACGATCTGCCATCGGGAGCGCCGCGGCTGGTGGCAACGGCGGAAGGGCTGCATGGCGTGTGGGTCAACGGTATTCGGGTAACCAGTCATGAAGGAACGTCCGTTTCCGGGGCGATGCCGGGACAGCTGGTCCGGTCATTTCACGCCTGAACAACGCGAACCTGCGCCCGGCGAGGGGAGATGGCACCCCTCGCCGACGTAGCGAACCTGGCATGACACCTCGCCTCCACCGGGCGTGCCCCGTTTCTGCGGTGCAGGGATCTCGCAGCAGATCGCAGATGGCCGTCTGGAATACGCGCTCTCTTGCGCGGCCGGCGTCAGCGGCGGGCATGTCGACAGCGGTTCAGTTGGCCGAAGGGAGCTGGTGAACAGCGCTGCCGGCGGCAGTCGCTGGGGACATGGGTGGCGTGGCCGGGACGGGAACATTGCGCGGCTGCAAACGGGCCCGCGGGGAGAACCGGTACCCGAGCGATTCCTCCTGATACGATCCGGTGGCCGTGGACGGAATGAAGAGGGAACAGCCGATGCGAAGCGATCTCGGCGAATGGCGGGAGCCCGCTGCGCTTGTCGAAACCGACACACTCGAATCCGAACTTGCAAGTCCGGATCTTCGAATCGTGGACTGCACCACGTGGCTGCTGCCAGCCGAGCCGGGCGACGATGCTCCGTATCGAGTAGTCCCCGGAATCGCCGAATATGAGGCCGGCCACATCCCTGGCGCAGTGTTTCTGGACATCCAGGAAACCATCTCGGACCCGGACACCCGTCTTCGCTTCATGGCGCCATCCGCGGAACGGTTTGCGTCGGCAATGGGACGGCTGGGCATCGGCAACGGTTCCCGCGTAGTGCTCTATTCGAACGGCAGCATCATGTGGGCGACCCGGGTCTGGTGGATGCTGCGGTCGTTCGGTTTTGACGGAGCGTCCGTGCTGGACGGAGGATTCGGAAAATGGCAGGCCGAGGGCCGCCCAGTCTCGATCGACCAGGAAAGCTATCCCCCGGCCCGCTTCGATGCCCGCGCACGGGCCGGGTTCTTCGTCGACCGGAATCATGTGCTTGCCAGGTTGGGCGACCGCTCTGCCACCATGGTCAACGCGCTCGCGCCTGAGTTTTTCCTGGGGTCGGGGCCCAGCCGATATGGGCGGCCCGGCCGCATTCCGGGAAGCGTCAGCGTTCCTGCGGCCAACTTGCTCGACCCTTCTGACGGAACCTTCGTCTCTCTGGACGAGGCCCGCCGCGCACATGAGGCTGTTGGCGTGACCCGTGACCGGCACGTGGTCGCCTACTGCGGGGGCGGCATCTCAGCGACCGTTGGGCTGTTCCTGTTGCACCAGCTCGGATATCCGGACCTGACTCTCTACGACGCGTCGATGGGTGAGTGGGCTCGGGATCCCGAACTTCCGATCGAGAAGGGCCCTCCGGGTAGTACCGACTGAACGGTGATCACCGGCCGGCCTTTTCAGGTTGGCGATGCGCTACCGCACGTTATGGTGGCTACCATCCTCTCATTTCTTTGGACAGGCAGATGGGTCTTACATTCAGGAAATTGCACCCGTCCTTTGTGGCTGAAGCAAGCCGGGTGGATCTTCGGGACGTCCAGGACGACGCGGAGCTCGAGGCGATTCGGCAAGCAATGGATCGCTACGCGATACTCGTCTTTCGCGGGCAACAGTTCTCGAGTGACGAGCAACTTACCTTCGCGACCCGGTTCGACGGCACGCTGCACCGCAACACCGGAATCAGCGTGCTCCAGCCCAGCCGTTTCGGCGACGAGGCGCTCACGGATGTCTCCAACGTCGGTGCGGACGGCGAGGTTCTCGGCGTCGATGCGCGGCAACGCTCTTACGTCCTAGCCAACCGACTTTGGCACACCGACGCGTCGTTTCAGGATCCGAGGGGCCGCTATTCGATGCTGGCCGCTCTGGTGGTGCCGCCGGTTGCGGCTGACACCGAGTTTGCCGATATGCGGACTGCCTACGACACGCTGCCGGAAACAAGGAGGGCAGACCTCGAGGGGCTCCGCGTGCACCACTCGATCGCGTATTCGCGCCAAACCCTGGGCTTCGAGTTTTCCGCAGAGGAGGGCGACCGTCTCAAGGGGGCCACGCATCCGCTGTTGCTGGTGAATCCGCGAAACGGGCGGCACTCGCTCTACCTCGCATCCCACGCATCCCGAATCGTCGATCGGCCCGTCGCGGATGGACGCCTGCTGCTGCGGGACCTGATGGAGCACGCTACACGGCCGGAGTTCGTGTATCGCCATTCCTGGCGTGAAGGCGATTTCGTGATCTGGGACAATCGCGCAACCATGCACCGTGCCTGCCCGTTCGAGGACACCGTCCACCGGCGCGAGATGCGCCGGGTGACGACGCTCGACGTCGGCGATCCGTCCAGAGTCGCACAACCAGCCTAAGTAACTACAGCTTCCGCATTCGACGCGGGCGACCGCTGATCGTCGCCGTTCAGGGGCGGCCGAGGTCCGATGCGGGCCAGGCGTGGGCAACTGCTTGGTCTACGGTGTGTCGGGGTTCGGCGCAGCCCAGTTCCTGCGATGACGGAGACGGAATCCGACGGCGGCGCGGCACCCAGCGGACGGTATGCCGGACACCTCCGCGCTCGTCAATCCAACATTTCAGGGCAGACTCGGCCGGCGGGGTACTAGCGGTACCCCGCCGGGAGCAATGCCGGGATTGGCGGGTTCTAGAGGTTCTGGCCGCTCACCATTGCGAACAGCATCGGTACTGACAGCATCGTGTTCGTTCGCGAGAAGAGCATCGCGGTACGGGCGGAAGCAGCCTTCGTGTCGGCGTCCGCCTCGACGAGACCCAAGGCCTTCTGCTGGTTGGGCCAAATCACGAACCAGACGTTGAACCACATGATGATTCCCAGCCACATGCCGATGCCCAGCAATGTCTGCGAAGAGGTTCCGCCGACGATACCGAGTGTCAGGGTTTCGATGATGTAGCCATTCATCCACGCGAGAATCAGGCCGGTCACGATCGTGGCCATGGCTCCCCATCGGAACCAGCACAGGGCAAGCGGGGCGATGACCTTGGAAATCGCGGGTTTCTGGTCGTCCGGGATTTCCGGCATGCTGGGAATCTGGACGAAGTTGAAGTACCAGAGGAGCCCGATCCACATCACTCCCGAAATGACGTGCAACCATCTCAGAAAGAAAGCGGGGAACGCGTCGGCCGAATACCCCATGACCATGTAGTAGAAGATGAAGAGCACGAGCGCCAGCACGAAACCGGCGATGACTGTATTCCGAAGGGAAGTGAGTATGGCGGCCATTAGGGTCTCCCGCAGACTGTTGCGATAGGCACGAACTCCCGGCGCTCCGCGCTGCCGTTCGCGGTACGACTATACCAAAGCGCAGGTGACGGCTTGGGGCGCCAATGCGGGCTGCGGTCCGCCGGGCAGGCGATGCGGCGTTGAAGGCGAACACCGCGAGCCTTTGACAAACTATTGTTTACAAAGATAATATGAATGTTCCGTCGCTGGCGGAGCAGTTCCGGAATCGCCTGCCGTCATGCTGGTCGACTTCGATGCATGCCGACGCACAATGCCTTGGCTGGAGTCCCGGCAAGGCGCCGCGAACCCGGAACTGCGAGCGCGATACAGGGCGTCTCCGGGGAGACCGCAACGGCCGGCGGTGCGCCAACTGCGCTAGGGGCTGCGATCCGCCGGGAGGCGCCATGGAGGGTGGTTACGGGGCAGGGCCCCGGGGAGCTACGACGCGGGACTTACCGAAGGGGGCGTGATGCCGAAGTCCGTTGCCCAGCCCAGGCCGGCTTCAAAGGTCGTGCGGGGACGATACTCGCAGCCGACCCAGCCCGAATAGCCGTTTGCGTCAAGCATCCGGAGCACGTTCGCGCCATCGATTTCGTCGCCATCCGGTTCGTGCCGTCCAGGTAGTCCCGCGATCTGAACGTGTCGGACCAGCGACCTGAAGCGGGCGTAAGCCGCCTCTACATCTCCTTCCATGATGCGCGTGTGATAGACGTCGAACTGCAGACGGACGTTGTCGCGTGCGACGGCGGAAATGACTTGTTGCGCGTGGTGCAGTCTGGAGAGGTGGTACCCGGGCACGTCGCGGTCATTCAAAGGTTCGATCAGAACGTCGACGTCGAATCGACGGGCCTCTTCGGCCGCATGGCGCAGATTGTCGACGAAGCAGGCGTCGCAGGCTTCCTGCTCCTCGGACCGAAGCCCCGCCATGACATGGATACGTGGGCAGGCCAGTTGCGTGGCATAGTCCAGCGCCTGCCCGAATGCCGAGCGGAAATCAGCTTGGCGGCCAGGTTGGGCGGCCAGCCCGCGCTCGCCGCTGCTCCAGTCGCCGGGCGGTGTGTTGATGAGCACCAACTGGACGTCGGCCGCCCGGACCCACGTCTTGAGTTCCGCCGCCGTCCAGTCGTAAGGGAACAGGATTTCGATCCCGCGAAATCCTGCGGCACGCACGCGTTCCGCACGCTCTGGCAGCGGTTCATCCGCGAAGAGCATGGTCAGATTAGCGGCTAGGCGCGGCACCGGGGTTCCTCACTTAGGGATGCTGTCAGGTGTGGTCGGAGTGGCTGGATTCGAACCAGCGGCCCCTGCCTCCCGAAGACAGTGCTCTACCAGGCTGAGCTACACTCCGCACCTTCCGGGCAGCATATAGCCCGTCCGACGGCGTGGGCGCAATCCTGCAGCCGCACGATGATCGAACCAGCGTCCGGACAAAATCGGTTACTGCTTGCGGCTGCAGGCTAGACATGCCAGGTCGGCGAGCGCGTCGCGGCACGGACTGGGGGGCAGGACCTCGAGCGCAGCAATCGCATCGTCACTGCAGGCGACCGCGCGCTCCTGCGTCAGGGCGACGGCACCTCGGCGGCGGATGATCCGGCAGGCTTCCGCGAAGTCGTCAGGGGTCTGCTGTCCCTTTCCCAGTGTTCGATCCCAGAAATCGCGCTCTCGCCGGTCGGCCTGCGCGTAGGCAATGATGACGGGCAGCGTTAGGCGGCCTTCGCGGAAATCGCCTCCCGTGGGTTTGCCGGTCTCGTGCGATTCTCCCAAGTAGTCCAGGGCGTCATCTGTCAACTGAAATGCGGTCCCGACCTGGTCGCCGTAGCGGTCAAGGCCGGCAAGCACGTCAGGGCCACATTCAACCAGGTGCCCGCCGACGGCGGCGGCGGCGGCGAACAGCTGTGCGGTCTTGGCGCGCACCACTTCCAGGCATTCGTCCTCCGTCGTCGTCGTTTTGCCGGTGGTGACGAGCTGCAGTACTTCGCCCTGAACGATGACCGCAGCGGCATTGGACAACAGGCGCAGAACCGGCAGTGACCCGTCGGCGACCATCAGCCGGAACGCCTGGCTGAACAGGAAATCGCCGACCAGGACGCTTGCGGCGTTACCCCAAATGGCGTTCGCCGACTTGAGCCCCCGGCGTTCCAGGCTGTTGTCGACGACGTCGTCATGCAGGAGGGTCGCGGTATGAATGAATTCGATCACTGCCGCCAACCCGATATGGCGGTCGCCGTGGTAGCCCGCAGCGCGGGCGCCGAGCAGCGTGACAAGGGGACGGATGCGCTTCCCGCCGGCATCGGTCACGTGTCTGGCCAGTTCCGGGATCAGGGCGACGGAACTGGCGAGGTTCGCATTGATCGTGTGGTCGACGCGAGCGAGATCCTCCGCGACCAGCGCCTTCACCGCGGCAAGATTTGCTTGGTCGGCCCGGCGTTCGCCTCCGCTCGCTGCATCCACGACGTGACCTCCACGCCTCCGTGCTAGCGCGCGGAACCGTCTGGTTCCAGCATAGGGAGAGGCTCAAGGAAGGGCCAATTTCCTTCCGACTACAGCCTGGACGTCGCGCGTTTGTGCAGTTCGGCGACACGGCCCGGATAGGCGCTGAGGTGTGTTCAAGTGCTGTGTCGCTTGGCACGCCTGCGTGGGTGCGGAACGCTCCCGCAACGGAAAATTCCGCAACGATGCACGAGTCTTCCTGTCGGACCGTCCGCCGGCCCTGGCTACGAGCTAATCGGGTTCTCCCGGAACAACTCTACGCCGTCTGCACGGGCGGTAGTCGGGCGTGTGTCGTCGGAGATCAGTGGCGACGGGTGCCAGTGTCGGACAAGCCGGTACCGGCCGTGCGAGGGAGATCAGCAAGGAGAACGAGCTGCGACTGGCGTCGTGATCGTGCGTCCAGCGTTGCCGGTGAGCGGTCGCTCGAACCGGATCCTCGCCCTGCGACCAAGCCCGAGTAAGGCGGGCAGGGATTTGCAAGCCAGCGGCTTCGCACGATCGGAGGGAACGCCGGAATCTGCTCCCGCAGCAGTGGTGTTTTGATCGTACAACCATCGGTTGCAACGCGTGAAGCGGGGGGATTCGCCGCTACACCCCTTCAATGCTAGCATCCTCGCCGATGCCAGCGTCTGCTAGCGGCTGTTGGCGTCGGTCCGGGATGTCCCGGATCAAGTGGATGTGGCGGACCGAAGCGGAATGCCGGGCTGGAATGGAGACGCGTGCTCGTTCACGCGTCTAAATGTTTCAGACCCCGGTGCAAGCGACGGCCGGCACCGAACTGGGAGGAGCCTGTATGAGGTTCGAGAGATTGGGCAGCCTGCGCCCACTTGCCGTCGGAGCAATTGGCGCGGCATTGCTCGCCGGTACCGCGCTTGCCGGTAACGTTACCCATGACCGTTTGGTCAATAGCGAGACCGAGCCGGAAAACTGGATCAACCATCACGGCAACTATGAGGCCCACCGTTTCTCGGGTCTCCGCGAAATCAACAAGGACAACGTCGGCGATCTGAAGGTCGCGTTTACCTACGCCATGGGCAGCATCCAGGGCGGCGGCACGGACCCGGTGGTGTTCCCGTTCGCGGGCCTGGAAGGCACTACGATCGCTGAGGACGGATTCCTCTACCTGACCACTGGTTGGGGAGTGGTGACCAAGCTCGACGTGCGTGGTGGCAAGCCGATCACGGTGTGGAGGTCGGACCCTGAGCCCGACAAGGACTGGGCACCGAGCGTGCTTTGCTGCGGCATCAACAACCGTGGCGTCGCGCTGCACAGCAACATGGTGCTGTCGCCGGTCATCGACGGTCGCATTCGCGCCCTGAACAAGACCGACGGAAGCTTGATCTGGGAGGCCCAGGTGGCTGACCCGGGCATCGCCGAGACCATCACCGGCGCACCGCTGATCGTCAGAGACACGGTGGTCACCGGCATGGCCGGCGCTGAGTTCGGTGTCCGCGGCTGGATTGCTGCGCTTGACATCAACACCGGCGAGGAAATCTGGCGTACCCACACGATTCCAGGGCCGGGTGAGCCTGGCCACGAGACGTGGAAGGACGACTACGGCGCATGGAAGACCGGCGGCGGCTCGACCTGGGTGACGGGTTCCTACGATCCCGAGCTGGACATCATCGTTTGGGGCACCGCCAATCCGGGTCCGGACTGGGACAACGCCTACCGCCCCGGCGACAACCTGTGGACGGACAGCACCATCGCGGTGAACGCCACCACGGGCGAGTTCCTCTGGGGCTTCCAGCACACGCCGAACGATCCGTACGATTACGACTCGATCGCGGAGAACACGTTCGTTGACACCGTGATCAACGGCCAGTTCGTGCGCGCAACCCTGCACGCCAACCGCAACGGTTACGCCTACGCGCTTGACCGTGCGACCGGTGAGTACGTCTGGGGCACGCAGTTCGTCAAGAAGCTGAACTGGACGGACGGTCTCGACGAGAACGGCCGACCCAACGCGTACGACCCGAACGTGGACGTTCAGCAGTACAACCCGGGTACGGCGGCGCACCGCGGAGACTTGACCGAAGTCGGCGCGCGCAGCGAGATCGAAGGCATTTCCTGCCCGGCGCACACCGGCGGGAAGAACTGGCCGCCGACCTCCTACAGCCCGCACACCGGCCTGTATTACATTCCGGTTATCGAGAGCTGCAACAAGGCGTTTGCTGCGGTTTCTCCGAAGAACTTCGACCCGGCAACGCGGCAGTGGTTCCTCGGCGGAGCGCCGTACTTCACCTTCGACGACCCGCGCTCAGGCCGGATCACCGGCAGCGTGACGGCGATCGACGTGTCGACCGGCGTGGTCGTGCGCAAATGGGAGACCGAGTTCCCGATGCTTGGCGGCATTCTGTCGACAGCCGGCGGCCTGGTGTTCACCGGCACGGCTGATGGTGCCGTGGTCGCGCTCGACGACACCACGCTCGAGGAGATCTGGCGCTTCGAGACCGGTTCGTCGATCAACGCACCGCCAATGACGTACGAGGCTGACGGCAAGCAGTACATTGCCATCCAGGTCGGCCTGGGCGGCGCCTGGCCGCAGTGGTTCACCGACTCGACGCCCGAGTTGAAGGCCGCTGTGCCGAGCAACGTCCTGTACGTGTTCGCCCTCTAAACGGCGTATTTCGATGCGGGGGGGGGCCGGGGGGGGGGCCCCCCCAAGGCCAAATAGAGGACCACAACAGGCGAGAAAACCCGCGGCGTGATCTGCAAATAAAATAGACAAATAAAAAATACAGAA
>VXPW01000051.1:13883-45654 GCA_009839325.1 Rhodospirillales bacterium
CCCACCCCCTCCCCCCGTTTTCTCCCCGCCGCTCTCCCTACCCCCCGCCCCGCTGCCGAGTACCCAGCGGGGGGTGGCGCCGGGGGGGGGGCGCGCGGGGGCGCCCCCCCCGCACTTTGTTCATCCGGGCGCGACTGGTCGGTCCAGACCCCGGCGGTGACGCGTCTCAGAAATTGATCTGAAAAGCTAAGCGTCCCACAGAAGCGTCTTACACAGGCCGGGCTCCGCCAGTGGACCGGATTTCACGACATGCACGATTTCAACATGCAAGGACGAATCGTCGTCGGTCTGACGGCGGCAGCAGTTGTTGGCCTGGCAGCATTCGCGATGCCGGCTGGTCCGGCCATGGCGGCTGATGAGAAACCGCGACGTTCAGGCCCGCCGCCAATCGTATTCACCGAATTTCCCAACGAATGCGCCCGCTGTCACAAGGCGGATGGTCGTGGCGGACCAGCGTATGGGGGTTTCGCGGCCGACCTGCGCGCCACGCTGCTCGATCACGATGGTCTGGTTTACGTGATCACCGTCGGGATTCGTGACCGCGGCATGCCCGAATTCAAGACCACGATGTCGAAGCGCGAAATTGCCGGCATCGCGACCTACATCGAAGAACACATCAAGGGCGTCTACTTCGATGAGGCCGGTAACCGGATTACGGCTGAAGAGGCAGCACAACTGGAAGGTCCGCGTCGCGCTGTTTCGCAGCAATAGCGCCCGAGACGGCAGTTCGGCGCCTCGCGACGGACCGAAACCGGCTCCGCTGATCGCGCGGCGCCGCCAATCGGAGTTCCTGGAGCGGGCTACTCTGCCTCTGCGCGCAACGCCGCTTTGAGTTGCTCAGGCGTCATCATGCGCTCCAGTCGGCGCTTCCACGGGATTAGATAATCCTCGCCCTCGGCGATTGCCTTCGTGATCCATTGGTGCGCTTCGACGTTATCATGGTGCTGGCCCTTGCCCGCCTGCAAATGAACCATCTTGAACAGCATGCGCCCGCCGAGGAAACCGGCCGCGCGCGCACGGGACGCCCATCGATAGGCTTCGCTGTAGTCGCCAGTTTCGCGCGCCGCGTCATACGCCTCGCGTCCGATCATGTACATGGCGTGCACATCGCCGTTCTCGGCCTTGCACAGATTGCCTTCCGGCCCCTGCGGGCAATCCTCGACTGCCGCCTGCACCACGCTGGCGCTTACGATGAGCGCGAAAAAGGGAGCCGCCCACTTCATTTCAGGTTCCTTCTGGATGTTAATTTGATCCGTTGAGGGGTCATTATTGGTTGACCGTGCGAACGGTCAATTCGCTGGCCCTGTGCAGTTCCCGGCGCGGCCGCCCTCGAAGAGAGCGGTCCGTGGCTCAGGACGACCGACACGGCGCACTGAGTTCAATGGCTTCCACAAAGGCCACTGCCGCGGGTTCACGCATCAGTGGGGGCCGTCGACCGACCCAGGTCACGAACGTTGCCGACAGTTCACGCAGATCCTCGGGAACTGTGACGCACTGCCAACGCGGTGAGCCGTCGAGGGCGAACTGCCCGGCTTCGATCATCGTGACGATCGCGCCGACAACCGCCCGGCACTGGACCATCAGCATCCAGCGGTAAAACTGTTCGCCGACCACGTCCTTCGAGCCCTCGATTTCCTGGCTGCAGGCGAACTTGAGATCGGACCCGGTCACGACCGCATCGATCGGACCGTTGGGCGGCGATCCACCCGCCGCGAGTGCGGCCCCCGCACCCATGATTGCGGAGAGCCCGAGAACCACTCCGACCATCGCCCAATCGCGAAGCCGTTTACCCATGACGGCGAAACTCCCATCCATGCGCTGTCGCCCATCGGCGAGCGCATTTTGCCTAATGCTTGCGTTCCATTGCCGGCCTGACCTGCCGCCAAGCCTCGGCCGACTCCCTAGGTTCTGCCGTCCCGGTCGCGGCGCGATGCTTCCAGGAGATCGAAGGTGAGGCCCTTCGAATCGGAGGCGGTTACGCGGACCGTTTGCAGGCGGTCGGGAAGGTCGAAATAGAAGTCCGGATTGGTGGCGAGCGCTGCCGAGGTCACCAGGTCGGCGATCGGGCCAGCGTTGTCGGCGAGAGTGACGGTGTCCACGTAGTAGGCGGGGACGACAGCGCCGTCCTCGTCGGTCACAAGGCCGGTATCCATAGGATGAGTGATGCGCAACTTGAGCCGCGTCGCGCTGTTTGGTCGCCGGAATCGTTTCATCGCGATCGTGCCGATCGGATTCTCCGCGCTGCCCGATCCGCCAGCGGCAGTGCAACCGCCAGGATTCATGACCTCGACCCTGACGCTCGCCACGTGCCAGACGCCGTCAGAGTCGCGGGCCGCAGCCCGGACCGGCGTCGTCTGCTCCAGGCGAATGTTCATTCCCACCGAGCGGATCTCCCGTCGCGGGAACATTCTGGCAGCGGTCTGGATGGGATTGTTTTCCGCGATCACCACCACTTCCTCGACCGGTTGTACGCGGTCGGACAGCTCGATCACCACTGGCACGCTGAACGCGTCCTCGACCTGACGCGGGATGATCAGCCGGACCTGAAAGTCGTACTTGACCGGTCCATCACCGAGAAACTCGGTGTGCATGTCTTCCCACAGCGCCGAGCGCATCGGATCGTAATCTCCTGCCTGCGACGCGCCGGCGGCCGCCGAGAGGGCGGCGCAGGCTGTCACGAGGGCGAGGCCGGGTCGGTTCATTGGCACGAACTCCGCGTGTTGCCAGGTCGCTGCACCCTATCAGAAGCTGCGATCAGCGAACAATCCGCGCAATGGCCTTCTGCGGCGGGTGCAGGTGTGTCGCGGATCGCATGTGCTATCCAACTTGACGATAATTCTGGCCGACGGCAAGTACGCCGCAGTGGTCGCTGCCGGGGCACCCGCCATCGGGTGACCACCCGGCATGGTCGCCAGGAGCGCACTGGAGATACGTGATGCAGGAATTGCTGCGAACGAATGACGTGGTCCGGCTGGAATACGTCCGGGCGGTCCTTGGCGAGGAAGGCATCGAGACCTTCGTGTTTGACGGATACATGAGCATCACGGAGGGCAGCATCGGGATACTGCCGAGGCGGCTGATGGTGGCTCAAGAGGATGCTGACCGCGCGCGGACAATTCTGCGAGAGGTCGGGGAGGAAATTGGCCCGGATGAGCAGGCGGCCTGGTAGGGCGTCCGATGGACGAGTCTGATCCACTGCGATAGGTTGCGCGCATGCCCATTTCGTTGTCGTTCTGGCGTCGGCGCACGCCGACCATTCCGCTAGTGCGCCTAGCTGGCGTGGTCGGGATGCGGACCCGGCCCGTGGGCCCGGAGGCCGTGACGGCAACCGGAATATCTCCTGTCCTCCGCCGCGCGTTCTCGGCCCGGGGAGCAAGGGCGGTTGCCTTGGCTATCAACTCGCCGGGAGGATCGCCGGTGCAGTGTGGCCTGATCTCGCGCGAAGTGCGGCACCTCGCCAACAAGCATGACTTGCCGGTTCTGGCATTCGTTGAGGACATCGCCGCATCGGGCGGGTATTGGCTGGCCTGTGCGGCAGACGAGATCTTTGCCTTGTCGTCTTCCGTGGTCGGAAGCATCGGCGTCATCAATGCGGGTTTCGGGTTTCCACAACTCCTTGAACGCTTCGGCGTCGAGCGTCGCGTCTACGCCGAAGGCAAGCACAAGGGCATGATGGACCCCTTCTCGCCGGTGCGGGAGGAAGATGTTGCAGTCCTGCAGGCAGTGCTCAAGGACATTCGGGCAGACTTTCTCGAGCATGTTCAGGAGCGCCGGGGAGGCCGGCTGAAGAACGATCCCGAACAGGTGTTCAGCGCAGCAGTCTGGAGCGGTCGCGGCGCCTTGGACCTCGGACTGATCGACGAACTGGGGGACATGGGAACGGTGTTGCGGGAACGGTTCGGCGACAACGTCAGGATCCGGGATTTCACTCCGAAACGCCGCTGGTTCCGGTCCCCTCTAGGAGCCCGCGCTGGCGCTGAAGTGGCCGCAGGCCTGCTGGACGTACTCGAAGAACGAGCCATGTACGCGCGCTATGGTCTGTAGGATTATGCGTCCCGCTGGCTTCCGTCTGGTGGCGGCGCGTTTGGAGACCTGAGCCGTGTTTGGATTTAGCATCCCCAAGCTGCTGCTCCTGATCGTGCTCCTGCTGGTCGTGTGGTACGGGTTCAAGCTGATCGAGCACCGCACCAGTCGACGCGACGAGATAGAGAAGGCGGCGGAAGCGGCGGTTCGCCGGAACGTAGAACAGCGACAATCGAAGGAACGTGCTTCAAGCGTGGAGACCGCCGAATGTGCCACGTGTGGCAGTTTCGTGCCGCGGGAATCACCCACGGCATGTGAGCGCAGCGACTGCCCGCATCCGGCGGCTTGACCGCATCCGTGTCGCCTTCGTAGGTTGCGCGTCCTTTGGCGCCCGTTCGGGGATCGCTCCGTGCACACGCGTGACACCTCGTTCCAGGGCCTGATCGCCACGCTGCAGGACTACTGGGCGGCCCAGGGCTGCGTGGTCCTCCAGCCGCTCGACATGGAGGTCGGCGCCGGTACCTTTCACCCGGCAACCACGCTCCGCGCGCTGGGACCGGAACCATGGAAGGCAGTCTACGTGCAGCCGTGTCGACGACCGTCGGACGGCCGGTACGGCGACAACCCAAACCGCCTCCAGCATTACTACCAGCTGCAAGTGGTGCTGAAGCCGTCGCCAGCGGATATGCAGGAGCGTTACCTCGGAAGTCTTGCCGCGCTGGGAATTGACCCGCTGGTCCATGACATCCGGTTCGTCGAGGACGACTGGGAGAGCCCCACTCTGGGTGCCTGGGGGCTTGGTTGGGAAGTGTGGTGCGATGGCATGGAAGTCACCCAATACACGTACTTCCAGCAGGTTGGTGGTCTGGACTGCCGCCCCGTCACCGGCGAGATCACGTACGGAATGGAACGACTGGCCATGTATGTGCAGGGCGTTGACGACGTCTACAGGCTCCGCTGGAACCAGGAGGGAGTGACGTACGGGGACGTGTTTCAGGAGAACGAACGCCAGCAGTCCGCCTATAACTTCGACACGGTCGATCCCGACAAGCTGATCCGTCGCTTCAACGATTCGGAGGAAGAGTGCAAGGCCCTGCTGGCTGGCGGTCTGGTCCTGCCGGCGTACGAGCAGTGCATTCGCGCTTCACATACCTTCAATCAACTGGATGCGCGGGGCGCTATCGGCGTGGCTGTTCGCGCCGATTACATCCTCCGCGTCCGCGCCATGGCGGCGTCGTGCTGCGAACAATGGGTGGAAACGGTCGCCGGCGTGCAGGCTGATTCGACAGATGCCTGAACTGCTGCTGGAAGTGCGGTCGGAGGAAATCCCGGCCGGGGCACAGCGCCCGGCAGCGGAGGCGCTGGCACAGTCGCTGGCAACGGCGATTGCTGACGCGGGTCTTCGGCCCGGTGACATCGCCTGCTGGTCGACGCCTCGCCGCATCGCGGTACGGGTGTCCGATCTCCCGGCCGTCCGACCGGCGTCACGGATCGAGCGCCGGGGCCCGCGCGTGGGTGCTCCCGACGCCGCCGTCGACGGATTCTGCCGGGCCAACGGGATCGAGCGGGAACGACTAGAGCTTCGGGAGCTGTCGAAAGGGCAGTTCTATTTCGCCGTGCTCGAAGAGCCGCCCGTCCCGGCAGAGCAGCTGCTTCGGGACCTGCTGCCCGGGGCGGTGAGCCAGGTCCCGTGGCAGAAATCGATGCGGTGGGCTGACGGCGACTTCCGTTGGATACGTCCCTTGCGCGGGATCCTGTGCTTGTTCGACGGGGAGGCCGTGAACTTCGAACTCGGCGGGGTCGGGAGTGGTGCCCAGACGACCGGGCATCCGTTCCACGCACCGGAATCGTTCACGGTGAGCTCGTTTGCGGAATATTCCGACGAGCTTTGCTCGAGACGCGTGCTTCTCCACCCCGACGCGCGCCGGGAGCGCATTCTCAGGGACGGACACGCGACCGCCGCCTGCGCAGGCTTCACCATGGCTGCTGATGACGGCTTGGCAGAGGAACTTGCCGGGCTCACGGAGTGGCCGGTCATTCTGCTGGGACGTTTCGACGAGTCGTTTCTGCAGCTCCCGGCAGAGGTCCTCACGACGACGATGCGGCGGCACCAGCGGTACCTGCCGCTCGCTCATGAGGACGGGACCCCGGCGCCTGCCTTTCTCATGGCTGCAGACGTGGAAGCGAAGGACGGCGGAACGGCCGTTGTCGCCGGCAACGAACGGGTCCTGCAGGCACGCTTGCAGGATGCGGCGTTCTTTTGGCAAGGGGATCGGAAGATCCCGCTCGCGGACAGGGTGCACCAACTTGAGGACGTGGTGTTCCACGCCAAGTTGGGGTCCATGGCTGACAAGGCCCGGCGTCTGGAGACGTTGGCCCGCAGGCTGTGCCGCGATCTCCAATGGGAATGGGAGGAAGCCGCCGCTCAGGCAGCGCGCCTCGCCAAGGCGGACCTCACGACGGATCTGGTCGGAGAGTTTCCGGAACTCCAGGGAATTGTCGGCGGGCACCTCGCGCGCGCCGAGGGGCTAGGACCCGAGGTGGGTGACGCGATCTCCGAACACTATCGTCCGCTCGGACCTCACGATCGCTGCCCGACCGGACCGGTGGCCGCGCTCGTCGCGCTGGTGGACAAGCTCGATACGTTGGTCGGCTTTTTCTGGAAGGGAGAACGGCCCAGCGGATCGGGCGATCCGCTGGCTCTTCGAAGGGCGGCGCTCGGTCTGATCCGAATTGCCTTGGAGAATGACCTGCGCCTGTCTGTCGACGATCTTCTACAGCATGCCCTGACGGTGCACACGACCGGCGGCGACGGGGACGTTCCGTCATCGGAGTTCGCCGACGTTCGACGGGACTTGCAAGGCTTCCTGAGCGAGCGGCTCCGTGTCCATTTGCGGGCGGCCGGAGCGCGTCATGACCATGTGGCAGCGACCCTGGAGGCCGGTTCCGGAGTGTTTCGTGATCTGCCGGGCTTGGCGGACCGGGTATCGCTCCTGGCTGAATTTCTTGCGACGTCGGAAGGTGCGGCGCTCCAGGCCTTGTACCGGCGTGCCGCCAATATCGTGAAAATCGAATCCCGGAAGGACGACTCGGCAATGGATGGTCCGATTGACAGCCGGCTTTTTTCCCAACCAGAGGAACGTGATCTGCATGGTGCCGTGCAGACACACGGCCGGGCGGCTCTCCGGTGCATCCGTGACGATGACTTCCTGGGCGCGCTTGAACGGCTCTCGCGGTTGCGGGAGCCAATCGATCGTTTCTTCGAAGCGGTCAGGGTAAATGCCGAGGATGCTGACCTGCGCGCCAATCGTCTTCGGCTGCTGGCATCGCTAGAGGACACCATCGTCCAGGCTGCCGACTTTTCGAAATTGGAAGGTGGAGAGTCCGGCCGTCATGACTAGACACGTGTATCGGTTTGGTGGCGGCCACGCCGACGGGCGAGCAGACATGCGCGAACTGTTGGGTGGAAAGGGCGCGAATCTCGCTGAGATGAACGGCCTGGGGCTTCCGGTGCCGCCGGGCTTCACCATCACGACTGCGGTATGCGGGCATTGCCAGACACACGATGGGGCCTACCCGGCAGGTCTGGAAGACGAGGTCGAAGGTGCGCTGACGTCGGTCGAGACCATGACCGGGACCGAATTCGGGGACCCGGTCCGGCCGTTGCTGGTGTCTGTGCGATCGGGGGCCGCAGTCTCAATGCCCGGCATGCTGGATACCGTGCTGAATCTCGGCTTGAACGACGCTACCCGCGAAGGTCTGGCGGTTTCCAGCGGTGACGCGCGGTTCGCCGCCGACAGCCACCGACGGTTCATTCAAATGTACGGGAATGTGGTCCTCGGTGTCTCGCACCGGATGTTCGAGGACGTCCTGGATGAGGTCAAGTTCGCCAGGGGGGTGCAGCTCGACACCGAGCTGTCTGCTGACGACTGGTTGTCGGTCATCGAGCGCTACCGTGCACTGATCCAGGAGCAGACCGGTACGCCGTTCCCGGATGATCCGCGCGCCCAGCTGTGGGGCGCCGTCGGCGCGGTGTTCCGAAGCTGGGGCAACACTCGTGCGGTCACGTACCGTGAGCTCCACGGACTCGATCACGCCGGCGGCACGGCAGTGAACGTCCAGGCCATGGTATTCGGCAACATGGGGGAGGACTCATGCACGGGAGTGGCCTTTACCCGAGACCCCTCAACCGGCGAGGCAGCGTACTACGGGGAGTACTTGCCGAACGCGCAGGGTGAGGATGTCGTGGCGGGAATCCGAACGCCGCGATCCCTGACGTCAGGCCGCGCGACTGACCAGGACGGCCAGCCGATGGAACAGGCGATGCCCGAGGTGTTCGCGGAGTTGACCGATGCCTTTGCTCGGCTGGAAACGCATTACCGGGACATGCAGGACATCGAGTTCACGGTGCAGAAGGGCAAGCTCTGGATTCTGCAGACGCGGAACGGCAAGCGCTCCACCAAAGCGGCACTGCGAATCGCGGTCGACCTGGCCAATCAGGGTCTGATCAGCCGGTCGGAAGCCATCCTCCGGATTGAACCCGAACGGCTGGATCAGCTCCTGCACCCAACGCTGGACCCCACTGCGCACACGCGTGTAATCGTGCGCGGCCTGCCGGCTTCGCCTGGCGCGGCTTCCGGTAGCGCGGTCTTCAGCGCCGATGAAGCCGAGCGCCGAGGAAGCGCCGGAGAAGACGTCATCCTCGTTCGTTCGGAGACGAGCCCCGAAGATATCCACGGCATGCATGCGGCGCGGGGCATCCTGACCAACCGCGGCGGGCAAACGAGTCACGCCGCGGTCGTGGCCCGCGGCATGGGTCGACCCTGCGTGGTTGGCGCCGGGGAACTCGTCATCAGTCATGACACGCGGTCGGCCAAGGCGACCTCGTGTGACTTTCGCGAAGGGGACTTGATCACTATTGACGGTTCGACGGGAGCGGTGATGCTGGGCAAAGTCCCGACGATCGATCCCGAGCTGCCGGAAGCGTTTCACGAACTCATGGGCTGGGCGGACGGTATCCGGACGCTCCGGGTCCGTGCCAACGCGGAGACGCCGGTCGACGCGGAGACCGCCCGGAGATTCGGCGCTGAAGGCATCGGCCTCTGCCGTACGGAGCACATGTTCTTCGATGGCGAGCGCATTCTCGCCATGCGGCAGATGATCATGGCCGAGAATCCCGAGGAACGGCGGACGGCGCTTGCACGCATCGCCCCGATGCAGCGGCAGGATTTTGTCGAGCTGTTCGGCATCATGGCCGGTTTGCCCGTGACGATCAGACTGCTCGACCCGCCGCTGCACGAGTTTCTGCCGGCCAACATGGATGAGCTGGGCGACGTCGCGGCCCGAGCCGGGGTGGATCCCCAGGCGCTGCGTCGCCGCGCCATGGAACTCTCGGAAGCAAACCCGATGCTCGGCCACCGGGGCTCACGGCTCGGGATCTCCTACCCGGAGATTTACGACATGCAGGTCAGGGCGATTTTCGAGGCCCTGCATGAAACCGCCGGTGCCCCGGTGGATCTCGAAATCATGCTGCCGCTGGTATTCAGCCGGGCGGAGGTCAATCTGCTGCGGGCCCGGATCGCTCATGTGGCGGAGGCCGTGGCGGCTGACAAAGGTTGGACGCCCAGCTACACGGTGGGCACGATGATTGAACTGCCGCGGGCTGCCCTGGCCGCGGGGTCGATAGCGGAGAGCGCGGACTTCTTCAGCTTTGGCACGAACGACCTCACGCAGACAACCTTCGGAATCAGCCGCGACGATGCAGCTCGCTTCCTTGCCGTATATCTGGAAGCCGGCGTATTCGCCGTCGATCCGTTCGTGTCCATTGATCCCGAAGGCGTGGGCGAGCTTATCCAGATCGCCGCAGAGCGGGGACGGGCGGCGCGCCCTGAACTGAAGCTGGGACTTTGTGGGGAGCACGGCGGGGATCCCGCTTCCGTTGCGCACTGCCACGCCTGGGGCCTCGACTACGTGTCCTGCTCTCCGTACCGAGTCCCCATCGCCCGCCTCGCTGCCGCTCGCGCTGCGGTCGAGGCCGGCGACGGACACGCTGGCGTTACCAAATGAACTGCACTCTCCAAACTGATGCCCGGATCCCACGTACTGCGCGGGACTGAACACGGGGCCGCGTTTCCTGCCTCCAGACGATCACGATGGTCCCGCGTTCTCTGGGCCGACCCGTCCATTCCGGCCGACCAAAGCGTCTGAACCTCCGTTACTCGCAATGCACGAAAAACAGTGCCCACGGCCACATGATCTCTTCCTCCTCCGTGGCCGGACGGTCTCCTGGCGGGTCGAAGACCAGCCAGAGTGGCCCCCGTCCCCCGATGCCGTGGGGTCGACCATCGGCCCGGGTTGATAGCACCCAATTCCGCGCTCCGACCTCCTCTGCTGATATCTCGGTTGCGAACCCGTCGAGCGCCAGAGTGCGAAGTGATCCGCCGCTGCAGCCGGCTGCCGCCAGGACGTCCACCAGCAATGGCCCGGAGAAGGTGACGGGGCCATGCCAGTCCTTGTACGCGATCTGAATCTCGGTGACTCCGAGTTCCTCCAGCATGGCCTGATCGAACACGACTGCCTTGTCGAAGGTCTGGTCGTGATACTTGAAGAAGGCGTCGTTTTTCTCGTCGTACGCCGGCCGGTTGGTAACGGACACGCTGCCCGCCACCGTAAGGATCGCAGGCCCCGTTGGCGGCTTCATATCGTCAGCAAAGGTCATCTGGGCAATCCCGAGTATCAGCACGACTGGCATGAAGACAGGAAGCGCTCTCACGGAACTCTCCTTTCCGAGACATGAATCGCGGGTTCGAAAACGGCACGAGCCTATAGCAGGCACAAGATAGTTTGGGCACGGTTTATGTGCGGAACGTGGGGATGCGGGCCGGCCCAGGTGGACGCCCCCGAGGTCGCGGCCCGGCAGGCCGGGGCACGTCTGTCGTTCGTTGAGTTCATTCAGGCGAGAGATGAGCGGAGACCGCGTGCCCTTCCGAACGCTCCGCTCTGATGACCGGCGTGGTCCGACCAGCCATGGGGGCTGTGACGGTCATTCACCATGATGGCAGAATTAGCATAAACATGTAGTTGTGTCTTATTTTGAAAACTGGCAAGAACATCTGTCCGTACCAGAATTCGCGGTGAAATCAGGATTGTGGCACGACGCGGGCACGGGATTGCGCGAACAGTCTGGGCAGGCATGCTTCGGAAACGGCGACTGGCACGCTGCACATCGGTGAGATCGCTCACGTCATCGGCAGGCTGCTGCATTGGCTAACCGGGTGTCGGACAGCTTCTGCACTTCGGGATCCGATGGTAGAATCTGCAATGGTCGATCGCGCATCGTTTTCAGGCGATTGCCGGTTGACGGTGCCATGGCCTTTGCCTAGGTTCGACCGGGCCTGCGGCCGTGGCGGAACTGGTAGACGCGCAGCGTTGAGGGCGCTGTGGAGGAAACTCCGTGGAGGTTCGAGTCCTCTCGGCCGCACCATTTGCCGGGTGCGGCGTGCAGGCGGCTGTGGCGGAATTGGCAGACGCGCTGGCTTCAGGTGCCAGTGGGGGCAACCCCGTGGAGGTTCGAGTCCTCTCAGCCGCACCACGCTGTTGCATGCCCCAGGCCGATCAGCCTTGATTAGGCGGGGTTTCGCCCTTGGTCTGGCGGCCCTCGTCCTTGCCGCATGCGCTCGGAACGCGCCACCGGCGCCCGTCGTATCCGACCAACCCGGTGCGGGCGGCCAAGAATCGCCCCGGACGAGCACGGCCGGAGAGGCAATCGCGGTCGGAACCGTGATCGTCAAGCGAGGCGACACCTATTCCGAGATTGCCGAGACGCACGGGCTGTCGACGCGGGCGCTCATCGAGATCAACGGCGCGAAACCCCCTTACACGATCTATCCCGGCGACGTCCTGCGTCTGCCGCAGCCCCGGATCTACACGGTCGCGGAGGGCGACAACGCGACCAAGATCGCCCGCTGTAACGGCGTGGACATCTGGTCGCTGGTGCAGCTGAACAAACTGAAGCACCCCTATCGGTTGTCGGTCGGAAGCAAGCTGCACATTCCCCGGCGGATCCGCGCTCCGCACTGCCCGGAGGAACGGACACAGGTCGTGGGGACCGTACCGGCGGCCCCGGCAGCACCGGCAGAGTCCGCCGCCGGGGCGGCCCCGGTTCCGGCCGTTGCGCCTGGCGCGGTAGCCGCCATTCCGGACCCGACCGCCCCGGCGGTCCCGGCAACACCGATTCCGGAGAGCGCGGCGCCGGCAGTGCCGCCGGCCCCAGTCGCCGCGAGGCAAAGTGCCGGCAACGCCAAGTTCCTGTGGCCTGCCGAGGGGCAAATCGCTTCGCGCTTCGGTACGAAATCGGGAGGGCTCAAGAACGACGGCATCAACATTGCCGCTCCCGCGGGGAGCCCGGTGCGCGCCACTGCGGACGGTACGGTGGCGTACGCCGGGAACGAGCTTCAGGCCTACGGCAACCTGGTTCTCATCAAGCATGAGGGAGGTTGGATGTCGGCGTACGCACACAATCAGGAACTGAAGGTCACGCGCGGCGACCGGGTGCTGCAGGGCCAGACGATCGCGCAGGTGGGCCAAACCGGAAACGTGCCCAACCCGCAGGTGCACTTCGAGTTACGAACCGGGCAGGGAAGGCCGGTCGACCCGCTCAAGCATCTTGGCAAGTAACGGCGTCAGGGCAGTGCGATTTTCAGCTGTCCTGCCCGGTCTTGGATGAACTGCCAGGCCACCCGGCCGGAACGGGCACCGCGGGTAACGGACCACTCAAGCGCCGCACGGCGCAGCGAATCGTCCGTGGGTAGTCCATAGTAGGCGGCGTAGGCCATGACGATTTCGAGGAAATCATCCTGGGAACACGAGTGAAATCCGAGCCATAGGCCGAAGCGGTCGCTCATGGAGACCTTTTCTTCGACCGCTTCTGAGGGGCTGATTGAGGTCGAGCGCTCGTTTTCGATCATCGACCGGGCCATCAGGTGGCGCCGGTTGGATGTAGCGTAGAACAAGGTATTCGCGGGACGGCCTTCCACGCCCCCCTCAAGCATGGCCTTCAGCGACCGGTACGAGGCATCGCCAGCTTCAAAGGACAGGTCGTCACAGAACAGCACGTAGCGTTCGGGCCTGGGGCGCAAGGCTTGAAGAAGTATGGGAAGCGTTTCAATGTCCTCGCGCGCGATCTCGACCAGCCGTAGCGGATCCTGGTCTCGGTCGGCGTTCACTGCAGCGTGCACGGCCTTGACCAGTGAACTCTTCCCGGTTCCGCGGGCTCCCCACAGCAGGGCATTGTTCGCCGGGAAGCCGTCCGCGAAGCGGCGGGTATTTTCGAGGAGGATGGCGCGGGCGCGGTCGATTCCACGAAGCAGTTCCAGGGGAATCCGGTTCACGTCGGGAACCGGTCGCAGGCACTGCGCCTTCCCGTCCCAAAGGAACGCGTCATCGTCGGTATCGGGTACCGCTGGTTCAGGAGGCGGTGCCAAGCGCTCCAGCGCATCGGCCACTCGTTGCAGGAGCCGGTCCTGAGATTCTGCTTTGTTCAATGCGCATGTCCCGGGATATCGGCCTGTCACGAAAACCGCGGCCCCGACCGAAGGCGGGGGTAGGGCAGCGAAACGTCGTTTGCGAGGACCCAGGGCCGAATCGGGGCACGAGCATAGCCCAATGCCGGGACGCGGACTCACGCTGGCAACCGGTTGCGGCGGTGCAGGCCGCGCCTGTATAGTCTGCGCCTTCCATTTAGGAGTGGTCGCAAATGCTCATCGCGCCGGCGTTTGCCCAAGGCGCGTCCGCTGACGGCGGAAGCTCCTTCTTGATCCAGCTGTTGCCGCTGGTCCTGATCTTCGCCGTCTTCTATTTTCTGCTGATCCGGCCGCAGCAGAAGCGCCTGAAGGAGCACAAGGCCATGGTCGCCGCAGTCAAGCGTGGCGACCAGGTCGTGACGGCGGGTGGCGTCAAGGGACGCGTGACCTACATCGACGATGATCAGACTATTTCCGTCGAGATCGCACCCGACATCACCGTGAAGGTGGTGCGGGATACGCTGTCCCAGGTAGTTCCGAAAGGCGGCTCTTCGGCGTCCGGCCAAAACCAGTCACCAGCCAAGTCTTGAGCGGTATGCGCCGCCTGGCAATAGGAAATCCGGCGTGATTCACGTGCCTCGCTGGCAGATTGCCGTCGCCGTCATCGCCGTGGTCTTCGCCATTGTGTATTCGGCGCCGAACTTCCTTCCATCGTCGGTTTCCTGGCTGCCAGGCGATCCCGTCCGCCTTGGATTGGACCTGCAGGGAGGATCGCATCTTCTCCTCAGGGTCGATTCGGACGTGGTTCTGGAGGAACGGATCGAATCCGTTCTGGACGAGATTCGGACCCGGTTTCGGGGTGCCGGGATCGGGTACACGGACATCGGCGTCAGGCAGCTGGCCGGGGGGCTGACGCTGACGGATCCGGCGCAGGGGGAACAGGCGCAGGAGCTGGCCGAGGAGGCAGACGAAACGCTGGAGATCGACTTGGATGCCAGCGGACGGATGACGTTCCGGCTTGATTCCACCGCGGAAAAGGAATTGCGGATCTCCGCGCTGTCGCAGTCACAGGAGGTGATCCGCCGCCGGATCGACGAGACAGGCACCAACGAACCCACCATTCAACGCCAGGGCGACGACCGCATTCTTGTGCAGCTTCCCGGTGTCGATGACCCCGAACGAATCAAGCGTCTTCTGGGCCAGACCGCCAAGATGAACTTCCGCATGGTCGACGAGACGGCCTCGATCCCGGAGGCGCTGGCGGGGCGCGTGCCGCCCGGCTCCGAGCTCCTTTATGAGGATGACGGGTCAGAGCAGGGCATCCCGATCGTGGTTCGGCGCCGCGTCGGCGTGAGCGGTGACAACCTGGTTGGCGCGGCGCCGGTGATTGACCAGAACAACCAGCCGGTCGTGAGCCTTCGGTTCGACGCAGCTGGAGCCCGACGCTTCGGTGACTTGACCACAGAGAACGTCGGCCGCCGCTTTGCGATCGTGCTTGATGGACGCGTCATCAGCGCTCCCGTCATTCGCGAGCCGATTCCGGGGGGCAGCGGGCAGATCTCAGGCAACTTCACGTTTGAGACCGCCAGCGACTTGGCACTTCTGCTTAGGGCCGGCGCGCTGCCGGCACCGCTGGTGATCCTGGAAGAGCGCACAGTCGGCCCGAGCCTGGGCCGCGATTCGATCGCCGCGGGAACCTTGGCCGGTCAGGTCGCGCTGTTGCTGGTGATCATCTACATGGTCGCGGTCTACGGTCTGTTCGGCGTGGCTGCCGACATTGCGCTGGCGGTGAACATTGCCCTCCTTCTCGGAATTCTGTCGGCGCTTGGAGCGACGCTGACGCTGCCGGGTATCGCCGGAATCGCGCTGACGATCGGCATGGCGGTGGATGCGAACGTGCTGATCTTCGAGCGCATCCGCGAGGAGACGCGGCGGGGACGATCACCGGTGTCCGCAATCGATACCGGTTACCGCCAGGCGCTGCGTGCCATCATTGATGCGAACGTCACCACGCTGATTGCCGCGCTCGTGCTGTTCCAGATGGGTTCGGGGCCGATTCGCGGGTTCGCGGTCACGCTCGCGGTTGGTGTGTTCACGACCATGTTCTGCTCGCTGATCATCAGTCGACTGCTTGTGCTGACGTGGCTCAGCCGTACCCGTCCCCAGGTCCTGAAGGTTTGAGAGGAACGCGATAATGCGGCTCAGGCTGATTCCCGACGACACCACGCTGCAGATCATCCCGCTGCGCCGGCACGCGATGATCGGGTCGGTCGTGGCGATCGTGGCGTCCGCCGTGCTGTACGTGGCCATTGGGCTCAACTTCGGGATCGACTTTCGTGGCGGGATCCTGATCGAAGTCCGGATTCCGGAAGTGCCGCAGGTCACGGAGGTGCGGGGTGCATTCGAGGGGGCCGGTCTCGGCGAGGTCGCAATCCAGGAGTTTGGCGAGGAAACCGACTTTCTGGTGAGGATCGAACGGCAGCCCGGCGGGGATGGGGCACAGCAGGCCGCGGTCGAGACAGCCCGGTCGCACCTGGCAGCCGCATTCGGCGATGCCGTCGAGTATCGAAGAGTGGAGTTTGTTGGCCCGACCGTCAGCCAGGACCTCCTCCGTGGCGGTGCCATCGCGGTGCTGCTCGCCGTCGTGGCAATGCTCCTCTACATCATGTTCCGGTTTGAGATGGCGTTTGCGTGGGGAGCGGTGGTGGCGCTGGTCCACGACGTGATTCTCACGATCGGCGTGTTTTCGATCACCGGGCTGGAATTCAATGTGGCCACGGTGGCGGCGCTGCTCCTCATTGTCGGCTACTCGATGAACGACACGGTCGTGGTCTATGACCGTGTTCGGGAAAACCTGAGGAAATACAAGAAGACGAGCCTTGATTTGGTGCTCAACCGGAGCATCAACGAGACGCTCTCCCGTACGGTCAACACCACGGTGACGACGATATTGGCCCTGGGGGCCCTGATTCTGCTTGGCGGACCAGTGGTTCAGGACTTCAGTTTCGCCATGATCTGGGGGATCACTGTCGGCACCTACTCGTCCATTTTCCTCGCGGCACCGCTCCTGTTGACGTTCGGTGTGCGCCGCGGTGCGGAGACCCCGGGGCCGAAGGCTGAAGGTGAGAGGGCCGCCTGAGGGAGACGGGGCGCTCGTCCGGGTAGACGGCTACGGACCCACCGGGTTCACGATATCGGGACGTCGCCATCAGGGACCCGTCATTCTGCGCGCCAACGAGGTGGCTGCTTGGGCAGGCTTCAGCGAGTCCGGACTGGAAGAGGCCGCGGCCCGCGACCTGCTTGCCGAATTCCGGCCACCGGGAATCGTTCTGGTCGGAACGGGCCAACGCGGGGTCGTCCCCGGTACTTCGTTCCTTGCTTGGTTTCGGACACGCGGCTTCGAGCCCGACCTGATGGCCACCGGCGCCGCGTGTCGAACATGGAATGTGCTGGCCATGGAAGGTCGGGAGGTGATCGCGGGGCTCATCCCGTCAGGGTGGGCCCCCGGGCAGAAAACGTAATCGTGATCTCGGCGCTGAGTCCGGCCGCGCTGCCAAACTGTTCCCATCGCCACCGGCCGGTGCGCGGGCGGATTATCAGACTCAGACGGGCGCGAGCTTGGTTCGGAGAAACTGGCCGGTATAGCTCCCCGGCGCTTGCATGACGGTTTCCGGCGATCCCTGCGCGACCACCTGGCCACCTCCGGCGCCGCCTTCCGGTCCCAGGTCGATGATCCAGTCTGCCTGCTTGATGACGTCGAGGTGGTGCTCAATCACGAGGACCGTGTTGCCCTGATCGACCAGGGCGTGAAGGACCTGGAGCAACGACCGGACGTCTTCGAAATGAAGGCCTGTGGTCGGCTCGTCCAGCAGGTAGAGGGTCCGGCCGGTTGCTCGCCTTGAGAGTTCCTTCGACAGCTTGACCCGCTGGGCTTCGCCGCCCGAAAGCGTGGTCGCGCGTTGTCCGAGACGGACGTAGCCGAGCCCGACCCGCCGCAGGGTTTCGAGCTTGTCCCGGATGGTCGGAATGGCGGCAAAGAACTGGGCGGCCGACGTGACGTCCATGTCAAGAACGTCGGCGATGGAGTGGTCCCGATATCGGATCTCGAGCGTCTCCCGATTGTATCGCCGACCCTTGCATGCATCGCATGTGACGTAGACCGGGGCCAGGAAGTGCATCTCGATCTTGATCACCCCGTCACCTTGACAGGCCTCGCAACGCCCTCCCTTGACGTTGAACGAGAAGCGACCCGGTCGATACCCGCGTGCGCGCGCTTCTGGCAACTGCGTGAACCAGTCGCGAATCGGCCCGAACGCACCCGTGTACGTGGCCGGATTCGAGCGCGGGGTTCGCCCGATGGGCGACTGGTCGATGTCGATGACCTTGTCAAACAGCCACGAACCGCGGATGCGTTCGTCCTGGCGATCCGGATGGGCGAGGGAAGAGCGGAGGAGCGGATGCAACGTGTCGAGGACCAGGCTCGACTTGCCACTGCCTGAGACGCCGGTCACACAGATGAGGAGCCCTGCGGGGACATCGACTTCAACGTTCCGGAGATTGTTGGTGTTGATGTCGCGCAGGCTAAGTGTTCGTTCCGGCACCGGCAGACGGCGGTTCTCGGGTACGGGAATCGTGCGTTCGCCACTGAGGTACTGGCCGGTGAGGCTATCCGCATGCGCCTTCAGGTCCTGGGGGGTTCCGGTGGCGACGACATACCCGCCCGTTTCTCCGGCGCCGGGCCCCATGTCCACCACGAAATCGGCAGCCAATATGGAATCCTCGTCGTGTTCCACGACCAGCACGGTATTGCCGAGGTCCCGAAGGTTCTTGAGGGTCTCAAGCAAGCGAGCGTTGTCTTTCTGATGAAGCCCGATCGAGGGTTCATCCAGGACGTAGAGGACGCCGGTCAGACCTGATCCAATCTGGGATGCGAGCCGGATTCGCTGGCTTTCGCCGCCGGAAAGCGTGGCCGAGCCCCGCGCCAGGGTCAGGTATTCGAGGCCGACGTCCATGAGGAACCCGAGCCGAAGGGACAATTCCCGGAGGGTGCGTTCGGCGATAGTCCGGCTTTGCGCGTCGAGCGTGTTCGGAAGCTCGTCGTCCACCCAGGCCTTGGCATCGGCGATGGTCATTTCGGAAACAGTGCCGACGTGCCGCTCGCCGATGCGTACGGCCAGCGCTTCGGTGCGGAGGCGATGGCCCTGGCAGGCGTGACATCGGACCTTGGCGCGGTAGCTGCCCAGTTGTTCGCGTACCGACGGCTCCGAAGCTTCCTGCCAGCGCTTTTCGAGCGACGGAACTACCCCTGGAAATGGCCGGGTCAGCGTGCGGGCCGTGGCCGTGTCTCCGTACTGTATGGCCACATCGGTTGTCCCGGACCCGTGAAGAATGGTCTCCCGCACGAACTTGGGCAGGCGGCTCCATGGCCTGTCCAGCGAAAATCCGAAATGACGCGCCATCCCCTCAAGGGCTTGCAAGTAGTACCCTGACGGCGGCACTTCCCAGGGCTCGATGGCGCCGGCTCTGAGCGTCAACTTCGGGTTGGGAATGATGAGGTCAGGATCGAAGAACTCGACGACGCCAATCCCGCCGCATCGATTGCACCACCCGGACGGACTGTTGAATGAGAACAGCCTTGGCTCAATCTCATCAATGGTGAAGCCGGAGACGGGGCAGGCAAAGCGGGCCGAGAAGGTCACTCGTTCGGATGAATCAGCATCTTCGGTAATCAGCAGACCGTCGGACAGCCGAAGCGCGGTCTCGGTGCTGTCTGCAAGACGCGATTCAAGGCCTTCCCGGATCACGATGCGATCGACCACCACTTCGATGTCGTGGTTACGGTGGCGATCAAGCGTCGGAGGGTCGTCGGTCTCGTACAGCGCCCCGTCAATCTTCACTCGTTGGAAACCCTGCCGCAGGAGATCTTCCAGGTCCTTTCTGAACTCACCCTTGCGGTTTCGCACCACCGGACTGAGAAGGAGGAGCCGCGTTCCCGGCGGACGCGCCATCATCGCGTCCACCATTTGCGTAACCGTCTGGCTGGTGATGGGTAGACCGGTTGCCGGGGAATAGGGGACCCCGACCCGGGCGAACAGGAGTCGCAGGTAGTCCTGAATCTCGGTGACGGTTCCGACGGTTGAGCGCGGATTGTGGGAAACGTTCTTTTGGTCAACCGCAATGGCGGGAGAGAGACCCTCGATCTGGTCGACGTCCGGCTTCTCGACCATTTCGAGAAACTGTCTGGCGTAGGCGGACAGGCTTTCGACGTAGCGGCGTTGCCCTTCAGCGTAGACCGTGTCAAACGCCAACGACGACTTCCCCGAACCGGATAGTCCGGTAATGACGACGAGGCGTCCCCGCGGGATCGTCACGTCGATGGACTTCAGGTTGTGCGTGCGGGCACCACGGATGGAGAGCATGCCGCTGGAACGGTCAGCGGATTCCGCGGGATCCTGCGGCGCAGGCGCTGACTTGAATCTGCCCGAGAAAGGCGGATGGATCTTGTGTACGGCCATCGGGAAATCCGCTCCGGATGCGATGCTATTCTAGTCGCCGGAACGGCAGGCCACTTCCAATGCCAACACCGCAATACAGCCGCAAATGCGGTACGGCGCGGCCCGAATCGTGTATATTTTCCGAATACATGGTACTGCCGAGTACGCAGACTTCCTTATCAAGATAAAGAGTGCTGAGTTGAGTCGAGGAAACGACTTATGGTGATGAGCGTAAACAAGGTAATCCTATTGGGGAATGTTGGGCGCGATCCTGAAATCCGCGAGCTTCCGAACGGCGGACGCGTGGCCAATTTTTCGATCGCCACGGAAGAGCGCTGGCGTGACAAGCAGACCGGCGAGCAGCGTGAACGTACCGAGTGGCACCGGATCGTGGTGTTCAATCCGATGTTGATCGATATTGTCGATGACCGGGTCTTCAAGGGAACCCGCGTATACCTCGAAGGCCAGCTCCAGACCCGCCGCTGGCAAGACCCTTCGGGTTACGACCGGTTTACCACGGAGATTGCGCTGCAGCGTTTTGGCAGCCGCATCATCGTGCTTAACGACCGTCGCTACGACGACAGTCATGACGATTCGGCGGCAGCAAGGGGTCGGGGAACGTACCCAACCAGGACGCAGGCCGAACATTCACACGACGCCGATTACGACGAAGAAGTGCCGTTCTAGGTGTTGTGCCGGCGGCCCACGACCCGAGCCGCCCCCGCCTGTTTCCACCACTCGCAGTTGCTGAAATATGACTTCTGAAGCCGGTCCAGGACAAGGCATGCCGCCTGCCGGAGAGGCGGTCTCGACCGTAACGATCGTGGATGAGATGCGCCGGTCGTATCTCGATTACGCCATGAGCGTGATCGTGAGCAGGGCGCTACCGGATGCCCGTGACGGTCTCAAGCCGGTCCACCGCCGGATTCTTTACGCAATGTTTGAGAACGGCTACGGCTGGAACCGGCCGTATCGAAAGTCAGCACGCGTGGTCGGCGACGTGATGGGGAAATACCACCCGCACGGGGACAGCGCCATCTACGACGCGATGGTCCGAATGGCGCAGGACTTCTCGATGCGGCTTGAGCTGATCGACGGGCAGGGGAATTTCGGCTCCATCGATGGCGATCCGCCCGCGGCCATGCGGTACACCGAAGTGCGGATGGCGCGGGCGGCTGCCACGATGCTGGAAGACATCGAGTTCGAAACAGTCGATTTCCAGGACAATTACGATGCTTCGGCCTCAGAGCCGTCGGTGTTGCCCGCGCGATTTCCCAACTTGCTGGTGAATGGGACTGGCGGGATTGCCGTCGGCATGGCGACAAACGTGCCGCCACACAATCTGGGCGAGGTGATCTCGGCCTGCTTGGCGCTGATCGACGAGCCAAACCTCTCCGTCCAGGGGTTGACCCGGTACATCCCGGGACCAGATTTCCCGACCGGTGGTCTGATCATCGGCCGGCGGGGGTGCTTGGAGGGCTACTGCACGGGCCGTGGCCGGGTTGTCATGCGCGGCCGGGCAACGGTGGAAGATCGAGGGAAGAACCGCTCGTCCATCATCATCAGCGAGATACCCTTCCAGGTCATCAAAGCCCGCATGATCGAACAGATCGCAGACCGTGTGCGGAGCAAGGACATTGAAGGAGTGAGCGCACTCCGTGACGAGTCCGACCGTGACGGCCTGCGCATCGTGGTTGAGCTGAAAGGGGGCGTGACGCCGGCCGTCGTGCTCAACCAGTTGTACAAGTTCACCAGTCTGCAGACATCATTCGGGATCAACGCTCTCGCACTTCACGATGGAAAACCTGAATGCCTCGACCTGAAGCAGCTGCTTGAGGCCTTTCTCTCGTTCCGCGAGAGCGTCATCACCAAGCGAACCTTGTATCTGCTGAAGAAGGCCCGGGCGCAGGCGCACGTGCTGCTGGGGCTCGTCATCGCCGTAGCGAACCTTGACGCGGTGATGGCCCTGATCCGAGGCGCAGCGGATGCGGCAGCGGCGCGCGAACAGCTCGTCAACCGTGCTTGGCCTGCCGCGGAGGTCGGAGCCTACCTCGCGTTAATTGCCGAGCCGGGCCGCGAATTGGCGGCGGACGGCACGTGCCGGCTTACCGAGCGTCAGGCAAAGGCCATTTTGGATTTGCAACTTCACCGATTGACCGGCCTGGAGCGGGAAAAGATCGGAAGTGAACTGCGGGACAAGGCGAAGGAAATTGACAGCTATCTGGAAACGCTTCGTTCCCGACCTCGCTTGCTGGAAATTCTTCGAGCCGAGCTGGAGCAGATTCGGGATCAGTTTGGGACACCGCGCCGAACCGAAATCGTTGACGGTGATGAGGATGCCGACCGCGACGACCTGATCGAGCGCGAAGACATGGTGGTGACGCTTACACGGGATGGTTACGTAAAGCGTACAGAGCTGGCCGCCTACCGCTCGCAACGCCGGGGCGGCAAGGGGCGCTCCGCGATGGCGGTCAAGGACGACGACTTTGTCACCCACGTGTTCACGGCCAGTACCCATGACCCGGTCCTGTTCTTCACGTCGCACGGGATCGTTCATCGCCGGAAGGTGTACGACCTGCCGCTGGGCACGCCGCAAGCGCGCGGCCGACCAATCGTCAACGTGCTTCGCATCGACGGCGAGGAGCAAATCACGACCATGCTGCCTCAGCCTTCGGATGGGGCTGACGCGGAAGCCGCTTCCGAACTGGTGTTCGCGACTCGCGCGGGTTACGTCCGCCGCAATCGGATGTCGGATTTCGCCTCGATCAACGTGAACGGCAAGATCGCCATGAAGCTCGATCCCGGCGACACGCTGGTAGGGGTGGCGGAGGTGACGCCGGACACGGATCTCATGCTGGCGACCCGACGAGGCAGGGCCATCCGGTTTCCCATGGATGAGGTGCGAATCTTCGTCGGTCGTGCATCGCGCGGGGTCAGGGGCGTCCGCTTCCAGAAGGGGCGGCAGGACCAAGTGATCGGAATGTCGGTGCTGCCGCACACGGATGCCTCGCCGGAGCTTCGGAAACAGTACCTGCGCTATACCGCGAGCCTCCGACGGAAAGAAACACCGACTGATCCGCCGGACACTGTTGTGCTCAAGCGGCTAGCAGCCGAGGAAGTGTTCGTGCTGTCCGTTACAGAACAAGGCTTTGGGAAGCAAACCTCATCGCATGAATATCGGACGACCGCAAGGGGTGGACAGGGCGTGATCAACATCCAGACGGAAGGGCGTAACGGCCCTGCTGTCTGCTGTTTCCCGGTTGCCCAGACGGACGAGGTGATGGTCGTGACGGATCTGGGGCGCATCATTCGTTGCCCGGTAAGTGATATCCGGGTGGCCGGGCGGGGTGCTCAGGGCGTTCGAGTCCTGCGTCTCGACAGCAGCGAGAAAGTGGTGTCAGTGACGCGCTTCGATGCATCAGCGGATGATGAGGCCGAGGGCGGGTTGCCTTCGACCCGAATTCCGGAAGAAATAACCAGCAGCGATGGTGAGATTGCCTGATGCCTGAGCGGATTGCCGTGTACCCAGGAACGTTTGACCCAGTGACGACAGGGCATCTGGACATCATCCAGCGAGCGACGCGCATTTGCGATCGACTGGTGGTCGGTGTTGCCGACAACGTTGACAAGCGGCCCCTGTTCACGCCGGATGAGAGAGCCGACATGGTGCAGGGCGAAATCCACGCTCTCGCGGGAAAACTCGATGCAACAGTCGAGGTACAGACGTTCGCTATCCTGCTGACCAAGTTTGTCGACGAAGTGGGCGGATCGATTATCGTGCGCGGATTGCGGGCCGTGACGGACTTTGACTACGAGTTTCAAATGGCCGGAATGAACGCCCGGCTTCGGCCTGACATTGAGACGGTGTTTCTCATGGCGAGCGAGCGTCATCAGTTCATTGCGTCTCGCCTGGTCAAGGAAATCTGCCTCCTCGGAGGCGATATTTCCGGATTTGTGTCGCCACGGATCCTTGCCCGAATCAAGGATCGCATTCAGCAATCTTCATAGGGGACCTTCGGAATGCCCTGGACAATTCCCACTTCACTCGTCGCGGGCGGCTTTGCCCTGTTGGGCCTTGGCATCGCGGCCACGGCGCAAGCTGAAGAACAAAATCGCATTCACATGGAACTCAAGGACGGGACAGTCGTGATCAAACTCCGGCCTGATCTTGCTCCGAACCATGTCGCCCGGATCAGTGAACTGATAAGGCAAGGCTTCTACGATGGGCTGAAGTTCCATCGGGTGATCGATGGGTTCATGGCGCAGACCGGGGATCCTCTGGGCAACGGCACGGGTGGATCCGGCCAGAACATTGCCGCGGAGTTCTCGGATTTTCCGCACATTCGGGGCACGGTCTCGATGGCCCGGGCCCAGGATCCGAACAGCGCTGACAGCCAATTCTTCATCGTGTTCGACGAAGCCCGGTTCCTCGATGGCCAGTACACGGTCTGGGGAGAGGTCGAGGAGGGGATGGAACACGTCGACGCCATCAAGCGCGGCGATAATCAGCGGAACGGGATGGTGACAGACCCTGACATCATTGTCCGGATGTACTTTCCGGAAAGCTAGGCTTAGACGGCACGGTCCGGAGCCCGCCAGATATACTGACCCCGGTAGGGAGCCTGTAGCTCAGTCGGTAGAGCAACTGACTTTTAATCAGTAGGTCCAGGGTTCGAATCCCTGCGGGCTCACCAATCTAAACAACGGGTTTGGCTGGACCCTGTCATCAGAAAGTTTGAACGAGTCCCGGAGTAGCCACCACTTGATCGCGTTGTCCTGAGTTGCGGACCCGCGCCTAGGTTCCGTTCCCCCGGGCCGGCCACGGTTCACGGGCCGTCACGTCAATGGCTCGGCCACGACGGGGACGGCTCCGGCCGGCCGGTGGAAGCAGTAGAAGCCTCCTATGCTGCCAGTGCGCCCGGCCCAGTCTTGCAGGACGAAACGCCGTGGATCGCAGGCGTCAATTGCCTCACACCGCTTGTAATGCTCGATTAGGGGAACGACTTCCACCAACGACTGGGACATCAGGAAAAGGTGGTACGCTGGCGCCGACATGTCGTCGCCGGACCATTTCTCCAGACGATTTGTCCGATAACCTTCCAACCACGAAATCCCGGCCTCAGTCCGGACCAATTCGTTCCAGTCCCGCAAGCAGACGTACTTGCGGAAACCCTTCGCCGTTCCGTGCCATGCGGCCCGGTCGCGAAGGATGGGAGCGGAAATCAGTCAGGCCCTCGAGGCTGCAGCCGAATCGTCAGGATGTCGGTGTCGTGATACTGCTGGTGCCGTACCGACGTGGCGTAGTGGCGGAGCAGCCGCAACGGTGTCTCCGCCTCATTCGGAAGATCCGTGACACCTTCACTCAGCATTGCGAGCTGATCTTCCAGGTTCATGCTGGTACCGCCGGCGATGAATTCCAGGTCCGCCGACAGTTCATCGGGTCTGGCCACGACGAGCAGCTGGCGGTCCGGATCTTGGCCGCCATCCCCAAGCAACAGATGTACTGCTTCTTCGCCGACGGCGCGCAGCCGGACCGTCATCTGCTCGTCGAACTGCGTCCGCCGGGCGAAGTCAGCCAGGAATTCGTCAATCTCGGTCAGCGCATCGCTGGAGAGAGCTGTGCGGATCCGTCTGGGTCTCTTGCTGGTCAGATCGAGAAAGCCGGACAGGACGATGACGCAGATCCCCCCGGCCGTCATGCCGTGTCCCAGTAACGCTCCCCAGGCACCCTGCAGGAACTCCGGGTAGACCAGGTCGAACTGGAAGGCGAGGCCGACCCAAAAGGCAAAACCGACGATCAAGCTCTTTCGGTAGTCAAGCCCGTCGTTGATCAGGATCTTCACGCCGAACACAAACAGCAGGGCGATGAGCACCGCAAGGTAGGCACCTACCACGGGACCCGGCATCGCGACGATGGCGGCCACCGGTTTCGGCAGGAACGCCAGCACAATGAACAGCAGGCCGACGCATACTCCGACGGAGCGGGCACCGACGCCCGTCAGTTCGGCGATCGAGATGCTGTTCCCGTACGTCGTGTTGGGAACTGTCCCGCTGATGCCAGACATCAGGTTGCCAAGGCCGTCAGCATTGATGGCCCCCTGGACAGACCGGAAGTCGATGGCGCGCTGCCGGCGCCAGGAAGCCCGCTGGATGGCGATGGCATCGCCCAACGTGTCCATTGCCCCGACCAACGTAATGATCAGAAACCCGGGGAGTAGGGCCCAGAACGTGGCATCGAAGCTCAAGTCGAGGCCTGGGTAAGCGCTGAATGAGGGGAGACCGATCCACGGGGCGTCCGCGACACGACTGATGTCATAAATTCCGAATGCCAGTCCGGCCAGACCGCCGGCAACTAGCCCGACAGCAGGAGCCCAGACACGCAAGGTTCCCGTGAATCTCAGCGCTATCAGGATGATGGCAGCAAGGGTGATGACTGCGGTGACAGGTCCGGCAGCTGGCGAAACGCCTTCCGGAATATCCATGAACTTGCGGAAGACAATGGGCGTGATGCTCACCGGAATGAGCATGAGCACAGTGCCGGCGACGGTGGGCGTAAACACGCGCCGTAGCGCTGCCATCTTGGCGCCGAGGATGAACTGCACGAAGGAGGAGGCGACGATGAGCGTGGCAAGCAGTCCCGGCCCGCCTTGTTCGAGTGCGGTTACGCTCACCGCCAGGAATGCCGAGGTGCTGCCCATCACCAGGATGTATCCCGCTCCCAGCCTCCCGATGCGGACTGCCTGCACGATCGTGGCCAGTCCACTCACCAGCAGTGCCGCGAACACTGCCCAGGTCAGGTAGGCCTCGCTCTCGCCGGCCGTCGTGATGAGCACCGCCGGTATGAAGACGACGCCGGCTGCGGATAGGGCGGTGTACTGGAGCCCCAAGCCGACAGTTAAGGGAATGGAGGGGCGCTCATCGGCCTCGTAACGGACTCCGTGATTGATGGCGGGAGGAGCTGTAGCCATTGTCGCACTCGAAACAATATGGTCGGGACTGATGCACCAGGAAGTCGGACTGCCGGGCGGAAACCCGGAGGATAATGCAACAGACCGGAACTGACTGTGCAGTGCAGCTCGCGGCATTCCACGCGATGCAGGGCTAGCCTCCGTCTGTCATCCGGTGCGGTCCGTGACGGAAGTGATCCAACCTGTCCGGAAACATAACCACCTTTGCGCGCGAAGCCGCAAGGCCCCGTAGACCCGATGGGCGGTGGATCTGGCGACATTGGTGAGACGACCCGGCAATTCCAGGGGCTCTAGGCCGCAATCGGCGCGGAGGTGCGTCGCAGGACCGCATTCGCAGCTCGCCAACACTTCGAGCCCGTAGAAGATAATCGGGCTTCCGATCCCGTTGGTACCTGGCTTTAGTAAGGTGGATTTAACGGCGCTTTTTTGTTTTTCTTTCATAACGAGGAAGGAATCACGTCAATGGGTAGCTTTTTGGCGAGTCTGGGCGAGGCGGTAGGCTTGATCCTGACCGGTGACCGGGACCTCCTGGAGATCATCGGGCTGTCGCTCCGGGTCACGCTGACCGCCGTTGCTGCCGCCTGCGTCATTGGCTTACCGATCGGCGCGGTGGTCGGCGCGCTTCGATTCCCTGGCCGGTCACTGGCGGGGGTCATCCTCAATTCCCTGATGGGGCTGCCCCCCGTGGTCGTGGGACTGATGGTCTACATGGCGCTATCGGCCGGCGGACCGCTGGGACCGCTCGGGCTGCTCTACACGCCGACGGCCATGATCATTGCGCAGACGATCCTGGTCACGCCGATCGTCGCGGCGTTGACCAAACAGATTGTGGAAGACCTCCATGCTGACTACGCCGAACAGTTTGCCTCGCTTGAGGTCGGCCCCTTCGACCGGGTGGTCGCACTGTTGTGGGATGCGCGGTTCAGCCTGATGACAGTGGCGCTGGCGGGGTTCGGACGTGCGGTTGCCGAGGTCGGTGCCGTGATCATGGTTGGCGGCAACATCAACCATGTGACCCGTGTCATGACCACGACCATTGCGCTGGAAACCTCGAAGGGCAACCTCGAAGTCGCCCTAGCCCTGGGCGTCGTCCTTCTCACCATCGCCCTGATCGTGAACGGAGCCGTGATGACATTCCGGGCTACGGCAGCGCGGGTGACGTATGCTTGAAACGGAATTCAACGTGCGTTCGCCAGCACCCGCCTGGCGCGAAGAGACGCAGCGCGCGGCATCACCCGAGGTGCTCCTTGAGACGCGCGCACTCTGCTTCGATGCGGGTGGACGGCGGCTCATCGATCGAATCGACATCGACATCCGCGCGGGCAGGCGGACGATGATCATGGGCGCCAACGGGACCGGCAAGAGCCTGCTGCTCCGGCTCCTGCACGGTCTAATTTCGCCAACAAGAGGAGAGGTGCTCTGGAGAGGCCGGCCACTCGACCGCAGGGGTCGACACGCACAGGCGATGGTGTTTCAGCGCCCGGTCATGCTGCGCCGATCGGTCATCGCCAATCTTCGTTTCGCCCTTGCAGTGCGTGGTTTTGCGGGCTCGGAACGCACCGCGAGAGAAACCGAGGCCTTACAGCGGGCGCAACTCGAGGGACTGGCCGTCCGGCAGGCCAGGGTGCTGTCGGCGGGCGAGCAACAGCGCCTCGCCGTTGCCCGAGCGCTCTCCTGCGCACCGCGGATACTGTTTCTTGACGAGCCGACAGCAAGTTTGGATCCGGGCTCTACCCACGCGGTAGAGCAGCTAATTCGGGAGGCTCATGCCGACGGAGTCACAATCGTCCTTGCGACGCACGATGTGGGACAGGCGCGACGGATAGGTGACGATCTGGTCTTCTTGCATGCCGGTCGCGTCGTTGAAACTGGTCGTGTGTCCGATGTACTCGATGCGCCTCGTTCGGAAGCGGCCCGGGCCTGGCTCGAAGGGCGCCTGTACCTGGATTCATCGTCGTAGCGGCAGATTCTTGGAGCAAGGGCGTACGTCATGACCGGAAGGACGATGCTCGGCCTGGCCGTCGCCGCCGTAGCGATCTTCGGGCAGGGCGACAGGTCGTTCGCGACGGAACGTTTCATTGTGGTTCAGTCGACGACATCGACCGATCATTCGGGCCTGTTCGATCGCATCCTTCCGGAGTTTCAGGAGAAGACCGGCATCGAGGTGCGCGTTGTTGCGGTGGGAACCGGTCAGGCGATCAAGAATGCGGCGAATGGCGATGGCGACGTGCTGTTTGTCCATGACAGGATCGCCGAGGACGAGTTCGTTGCCGACGGCCACGGCGTCAGTCGGGCGGACGTCATGTACAACGATTTCGTCATTGTCGGCCCGCCGGCCGACCCAGCCGGCGTGGCCGGCTTGACCGACGCCGTGGTGGCATTGACGAGGATTGCAGATTCGGATGCGCTGTTTGCCTCGCGCGGTGATGACAGCGGCACACACAAGGCTGAAATGCGGCTCTGGCGTGAAACCGGAGTGGATGCGGTGGCAGCTTCGGGTTCCTGGTACCGTGAAACCGGCTCAGGCATGGGGGCAACCCTCAATACCGCGATTGGGCTGGGTGCCTACACCATGGTCGATCGGGCGACCTGGATCAGCTTCGGCAACAAGCATGGCTACCGGGCCATGGTCGAAGGCGATCGGCGGTTCTTCAACCAGTACGGCATCATCCTTGTTAATCCGCACAAACATCCACGGGTAAAGGCCAAGTGGGGCCAGCAGTTCGTTGACTGGGTTCTTTCCAGCGACGGCCAGACCGCGATCGCGTCCTATAAGGTTGACGGTCGGCAAGTTTTTTTTCCGAATGCCCGACGGGTGCACTAGAGCCCGCGCCCTGATCGGAACCCGCTGATCGCTGCTCCGTGAGGCAGCGTCTGATCGCCATGTGCGTCAATCGGTTCCGGTCCGGGGGACCCCTATGACGACAGCCAGCGCACCGTTCCGAGGTCGGTCAGACAGTAGCCGCCCATGGCTGCAGCCTTGCGCTGCAGAGGTTCGTCGCGGGCGAACGCCAACAGCGTTTGCACGGGTTCCGTGAAATATGCCCGACGATTGATCAACAGGTCGAACCGCTCCTCGACGAGTGGCAGAAACGGCAGATGGAACTGACGCGCCATCGCTTCGATTCCCATTGCGGCATCGGCTTCGCCGGCTGCCACTGCTGCGGCTGCGTCGCTTTCGGTCCGGGCAAGGCCGCCGGACGCGACCAGGTCCTTCAGCGTTAACCCCGCCTTGGCTAGCAGATCTTCGAAGATCGCCGCGGCGCCTGCTCCCGGTTGGCGAAGAGCGACCCGTTTCCCCTTCAAGTCAGCCATTTCCGTTACTTCGCCCTGCACCCGATCCGACAGGATCAATCCGCGCGCACGTACCGCCCATGCAATGAGAACGCTGGCGCGGATTCCCATCTCCTCGGCCGTCTGCACGTTCCAGCCGTGCTGTTCCGGGATATGGATTCCGGCTAGAGCCGCCCGCCCTTCGGAGAAGCGCTCGAGGCCGTCGACGCTGCCGTTGAAGAGGGTTGCCAGACTTGAACCGGATTCTCTCACCGCCCAGTCAAGCAGCGGGTCATGCGAACCCGTAAGTACCGCGGGCCTTTCCCGGGGCACGGCCGTACCCGCGCCCTCGATCCATGCCAGAATCTCGGCACTGGGGAAGAGTAGCTTTCCGGTGACCCTGCGGTGCGGAATCCCACCGTTCGCAGCCAGATCGTAGACCTTGCGTTCCTTCACACGGAGCAGCGCTGCCACCTCCTTCGTGGTCAGGTACAGCGGTTGGTCCCTCTGCGCGTCCGCCTGCATCGCGTGTCTCATGCCTCCAGGAACTGCACCATCGGCAACGCAATGCATACAGGATATGCGGGCAGCCCGGCGGTTCCACTCCAAGGCGTCGGTGGCCCGTATCGCCGATAGCGCGCCATGGTGAGCCTGCCTCAATGACCAAACCGTCCGACACCCCCGCAGCGGGAGCGGTTCGGGGGGGGTTACAATCCGCGGCATGGGATTCGCCACGACCATCCCGAGCGTCAGCGGTACTGAGAGGTCGTGGGCCAAGGGTGCCTTGGTTCTGGCAGCGTCAGGCTGCCTGCTGGCCAGCGCGCCGGCATCGGCCCAATGCCAAGACGACGCGCCGACGGTCTTGCACGGCTCATTGCCACTGTCCCCCGAGCCGGAAAGCCTGGTGCTGCTCCGGCACGTCTTGCCCCGCTCCAACGACCCCGATGTACGCCGCAAGCCTGATCGGGCTGCTCTCATCGCGAGCCTCGACAGGGTTCTGGCCCGCATAAGGACGGCTTGGCCCGACATGGCCGTGGTCACGGCGCGCCCTCTCTGGCAACCAGGACGGCTGATCCTGCATTCGGACCCGTCACTGGGAGGGCGGATCCTGCGGGGGCTTGGAAAACGCGGGACACTCGCTCCGTTCTGTACCGGCCACGCGGGGTTTGATGCACTCAGTCGAGTCGTCGGCCTGCGGGCGGTTGCAACGTTCTCCCACCTGCCGGACATGTTCGTGATGGACTTCGATTCGGACTTGGACGTTCCCAGCGTTGCCGCGCGATACGAATCCCTTGATGGGATGATCACTGCGTCACCGGACGCCCCGACGGGAGACAGTCCTGGGATCCAGGTGTCGCGTTTGAACGGCGAATGGTTCCTGGTGTTCCGCGAGGCGTGGGGGGATTGTCCGTCCGGATGCATGTATTCCGAGTTTCACTTTTTCGTCGCCGATGAGCGCAGGGTTGCCCGAATCCATCACGAGAAAGCGGTC
>VXPW01000051.1:45754-100298 GCA_009839325.1 Rhodospirillales bacterium
CTCCGGCGGGCTTTCCTGCTAGCTGGCACCGAATTCCCATCCCCGCGTCGGCATGGTAGGAATGCTGCCTTCCCGGTTGGGCGACTTGCAGCACTGACCGTACCAGGCCGAGCCCATGCATCAGACCAGTGATATCGAGATTGCGCGTGCCGCGAGTCTTCTTCCCGTCCAGGAAGTCGGTGAAAGGCTGCAGATTCCTGCAGGGCACCTGGTTCCATGGGGCCGAAGCGTCGCCAAACTCGACCTGGATTACATCGACTCGATTTCCGAACGTCCCGATGGCAGGCTCGTGCTGGTGACGGCCATCACGCCCACGCCGGCTGGGGAAGGCAAGACCACTACGACGGTCGGGCTGGGTGACGCGCTGAACCGCGTCGGCAAGCGAGCGGCGATTTGCCTCCGGGAACCCAGCCTTGGGCCGTGCTTCGGTCTCAAGGGGGGCGCTGCGGGTGGCGGTTACGCGCAGGTGGTCCCGATGGAGGACATCAACCTCCACTTTACCGGTGACTTCCACGCCATCGGTGCGGCCCACAATCTGTTGGCGGCGATGGTCGACAATCACGTGTACTGGGGAAACGCGCTGCAGCTTGACGCGCGACGGGAGGGGTGGCGTCGGGTCGTGGACATGAACGACCGGGCCCTGCGCGACGTGGTGCTGTCCCTGGGCGGCGTCAGCAACGGCTTTCCGCGGCAGTCAGGGTTCGACATCACCGTGGCGTCGGAGGTCATGGCCATCTTCTGCCTGGCCGACGGCATCGCCGACCTCGAGCGGCGGTTGGGCAACATCGTCATCGGGCGGACCCGCGAGCGCGAACCTCGCCGGGCGCGGGACCTGCAGGCAGACGGCGCTATGGCGGTACTGCTCAAGAACGCGCTGATGCCGAACCTGGTGCAGACGCTGGAGAACAATCCGGCGTTCGTGCACGGGGGACCGTTCGCCAACATCGCCCATGGCTGCAATTCGGCGATCGCAACTCGCGCCGCATTGAAGCTGGCGGACTACGTGGTGACGGAGGCAGGATTCGGAGCCGACCTCGGGGCCGAGAAGTTCTTTGATATCAAGTGTCGAAAGGCGGGCCTCACGCCGGCCGCGGCCGTCGTGGTCGCGACGGTGCGGGCGCTGAAAATGCATGGTGGCGTGGCGGTCAAGGATCTGGGAAGCGAGGATCTCGAGGCCGTCAAGAGAGGACTTGAGAACCTCGGCCGCCACCTGGACAACGTCGCGAAGTTCGGAGTACCGGCGGTGGTTGCGGTGAATTGCTTTACCAGCGATACGCAGTCGGAAGTAGCGGCGATCCAGGACTACTGCGCTGCACGTGGAACGGTGGCAGTTCCCTGCACGCATTGGGCGGACGGCAGTGCCGGCACAGAGTTGCTCGCCCGCAGCGTGCTGGATCAAATTGAGGGCAGCTCGACGCCATTTCGCCCGCTCTATCCCGATGACCTGGGCCTCTGGGAAAAGATCGAGTTGATCGCACGGGAGATCTACGGTGCTGCATCGGCGTCCGCGCCCCCGAACGTTCGGTCGCAGATCGAAAAGTTCGAGGACGAGGGCTACGGGCATTATCCGGTATGCATGGCCAAGACGCAGTACAGCTTCTCCACGGATCCTGCCCGCAAGGGAGCGCCGAGCGGACACACCCTTTCCGTACGCGAAGTCCGAATCGCGGCCGGCGCGGAGTTCCTCGTGGCGATCTGCGGCAACATGATGACGATGCCAGGTCTGCCGCGTGAGCCAGCGGCAAATCGCATCCGTCTGGATGCACAGGGTCAGGTAGAAGGGCTCTTCTGAGAGGCGGCGATCGTCCCGCCCCTCGCTGCCGTGCGCTTGGTGCTTCGGCGAATGCGGTGAGAATCCCGGAGGCACGGCCATCGGTGCGGCGCTGCGTCCGATATCCCTACAGGTTTCCGTGGCGTCCAATCGATCGAGTATCGATCGAATTCAGTCACGGGCAATCGCATTGACTTACGGAAAGTGCAAATGGAAGGGCATCTTGTAAGGGTGTTTTAATGTCGTTGTGAGGAGTCCTGGCCGGATTATTCCAGCATGTTGTCGACGATAGCGTTCAGGGAACTGATCGACGGCGCGCGTTAGCCCAGTTGCTGGAGCGCTCGGCTGGGTGGTGCAGTACGCCTTGTGCAGTGCGGCATCGACGAGCGGACAGGACAGGGAAACCCTACAACGACCGCGCTGTACAGGTTGCTGACGCGCGGCGCAGGCACATTGGTTGACTTCTGATCCGACTGTGGGCATGACACGTCGGAACGCGCGACGAGCGGGTGTCGGCATGCGGATACCGTCTTCACCTGCTCTGCAGCCAGCGCGTCACAGCGCATCCGCCCCGGCGCGAGCGCTCAGGCGGTTCCTGCGTCTGTTTGCGGGTGCCGGCCGTGACCTGGCGCCGCTGATCGGTGTCGTCGCGTTCTTTCAGTTCGTCATCTTTCGCCAACCGCTGCCCGACTTCGAATCCATCCTTACGGGATTGGTCTTGGTTGTCCTGGGACTAGCCATGTTCATTCACGGGCTGGAGACCAGCCTGTTTCCCATCGGGGAGGACATGGCGAACGCTCTCACGGCGAAGGCGAGCGTGCCGTGGCTGCTGGTCTTTGCCTTCGGCCTGGGTTTCGGGACCACGGTGGCCGAACCGGCATTGATCGCGGTGGCAGGGGAGGCCGGCAAGATTGCCGCCGAGGCCGGCATGATCGAAGCGACGCCGGCAGCAATCGAGCACTGGTCAGGTCGACTTCGGCAGGTTGTAGCTGTCTCCGTGGGCTCGTCGATCGTGCTGGGGGTTTTGCGCATCGTCCGCGGATGGCCGATCCACTTCATCGTGATCGGCGGCTACACGGTGGTGCTTGTCATGACGGCATTCACGCCGCCTGAATTCGTCGGAATTGCGTACGACGCTGGTGGCGTGACCACGTCGACCATCACCGTGCCCCTCGTGGCCGCGCTCGGGGTTGGTCTGTCGACAGGGATCCGAGGCCGAAGCCCGGTCACGGATGGTTTCGGAATGATTGCGCTCGCAAGTCTCTTTCCGATCATCTTTGTCCTCGGTTACGGAATGGTGTCGTGATCGGCTTCGGTGAAGTGGCCGCAGACCTCGTGCCGGCACTGCTGCAGACCCTCTCCGACGTGCTCCCGATCATCCTTCTCCTGTTTGTCTTTCAGATCGTGGTCCTGCGTCGCCCGTTGCGCCATCCCGGCAGGAAACTGATCGGCCTGGGCTACGTCGTCGCCGGACTGGCGCTCTTCGGCGCCGGACTGGAAAGCGCCTTGTTTCCCTTGGGCCGCAGCATGGCCGCACAGTTGACGGCTCCTGACTTCCTCGGGTTGGCCGAAGGCGAGATCGGGCCACCCAGTGCGTACCTGTGGGTCTACGTCTTTGCAGCCGCGATCGGGTTTGCCACCACGGTGGCCGAACCGGCATTGATCACGGTCTCCCTCAAGGCCGAACAGGTATCCGCTGGCGCGATTCGGGCGTTTCCGCTCCGGCTGGCCGTCGCCCTGGGAGTCGCGGTCGGAGTGGCGCTTGGAACCTACCGGATCGTTTCGGGCACGCCACTCCACTGGTACATCATGGCGGGTTACCTGTTGGTTGCCGCGCAGACAATCTGGGCGCAGCGGGTCATGATCCCGATCGCCTACGACTCAGGTGGCGTCACCACGTCGACCGTGACGGTTCCCGTCGTTTCTGCGCTGGGAATCAGCTTGGCCGCGGCGATTCCGGGCCGCAGCCCGCTCGTCGATGGCTTCGGATTGATTGCCTTCGCCAGCCTTTTTCCGATCATTTCTGTCCTTGCCTATGCGTGGACGGCATCTTGGCTGCTGCGGTACCGTCGCCGGATCAGACGGCGCGAGGGGACCTCATGAAACTCAAGCTCATAATTGCCATTGTTCCCGATACCCGCACGGAGGATTTGCAGGAAGCGGCACGCGCGGCCGGGGCTACGGGCATTACCGTCATCCACCAGGCGCGTGGCGAGGGCCGCGCTCCCGCGAAGACGTTCCTTGGCATGGATACGCAACTGATGTGCGATGCCCTGATGTTCGTAGTGGCGGCCAGCCGGGCTGAACGTGTCTTGGCAGCCATCACGGAGGCCGGCGGACTCGAAGAGGAGGAGGGGGCGGGAGTGGCGTTCCAGCTCGATGTCGAAGCGGCCAGAGGATTCCTTACGCAGTTGCCTGACTGACGATCTTCTCGCCGGACAGGGGGGCCTGCCGCTGCCGGAAGACGGGCCTTGCGCTATCGCCCCTTACGCCCCGTACGAAGCCGGATCTCGAACACCCCGTCACGCTCGACAATTCCGAGCAGCTCATGGCCGGCGATCTCGCAAAAGGCCGTAAAGTCGGCCGGTGCGGACGGATCGTCGGCGGTCACCAGCGCTTCACCGCCGGAGGACACGCCCCGCAATGCCTTCCGGGCCCGGATTACGGGCAGCGGGCACCGCAGTCCCCGATAATCAAGCTCGATCAGCGATTCCTCGGTCATGAAGGTGCCTGGCCTGTTTCCTCCTGGTCTCTGACCCGTTTCGCGATTCGGAAGGCCGCAACCCCTGCCGGCATTCCACTGTAGACGGCGACCTGGATGAGGGTCTCTCGTATTTCATCCCACGTGCAACCGTTGCGCCGAGCACCTCGAATGTGCAGCTCGAATTCCTCGTCTCGGCCCAGGGTGGCCAGAATGCAGAGGTTGTTGAGACTGCGGCGGGCCATGCTCAACCCGTCACGGCCCCAGACCCCGCCCCAGCAGTACTCGGTGAGCAGATTCTGAAAATCGTCCGTCAGTGGATCACGGTGCCCGGTGGCCCGATCAACATACCGATCCCCCAGGACTTTTCTCCGAATTTCAAGGCCCTGCTGGTACCGTTCCTCAGACATGGTGGTACTCCGTTCCGTCACATCGCATTCGAAATGTAGCCGTACTTCATGACGACAGCGCGGAGCATGGGGAACGTCTGATCCGCCGCTACCGCGGATGCTCGCCGGTAAAACGAGCCGATCGGCTGCGAAGTGCTGCCAAGGTCCGGCCCATTGTGTTCCGAGACTGAGGTTGGCACGAGCGCACCGTCGGCTGCGTGATTGTCTCGCTCCGTTTCACCGGGCTACTATGAAGGTCGTCAGCAGCCGGTAAGATTCTCCAGATGCACGATCTCTTGATTAGGGGCGGCACCGTTGTCGATGGCACCGGTGCCAAGGCTCGGACTGCCGACGTGGCAGTGCAGGGAGATATCGTGACGGCGGTGGGGAGCGTGGATGGTCCCGCAAGACGGACCATCGATGCGGACGGGGCACTGGTGCTGCCCGGTTGGGTGGACATTCATACGCACTACGACGGCCAGGCGACTTGGGATGCCGAGCTGACGCCCTCTTCCCTGCACGGCGTTACCACGACGGTGTTCGGAAATTGCGGGGTCGGTTTCGCTCCTGTACGTCCAGGTAGCGAGCCCTATCTCATTAACCTGATGGAAGGGGTAGAGGACATTCCGGGTACGGTCTTGTCGGAAGGCGTTGATTTTCGGTGGGAATCGTTTCCCGAGTACATGGACATCCTGGCCGAAACCCCTCGGACCATGGATGTAGCAGCGCAAATCCCGCACGGCGTGCTCCGGTTCTACGTGATGGGGGAGCGCGGCGCCGACCATGAAGCTGCGCCCACCGAAGATGAGATTTCTCAGATGCAGGATCTGGCCGAAGCAGCGCTGCGCGCGGGCGCGGTCGGCATCTCGACATCGAGGACGACCAAGCACAGGGCCGCCGATGGCCGTATGACGCCTGGCCTGTCGGCCGGCCGCGCGGAACTGTCCGGGTTGGCTGAGGCCATGCGGAGGGCAGGGGCAGGAGTGTTCCAGTGCAACACGGACTTCGGTCCGGGCGAGTACGTGGTCCTGGAGGAGGTCGCCCGACGGTCGGGCCGCCCGCTCTCGGTGCTCTTGCTCCAGATCGACCGGGAACCCGAGTTGTGGCGGGAAACGCTGGGGGCCATCGAGCGCTCGAATCAGGCTGGCCTGCAGGTCAGAGGCCAGGTCGGATGCCGTCCTATCGGCGTGATGATGGGCCTGGAAACCAGCATGAATCCGTTCAAAACGCACCCAGCTTGGGAGTCGATTGCAGGTCTATCGCCGAGAGACCGCATTGCGGCCCTTCAAGTCCCGGACCTGCAGAGACGGCTGGTCGAAGAGCGGCCAACGGACCCGTACACCAAGTTCATGGACTATGGGTTGACCCGATCATCCGAGTTCACACCGGGGTTCGACTATGAACCGGTACCGAACGAAACCGTTCACGCGAGGGCGGCTGCAGCAAATCGATCGGCGTGGGGTCTCGCCCTCGAACTCATGCTCAAATCCGACGGTAAAGGTCTGTTATTCTTTCCATTTGAAAATTATGCTGATGGCAACCTGACGGTTATCCGCACGTTACTGAAATCACCACACACGGTATGCGGTCTTGGGGATGGGGGTGCGCACGTCGCGACGCTGTGCGATGCGGGTTACCCGACTTTTCTGCTTTCGTACTGGGCTCGTGACCGCGTCAAGGGGCCGGGCCTGCCGTTGGAGCACCTTGTGCACAAGCAGACATTGGCAACTGCCAGTTCGTACGGTTTGCACGATCGGGGGCAGCTGAGACCCGGGTTCCGTGCAGACATCAACGTCATTGACTTCGATTCGCTGAAGGTGACGCGGCCCGAAATCGTTTATGATCTTCCTGCCGGCGGGAAACGTCTCCTGCAGGGTGCCGAGGGATACCTTCACACGATTGCCTCTGGGGTGGAGGTGCGGTCGATGGGCGAATTTACGGGTGCGCGGCCCGGCCGCCTCTTGCGCGGTGCGACAGCGCTGCCGGCAGAGACGCAAACGGCGGCGTAAGCCAGATGCGAAGGAAACCGCTTGAAGGCGCTGCGGTCCCGCCGCTCCGCACAGATCGGTACCCGAGGGTGCAATCACGGAGTTCGCGCCCGGGCAACCGCCTTGACCGCCGGAATCGGTTCGTCGGCCTGATTCGTCGGGCCGCACTGGTGGCCGTGGTCGGTTATGTGGCGTTCCACGTGCTCAGGGGTGATTTCGCGCCCAATGCGCTGCTTGAACAGAAGCGCGAAATTCAAGCGGCCGAAAGCACGGTGTCGGAGCTTCAGGTGGTTCACGACCGTCTGGAGGATCGGGTTTCCCGGCTGTCACGGAACTCGCTGGACCTAGATCTTTTGGAGGAGAGGGTCCGCGTCATGCTGGGCTGGGCCAGGCCCGACGAATACGTTTTCGTAATTGATTCAGACGAAGCCGGACAGTGATCGGCTCAGGCCCGCGGGGTAGTTCCTGATGGCCGCTTCGAAACGGGTGGAAGAAGGGGCGCGAGAACTCTCGCCACTGGCGAGTCTCGCGGCCCGGTCGGCGGCATCGTATGAACCGATGCCCAATGGGCATGAGCAGGTGGATTTGGGTTTGCCACCTGGCGAGTTGCTTGACATCCACCGCCGCATGCTGCTTCTGCGACGACTGGAAGAGAGGATCGGACAGCTGTACGCGATGGGCGAGATTGGCGGATTTTGCCATCTCTACATCGGCCAGGAGGCGGTTGCCGTCGGAATGGAGCGCGCGACACGGTCGGATGACCCCGTCATCACCGCCTACCGATGTCACGCGCACATGGTAGTCCGGGGTGTTGCTCCGGAACTGGTGATCGGGGAGCTGCTGGGCAAGGCCGAAGGGGTTTCGGGAGGGAAGGGCGGTTCGATGCACATGTTCGATCCTGCCCGGAACTTCTACGGTGGCCATGGCATCGTCGGAGCTCAGGTCCCACTTGGAACAGGAATCGCTTTCGCCCTCAAGTATCGGAAAACCGACCGTGTATGCGTGACGTACTTCGGGGATGGCGCGATCAGTCAGGGGCAGGTGGCTGAAGCCTTCAACATGGCGGCACTCTGGAAGCTGCCGATTGTGTACGTGGTCGAGAACAATCAGTATGGAATGGGGACTGCCGTCGACCGAGCCAGCGCGGTTTCCGCCCTGCACAAACGAGGTGAGTCGTTCGGAATTCCCGGGCAGGAAGTCGACGGAATGGATCCGGTGGCAGTGGAGCGGGCAGGATTGACCGCCCTGAAACACGCCCGATCCGGTCGGGGACCGGTGCTCTTGGAGATGAAAACCTATCGCTACCGCGGCCATTCCATGTCGGATCCGGCTCTATACCGGACCCGCGAGGAGGTGCAGAAGGTCCGTGATGAACGGGACCCGATTTCGCGCGTGGCCGAGCTGCTCGTGAGCGCCGGGGTGGTCGACGCCGATCAGCTGAAAGCGGTGGATCGGGAGATCCGGGCGACGGTAATGGAGGCCGTTGCAGCGGCGCAAGCCATGCCGGACGCAGACCCTGCGGAACTTATGACCGACATCTATTCCGGCGGCAGCTGACGTCCAATGCGCGAGATTACCGTGCGCGAAGCCATTCGGGACGCCATGGCCGAAGAGATGCGACGAGACGAATCTGTGTTCTTGATGGGCGAGGAGGTGGCAGAGTACGAGGGTGCCTACAAGGTCAGTCAGGGATTGCTGCAGGAATTCGGGCCGGAGCGTGTGGTCGACACCCCGATCACGGAAGCGGGATTCGCGGGTGTCGGGGTGGGTGCCGCGATGATGGGCCTGCGTCCCATCGTGGAGTTCATGACGTGGAACTTCGCGATGCAGGCAATTGATCAAATCGTCAATTCAGCGGCGAAAACAAGGTACATGTCTGGTGGTCGTTTGGGCTTACCCGTTGTCTTTCGCGGGCCGAATGGCGCTGCCTCGCAAGTGGCTGCCCAGCACAGCCAGGACTATGGGGCCTGGTACGCGCACGTGCCCGGCCTCAAGGTGGTGGCGCCATTCGATGCTGCCGATGCGAAGGGATTGCTGACCGCCGCGATTCGGGATCCTGACCCAGTCGTGTTTCTCGAGCACGAGCTACTCTATGGCGACACGGGCCAGGTGCCTGATGGGGAGCATGTGGCGGAGCTCGGTCGAGCAAGAGTCGTCCGGCCGGGACGGGATGTGACGTTGGTAAGTTGGTCGCGCGGAGTTTCCGCAGTACTGGCCGCGGCTGAAACGCTTGCGGGCCAGGATATCGAGGCAGAGGTCATCGACCTTCGGACGCTGCGACCGCTTGACCGCGCAACCGTGCTTGGCTCGGTACAGCGGACACACAGAATTGTATGCGTGGAGGAAGGGTGGCCCAGTTGCGGAATCGGAGCCGAGGTCATTGCGACTGTCAGTGCCGAGGCGTTTGATGCACTGGATGCCCCACCAAGGCGGGTAAGCGGAGCAGAAGTACCAATGCCGTACGCGGCACATCTTGAGGCCCTGGCCCTTCCAGACGTTGAGACTGTTGTCCGCGTTGCACGCGAAGTGTGCTACGTCGATGTCTGAAGGCTACTGGCCGCCAGGGGAACCTGAATCATGCCGACGCTGATCCGGATGCCGGCGCTATCGCCAACCATGACGGAGGGGACGCTTGCCCGATGGCTCAAGAAGGAGGGTGATGGCGTCGAGCCGGGGGACGTGATAGCAGAAATCGAGACCGACAAGGCAACGATGGAGGTCGAGGCCGTAGATGAGGGCACGCTCGGCAAGATTCTCGTAGCCGATGGAACGGAGGGCGTTGCCGTTAACTCAGTAATTGCCGTTCTGATGGGTGAGGGAGAGGATTCGCAGGCTCTGGAAGAGGTCGCGGCCGATCTAGACGAGCCATCCGCGCCTCGACCGGCTGCAATCACGGAGTCCTCCTCTCCCGAACCTGCTCCAGCCGCGGAGACGTCATCCGACGCGGCTTCAGCACCAGCACCAGCGCCGCTGACCGCAGCACCGCAGCAGCCGGCGTCGAAAGTGGACCGCGTCGCCGCTAGCCCTCTGGCACGGCGCATGGCGTCGCAATCGGGGCTTGATCTGGGATCCATCCGCGGGTCCGGACCGCATGGACGAATCGTCAAGGCAGACATTGACCGGGTCCTCCAGGCTGGCATTGTGCCTGCAGCGGGCGAGGCCGAACAGCCGCCCGAACGAATCGAACTCAGCAACGTCCGGAAGGTCATCGCCGCCCGGCTTCTGGAAGCCAAGCAGACGATTCCGCATTTCTATCTGGAGGCGGACGCTGAGGCAGGTGCCCTTCTTGATCTGCGGCGGCGCATCAACGCCGACCTGGAGCGGGAGCGGCGGGTCACCGTGAACGATCTGGTCGTCAAGGCCACTGCGATGGCCTTGCGACGTGTGCCTCAGGTGAATTCGGCCTGGGGAGGCGACCACATCGTGAGGCATCGACAGGTCCATGTCGCGGTCGCGGTTGCGGTCGATGACGGGCTCTTTACCCCCGTCGTACGAAACACTGATCGCAAGGGGATTCTTGCAATTGCCGGCGAGATTCGGGCGCTTGTGGACAAGACTCGGTCAGGCAAGTTGATGCCCGAGGAGTATCAGGGTGGCACGTTCAGCGTATCCAATCTGGGCATGTATGGAATTGAGGCTTTTGCAGCCGTGATCAATCCGCCTCAGGGCGGAATTCTGGCGGTTGGCGCGGCCACCGAGAGACCGATCGTGCGCGATGGCGCGGTGAAGTCTGCGCCCGTGATGACTCTGACATTGTCGGGAGACCACCGGGTGATCGACGGAGCGATCGGTGCCCGCTGGTTGGCGGAACTCCGCGCATTCATTGAAGATCCTGCGTTGATGCTGGTTTAGAACCGTGTCGCAAACCGAGTACGACGTCGCCGTCATCGGAGGCGGTCCGGGCGGATACGTGGCCGCCATTCGTGCTGCCCAACTGGGGATGCGCACGGTGGTGGTGGAGCGTGAGCACTTGGGAGGCATCTGCCTCAACTGGGGCTGTATCCCGACCAAGGCCCTTCTGCGAAGCGCGGAGATACGTCACGTGCTGAATGAAGCCGAAACGCACGGCTTCAGTTTTGGTCAAGTAAAGCTTGACGTTGGCAAGCTCGTTGCGCGAAGCCGAACGGTTGCTGACCAGCTCGCCCACGGCGTCGGGCACCTACTAAAGAAGCACAAGGTGGACGTAGTGGAAGGAACCGGGTCGCTTGCCGGGGCCGGCCGCGTTCGGGTAGAGCGGGACGGCGCAGACGAGCAACTGTTGTCGGCTTCCCATACGATCATTGCGACCGGCGCGCGGGCTCGGGCATTGCCGGGTATCGAGCCTGACGGCAAGCGAATTTGGACCTACCGGGAAGCCTTGTTGCCGGACGCGGTTCCCAAGCGCCTGCTGGTTGTTGGATCCGGTGCTATCGGCATGGAATTCGCGAGCTTTTTCCAAGACTTGGGGTCGGAAGTTACCGTGGTGGAGGTGCTGGATCGGATCGTACCCAACGAGGATGCCGAAATTTCCGCGCTTGCCGAAAAGCTCTTTCGCTCCCAGGGCATGCGGCTCCTCACGAATTCCGCCGTCCAGTCTGTCCAAGCGAAAGGACGGGCGCTCCACGTAACGGTCGAGCTTCCCGACAAGACGACGGACACGGTCACGGTAGACAAGCTGATCCTGGCGGTGGGAATCACGGGAAACGTGGAAGAGATCGGTCTCGAAGCGGCGGGGGTCGAGGTTGAACGAGGGCACATCAGGACGAATTCGGTCGGGGCGACCGGGGTTCCCGGCATACATGCGATCGGGGACGTTACCGGGCCGCCCTGGCTGGCTCACAAGGCCAGCCACGAAGGGATCGCATGTGTTGAAGGCATCGCGGGCATGGAAGCTCATCCACCGGATACGTCCCGCATTCCGGCGTGCACCTATTGTCGCCCACAGATTGCCAGTATCGGATTGACGGAGGCCGCAGCCGCGGCAGCTGGACATGACGTCAAGATCGGAAGGTTTCCGTTCCTCGCCAACGGCAAGGCCATTGCGCTGGGCGAGGCCGAGGGGCTCATGAAAACAGTCTTTGATGGAGCGACTGGAGAACTTCTCGGAGCCCACATGATTGGCACGGAAGTGACTGAACTGATTCAAGGATTTGCGATTGCCAGAACAATGGAAGCGACCGAGTTGGACTTGATGCATACCGTATTTCCGCATCCCACTTTGTCAGAAATGATGCATGAATCGACGCTGCAGGCGTTCAGCCGTGCCATTCATATCTAAAGCTGGAGGTTCCGCCATCGTCGGGCCTTCCAGGCTGGAATGGCCGGAACCTGGAAGCGATGCCGGCCAATTTCGACGACCGGACTGTTGCTGCCGCTTGAAGCGCGCTCAACGTCGACCTCATTAGATTGTTGAGGTCAAGCATGCATCCACGAACCGGATACATCAGCACTGCCCATTTGGCGCCCGCCTCCGGTGTGAAGCCGGCGCGGAAGCCGCCTTGGATTCGGGTCAAAGCGCCCACTTCGGAAGGCTATCGAAGGACGAAGGAACTCGTTCATGGACTGAGCCTGCGGACAGTATGTGAAGAAGCCGCCTGCCCGAATATCGGCGAATGCTGGAGCCATGGTCACGCGACCATGATGGTGCTCGGGGAGATTTGCACGCGCAAGTGCGCGTTTTGCAATGTCGCCACAGGACGGCCGCAGCCCGTCGACACCGGCGAACCCCAGCGGCTTGCAGATGCGGTGGCGGCTCTGGGGCTCACCCACGTGGTGATCACGTCTGTCGACCGCGATGATCTGGCGGACGGCGGTGCCGGCCATTTCGCGGCCTGCATCGGCGCCATTCGGGCCACCAGTCCCGGGGTGACCGTAGAGGTCTTGACCCCGGACTTTCAACGGAAGGCCGGGGCTCTCGAAGTTATCGCGGAGGCGGCGCCGGACGTATTCAATCACAATCTGGAAACCGTCCCACGTCTCTACCGGACGGTTCGGCGCGCTGCCGACTATGCCCACAGTCTGGAACTCTTCGTGCGGGTGCGGGCACTGAACCCGCAGATCTTCACCAAGTCGGGTCTCATGGTCGGACTGGGGGAGACCGACGTGGAAGTCCTGGCGGTCATGGACGACATGCGCGCGCACGATGTCGATTTCCTGACGATCGGGCAGTACTTGCAGCCAACGCCCGGACACCATCCGATCGAGCGTTTCGTCTCACCCGAGGAATTTGGGGTGCTCGAAGCGGAAGCGCTAACGCGCAGATTCCTGCTGGTTTCGGCTTCACCGCTGACCCGTTCCTCCTATCACGCAGATCAGGACTTCCGAAGACTGCGGGCAGCACGCCGTTCCAAAGTCGGCACGACCCCCGGGCACGGGACAGCCGGTGCCTGGTGTGAGGGCGCGTCTCGCGCCTGAACCGGGTAGTACGGATGCCGCGACATGCTGAACGCAGGGTTTCTGCGTTTACGCCGGAGCAACTGTTCGACCTTGTTGTCGATGTCGAGAGATACCCGGAGTTCCTTCCTTGGTGCCTGGGCGCTGCGGTAACCGCACAGTACAACGACGGTTTCGAGGCTGACCTCGCTATCGGTTTTCGCCTGCTTCGCGCCAGCTACCGCAGCAGGATCACGCATCACAGGCCAACACGCATCGACGTAAAACTTGTCCGCGGGCCGTTTCGCTACCTCGTCAACCACTGGCGCTTCGAACAGGTGGACAAGCTGAAGACGGAAATCGATTTCGAGGTCGATTTTGAATTTCGTTCAACCGTATTCTCGAAGGCCATGTCACCGCTTTTTGGCGTTGCCGTTCAGCGCATGGTCCACGAGTTCGAACGGAGGGCGCAGCGCCTGTACTCCGCTACACCTGAGGCCTGCGCAAAGGTCGGCCGGTAGCATCGGGCCGGACCGAACGGGTTCGCAGGGCCACAGGCCGGTTGGTATCGCCACTAGGTCGTCGCGATGGGCGCGGAAGTGGTTTAGGCCGGGTTGCGCGGTGCAAATCCTTCCAAGCAGCGGGCCAGGGTTTCGATCCGGCTGAGTTCCTGATCCAGCATCGCAAACACGGAATCCAGGCTCCGTTCTTCCTCATCGAGAAGCCATCGGCGACACGTTCGGATCCAAACGTATGCGAGCGCGGTCGCGCGGACAGCTCGCTCAAATTCGCTGCCTGCCAATCCCGCCGCGTCCAAGACGTTTCCCATCGATGTTTGGATGCGGCCAAACGTGCGAGCGGCGGAGTTCGGACAGCGCAGCGCATGGGAGCCGAACTCGCGGAACGCGGCACGATGCGGGGCCAACACGTCCAAGCGGCACATCAACGCTTCCAGGAGCCTCTCCTTGGGGGAGGCAGCGGCGAAATCCTCTTCGTCCAGTGCCGAAATCACGCGCTCGTCAGTTTGGCGGGCAAGGGCATCCAGAACATCATCCTGAACCGAGAAGCGGGCTTCGGCAATTTCAGGGTCGACTTCGGCCATAAGGGCTAGATCGGCCACCGTCGTTGTCCGCCAGTTGCCTTCCTCAGCGGCGCGGAGGGCGGCTTGAACCAAGCGTTCGGTCAAGGAATCGTTAGCAGCCACGGCACTCTCGCTAGCAAGAGGGGTTCACACTACCCCAAAGGCAAGCATGGCTTCCGCTACCTTGCGGAAGCCGGCGATGTTGGCGCCAGCAACGTAGTCGATCGAGTCACTGTCTTCTCGTCCGAATTCGACGCACCGACCATGGATATCGGACATGATCTGTTCAAGCTGACGCTCCATGTCGGCGAGCGTCCACGACAACCGCGCAGAGTTTTGGCTCATCTCCAGCCCGGAAACCGCCACTCCCCCGGCATTGGCTGCCTTGGCCGGGCCGAACATGACGCCAGAATCAGTCAGCAGCGAGACAGCATCAAGCTCCGTCGGCATGTTGGCGCCTTCGCAGACAGCCGTGACCCCGCCTTCGATCAGGCGACGGGCATCCGAGGTGTCGATTTCATTTTGCGTGGCGCATGGAAGCGCGACGTCGCACGGGACCATCCAGGGCCGGGCGTCGGCATGGTAGGTGGCCGATGCGAATCGCTCCGCGTACTCGGCAATGCGACCACGCCGAACTTCCTTCAATTCCCGCACCCAGCGAAGTTTTTCGTCGTCGAATCCGTCTGGGTCGTGAATGCATCCTCCCGAATCGGAAAGTGTTTGGACGATCGCACCTGAATGCAGCGCCCTTTCGGCCGCGTGCAACGAAACGTTGCCCGAACCGGAGATGCTGATGCGCAGGCCGCTCAAATTTCGTCCGACCTCATTCAGCATGTGTTCGAGAAACAGCACCACCCCATACCCGGTGGCCTCGGTCCGGATAAGACTGCCACCAAACTCCAATCCTTTTCCTGTCAGGACACCTTCGAACGACCCGGTAATCCGCTTGTACTGTCCGAACATGTAACCAATTTCTCTGGCGCCGACGCCGATGTCGCCGGCGGGCACATCGAGGTTGGGGCCGATGTGGCGATAGAGCTCATTGATGAATGATTGGCAAAATCGCATCACTTCAGCCGGCGACTTGCCTTTCGGATTGAAGTTTGCGCCGCCTTTTCCAGCGCCCATCGGCAGTCCGGTGAGACTATTCTTGAACGTCTGCTCGAAGGCCAAAAACTTGAGGATGCTCGGCGTGACCGTGTGGCTGAAGCGGAGGCCTCCCTTGTAGGGGCCAATGGCGTTGTTCATCTGCACGCGAAACCCGCGGTTGACGATGATCTCGCCGGCATCGTTTTGCCAGGACACACGAAACGAGACCATACGGTCCGGCTCGGTCATGCGCTCCAGAATCCGAAGCTCATGGTAAACAGGGTGCCGGTCGATGTAAGGCAGGAGGGTGTTCGCTACCTCGTAAACCGCTTGATGAAATTCGCGCTCGCCGGGATTACGGACAACGAGGCCGTCCATGAATTTCTGCAGTTGAGCCGGCCGGCATCTGCCAGGCATCATTGCTTTCCATGTACGCTCGGTTCAGCCTGCTCGCGCATTCAGGAATCCAAGCTCAGCCATCCCGGCGATCCCGATTGAACGCCGCCGGAAATCCGACCAGTTGTCGTAGATGCGCTGATTGATCTCATCGTCGGCTGCAGTTTCAGCCACAACTTCGTCACTCACCTCAAACCACCGAGCCAGGATGTCGGCAGGCAGACGCTCAATTGTGGCCCCGTAATCCTGAATCAGGCGTTCGAGGGCAAGCGCGTTGTTGGAGGTGAATTCCGCGAGCATCTGGGTGGTTTCTGCCTCGGCAGCCACTTGCACGAGAGATTGAAGGCGCTTGGGAAGTTCTTCGAAGGCTTCCTTGTTGACCATCAGGGAGAGCGTGGTGCCGGGTTCGTGTACGCCGGGTCCGTAGCAGTAAGGGGCAACCTTGTAGAAACCGTGAGCAAGGTCCATCCAGGGGCCACCCCATTCCGCGGCGTCGATCACTCCGGATTGCAGGGAAGGCATGACCTCGCCCCCGGGAAGATTGATCGTTGTGGCTCCAAGCCGTGCTAGCACCTCTGATTGCAGCCCGGCCATCCGCACGCGAAGACCTTGCAGGTCGGCCAAACTCTCCAGGCGCTTTCGGAACCAGCCAATCATCTGCATGCCGGCATTACCTGCGACAAACGCCTTCAGGCCGTAGCGACTGTAGAGCTCGTCCCACAGCTCCTGGCCGCCGCCATAACGGATCCACGCAATCTGCTCGAGCGGTGCCAAGCCGCCCGGAACCGAGCCGAAGAACGCGGTGCTGCGGTTCTTGGAAATCCAGTAATAGGGCGAGTCATGGCCCATCTCGGCCTTGCCCTCACGGACGGCATCAAACACTTCGAACGCAGGCACGAACTCCCCAGCAGCGAAGAGCTTGATCGTAAGCTCGCCATCCGAAAGTTCGGTGATGCGATCAGCAATACGCTGGGCTCCGGTGCCGATTCCTGGGAAATTCTTTTGCCAACAAGTGACCATCTTCCAGCGGCGTTCACTGCGCGCATAGGCAGGAGCGCCAATGGTGGTTGCCGCAGCGGTCGCACTGCCGGCAAGAAACGAACGTCGATCAAGAGGTAGTTTTGACATAGATGGCCCCTAACAAAGGCAGGCGCGAAAACGTCCGCTGCAAAGCATAGCCAGTGCAGAAGTCTTCGTGCGGCGGGGATGGGGCTTGGGACCACGTCGCTCGCGGCAACTCCCGTGCGAGCAGAGCCGGGCACGGCAAGCTCCGCCGGAGTTCGCTCGTTCAGGGATCTCGGAGTAGTCGCTGGCCTTGCCGCCGCGCATTCCGAAGACGCGTGCGGTTCCCGGAACCTAGAACCGGGAAGACACGAAAGCGGCCATGGCCGATGCGGACGTGGAGGCAGTGGTCAGTGGCTTCTGGAGCATCATCAAACAGGATCCGCCGAACGTGCCCGACAAAACCGGTTCAGGCCGGCGGGATGGCCCCAGTTGCCAACACTGCCGAATCTGCTCGGACAACGGCTTTCCCGGAAGTGAACACGGCGACCGCACGGCCACCCGGGCGCTAGGAGCAGCGTGAGCAGGGAACAGGCGAACCATCGATCGCCTTCGGCGAAACGGTCACCACGTGTCAATGCAAGGGCGTTTCTTGCCAGTGCGGGGAGGGGGAGGAGGGCAGGCCCTAAGTCCCTCGACGATCCAGCGGCGGGTGTCCGCCGGATCGATCACGTCATCGATCTCAAACAGCGAAGCAGTATTGATTGCCTTGCCCTGCTCGTACATGCCGGCAACACGTTCTTCGTAGCGTGCCTTGCGTTCCTCAGGGTCTTTGATCGCGGCGAGCTCATCTCGATAGCCCAGCTTGACGGCGCCCTCGAGTCCCATTCCCCCGAATTCTCCGGTCGGCCAGGATATGGCGAAGAACGGAGCGTGATGGCTTCCGGCAGCCATGGCCTGCGCGCCCAGCCCGTAGGACTTTCGCAACACGATCGTGAACATGGGGACGGTTACGCTGGAGCCGATCACGTACAAGCGGCAGCAATGCCGGACCAAGGCGGTCTTCTCGGCCTCGGGACCGACCATGTTGCCAGGGGTGTCGCAGAGACAAAGAATCGGGATGTCGAACGCGTCGCACAGCTGCATGAAACGGGCTGCCTTGTCGGCGCCGTCGCTGTCCACGGCTCCGGCGAGATGCAGAGGATTATTCGCGACCAGCCCGACGGGACGGCCTTCAATTCGCACCAGTGCGGTTACCATACCCGTGCCAAAGCCCCGTCGCAGCTCGAGCACAGACCCTTCGTCGGCCATGAGCTCGATCACCTTTCGGACGTCATAGGTCCGGAGCCGGTTCTCGGGAACAACATGGCGTAGCTGACGCTGGTCGGCCGCCGACCATTCTGCGATGGACCCCTGAAAGTACGACAGGTACTGCTTTGCGACGCGGACGGCTTCAGCTTCGTCTTCGACCTGGATGTCAACCACCCCGTTGGGCACCTGCACATCCAGCGGTCCTACCTCCTCGGGCTTGAAGATTCCGAGGCCCCCGCCTTCGATCATGGCAGGACCGCCCATACCGATATTGGTGTTGCGGGTGGCGATGACGACATCGCAGCAGCCCAATACAACCGCATTGCCGGCGAAGCAGCGTCCAGACGCAATTCCGACGAGCGGCACGAGACCGCTCAAGCGCCCGAAGAGATGAAAAGCCGGGATGTGCAGGTCGGCGGCAAACACGATGTCCGTATCGCCCGGCCGGCCACCACCGCCCTCCGTAAAGAACACCATGGGCAGGCGCCAGCTCTCGGCAAGGGCAAACATCCGGTCCTTCTTGTGATGATTGAACTTGCCCTGCGTCCCCGCCAGCACCGTGTAGTCGTAAGCCATGACCATGCAACGAGAGTGGGCATCGTCGAACAGTTCACCGTTGACCCGGCCCATCCCCGCGATCAGGCCATCTGCGGGCGTCCGGTCGATCAGCTCTTCCATTGGATACCGTTGACGCCTCGCCGCGATCACCAGCGACCCGTATTCGATGAAGGAGCCTGCGTCGATCAGATCAGCGATGTTCTCGCGGGCAGTACGCTGCCCGGTGCGACGTCGGCGCGCCACGGCCTTCGGACGCCGCTCGTCCTGGGTCCGGGCCTGGCGATCAAGAACTTCCGCAAGATCGGGGCGGATGTACTCAAGATCGAGCGATGACGTTTCATCCGCGCCCGAGGAATCCAACGTGGCGGCGTCAATGACTGCGATCGGGCTTCCTTCGGCAACCGTGTCGTCCAGGGAAACCAGGATCCGGGATACGTAGCCTGCGTGCTCGGAGGTGACCACGTGCTGCATCTTCATGGCTTCCATGACAAGCAGATCGCCGCCGTCCGGCACGGCATCTCCTTCGGACACCAGAATTTCGACCACGGTTCCCTGGATCGGAGCTCGTACGGCACCGGGTTCTAGCGTCGCCGAGACATCAGACGGGGAATCCGTCTGCACCGCATTCTTCCCGTGATCCAGAACGGCAAGCGGATCAGCCGGGTCGATCTGGGCACCGACGATAACGGCACCGCCAACGGGTCCTTGTTCTGCACCGTCCGCCGGAAGCGCCAGCTGGTCCAATAGACCTTCCACAAGTTCTGTGTGCAGGTGCCCGGCTTCGATCTCGGGTCGTACCAAGAGCCTCTGCAGGAACCCGAGGTTGGTAGCCAAACCGGAAATCCGAAACTCGCCCAGCGCCCGGGCGAGCTTCCTGATAGCAGCCTGATACGAGCCACCGCGCACGACCACCTTGGCCAACAGCGAATCAAAACTCGGATGGGGAGAGAACCCGGTGCCCCCGTGTGTGTCCACCCGGATTCCCGGTCCGGTCGGCGGCTGAAACAAATGAGCAGTTCCTGCCGCCGGTCGCACCTGGCCGTCCGGTCGCAGGATCTCCGCGTTGATACGGGCCTGAATCGCACAACCCTGCGGGCGATGACCGTTGACCGCGTCGGGTAACGGCGTTCCTGCGGCTAGATCGAACTGGAGCCCGACAAGATCGATTCCGAAGACTTCTTCCGTAACCGTGTGCTCGACCTGAAGCCTGGGATTGGTCTCGATAAAATGGAACTCGCCTGATTCTTCCAGCAGGAATTCGAACGTACCGAGATTCGCGAACTTTGCCGTCTTGGCCATCGATACGGCGCATTCGACGATCTGATCGCGGAGGTCGTCAGGCAGGTTGGGCGCCGGTGCAATCTCGAGCAATTTCTGCCGCCGGCGCTGCAGGCTGCATTCGCGCTCGCCGAAAGCCACGACAGCTCCGCTTCCGTCGCCGGCAATCTGGACTTCAATGTGGCGCGGCTGCGGAACCAACCGTTCCACATACAGCGCCTTGTTACCGAACGCCCGCTCCGCTTCTTCCTCGCATCGCGACCACTCCCGGTCTAGCTCATCAAGGCTGCGCACCGCCCGCATGCCGCGGCCGCCACCGCCGCCGGCAGCCTTGATCATGACTGCTTCGCCGTCCGTCTGGGTCCCCAGGAACACGCGAGCATCTTCGAGCCCGGTGCCAGCCGCCGTGCCTGGGAGTACAGGTACCCCGCACTGATGGGCAAATTCGCGAGCGCGGATCTTGTCGCCAAAGAGCTCTAGCGTATCCGGAGCAGGGCCTACGAAAGTGTGTCCGTTGGCGGCTGCGGCGCTGGCAAACGTTGCGTTCTCGCTAAGAAAGCCGTAGCCGGGATGGATGGCGTCGCAATCGGCCGAGCGGGCCGCCTCGAGGACCTGCTCGTGGTTGAGGTATGCGGCCACGCCCCGGCCAGGGAGTGGTTGGCGCAGCCAGTCATCGCCGCCCGCAGGAAAGGGCGAGTCATCCTCCGGATGGACCAGGACCGGTACAAGGCCTTTTTCGCAGGCCGTCCGCGCAATCCGGACGGCAATCTCGCCGCGGTTGGCAATTAGTACGCGCTTCAAATCTGTCTCCTGAACGTCGGCACTGGTTGTCGGAGATGACCGGGACACGGTAAGGTGGACCGGGCCCGCAGCGGTACCGCCACCGGTACCATCCCAAGGGGATTAGCCGCTACAGTACTCGAGCATCCGTTCAATTGTGACTGTGGATCCCGCAAGTTGCAGTTGGGCCTTACGCGAGGGGCGCCGCAACGCTACAACGACGCTCCGAAGGACCTGCGCGGGTCAACCTGCCCCACCTGTCGCTGCCAGCCTGCTGCTGACGAAAGGATCGCCATGCCGCTTCCATCCTACCTGGAGGGACGTCTCTCGCTGCCGTTGATCGGGGCACCTCTGTTCATCGTTTCCAATCCCGATCTGGTGATCGAACAGTGCAAGGCGGGAATCATGGGCGCATTTCCCGCGCTGAATGCCCGGCCACCGGAGATGCTCGATCAGTGGCTCGGCCGTATCAAGTCGGAGCTTGACGCCCATGCCAAGGCTCATCCGGGAGCGACCGTGGCGCCGTTTGCGGTCAATCAGATCGTGCATCGTTCCAACGAGCGGCTTGAGCACGATGTCGACGTTTGCGTGAAGCACGAAGTCCCGTTCATCATTTCCAGCTTGCAGGCCCCGACCGCCATCGAGCGACAAATCCATTCATACGGCGGGCGAATTTATCACGATGTCACGAACATCCGGCACGCGAAGAAGGCTCTGGACGAAGGGGCGGACGGGCTGATTCTGGTCTGTGCCGGAGCGGGAGGGCACGCCGGGACGATGAGTCCGTTCGCCCTGGTCGCAGAAGTCCGCCAGTTCTTCGATGGTCCGATCATTCTTTCCGGAGCCATGGCCACGGGTGGCCAGATTCTGGCCGCTCAGGCGATGGGAGCTGACCTCGCGTACTTTGGTACGCGGTTCATTGCATCCATGGAAGCCAACGCCTCGGATCGCTACAAGCAGATGGTGGTGGAAAGCCAGGCCGCAGACATCGTTTACACGAGCCTGTTTTCGGGAGTGAAGGGCAACTACCTGGCTCACAGCATTGCCGAAGCGGGTCTCGATCCGGCCAATCTGCCCGAGGCCGACAAGTCCAAGATGGATTTCCGATCACGGGGAAGCGTTGAACGGCGCACTTGGCGCGACATATGGAGTGCCGGGCAAAGCTCAGGGATGATTACAGACGTACCGTCGACCACGGAGATCGTCGATCGACTTCGTCGTGAATACGAATCGGCCAAACAGGGCCTGTGGGCACAGAGCGAACCGTTCCTGGCTTCCGCGGCATGACCCTTCCGGGGCCGGCTGCATGTGCTGATCCGGCCGGGCTGCTTGACGCACAGTGCCTTCCCTCCGGGGCGGGTTCGCAGTGCTCTCGGTCATGAGCGACAAACATGCTGGCGGACTTTCCGGAGGGCGCTTGAGTCCGCTGCGCAGCCCAGCGCCAGACCGCATTCTGAACGGTGTGGACGCGATGCGTCTTTCCGCACACCGCCCGGCGGTTATGGTCCCTGCCTGACGAACCGTCGCGACGGTGCGGTGTGTCAGTCCAAGGCACTGTCCCCGGATCGTTGGCGGCGGGGCTCCGACACGCCGACTTTGTCAATGGGAATTGAACATGCTCAAGAGAATCGTGGGAGCGACGGCAATTGTTGCGTGTATCTCCACTTCTGCATCGGCTGACATCAAGATCGGGTTTGTCACCACGCTGACCACGCCGGCTGCTGTCATCGGCCGCGACATGCGCGACGCGGTGGAACTGGCGCTCGAACACATCGATTACCGGATGGGCCAGGAGGCCGTCGAGGTCATCTACGGAGATGATGAGTTCAACGCCCAGAAAGGGAAGCAGGCGACCGAACGCCTCGTTCTGCGGGACAACGTTGATCTGGTGACCGGTTACATCTGGTCCAATGTCCTTCTGGCTTCCGCACCGGTAGTCCTCAACGCCGACAAGATTCTGATCAGCGCCAACGCGGGGCCCTCGCCAATGGCCGGTCGACGTTGTCACCGGAACTTCTTCAATATTTCCTGGCAGAACGATCAGACGCCGATGGCGTTGGGTGAACTGCTCAACCAAGAGAGTATTCAGACACTGTACGTCGTGGCGCCCAACTATGTTGCCGGCCAGAACATGGTGGCGGGCGTTGAGCGCAGCTTCACCGGCGAGGTGGTCGGAAAAGACATGACCGTCTGGCCTTCTCAGCGGGATTGGTCAGCCGAGCTTTCCAAGATCAAGGCGGCCGGCCCCGAAGCAGTCTTCATGTTTTATCCCGGCCCTGCCGGCCCGGCGTTCGTCAAGCAGTATCAGCAGGCCGGCCTCATCGAAACGATACCCCTGTTCTCCGTATACACGTTCGATTCCATCAGCCTGCCATTGTTTCAGGACGCCGGAATCGATTCCGTGCTCGGGAGCAAGATGACACAATTCTGGGCACCGGACATGGATAACGAGCAGAACAGGAAGTTCGTGGCAGCGTTTCGTGACAAATATGGGCGCTATCCATCGTTCTATGCTGCTCAGAGCTATGATTCGATCTTCTTCATAAAGTCGGCAGTTGAGGGTGTGAACGGCAATATCCAGGATCTCGACGGTATGCGTGCAGCCCTGAGGAAAGCCGAGTTTCCGTCGGTGCGCGGCACGTTCCGCATGGGGAGCAACCACTTTCCAATCCAGAACTTCTACGAGCGGAGGGTGGTGCGGGACACCGAGGGCAACTGGACCACTTCCGTCGGCCCGGTCGTCCTCGAGAACCACCAGGACCCGTATGCCAGTGAGTGCGAAATGGAAGGCTGACTCGCTGCAGCTTCAACCGACGCAGCGCCGCGCACGGATTGAGCGACTTGGGGTCGTTCTCGGCAGCTGACGGGAACGCCACGGGCAATGGACTACGTCCTGCTAATTGAACAGCTGCTGAACGGATTCCAGCTCGGAATCATCTTGTTCCTCATGGCCGCCGGACTCACATTGGTGTTCGGGATCATGGACCTGGTGAACCTAGCGCACGGGTCCTTGTTCATGATCGGGGCATTCGTCGGCGGGACGCTGGCGCTCGCAACCGGTTCATTTCTCCTGGGTGCCGTCCTCATGGTGCCCGCCATGTTCGTCATCGGCATTCTGATCGAAACGATCGCGCTTCGAACCCTCTATCGCCGGAGTCATCTTGATCAGGTACTTGCAACGTTCGGGCTGATTCTGTTTTTCAATGAGGCCACTCGCCTGATCTGGGGGCCGGAAGGCCTTGTGATCCCGCTGCCGGATTTCCTGGAAGGCACCGTGGCACTGGGGGCGGGAATCACCTATCCGCTGTATCGGGTTGTCATCATTGGCATTGGGCTGCTCGTAGCGCTCGGTCTCTACCTGCTGGTGGCGAAGACCCGGTTCGGGATGCTGGTTCGTGCAGGAGCCTCCAATCGCACAATGGCCGGGGCGCTCGGGGTGAACATTCCCGTACTGTTCACGCTCGTGTTCGGGATCGGGGCGGTCTTGGCCGGCTTGGCGGGCCTGATCATCACGCCAATCACCCAGGCAGCGATCGGGATGGGTGAAGACGTGTTGATACTCGCGTTCGTCGTCATCGTGATTGGAGGAATTGGTTCTGTGCGCGGCGCGTTCATTGCCGCCGTTCTTACGGGCGTGATCGACACGATGGGGCGGTCGTTCCTTGACTTGCTGCTGTTGCTCGTGCTGCCTGCCAACGCTGCCGAAGCAGCGGGCCCGGCGCTGTCATCGATGCTGATCTACATCCTTATGGCCGGCATCCTGTTTTTTCGGCCGCAAGGTTTGTTTCCCCCTCGGGGGGCGACGGCAGTCCAGTGACACACCGGTTGACGGCTGCCGGCGCCGTAACAGCTTCGGTCCTGGTGTTGTGCGCAGCCGTACCGTATCTGGCGCCGGCGCTCGACGAACCGTTCTACGTCATCGTGTTCGCCCGGATCATGATCTGGGCCATCGCAGCGGTGAGCCTGAATCTGATCATGGGGTACGGCGGCATGATCAGCTTCGGCCACGCGGTCTACCTCGGCATCGGTGGGTATGCGGTGGCCATCCTGGGGTTCCACGACATCACCAGCGCGTGGGTGCAGCTGCCGGTCGCCATCGGGCTAAGCGCCGTGGTTGCACTGGTGTTCGGTGTCATCTGCCTGCGCACCCGAGGCATCTATTTCATCATGATTACCTTGGCGCTCGCGCAGATGGTCTACTTCCTGGGCGTGAGCGCGGAGCGATACGGCAGCGACGACGGGTTGAACATCCTTTGGCGGAGTGATTTCGGGACCCGGCACTTCGATCTGGAAGACAGTGTGGTCATGTACTACACGATCTTCGCCGTGCTCCTGGGATGCCTGCTCGTCAAGTGGAGAATTGTCTTTTCTCGGTTTGGCATGGTGCTGAGGGCATCGAGATCCAATGACACGCGTGTTCAGGCCGTGGGCGTCCCGACGTTCCGGTACCGACTTGTTGCCTTCGTGATTGCCGGAGTCATGTGCGGGCTCGCAGGATTTCTGCAAGCCAACCTCGAGCGTTTCGTATCGCCGGACATGATGAACTGGCACCGGTCAGGCGAACTGATCCTCATGACCGTGCTGGGAGGCACGTCAACCTTGTTCGGTCCAGTCGTCGGGGCCGTCATTTTCCTCATGCTGTCGGAGATCCTGTCAACAGTAACGATCCACTGGCACTTGGTATTCGGTCCGTTCCTGGTGCTCGTGGTGTTGTTTGCGCGCGGCGGCGTGATGGGACTGCTCGGATCGAGGGATACGCATGACTAAGGACGCCCGGGGTGCCGATCTGGTGGCGCAGGGATTGAACAAAAGCTTCGGCGGACTCCAGGCGGCCACGGATCTCTCCGTGAGTGCACGACGCGGGGAAATCCATGCGGTGATCGGACCGAACGGTGCCGGCAAGACGACATTCGTTCACATGCTTTCCGGTTTCCTTCGACCCGACAGCGGCAAGATCGTATTCCAGGGGCATGACGTTACCGACCTTTCGCCCGCCGCCCGGGTACAACGCGGGCTGGCGCGGTCATTCCAGATCACCAGCGTATTCCGCGAATTCACCGTGTTGGAGAACGTGATCCTTCCCGTTCAGTCCCGACTAGGCCACAGCTTCCGGTTCTGGCGACCGGTGCTGAGCGATCCGACCGTGCTTGAACCGGCTCGGGCGCTGCTCGAGGAAGTCGGACTGGGCGACCGGGCCGGGGTGGTTGCCGGGCATCTCGCGCACGGCGAACAGCGTCAGTTGGAAATCGCGATCGCACTGGCAACGAAGCCGTCGTTCCTCCTGCTCGATGAGCCGATGGCCGGGATGGGGCCCGACGAGAACCGCGCCCTGATCGATTTCCTGGGAGCACTGAAGACGGATCACGGGATGCTGCTGGTGGAGCACGATCTTGACGCCGTGTTTGCCTTGGCCGATCGGATCACGGTGCTCGTTTACGGCCGGGTGATGGCGTCGGGCCGCCCGGCCGAGATCCGGAAGGACGCGCAGGTGCGGGACGCGTACCTCGGCGAGACTCAAGTGTGATGCTCGAAGTCCATGATGTCGATGCCTTCTACGGCGACAGTCAGGTCTTGTTCGGCATGACCATCGCCGTGCGATCCGGCCAGGTCGTGACATTGCTCGGCCGCAACGGGATGGGGAAGACCACGACAGTTCGGACGATTCTGGGAATCGTCAAGCCACGCACCGGCTCGGTCACGTTCAACGGTACGCGCATCGACCGGTTGCCGACCTATGCCGTTGCGAGGGCGGGGATCGGACTGGTTCCTGAAGGGCGTCAGATCTTTCCCAATCTGTCGGTTCGCGAGAACCTGATCGCTACCGCGCGTTCCCGGGGGCATCAGAGAAAGCCCTGGACGCTAGACAGGGTAGTCGAGCTGTTTCCAGCCCTGGGCGCCCGGCTCGGGAGCGCCGGCAATCAACTGTCGGGCGGCGAACAGCAAATGCTCGCGATCGGCCGGGCTCTCATGACCAACCCGCAACTGATGATCATGGACGAGGCCACCGAGGGACTGGCGCCACTGGTACGGCAGGAGATCTGGGAATGTCTGGCCAGCCTGAAGGAAGCAAGGCAGGCGGTCCTGGTGATCGACAAGAACGTGGAGATGCTGACAAGGCTCGCAGACCTTCACCACATTGTCGAAAAGGGAACGGTAGTCTGGAAGGGGACGAGCGAGGAGCTGCGCGGAAACACCTCGCTGCAAACGCGTTATCTCGGGGTCTAGGTCCGCAGGCGAAAGCGCTGGACCTTGCCGGTTGCCGTCTTGGGCAGATCGTCCACGAATTCCACCCGTCGCGGGTACTTGTAGCGCGCCAGCCCTTCCTGGCAGAACATCTTCAGCTCTTCGGCCAGTGCAACCGGCTGGGCCGCGGGGGCCTTCAACACGACGAATGCCTCGGGCTTGATCAACCCGTCGTCGTCGGGGCGCCCGACCACGGCGGCCTCCAGCACAGCGTGATGAGCGACTAGGCGGGCCTCGATTTCCACCGGAGAAACCCATATTCCACCGACCTTGAGCATGTCGTCGCTCCGTCCGTGGCAGGTGAAGTACCCCGCTGCATCCCGGCTGTACGAATCACCTGTGCGAATCCATCCATCGGACAAGGCCTGAGAAGTGCGTTCGGGCTGATTCCAGTACCGGGACATCACGGAATCGCCTCGGACCCAGAGATGCCCGATGTCTTCATCCGGAACTTCGGAACCGTGATCATCGAGGATCCGCGCCTCATAGCCAGGCACCAGCTTGCCGCTGATCCCGGGCCTGACATCGGAGTCCCGATTGGCGATGAAAATATGCAGGATTTCCGTCGTGCCAATGCCGTCCAGAATTGCCAGGCCGGTTTGGTCCCGCCACCCCTCAAGGATCTTGCCTGGCAACGGTTCGCCAGCCGAAACACACGCGCGCAAGCTCGATAGATCTGGAGATAGCTCGTCTAGCTTGCTGAGTTGCTGGGCAAACATGGTGGGAACCGCGTAGTAGATCGTGGGACGAAAACGTCCGATATGTTCGAACATATTGGTCGGGGCGGGACGTCCGGCGAACAGCACGGATTGGCCGCCGGTCCACAAAGGAAACGTCATGGCGTTTCCTAGGCCGTAGGCAAAAAACAGCTTCGCTGCCGAAAAGTGCACGTCATCGGCGGTGATGCCCAGTACGTCTACTCCGTAGTACTGACTGGTGATGACCATGTCCCGGTGGGCATGAACAACCCCTTTGGGCGGACCGGTCGACCCTGACGTGTAGAGCCAGAAACAGTCGGAGCCCGCAGCTGCTGGGGCGGGAGAGAGATCCGGGTCGGCCTTGGCTGCCAGGCCCGCGAACGTGTCGCCGGCGCCATCCACGGGCATCTGACGAAGCAAGGGCAAGGACAGCGCGCCGAGCGCAGCCTCCACTTCTGCGCCAAACTCGGGAGACCAGAGGACGCAAGCTGCTCCGGAATCCTCGATTATGTACTTGAAATCGTTGGAGCGAAGCAGCGTGTTGATGGGAACCGGGATGACCCCAGCCTTGATCGCTCCCCAGAATACGAAGAAGAAAGCGCGGCAGTCCTTGATCACCATGAGGACCCGGTCACCCGGACGAAGTCCGAGGTCCGTCAACGCGTTTCCAGCACGATTTACCTGCTCGAGGAGCTCGCCATAGGTGGTGTCGCCTTCGACATCCCGAATTGCGACGCGTTCGCCGCGACCCTCCGTGACGTGGCGGTCGATGAATGCCACGGCAGCATTGAATGTGTCTGCAAACGTCAGTGTGGCGGGCTGCGTCGTCGTGTCGACGTCGACCGTGTTGTCATCCATGGCCTAGCGGAACAAGACGTATTCGTAGTCGAAGGGCTGGCCATGGATACCCCGTTTCGGCGGGGCGATCCATCCTGCAATCTTGCCGGGATCGGTGACCGGGATCATCAGGGAACGCACGAAGTCACGCTCTTCCTCTGTCGGTAGCCAGGAGTCCTTGCTGCGTTCCCAGCTCTCGGCGTCGAGCAGTTCGCCGCTTGGGGAGGCCTCGATCTCGGAAAAGATCCCGATTGAGCGGTTGAACTTCTCATCAGGTAGCGTGAGTTCAAAGTCGATGTCGTGCGCGCCGATGACCTTGTTGAAGCGGTCCAGACCGCGTTGGCTGTCGAGGGTGAAGTCGCGTCGCAGCATCAGGTTCATGCCTGCACGCGCCGAAATGATCTGGGTCTCGATCCCGGCAGCGCTCACTCTCGGAATCTCGAGCTGCGTATCAGCAAGCCGATGGTCGTCGTCCCGTTTTTCCTCCTGATAACGGCCTTTCAGGCCCATCCCGAAGTAATTGGCCGCGTTGGTTGACCGCTCAGAGCCGAATAGGTCCAGGCAAATCGAGTAGTGGAAGTTGATCCATTTCTGAATCATCGGCAGGGGCACACCACCCGCCGAGCGAACGTCTTCGGTGTCAAACTCGTGCATCAACTCGCAGGTACGCTGCACAACCCGCATGAGGCCGGATTCACCGACAAACATGTGATGGGCTTCCTCGGTGAGCATGAAACGACACGTTCGCGATAGGGGGTCGAACCCCGATTCCGAGAGAGCCGCGAGCTGGAACTTGCCGTCACGGTCCTGGAAGTACGTGAACATGAAGAACGAGAGCCAGTCGTCCGTCCGCTCGTTGAATGCCTGCAATATTCGAGGCCTGTCAGGATCGCCGGCATGGCGCTCCAGCAGGGCTTCCGCCTCCTCGCGGCCATCACGACCAAAATGGGCATGGAGTAGGTACACCATCGCCCAGAGGTGTCGGCCTTCTTCAACGTTCACCTGGTAAAGGTTCCGCAAGTCGTACAGCGATGGGGTCGTGCGGCCGAGTTGCCGCTGCTGCTCGACCGAAGCCGGTTCGGTGTCACCCTGGGTTACGATCAGGCGACGCAATTCCGTGCGGTACTCCCCTGGAACCTCGGTCCAGGCAGGCAGGCCTTTGTGGTCCCCGAATCCGATCACGCGGTTCGCTTCCGGCCGCGCCAGGAAGATCCCCCAGCGGTAATCCGGCATTCGGACATGGTCGAAATGGGCCCAACCGTCCGAATCCACACTGATTGCCGTCCGCAGGTAGACAAGAAAATCGCTTGATTCAGCGGGTCCCATCTCGTTCCACCACTGCAGGTAGGCCGGTTGCCACCGTTCGAGCGCGCGCAGCAACCGGCGATCGTCGCCCAAGTCGACGTTGTTCGGAATGGTTTCGTTGTAGTTCGCCTGCATGATTTCAGACCCGCCCGCGATCAAACTCGGGCTGCTTCCCCGATCCATAAAGTTCCAGGGCTCCTCCGCTGCCAACCGCGTTGGGACGTTGGAAGATCCAGTTCTGCCAGGCACTCAAGCGCGCGAAGATCTTGCTTTCAATGGTTTCTGGGCCCGGAAAGCGGAGACTGGCCTCCATGCCGGTGAGGGCGTCGGGCGAGAACGCTGCGCGTTCCTCTACGGCCAGCCGAACCTCGTCCGTCCAGTCGATGTCATCCGGTGCAAACGTTACCAATCCCAGTTCCTCTGCCTCTTCTGCGACCAGATCACGGCCGATCTGTTCCTGAACGACGTCCAGCGCGGACGCGTCGCCCAAGAAACGCGTCTCGAGTCGACTTAACCCGGTACACATGAGCAGCGGCCCGAAATTCATGGGGGTGGGACGAATCATTGCAGGCTGCATATTGGAGCCTTCGAATGTTCCCGTGAGCATAAAGGACCGGTCCGCGGCGAAAGCCAATTCCAGAAGCGTGCCCGAAAAACAGGAGCCGGGCTCGATCAATGCAATCAGGGAGCGTGACGACACATCGATCCGCTTCAGTGTCCGTCGCAGAAAGAGCATGATTTCGCGAACAAGCCAATGCCCGGAATTTTCGAGCAAGAAATCGTCATGGGCTGCGACAAGGGGTAGTTCGCCCGTGGTCCGAAACACCCAGGTACCGATGTCGGGTTCGTTAAATCGCAGATGGAGAACAGCGTCGTCCAGTTCGCGCGCAACGGCCAGCGCCCAGAAACGGTTGCCCAAGGCCACCATTTCATCCGGATTGTCAGGAGGCGGGCCGTTAGGTCCATGAAGCAGGAAGGTGGCGGTCCTTGCGGCTCGATCGATGGCAACTGCGAGATTGGGGTACCTGACTTCTTCTGAAGAGATCTCGCGGTCAAGCTGCGTCAATGGCATGCCTTTGGCGCTGATCGGGCGATCAGACTTCGCAGCCAGGGCTTCAGCGCGGGTGCGGGCGACCTCCGCCAGCCTTGTACGGGGCGCCAGGGCATCCACGAGTTTCCAGTTGAGCGCCCGCTGCCCCCGCAGGCCTTCACCGGTGGTGCAGAAGAAATCGGCGCGGTCGCGCCGCACGCGCCGCTTGTCGACAACACGAGTGAGGCCGCCGGTTCCGGGCAACACGGCGAGCAGCGGCACCTCGGGCAGGGACACCGCGCTGGACCCGTCGTCGACCAGCACGATCTCTTCGCAGGCCAGTGCCAGCTCGTAGCCGCCGCCTGCTGCGGTGCCATTGATCATGCAGATGTAAGCCTGCCCGGACTGCGAAGTCGCTTCTTCGATCGCGTTTCTGGTTTCATTCGTGAATTTGCAGAAATTCACTTTGTCCGCATGTCTGGCCGCAGCCAGCATCGGGATATTCGCTCCTGCAGAGAACACGCGGTCCTTGGCGGACGTGATCACGACAGCCCTCACCTCCGGATGTTCGAATCGGAGGCGCTGCACGGCATCATGCAGCTCGATGTCGACGCCAAGGTCGTAAGAGTTGAGTTTCAATTCATACCCGGTCCGAATTCCTGCTTTCTCGTCGACGTCCAGCGTCAACGTGGCGACTCGACCGTCGATCTCCATTCGCCAGTGCTTGTAGCGGTCCGGGTGTGCATCGAAGGCGATGATCGGGTGCTGAGGTGCTGTTGAGCTCTGGTTGTCCATCGAAGCCTGGATCCGTTCGTGGGCGCAGTTCCGCGCTGTCGGCCGACCGCCGGTATGCTCGTCCGACAGCAGACTGCGCGATCCGGAGCAGTACTTATCGTGTCAGCTCGGTTCCAACCTGTTGTACAGCACGTTATAGCGGCAGGCCATCGGCTCGAATACTTCTGGACCCGTGAACGCAGAAACCACGAACCGGTCCTGATCTTTCTGCACGAAGGCCTTGGATCGGCAGCGCTTTGGCGAGACTTTCCAGCGCAGTTGGCAAGGGCAACCGGACTTCCCGGGCTGGTTTATTCACGGTACGGCCACGGTGCCTCGGATGTCCTTGCGGGTGACCGCGCTGTCACCTACATGCACGATGAAGCGCTCGTGAGTCTGCCCGAGCTGCGCAGCGAACTGGCTCTCGATGATGTGATCCTGGTAGGACACAGTGACGGCGCCTCAATCGCGTTGATTCATGCAGCTGCGGCGGATTTGCCGGTGCGCTCCGTGATCCTCGAGGCGCCCCACGTCGTTGTTGAGGATCTCACCATTGCCAGCATCGAGAATGCGGCCAAGGCCTACAAGAACTCTTCCCTGGCGGAGCGGATCGCGCGACACCACGCTGATGGAGCCAAGACTTTTTCTGGCTGGAATCGCATCTGGCTGGATCCGGCGTTTCGAAGCTGGAGTATTGACGAGTATCTGCCGAATGTCCGGTGTCCGGCGCTCGTGGTCCAGGGGACGGACGATGAGTACGGAACATTGCTGCAGGTTGATCGCATCAAGCGACGGTGCTCGGGCCCGGTGGAGACTTTCGTACTCTCGGATTGTCGCCATGCACCGCACCGCGACCGTCCGGAAACGGTACTTAGACGCATGACAGAGTTCATCGGGCAGAATCTACAGCCGGTTGTGCGGACAGAAGTCTCCGCCTAGCACACCCCGGAAAATCTCAGTCAGGCGCGCACGGAAGTTTCACTTGGTGCTGACGAGACAGGACTGCAGATTGAGTACCACGTTGAGAAATCGCTTCAAGATGGAACAGCGGATCAACGTTATGTTTTCCCATATGATTTGCAATATCTTTACTATTACAACGTATTACTGATCTTCTGTAAAACGTTATTGAGGCTGTAATGTCGCGTCAGCGGCTGCCGAAGAGAAACCTCTCCCGACTACGAACGCCGACGAACAGCAGTTCGAACTCCAATTCCGTCCGTGGTGCCAGCGGCGCCATCTGGCACCGTGCCTTGCGACCCGCCGCATCAGGTCCGTACCCGTCTTCTTCGATGCACCGCTGTGGGGGGACAATGCCCGAGAGGCCGTCCGCGCGCATGTGTCGGGTCCATGACCCGACACATGCGCCGGGGCTTACATCGGTTGTATTTGCCAAGTTCCGTCGGGGTTCCGGCAGGCCCTGCCTACGCCGGTATGAAGCTCACCGCCAATAACGATTTCCTGGACAAACTCCCGACAGTAGGTGTCACCGACCAGTACTGCGGGCCGTGGAGTAACCGTGCCTGAGTTTCCGGAATCCGGATTTGACCAAGCAACGGCCGAGCCACTCGGGGAGTGCTCGAGCGCGTTCTGAGCTGTACGTTCCGCGTAGAGCTGGTCGGCCTTGTCGAGACTTGCGCCGATCTCGCCGCCTAGCGCTGCGCCAATTAGTGTGCCGACTCCGACAGCGACAAGCTTCCCGTCGCCGTCGCCAATCTGCGATCCAGCGAGACCGCCAGCAATGGCGCCCGCCAGCGTTCCAAACTCCTGCTTCGGACCACCGGACTGGCAGCCCGCCAACCCGACCGTGAGGGCAAGCAGCAAGATGGAGCTACAAGAGACGAGCTTGGTGTTCATGGTAGGGGTTCCTTGCAGTAGTGCGTGGGCTCGCCCGCAAACCAAACGGCGTACGTGCCAACATGGTCAATTCTAGAATGTAGGGCGAAAATTTTGGGACTTAAATTGAAAGGTCGACGTTCGGTCTCCCTCCAATATCCGCTTTCCCGGCAAGATGTTGCGCATTTGCAGAAGCGAAATTAGCACGAGCCCGTCAGTCAAGCGACTAGCGTCGGGGACCGGCGCAGCCGGACAGCGAGAAGCGTCGCGTTGGCCACTTCACCGACCCGTAAACGTCAAGGCGTCTCACGTTGATTCGGCACCCTTGGACTGTCGCGAAATCAAGCAGAGCGAAAGCCGGTGCTCATCCCATGTGGAGTCCTCCCCTGGACGTAGCGCATTCACGCAGGACATGTGTACCACGCCGGCGTGGCGGATCGCCTTCCCGGCACATCAACCGTCGTCGATGATCCGCAAAGAAAGGGACTGCGGCTTCCTTCGGGTCGGTTAGGCCAGACCCGGACGGCGAGACATTTGCCGAGTAGGCGGCGCCGAGAATTGAACTTCGTCCCTGTCGTACTTACTTAGTTTGGAATGATTGCAAACAATAGCCACCACCCTGCGATTGCTGCCGCTGGTGGAATGGAGAAGAATCAACATGCCCGCGATCAAACCAGCCTACGTCATCGACATCGGGATTTCGGAAGCAGACCGGAGGGCCATCGCCGATGGCCTTTCGCGCGTGCTTGCAGACAGCTACACGCTTTATCTCAAGACGCACAACTATCACTGGAACGTCAAAGGGCCCATGTTCAATACGCTGCATTTGATGTTCGAACAGCAGTACAACGAGCTTGCGCTCGCCGTGGATCAAGTCGCTGAGCGCATTCGGGCGCTGGGCCACCCGGCACCGGGTTCGTATGCCAGCTATGCCAAATTGACTTCGATCCCGGAAGAAGAAGGGGAGCCGGCGGCCGAGGACATGATTGCGAACTTGCTGGCGGGGCACGAAACCGTTGCACGCACTGCGCGCGAGGTGTTTCCCGTTGCAGATCAGGGCGGCGATGAACCTACTGCCGATCTGCTGACCCAGCGCATGGAGGTGCATGAAAAAACCGCCTGGATGCTCCGGAGCATGCTCGGCGACTGAACCTCCGCACGAACTCTGGTGACGTATTCACGTCGAAGCGTTTGCCGCTAGACGTCGAGCCTTTGCAGCATTTTGGTGACCAGGGGGTGGTTTGATTCGGAGAGAATTTCGAGAAAGCTGAAATGGTTGCAGTTCTCTGCAGTGACGAATTCGACCGGGATATCGTGGCCGCGGAGTAGCGCCTCGAAAGCGCGTGATTGTTCCACCCAGCCGGAGGGTTCGGCTTCGCCGGCGGCGACCAGAGTTGGCCAAGTGTGACGCGGAGTGCGCTGTAGAACGTTGTTCCTTGCGGCTTCGGCAGCATCCAGGCCGATTTCCTCGTTGACCGATAGCGTGCGCGCAACTTCGGGTTCGTAAATCCCGGAAATCGCGAACACGCCCCGGACCTGTTCCGTGTGCACGGTGTCCGGTGGAAATGTTTCCGCCATCATCATGCCGGCTAGGTGGGCCCCTGCCGAATGGCCGTACAGGAAGATTCGGTTTGGGTCACCGCCATAGCCGCCGGCATGCTGGGCCGCCCAGATCAGACCCGCACGTATTTCATTCGCGATGGTGCTCACGGACACATCTGGACAAAGGTCGTAGTTGAGGTTGAGAAACACCGCACCGGCATCCACGAAGGGGAGCGCCAGATGTGTGTGGTCGTCCTTGTCGAGGGCACGCCAATAGCCTCCATGAACGAACAGCACCAGCGGGGCGGCCTGGTCACTGGACGGGCCCTTGAGGATGTCGACAGTCTGCTTTGCCCCGGAGCCATATCGCACGTCGAAACGTGAGTCGCCGGCAAGCCGTTCCCGGGCGGCGGCTGCGGCTTTCGCCGCATTCTCGAGGTAGGTGTCTGCAGACGGAACCGCAATACGAGGATTGAAATGAGCTTCGCGCTCCTGCGGCGTCAAGGAACTCCAAGTGGTTTTCATCGCGATTCTCTCCGCTATCGTCCGGTGGCTGGCAGTCTTGTGGGCTGCGGCGCTGGACCGGAAACTGCCAGCTGCGTGTCTTCACTTGCCGACGGCGATTTCCATACTAGAGGCGGCTTTTGCGGCGCCAAGACGTTCAGAGGACGCATTTCTCGGGTTTGTCCGATCCGCTATGGGTTTGGGAGCAACAGGATGTCTGAGCGTCGCTACAAGTTCTGGGGATGGGGGTACGAGGATCAAGTTCCGGAGGCTGGAGAAGCCGTGGCCACCGTTGCAAGAGTGTCCGAACTCACCGGAGTCAGGCCCGGAAGGAAGATGAAATGGCCCGCGCTTGATCGCGTAACGCTGCCTGACGCGCGAATTCAGCCGCCCTCAGCTCTTGTCAGCATCGTGTCCACCAACGCGCATGACCGGGCCGCGCACACGTACGGCAAATCGTTCCCGGACTATATCCGAGCGTTTTGCCACGATTTCAAGTGTGCCCCGGATCTCGTCACGTGGCCGAGAAACGAGCGCGATGTGGTTGCCGTTCTGGACTGGGCCTCCGACACCAATGTGGCGGTCATCCCCTTTGGTGGGGGATCGAGCGTGGTCGGCGGAGTGGAACCTGCCGTGGGCGAAGGGTTTGCCGGCACGATCAGCATGGACTTGCGGAAACTCAACCGGGTGACTGACGTGGATGTCGCGGCTCGCGCTGCCCGTATCGAAGCCGGCGCTCTCGGACCTGTGCTGGAACGACAACTCAAACCGCATGGCCTGACCCTTCGGCACTTTCCGCAGTCTTTCGAGTTCTCGACTCTGGGAGGCTGGATCGCGACCAGATCCGGCGGTCACTTTGCGACATTGCAGACCCATATCGAGGATGCCATTGAATCACTTCGGGTCGTATCCCCGCGCGGTACGTTGGAAACCCGTCGTTTGCCGGGTTCGGGAGCAGGGCCGAGCCCCGATCGTCTCTTCGCTGGTTCGGAGGGGGCACTCGGCGTCATTACGTCTGCGTGGATGCGCGTGGTGCCCCGCCCGGTCCATCGCCGAAGCACCGCCGTGTGGTTTGAGCAGTTCCTCGACGCGGCCAGCGCTGCGCAGGGAGTGGTTCAGGCCGGTTTGTGGCCGGCGAATTGCCGCGTGATCGACGCGGAAGAAGCGCGGCTCACGGGGGTCGGTGATGGCAGCCGTCATCTGCTGGTTCTGGGGTTCGAGAACGCGAATCACCCGGTTGATACGTGGATGAAAGAGGCACTCAAGTGCACCGCCGGATTCGGTGGGATCTCCGACGAGGGCATCGGGGACGCTCCTAATCGAAGTGGCGCCGCGGGGACCTGGCGAGAAGCTTTCATGGGTGCACCCTTCGTGCGTGAGACGTTGATCGCCCATGGCTTTATCGTGGACGCGGTCGAAACGGCGATTACTTGGGACCGGTTTCCAGAATTTCACCGCGCGGTCAGAGACAGCATTGGAGACGCGATTCTTCGCGTAACCGGCGCACCGGGACATGTCACGTGCCGGTTCACGCATGTTTATGCTGACGGCCCCGCACCCTACTTCACATTCCATGCGAAAGCACCGGAAGGCGGTGCCATCCAGGCCTGGCGAGCGATCAAGGCGGCGGCCAGCGAAGCGTTGCTGGCTGCGGGCGGGACGATTACCCATCATCATGCGGTGGGGCGCGATCACATGCCGTGGTACACGAAGCAACGTCCAGCACTCTTTGGATGCGCACTCGCGGCGGCGAAGAAGGAACTGGATCCGGCCGGAATTCTCAATCCAGGTGTGTTGATCGGGCACGGGTCATGAAGTTCGCGCTACCTGCCGTCGCCGCGATCCTGTTGTCCGGCCCCGTCGCCGCCGAGCCCTTTGCTGACTGGCTAGATGGCGTGCGCGCCGAAGCGCTGGCCAACGGGGTCGGGCAGTCGACGTTGGACGCTGCCCTCCGAGATCTCAAGGGTCCGCTGCCGCGTGTGCTGGAACTCGACCGCAAGCAATGGAAAAGGGATGTGACCCTTGATTGGTATCTCAATCGAGTGATTAGTGACGAGCGTGTCGATAGAGGGCGCCAATTGGGCCGGCGTTACCGAAGTCTCCTGACACAGGTCGGTGAGCAATACGGGGTTCAGCCGCGTTTCATTTTGGCAATTTGGGGCATCGAGACCCATTACGGGAAAATTACCGGTGGGTTTCCGGTACTGGGCGCTCTGGCAACACTTGCCTTCGACGGCCGACGTCAGGATTTCTTTCGGGGCGAGCTCTTGGAAGCACTCAACATCGTGGCACAGGAACGCATGGAACCTGCTTCCATGCTCGGTTCATGGGCCGGCGCCATGGGACAAAGCCAATTCATGCCGACGAGCTTCAGCAACTTTGCACAGGACTACGATGGTGACGGGCGTCGGGACATCTGGACGTCGGAAGCCGACGTCTTCGCCTCCATCGCGTACTACCTCAAGCGTCACGGCTGGCGGGACGACATCACGTGGGGCAGGGGGGTCAAACTTCCTCCAGGCTTTGATCCGGATTTGATTGGCCTTGACGTCACGCGCACGATTCCCGAGTGGCAGGAGCTGGGGGTTCGGCGACTCAACGGAACCGACCTACCTACCCGGTCCCTGCCTGCGTCCGTAGTTGCCCCGGATTACCCGGAGGGGGACGCCTTCCTCGTATACGAGAACTTCCGGGTTACGCTGGCGTACAACCGGTCGAGCTTCTATGCCACCGCCGTGGGAATCCTGTCGGACCGAATTGCCCGGGGGCTCTGAGATGCATCTGGCAACGGTTTTCACGATGTTCATGTGCGCAGCGCTGTTGGTGTCGGCGTGCAGCAGGCCTGCACCGGTGGTGATGCCGCAAAGTGTGCCGCAGGGCGCGCCGCAAGTCTCGAGCAGTGGCGGAATCTACAAGGTCGGAGCGCCCTATACCGTTGCAGGTCGTCGGTACACGCCCAGGGTTCAGCCGAACTATCAAGCAGAGGGGCTGGCCTCGTGGTACGGACCGAAATTTCACGGAAAACGGACAGCCAACGGCGAGATTTTCGATCAGTACGCGCTCACCGCCGCGCATAAGACCTTGCCGTTGCCCAGTAAGGTGCGGGTTACCAACCTTGACAACGGTCGCCAGCTCGTGGTGAGGGTCAATGACCGGGGGCCGTTCGTTGGAGACCGCATCATCGATCTCTCTCGCCGGTCAGCCCAGTTGCTCGGCGTCGAAAAAGTCGGGGTGGCGCCGGTACGCCTTGAACTGCTGGATAGCGGCCCGCATCTCCTGACCGAACCGCTGCAGCGAGGGCAGGAGGCACAAGAACCCGGGATGCCAGTCAGGACGGGCCGCGTATACGTCCAGGTGGGTGCCTTTCGACTCCCCGACAATGCCCAGCGGCTTGCCTGGAGACTGTCGCAGTTCGGTGATGCAAGCATCCACGTGAGCGAGAATCGCCGGTGGCATCGGGTGCGATTCGGCCCGTTCGTATCTGCCCGAGAAGCGGACGTGTTCGTCCAGAGGCTGGAGCGTGCAGGGTACCTTCCGAATGTGGTGGTCCAAATCCGTTAGCAATCTCGAACTGTATTTCGATAACCCGGCAGAACCGTCGCCGGGTCAGTGAAAATTCTCCCAACACCTGCCCGGTCGCGCTCTACGGCACCATCACCGGTAAGGAAGTGAATGGAGGGCGAAAAACTTCCGCCAAGAGCTAGGCCGGGACAATTGCTCTAATGTACCAATCACTTATACAAATTGAAGTAATGGCGAATGTTCACATTGAACCTTGCATTCCACTTGTCGTTACCATTGGCGCCGAAGTCGCCGACGCCATTGAACACGTTTCCGTAGGCATCGCCATCGTTCCCGACGAAATAGTTGCCGTCGGAGAAAGCGAGGTCGGTGTAGATGTACCAACCAGCCCAATTCCACACGGCTCCCAAGGTCAATAAAGAGCTATCGTTGAATTCGTCATGTTGCTTCACAATGGAGCTCCACTCCAGATATGGCGTCACGCTGTGAAGCTGGTCAAAGCCGGACGTATCGATCCCTTGGTACTGGAGAGATATGGACGGTATCCATGCCTCGGAGGCGACGGGCCAGGCAAAGTTGAAGGCGCCCATGGGTATGAGATCGACCGATCCCCACGGGGGGGTGTTGGTGATGTCGTACTCGTAATACGACAATTGCGAGGCCACCTTGATATTGCCGAACGTGGTGGCCCCGTGGACGGAAGCGGCGACATGGTCGGCACTGCTACTGCCGACGTTTTGCCCTTTCAGCCTTCCGTACTGGACGGAGGCTCCGATATCCCCAAATCCATCGATCGCATATTCGGCGCGCAGATTGATCTGGCCGTCCTCTGTGAAGCCGTGCTCAAGGGCTTCCCCCCAGCCGATAGTGCCGTCTGTGGCCACGCGCTCGGTCCAAAGCACCGGATCGTAGCTGTAACGCGCACTGTCTACGCTGGATCCATCCCAGTGACCTTCATCCTCGAGAAAATAGGCGACATCGACCGTGAGGTCGCCAATGGACTTTGTCCACCTGACTCCAAGATCCATGTCGTCGATGAGGCCGACGTAGTAATGCTGATCAAAGAACCAGCTCGACGATATACCGTAGTTTCCAGGGCCAAACGGAGCACGCACGATTCCAGCTCGCACGGTACCTAATCCGTCGGAACTGTAGCCCAGCCAAGCAGTGTGCATCATGCTGTAGTCGTAGCTTGGCTCATTGTAGTACCGGTACTCAACCCGGCCGGTAAGGTTGTTGTAATTGAGGTCAGCGTCGATCCGGAACACTTCCAGACGCATGGATCCGATGTTGTCGCCGCGGTCATCAGTGTAGTCGCCGTAAATCCAGTTCAAGCCCAGAGCGCCGCCAACCTTGATCGGGCTGTCTTCGGCGGTTGCTTTCCCAGCCAATACCATGGAGAGAGCGAGGCACAGGGCGGCGATTCCGATGCTCAGCGATTTGCCTGTCTTTGCTTCTGGCATGGTTTGTTCCACCTTATGGAAATCAGGGTTTATGCCGATTGGACCTCGTTGCGATCGTGCGAGGTGCCCCGTCAAGTGGACGAAGAGTTACTTAAGTTTCGGCGCTCCGCACATCATTGACAACATCCAGCGGTATCACATCAATGGATGTTCCGCAAGGAAGATCGGTTTGGTTCTTCGCATAGGTCACGGCTGCAAAGCTCCTCAATGCTGCCTTGAGTCGGGCAATAGAAATCGTGTAATAGATGTGTAAATAATAGGATAGAGATGAAACCTAAATATGCTTCGATATTGTCATAATCCTCATTATGCGCACATAAGGTGTATCTGAACGCACCCTCCTTCGGCAACGGTGACATTTGTACTCTCTTCCAACCAGTCACTCGTGTCGTTCCCAAACGCATTGGGTCACATTCCGTAGACAGCCTCTGCAGCGAACACGAACAGTGCTTCAATGGCCAAGCAGCTTCCGATGGTTACGCGGGCCAGAACGCTCTGGTAGGTCCTCCAGAGCCAAACAAGGAGCCCCGCGCAAAGCAGGAACTCGGCGGGAGCCAGGACGGCGGCCCCGTAACGCACATCCCAGTAGGAAAACGGACTCATGTATGTCCAGTCGGAGAACGGCCAGAATGGCGGATGACCGTCGCCTGCATGGAGTGGTATGTCCGTGAGCACATGCAGGATCGCGGCTCCCGCGAAGGCGGCGGCCCATCGGTGCCTCGTCAGGAGCCCAAAGGCCGCGCATGCGAGGAAAATCGGGATCGAGTTCGAGACCGCAAAGATTTCTTGCCAGAAATCCGTGAAATAGTCCGTACCAAAGATCTGTTGGCCGGTTCGACCCACCACCCACCCCTGCCAAAGCACCATGGCGATGATGGTGGCGTCGGGAAGAAAAGCGCCGACGAAAGCGGCGGCGTTTCTGGACTTCATGCCAGGGCGACCGCAGGCTGCGAGTCCCATGAGCAGGTGCGCTGGCGTGTTCATCGGTTGACCGCCAAGACCACTGGCGTTAACGCGGTTACAGCGGAATTCGGAACAGGGCGCGCAATCCCCCTGCTGGCGAGTCCGCTAATTCGATTTCCCCGCCGTGACTTCGTGCAATATCCCGGGCAATCGTGAGTCCAAGACCGGTTCCTCCGGACATTGTTCCGTTATCGAGCTGCCGGAACGGTTTGAAGGCTTCTTCACGTTGATCAGCGCGAATTCCTGGTCCATCGTCATCAATCACGATATGGGCACCATCCTTTTGTTGTGTCAGGCTGACCTCCAGCCGGTGTCCTTGCCGCATCGCATTTTCGACGAGATTCGTAATGGCCCGACGGACTGCTCCCGCCCGAATACGTGCACGTATTGGCTCGCACTGATTGAGCTCGATGCGGCCGGAACCATCGTCCAGTCGCACGACGACGTTGCGCAATAGTTCGGCTAGGTCAACGTTGTCAGGGGCCTCCTCCCCTTCTCCCTGCGCAAACGCGAGATAGGATTCAATCATGAATTCCATTTCGTCCAGATCGGCTTTCATGCTGTTCCGGTCATCAGTGTCACCCAGCAATTCCAGCTGTAGACGAAGCCGCGTAACGAGGGTCCGCAAATCGTGGCTTACTCCCGCCAGGAACTCGGTGCGTTGTTCGATTTGAGCCTGGATCCGATCCCGCATCGTCAGAAATTCCTGCGCCACTCTTCGGACCTCCGTGGCGCCTCGAACAACAAGCGGGGCATGAGTGTCACCACGACCGAAGCGTTCAGCTGCTCTGGCGACGGCGCGAAGCGGAAGGACCTGTTGCCGCAAGAAATAGACAGCCAGCACAAATGCGAGAACCGAGCTCATAATCATCAGCGAGATAAAGATATTGGTCGTGGAACTCGAGACATGCTCGATTGGCGCGACGACGGTCAGGACACCTGACGGCAGCTCCACCTGCACCTTCACCGCGTCATCACGCGATCGGGTGTCATACCGGTAAGCGTAATCGAGTCTTCTGCCGAGCATCCGTTCCAGCGCGTAGTCCAGATAACTGTCGGCCGGATGCAGGCGACCCGCGTCCAGGGTGTCACCGGGCTCGAAGTGAAGTCGGATATTGAAAGCCTCCTGACTCTGGCTGATGATCGCGTCCGACCGATCGGGGGCATTGGCAATCTGTTTGCTGATCGAGTTGAGTTGATTGGCAAACTGGTATGCGAGCTGGCGCCCTACTTCCTCCCAGTGTTCTTCGTAGAAGATTGCCGCAAGGAGCAATTGCAGGAGCACCAACGGCACGGCAACGATGACAAGTGCCCGTCCAAAGAACCCTCGTGGTAGTACGCGCCGTACTTCCAAACTGGGCCGCTCAAATGGCAGGAGCTTCATCAGGGGCTCGCGCGAAGCGCATAACCAGTGCCGCGAATCGAGATGATGTGACGAGCTGACCGGGCGTTCTCGCCAAGCTTGCGTCGGAGACGGTTGATGCAAACATCGACGCTTCGCTCTCCAAGGGAGCTCTCGTGCCCGAGTTTGTCGCGCCTTACTGGTTTGCCGAGGGCCTTGGCCAAATGCCCGAGCACTTCACCCTCGCGTGCGGTGAGCATGACCGGTCCCGAACGATTCCAAAGGCGACGGCGTTCAAGGTCAAATCGGTACTCCCCGAAATGCACCCATCCTGGAGGGGCTACGGACTTGACACGGCGCAGAAGGCTGGCGACACGTAACGAAAGCTCATGCGGATCGAATGGCTTCCCCATGTAGTCGTCCGCTCCTGCTTCCAGCCCCTCAATCCGGTGCTTGGTTTCTTTCCGTGCAGTCAGAAACAGGATTGGCACGTTACCCAGCGCGCGCAGCGAACGCGCGAAGGTGAGCCCGTCTTCGCCTGGCATGCTTACGTCAAGCACGATCAGGTCATAGGCGATTCCCTTCAGGCGCTCCTTCGCTTCGCCGGCATCTCGAGCGACATCAACGAGATATCCCTGCCCGGAAAGATACCGCTGCAAGAGATTTCTCAGCCGTAAGTCATCGTCAACGACAAGCAGCCTGGAATCGAGCGACCGGGGCTTGGCATGCGGTGAGCTGCTCACAGCGTAGTTCCAATTCGTTCCCGATCATCCGGCTCCATGAGCGCTTCGAGAAACGCATGAACCGCTGCACTACCGCTTGGGCCAGCACGCTGCAAGGCAGACTCAATCCGCGCTCGTTGCGCATGAAGCAAGGACAGTTCGAGAGCGCGGCCAGCGTCGGTTAGGGTCAGGATGCCCCGCCGTCCATCAGTCGGATCCCGCCGCCGTTCCACCAGTCTTGCATCCATGAGTTCGCGGAGCACCCTGGTCAGGGCCTGCTTGGTAATTCCTAGCGTCGCCAGCAATTCGTGCACGGGAATGCTTCCGGCACGCTCGATAAAATAGAGCGCTCTATGGTGCGCGCGGCCGAGACCGCGACTAGCCAGCACGCGATCCGCATCGCCGGTAAATGCGCGGTAGCCGAAGAAAAGGCGTTCTGCGATTGCACGTGTAGCGAAGTCCGACATAAATGCGTCAGCCATGTTGACGTTTCTAGCGGTAAGGTACTACGATGCGGTCCTTTCCGGAACGGTACCAGTGATTCCTGCGGGGCACCTCCCATGATTGAAGATTATGGCCGACTGCCCGGACAGCTCTGGCTTGACGGCAAACTGCTGCCTTGGGGTGAAGCACAGCTTCACGTACTCAGCCACGCCTTGCATTACGCCAGTTCCGTGTTTGAAGGCGAGCGGGCTTACGGCGGGAAGATCTTTAAGGAGCAGGAGCACACGGACCGCTTGATCCATTCCGCCACCACACTGGGAATGGATTTTCCCTGTTCCGGCGAGGAACTAAGCCAGGCCCGGCACGCCGTGCTTGAGGCCAATGGAATCGTGGATGGGTACGTCCGACCGGTTGTATGGCGGGGCAGTGAAATGATGGGGATTTCAGCCCAACGCAATACCATTCACATCGCGGTCGCCGCCTGGGAATGGCCGTCCTATTTCTCTCCGGAAGCCCGTTTGAAGGGGATCCGCTTGGCGCTCGCTGACTGGCGGCGCCCCTCCCCCGAGACCGCGCCCGTCAATACAAAGGCCGCCGGACTCTACATGACGTGTACGCTTGCCAAGCACGCCGCCGAGCGTGACGGCTACGACGACGCACTGATGCTTGATCATCGCGGGCGGGTTGCGGAAACCACGGGAGCCAACATCTTTTTTGTGCGGGATGGCGTCATTCACACACCGGTGCCGGATTGCTTTCTGGACGGAATTACCCGTCGCACAGCTATCGGGATTGCCAAGGCAAAGGGAATCGAGGTAATTGAGGAAGTGATCATGCCTGAGGAAATCAGTCAGGCGGAGGAGGTCTTTGTGACCGGTACTGCAGCCGAGGTCACGCCGGTGTCGGTAATCGGCCAACACACCTACCAGCCAGGAAAAGTCTGCCGGCTAATGATCGAGGAATATGCCAAACTGACGTGCGGATGATTTTGAAGAACGATGAAATGGTCGGTTATTTGTTGTGAAGGCATCAGACTTGCACATCACTGCGTAAGCGAGTCCGAGACAGCTCCCGTTCCAGAAGCAAACCGTGCGGACGCGCACCGCGGCTAGAGTCGTGTCAGTCCACTGACGGCTCAATCTGCCACTTTGCCGCAGCGACGTCGTCTCGAGCTTGGGCCTGCACCCAACGTTCGCCATCCTCAGTTTCTTCGCGTTTCCAGAACGGGGCCTTGGTCTTCAGCCAGTCGATCAGAAACTGACAACTCTCCAGGGCTGCCTGCCGGTGGCGAGCGGCAGTTACCACCAGCACGATGCGATCCCCCGGTACCATACGGCCGTATCGGTGGACGATGAGACTTGCGCACAGGTCCCAACGGTGGTTCGCCTCCTGTTCTATGGCGGCGAGCATGCGCTCCGTCATACCGGGGTAGTGCTCCAGGGTCATCGCCCGCAGTGCCGGACCGTGCTCGGGATCGTCTCGAACCACTCCGATAAAGCTCGCCACGCCGCCGACTGCGGTGTGCCCGTCCAATAGCCGGTCGATTTCAGCCCCCGGTTCGAAGTCATCGCCCTGAACCCGAATCACTGCATCATCCCCCGGTCATGGGCGGGAAAAAAGCTATCTCATCACCCGCGGCAATCGGATGACCAAATGAAACGTGCTCTTGATTGACAGCTGCCCTGAGCACATCGCAGTCCCGGAAAGCTTCAGCGTGTTCCCTGCTTTGCGTGGCGAGCCATAGCGCCAACTCACCCACCGTGGTTACGGTGTCCGGCGGATTCACGTGCTCCCGGCCCGTCCCAACGCGGTCACGCACCCACGCGAAATAGAGTACTTCCACGGAACGCGCCTACCCTGCCAGCCGACCACGGCGAAAATCCTCTTGGGCAGCGTGAACTTCCGACAGCGTGTTCATAACAAACCCCCCGCTGCGCGCGACGGTCTCACGAAGCGGTCGTCCGGAGACTAACAGGAACCGGGCTCCGTCTGCTCCTGCCGACACGCGAAGCTCCGTACCGTGGGAGAGTACCGCAAACGTCTCGCGGCCGAGTGGGTGCACACTCAGATCATCGCCAGGAAACTCCAGCGAACCGTTGATCACATAGATGAAAGCGTTGTGGTCGGCCGGGACTGGCTCCAGGACGGCAGCCCCAGCGCCAAGGTCAAAGTCGAAGTAGCGTGGTTCAGTCAGCGGCTGGCGGACCGGTCCGGTGGTGCCCCTCCCCGTTGTGCCCGAAATTACCTTGACCGTTACCTGACTCCCTCGTTCCTCCACCGGGATTTCATCAGAGTCAAAGTCTTGATAGCTGGCATCTGTCATCTTGTGCGATCTGGGCAGGTTTACCCATAGCTGAAAGCCGGCTACCAAGCCCCCATTGCCTTCCGGCATTTCCGAATGCACCACACCGCGGCCAGCGGTCATCCACTGCACGCCCCCGGCCCGCAGTAGGCTCTCGTGACCGGCACTGTCTACGTGTCGGACTTGTCCCGCGAGCAAATAGGTTACGGTCTCGAATCCGCGATGGGGATGTGGCGGAAACCCCGCACTCCTGTCCTCTTGGGGGTTCACCGAGAACACATCCAGCAGCAGAAACGGGTCGACCATGTCGAGTTCCGGAACGCCGATCAGGCGTTTAACTTCAATCCCGTCGCCCTCAGTTTCCGCCCGACCAGAAAACAAAGTACGCGGGATGCGGTAACTGGGCATTACTCGTTCCAACATCGTTCCTCGCGATTGCCAATAGTGATGTCGTCAAGGACCGGGACCACATGCCCCTTATGGCTTGCAGAAGTGCGGCTGTGCGTGCTCCGGCATCCCACAAGGCGGCCCAACGAGGTCCCAATGCTTGCGTGGCGAGGCAGCGGGCGTCATGTCCGCTCCGAGTTCAGGAAGCGGGCGACCCTCAAGGTATAGAGACTGCCGCTCCAAACGCTGAGCGCAACGCTAATCCACAGCAGCCCCAATCCGGCGGTGGCAAGCCATTCAGCCACCGTCACGCCAGGCGCCAGCAGGATCGTGCTTAGGGCGAGAAACTGCAATGCCGTCTTGACTTTGGCAACGGGTGAGACCGCTAATACCCCCCTGCTCTCTTCCATTTGCCGCAAACCGCCTATCATGAGGTCGCGGGTAATCAAAATTGCTGCGGCCAGCGCGGGGACGCGTCCGTCTGCAGCCAGCATGATCAGTGCTGCGGCGTGCGTGATCTTGTCCGCAACTGGATCCAGGATCGCTCCAAGCTCGGTCACGATGTTCAGGCGCCGGGCCATCCATCCATCCAGCGCATCACTGATGCCTGCAACAACAAATATGCCGCCGGCTCCCCAAATCCCCCAAGGCCCAGGCAGATAGAAACAGGCAACAAACGGAACTACCAGCACAATACGCCCGCAGGTCACCAGCATCGCCGCATTAAGTGTGCTGCCTTCAGACATCGCTCGAGAAATGATCGTTAATGGTACGGGCGACCGTTGCGTTGATGCCTTCTACCTGCAGCAATTCGGCGAACGTCGCATCTCGAATTGCCCGGAGCGAGCCGAAATGCAAGATCAGCGCCCGCTTGCGGCGAGGCCCGATCCCCGGCAGCTGATCCAATTCCGACTGTGTTCCGGCACGGAGCCGACGAGCACGATGTCCTTCGATCGCGAACCGATGCGCCTCGTCACGAAGTCGTTGCAGGAAATACAGTACGGGATCATCCGTGGCTAGCGAGATTGGGCGCTCAAATCCAGCGTGGAAGAGTTCTCTACCCGCATTGCGGTCCGGCCCTTTGGCAACGCCAACGACCGCAGGCTCGTTGATTCCGGCCTCTGCCAACGCCTCGACCGCGGCACTGCGGTGACCTGCGCCTCCATCAATCAGAACCAGGTCCGGCCATTGCCCCTTGCTCCGGTCTGGATCCTCGCGCTGGAGCCGCTTGAAGCGCCTCAGCAGTACTTCCCGCATCATCGCGTAGTCATCACGGGGGTCCGCACCTCGAACATTGAAGCGACGATACGATGCTTTCGCAAAGCCGTCCGGGCCGGCGACGACCATTGCTCCCACTGGGTGGGCCCCCTGCAAATGACTGTTGTCGAAGACTTCAACGCGACGTGGCGCGTGCGTCAAACCGAAAACTTCCACCAAGGCGTCCAGCAGTTCCAGCTGATTCGAACGCTCAGAGATGCGGCGAGCCAATGCGGCTTTCGCGTTATCCTCGCCGGCGCGCACTGCCTGTCGTTTTTCGCCTCGCTGTGGGACGAGAATTGTGACGCGTCGCCCGACCTTGATGGACAGCGCCTCTGCCAACAGTTCCATGTCCGGAACTTTCTCATTGAGCAGCAGGGTCGCTGGCGGCGCTTGGGTGTCGTAAAACTGTGAAATGAAGGCCCCGAGGACTGTGGCAGGGGGGATCTCTTTGCCGTGCATCGGGAAATGCGTGCGATTGCCAAAGTTGCTGCCGCCACGGAAAAAGAACACCTGGACGGCAATCTGTCCGCCCTGTTCCGCGACGGCAAAAACGTCTGCGTCGCCCACATGCTGCAAATCACCGCCGCGAGCGGTCTGAATCGTATTCAGCGCCTGAATTCGGTCTCGCAGGACCGCGGCGCGTTCGAACTCCAGATCGGCGCTGGCCCGATCCATTGCGGAGCGCAGGGATGCCTGGACTTCCTTCCCGCCGCCACCAAGGAAACGCCTCAGGTGTTCGACGAAGTCGGCATATTCCGAATCTCCGACCTTCCCGACACAGGGGGCAGAACAGCGGCGGATCTGATACTGGAGACATGGTCGGTCACGCACCTCAAATTCTCTATCGGTACAAGTGCGTAACGGAAATGCGCGTTGAAGGGCGTTCAAGGTCACGTTGACAGCTCGGACGGAGGCAAACGGCCCAAAATAGTGGCCATCCCTTCGCTTGCGTCCTCGATGCTTCAAGAGTTGCGGCCATGCATGATCTGTACGGAGGTGGATGTAGGGATAGGACTTGTCATCACGCAAGAGGATGTTGTATCGAGGTCGCAGTTTCTTGATCCGATTGGCCTCGAGCAATAACGCTTCGGCCTCGTGTTCCGTCACCGTGAACTCGACATGTCGGACTTGTGCAATCATCCGCCGAAGACGGATCGGCAAACGCTGGACCGACGAGTACGTAGCCACCCGGTTCCTCAGCACACGTGCCTTCCCCACGTACAGCACTTCCCGATCTGCTGCCTCCATCTGGTAGACGCCGGGTCTGGCAGGCAGTGAGCGCGCCGCGGCGCGTACCACGTCTGCTCCGACTTGCAGGTCGCTTTGGCCAACTCCATTCGAGCTGTCGCCAGATCGTTCGGACGGGTTCAAATGTTTCAAAGGCCCAGATGTTCGCGGTTCCATGCCTGACTTTGACTTGCCGAACGCGAGCAATCAACTGCTCCCCTCGATTTGCTGCTTAACCGGCACTGTGGAAAACCCTGTGGAAAAACTCTCTGTGGCCCGCTCAATCGCTTGTGTCTAATGGATAAACTGCTTGGAAAGCGCGATTGTCTAGTAAAGTCATGAGATTCTAACTATTTGAATCACAATACGTATCCAGTAATCCCAATTCTCCATCAAGCTGCGACTGCCGGATTGGCATCTCTGGATATTCAGTCACGGCACGCAACTGGCTCTTGTGAATAAAACTCCTGCAACTACAGGTTGGTAGCGCTTGCGTCTTGGACAACGATTCTTCAACGAGTCTGCCGCACCCTTACTCCTAACGCGGCTGCATCGGGAAGCACGTCGGGTTTCAGCACCGTGACATTGACGCTGACCGCGCTGTCAAAGCTGAGGCAGCAGGTAGCCACACGGTCGGCAAGCGTCTCGACCAACTGGATATGGCCGTCTGCCGCGAGGCGTCGGACGGCCGTCACCACGTCCTCGTAACTGACGACACAGTTAAGGTCGTCACCATGTCGATTGGGTTCGACTTCCAACTCAACATCGACAAGGACGCGCTGCACGCTGCTCCGTTCGTGCCGATGGACGCCGATGAGGCATTCGACTTCCAAACCCTGGACAAGAAGTGTGCGTGAGTCAGCCACGAATCGGCTCATCCGGAGCAGGGTGAAGCCAGCCAAGATGCTGGCCTCCGTCCGGCGCGATCATCTGCCCGGTAACTGATTTTGCGCTGACCAGGTAAACCAGTGCGTCGGAAATATCTTCTGGCGATGGACCTGGTGACAGCGGCAGTCGATTGCGAGTGGCACGGAAGCCAGCCTCTCCTTCAGACTCGCTGGACAGGGTCGGTCCGGGGCCGATCGCGTTGACGCGAATTCGCGGGGCCAATTCCAGGGCAAGGATGCGAGTTGCGGCCCACAGACCCGCTCGGCTCACACTGTATGAAAGGTAGTGCGGCGTCACGGTCCACACTCTGGGGTCCAGCAGATTGACGATCAGGCCGGAGGTAGAGGCAGGCAGCAGGTCTGCAAACACACGGCTGAGTACCAGAGGAGCCCTGAGGTTTAGCTCGAGGTGGTCGTCCCAAGACGTCCGGGTTCCGGTCAGCAGCGTGTCGTGCGCAAAATGCGAAGCATTGTTGACCAAGATCGTACACGGACCAAGCTGTTGTGTCGCGGTCCGCAGCAGCTGTTGTGCAGCTTCACCCGATCGCAGGTCCGCGGAGAATGCGCGAGCCACGCCTCCACCAGCCGCTATCTCCCTGACAAGGCTTGACGCCGCATTTCCGGATCGCATGTGATGTATCGCGACCGGGTATCCGAGCCGAGCAAGCGCCCTCACCAATGCTGCGCCGATGCGGCGAGCCCCCCCGGTCACCAGGGCCATCCCTTGCCGAGCATCGTTGCCCACGTCAATGACGCCTTGAACGGGTCCGGCGCGAATTTCCGACGGTTCGCCGACGACGTGTTGGCGACTTGGGCCCTGCGCGCGGAGAGAGCCCCAATTCATTATCCCGCAGCGCCTTTAGCTCATCGCGCACTAACGCTGCCTCTTCGAACTCAAGCGCAGCAGCGTGCCGATGCATGCGTTCTTCCAGTTCGGCTTCGTAGGCTTCCCGGTTGTGCCCTATGCGATGAGGAATCTCAGGGCTGATCTCTACCGTTACGTGGTCCTGCTCATGAATGCTACCCAGTACGTCAGCGATCTCCTTCCTTACCGTTTCCGCCTGAATTCCGTGAGAACGATTCCACTGCATCTGCAATTCTCTGCGCCGGCGCGTCTCGTCCAATGCCCCTTTGAGCGAATCTGTCTCCTGATCGGCGTACAGGATGACCCGTCCGTCCACATTACGTGCCGCTCGTCCAATCGTCTGAATAAGGGACGTGCGCGAGCGCAGAAATCCTTCCTTGTCGGCATCGAGAACGGCAACCAGCGCGCATTCAGGAATGTCCAACCCTTCTCGCAGGAGGTTGATACCTACCAGGATATCGAACACACCGCGTCGAAGGTCGCGAATGATTTCAATTCGTTCCAGCGTATCAATGTCGGAGTGCAGGTAACGAACACGGAGCCCGGCTTCTTCCAGGTATTCGGTCAGATTTTCCGCCATGCGCTTGGTGAGGGTGGTAACGAGCACACGGCCTCCCCGTTCGGCGACGACGCGTGCCTCCCCTAGCAGATCATCAACCTGGTTGCCTGCCGGGCGGACTTCACACTCTGGATCCACCAGGCCGGTTGGCCGAATCACCTGTTCAACTGCTTTACCGGCAGTGTGCTCGAGTTCCCATGGGCCGGGCGTTGCGGATACCAGCACGGTGGCGGGCCGCATCGCATCCCATTCCTCGAACTTCAGGGGACGGTTGTCGACGCATGACGGGAGCCTGAAACCGTGAGTGGCCAGCGTCGTCTTGCGGTTAAAGTCGCCTCGAAACATCCCGCGCAGCTGGGGGACGGTGACGTGGCTCTCGTCCACAAACAAGATCGAGTTTTCCGGCAAGTACTCGAACAAAGTGGGTGGCGGCTCCCCGGGGCGTCGACCCGTCAGATAACGCGAGTAATTCTCGATGCCTGCGCAGCTTCCGGTTGCTGCCATCATTTCCAGGTCGAAATTGGTCCGTTCTTCCAACCGTTGACGCTCGAGCAGTTTCCCTGATTCCTCCAATTCCGCCAATCGCTCGGCGAGTTCAACGCGAATCCGTTCAATGGCTTGTGCAAGTGTCGGCTTCGGCGTGACGTAGTGGCTATTTGCGTATATGCGCACCTCGTCCATTGTGGCGGTGCGTTCTCCGGTCAGAGGGTCGAACTCAGATAGTCGCTCTACCGTTTCCCCGAAGAGGTCAACCCGCCATGCACGGTCTTCAAGATGAGCCGGAAAGACTTCGATCGTGTCCCCGCGAGCGCGAAACGTCCCCCGAACCAGGTTCACGTCGTTTCTGCGGTAATGAAGTTCGACCAGGCGGGCGAGGAGAGCATTCCGTTCCACACGGCCACCGGTCCTCAATTCGATGATCATTCGGGTATAGGTTTCGAGCGGTCCGATTCCGTAAATGCATGAAACGCTGGCAACAATGACGACGTGGCTCTGCTCAAAAAGTGCCCGGGTTGCCGCGTGGCGCATGCGATCGATGTGCTCGTTGATCGAAGCGTCTTTCTCTATGTATGTGTCCGTCCGGGGGACGTAGGCTTCGGGCTGGTAGTAATCGTAGTACGAGACGAAGTACTCGACGGCGTTGCGTGGGAACAGCGACTTCATTTCGCCATACAGCTGCGCCGCCAAGGTCTTGTTGTGGGCAAGAATCAGCGCCGTGCGCTGCAAGCGCTGAATGACGTGCGCCATCGTGAAGGTCTTGCCGGAACCGGTGACACCCAGAAGTACTTGCTCGCGTTGACCGTGCACCAGACCGTCAACTAGTTCGGCGATTGCCTTCGGCTGGTCTCCAGCCGGATCCACCTCCGCGATCAGCTGGAACTTGTTGAAGATCTTCGAGGTTCGCTCCGGCTCCAGTTCCGCGACCCTGCTCACTGGTGGTGGCCCCACCCCTCAGCTGCGGCCAACTGGCGAATTCGTTTCATGGCCGTGCGGATCTCGTCGACGCCCGCAGCGTAGCTCAGACGGATATAGCCCTCGCCCAGCGCACCGAAGCTGGTTCCGGCCACCGTCGCAACGTGCAACTCCTCAAGCAGGCGATCCTGCAATTCCAATGCCGGGATGCCGGTGCCTTCAACGTTAGGCATGGCGTAGAACGCGCCCTCTGGGCGAATCATCCGCAATCCGGGGAGTGTCTTGACCTCTTCGATCAACACCTCGCGCCGCTCGGCAAATGCGGTGACCATCGCGTCAACATCGTCCTGGGGACCTTCCAGCGCAGCGATTGCCGCATACTGGGTCGCGGCGTTGGTGCAACTGACTGAGTTGATGTTCAATCGTACTGCATGCTCAACAAGCGATTCCGGCCAAATCGCATATCCGATCCGCCAACCTGTCATGGCGTAGGTTTTGGACCATCCGTCCAACATGATGAGACGGTCACGCAGATGAGAGTAGCGCAGCATCGACGCAAATTCAGACCCCGGATACACGATTCGCGAATAGATCTCGTCAGAAAGGATGGCCACGTGCGGATGATTAGCTAGTCCTTCTGCAAGTCGGTCAAGCACAGGAACCGGGATCACGCCGCCGGTGGGATTGGCGGGACTGTTGACAATGATCAGTCGAGTCTTCGCCGTTACCTGGCCGAGTACTTCGTCGGGGTCGAATGCGAATCCATCCGCCTCCGCCAATGCGATCGGCACCGGCGTAGCGCCGGTAAACCGGATCGCTGATTCGTAGATAGGAAAGCCCGGGTTGGGGTACATGATCTCCCGGCCAGGTGCACCGAACATGAGAATCGCGTGCCACATGGTCACCTTACCCCCGGGGACGATCACCACCTGGTCGGGATTCACGTCGATCTCGCGGTGGGCAGAAATATCGGCGGCCACCGCCTCCCGAAGCGGAAGGATTCCGTTGGCCGGCGTGTATCCGTGATGGCCATCCCGCAAGGCCTCGACGGCCGCCTCAACGATATGGCCGGGGGTTCGAAAATCTGGTTGCCCAATACCTAGATTGATGACGTCCTTACCCTGCCGTTCAAGCTCGGCGGCACGGCCAAGCACAACAAAGGCGCTCTCGGTACCTAGACGCTCCATCCCGTCCATAAGTGCGAGATTCGACACGCGCGGCCCTCCGATCCCGTCTCCTGGAATTCGCCCGGCAGTATAGGTGGGGAATTGGGACTTATATCGAATACTTGACAAGCTCACGCCGCCAGCGTTCGATCCGTTTCACGGGTCACCGGGGTCGCTGAGTGCGATCGCCCCTCGCCGTGCAGCAGCGCCAGTCCCCGACGCCGGATGTTGCGGGCCGCGTTCAGGTCCGCGTGATCCGCGTGGCCGCAGGCCACACATTCGAAACTCGCCTGGGTGCGGCGCGAGGCCGCGTCCACGTGGCCACACGCGGCGCAGGTCCGGCTGGTGTGGGCCGGGTCCACCGCGACCAGCCGCGGCGCCTTGTAGGCCAGCATCGTGCGGAGACCGCCCCAGCCGGTCGCCAGGATCCCGCGGTTCAGGCCGGCCTTCTGCCGGACATGCCGGCCGGGCGCCGCCACCGTGCCCTTCGCCGACGCGGTCATCGCGCGCGTCCGCAATGCCTCGACCACCACCGTGCCCCCGGCCAGCGACCGGCTC
>VXPW01000013.1 GCA_009839325.1 Rhodospirillales bacterium
CGATCGACGTCCCGTACCTCGATCTGGAAGATCCGGACGGCATGGAGCATGCGGCAGTCCGGGCACGGGACCTGGGGTTCTCCGGCAAGGGCGCTGTCCATCCAAAGCAGATTGCGGCGCTCAACGAGGTCTTCACGCCGTCGGCCGGCCAGATCGCCCGGGCCCGTCGCATCATCGCCGAGTTTCAGGCGGCCGACACCGGGCTAGTTGTGATCGACGGCAAGCTCATCGAGAAACCGGTTCTCCGCGAGATGCATCGAATTATTGCCATCGCCGATCGGATCAACGCTGAGCAACGGTGAGGTTGACGAAACTACGCACGGTGGAATGGCCTGGCCGCTCCCGCATCAATAAGCGATCCAAATCATGACCTTTGCCGATGCATCGCCGATCGTCACTGCCGCCTCTTCGAAACTCGGGGGACCGAACTGCGAAGGGGGATTGTTGGCGAACCCGTACCCTTCCGTGGGAATCCCGGCGGCCCCCAAGTCGATCTCTCCATTGCCATTCTCATCGTGAAATACACTCACGGCGTAGCGCCCTGGCGGCAGAGCGCGGAATACGAACCGCATGGCCCCTTCACGAGCCTGCTGGTGTGTGCCTGCGAATAGTTCTTCCGCATACGGAAACTCGTCAGCCGCCAGCGGCGTTTGGACAGCTACGAAAAGGTGGCCGGTATCGGACCGGACACCCTGCACTTCGACGGCGAGATCGGCGCCGGCAGCAGGCAATGCGACGAGACCCGCCAAGGTCACGAAACCCGCGGTTGCCGTGGCTGCGATGAGCGAACTGGGCATGGTGTGTCCTCCTAAAAAGTGTGATGATCGATGTGACGGCATTCGCGTCTGACGCGTGCCGCGTTGAAAATCGTCCGGGGCACCGTCGGCGGTGACAAGCGAAAATTCGTGAAACGAACTGCTTTTTCGCGAATGCAACGCGCAGTGCTATTCGCGTTTCGCGAAGTGCAGGCGCGGCGTCCCTTCGAGTACCAAGCTCTCGGACTCGCCGCTGCAATCGCGGTCCTCACCTACCTTGGACCGTTCGACACCTGGGGACGCCTCGCGTTACCGGAGCGGACCGTGTTCTGGTCCGTCGCGATGGCCGTGAACTGGATTTTCGGACTGGCTGTCGGATTCGGCGCGGTGCTGGCGTTCGAGCGACAAGGGACGCTCACCTGGGCAGCAGTGGTTGCGGGGGGCAGCGCGGTGGCGGCGATACCGGGAACCGCCGTGATATGGCTGCTGGTGGCGATTTTCTTGGACTTCCGGACTACCGGCCTAGCCGGACTCGCGTCCCTGTACTCCCAGGTCATCGGGATCCACCTCGTTGTGACCTCCGTTGTGACCTGGCCACTCGCCACGCCGTCCCGAGGAGAACCGCAAAAGAACGTGTCGTTACGGACACCGGACGCTGGCATACCGGGCAACGCCTTCCTGAAGCGCATCCCGGCCCGGCTCGGGCAGAACCTGCTGCACCTCCACATGCAGGATCACTACCTGGAGGTCCATACCGACAGGGGCAGCGACCTCCTCCTGATGCGGTTCCGCGACGCGCTGCAGGAAATCGAGGACCTGGACGGGGCGCAGGTGCATCGCTCTCACTGGGTCGCGCGCGCAGCCCTCGATCGGATCGGGCGCCGAAACGGGCGAATCGTGCTCCACCTGGTGAACGGAAGCGTGGTCCCGGTAAGCCGCACATTCACCGCGGACTTGCGGGACAGGGACTGGCTTTAGCCTCCATCCTTCGACTACCTCCATTCGGATACTGAAACCGGAGCCAGCCTGCTGCACAGGTGAGTTCATCTCGAGGAGACCATCCCACCGACGTCTATGGCCTAGGGCAGGGATGCGAGCGGTATGATCCAGGGGCGTGGCGCCGTTCCGGCAGCCTGGCACCCCTCCCCATCGACCTGGACCACGGCAATCCCGGGAAGTCATCTGCATGACCCGTATCAACATCCAGTTCACGCTGTTCTCGGCCTTCTACTCACCGCTCATCGCAACGATGGCCGGCGGTTTTCTTCGCGAAGAGGGACTCGACCCGGAATGGTCGGTCGCCTCTCCGGGAGTGAGCGCGATCTCAGCCCTCGAAGACGGCTCTGCACATGTGGTGCAATCGGCCCTCAGCCAAGGCTTCGTCCCGCTCGAGCGCGGCGAGACGCCAACCGTCACCCACTTCGCTCAGGTGAACGAGATGGACGGCTTCTTCCTGACTGCGCGCGAACCGGATCCCGATTTCTCGTGGCGGAAACTCGAGGGAGCAGGCGCAGTCCTGTTCGGGGGCGGTCAGCCGCTCGCTATGTTCAAGTACGCCTGCCATCGGGCCGGCATCGACTATTCCCGCATCAACGCGATCCATCCCGGCGGCGCCGCTGCGGTCGACGCCGCTTTCCGAGAGGGCCAAGGCACCTACGTGCAACAGCAGGGCCCCTTCCCCCAGCAGCTCGAGGCCGATGGCGTCGGGCACGTGGTAGCGCAGGTCGGGCCCGTCATCGGACCCTGCGGCTTCTCAAGCCTCGCGGCCCAGCCGG
>VXPW01000111.1:0-1442 GCA_009839325.1 Rhodospirillales bacterium
GTGATCACCAGTGTCCCGGAATCCGACGAGGTGATGAACCAGGTCGCCAGCAGGAAGGTCGCCAGGGCAGCCATGATCCAGTTGAGCCAGCTGACCGACGTCACCTGGTCGATCGTGCCGTACAGGGCCCCGGGCAGGTCCCAATTACGTACCAGATCGGCGACGCCGGCGGTGCCGACGCCGCCCTGGGCATTCAGCTCGAGGTAGATGGCGGAACCGCCGAAGATGCACAACCAGAAGAAGGCGATCGTGGTCGGCACGAACATCACGCCGAGCATGAACTCGCGGATGGTCCGGCCCCGGCTGATGCGAGCGATGAACATGCCGACGAAGGGGGCCCAGGAAATCCACCATCCCCAGTAGAAGATGGTCCAGCCCCCCTGCCACGCTGCAGCCCCCTGATCGTTGAAGGTCTGGAAACCCATCGGAATGAAGTTCCACAGGTAATCACCCGCAGTCGTGACAAAGAAACCCATCAGCCACTTGAACGGACCGCCGAACAGAAAGAAGGCCAGCAGCGCGATGCTCAGCCAGATGTTCCACTCCGAGATGATGCGGATGCCCTTTCCGACCCCAGAGACGGCCGAAAGGGTCGCCACGGCCGAGATCACGGCGATCAGGACAATCTTCGTGACGATCCCCGGATCGATTCCGAACAGGTAGTTGAGCCCGGCCGCCATCTGCGACACGCCGAGGCCCAGTGAGGTGGCCACACCGAACACGGTGCCGAACACGGCCAGCAGATCGACCGCGTGGCCAACCGGTCCGTAAATCCGGTCGCCGATGACCGGGTGCAGCGCGCTGCGCAGGGTCAGTGGCAATTTCTTGCGGAAACCGAAGTAGGCCAGACAGAGGCCAACGATCACGTAGAGCGACCAGGCGTGGAACCCCCAGTGGAAATAGGTCACGCGCATCGCAGCGACTGCGCGCTGCTCGCTCATCTGGGTAAAGCCGGCCATGTCGGCAAACGGGTTGTTGGGATAGCCCCACGGCTCCGAATTGTCGAAATAGAACATTGGCTCGGCGATGCCGAAGAACAGAATGCCGATGCCGACGCCGGCCGAGAACAGCATCGCGAACCACGAGAAATTGGAGAACTCGGGCCGACTGTCATCGCTGCCGAGCCTGATCTTTCCAAACCGGCTGAACATCAGATAAACGCAGACGAAGAGCGTAATCAGCAGCACCGACACGTAGTACCAGTTGAGCGCCGACTCGATCCATCCGCGCACGGCCGAATAAATGCTGTTGGCGAATTCCACGTTGAGGGCGGTAAAGACCACGAAGGCGATCACCATGCCCTTGGACGCCAGCCCCATCCCGCTGTGCAGTCCCTTGAAGATGCCGGTTTGGGCTACCAGACTTCGGTGTGTCGTCATGTCCGCGCTCCACTTCCGTCGACACAGTACATCGTCTGCCGCGACGGAACCAAGGAATCATCC
>VXPW01000111.1:1542-23573 GCA_009839325.1 Rhodospirillales bacterium
ATGAGCAACCCCGTCCATCCCGGAGCCATCGTGCGTGAAGATTGCCTGAAGCCTTTGGGCTTGTCGGTCACGGAAGGGGCACGGCGGCTCGGTGTCGGGCGGCAGACACTATCCAATCTGGTGAACGAAAAGGCTTCGGTCTCGGTCGAGATGGCCTATCGCCTGTCGAAAGCGTTCGGGTCCACACCGGAAACCTGGCTTGGGATGCAACTGGCCTTCGACCTCGCGCAGTCACGCGATCTCGAACAGACGATCCGGGTCGAGCGCATCGTTGCCGCCTAGGGCGTACCCGCAGCCGGCATTGGCGTCATCGTCCTGCCGATCGGCCATTGCGCGCCAGACGATCTGGTGCGCAGCTTCGTTGCCATCGTATAGCGCGAGTTGATGCTGCCTGCCCCGCTGGCCGGGCAGTCGGCCAGCCACGCTGGCCCGAACGACGTCACAGAAGGCCAAACACTACGCGCACTTCGTGACCGACACGGTGAGAGAGTCAGGGGCTCGCGTCGGCGAACGCATCCGTATGTGTATTGCCTCTTCCGAGCGGGCCCGCGGCGCTTTGCTCAACTTCGGGCGATGCGTACCGCTTTCCCGTCCAAGACCCCCCCCGGGGCCTTCGGCGCAGTCTTGATCTCGGTCAGCCGCCCGGGCCACTGCGCCGTGCTCATGACGGGCGCGGTCACACATGACACCGTCAAGCGGTTGACGGTCGATAGGAGGCTGATCGGTTGACTCCGGGCCGCGCGCGCCTCGGCCAGGCGGTACTTTACGACCTGGTCGCCTGATAGGGTCCCCAGGAGGGATCCGAAGCATCGGTGGGGGTCGGTAGTTCGCGTTCCCGGTTGCCCGTGATGTCGATCGTGTAAATCCGAATCGTGTCCGCGCTGCCCGGAGCCGGTTCGGTTCGCGCGAACGCCAGCAGACGTCCGTTGGGCGCCCAGCTGGGACCCTCCACCAGAAAGCCGTCCGCGATCAGCCGCTCGCCGGTGCCGTCCGGGTGCATGAGTCCGATGTAGAAGCGTCCCTTCACCGACTTCGTAAACGCAATGTAATCGCCGCGGGGAGACCAGACCGGGGTGGTATAGCTTCCCTCTCCGAAACTGATCCGGCGGGCCACACCGCCTCCGGAATCCATCACGAACAGATGCGGTCTTCCCGATCGGTCGGAACTGAAGACGATCCTGTCCCCCTCGGGGCTATAGCTCGGCGAGGTGTCGATCGCGCGGCCGCGGGTCAGCTGCAGCAGACCACCGGTCGCCAGATCCAACGTAAAGACGTTGGTCACCCCCTCGCGTGCCAACGACATGGCGACCTCGGTGCCCTCCGGGTGGAACCGGGGGGCGAATGACATGCCGGAGAATTGCCCCAATTCCTCGCTTCTCCCGGCGTCCAGATCGTATCGGAACACGCTCGGCTCTCTGCCCTGGTAGCTGAAGTACAGCGCACCTTTTCCGTCGGGCGAAAAACGTGGCGTCAAGACCAGATGCGATCCATCCGTGAGGTACTCGTGGTTGGCTCCGTCCTGATCCATGATCGCGAGCCGCTTGACGCGCTCCGTCGCCGGCCCTGACTCGGCCACGTACAGGATGCGCGTGTCGAAGTACCCGGGCTCACCCGTGACACGCGTATAGATTCGATCAGCCAGCACGTGCGCCATCCGACGTGCGAGCGCCAACGGTCCGTTCAGGCGGACTCCGACCATCTCCCGGCCGCCGTAGACGTCCCAGGCCCGGGCCGCCACCTCGATCGTCCCGTCTCCTCTGTCGCGGACCGACCCGGCAATGAGCACCTGAGCATCGATGATCCGCCAGTCGCGGAACCGCGGCTGCTCAGCCGCGTCCGCCGCGCTCTGCATGTACGCATCCGGATCGATCTGTCGAAAAAGAGCCGAGCTCTGGAGGTCGTTGACGACGACATCACCGATATCCCCGGCGTCCGTCGCCAACAGATTTCCTTCCACATCGAGTGTCAAGGCGAAGGGCACGGGCTCGATCCGCCCCTCGGTGATATCGATTTCCAGCGGCCCTTCCTGCGCCACCGCAGAGTGGCCGGCAACAAGCAGGACGGCGAACGGCGCCGTGAGGCGGAGAAAAGCTGACATGCGTGGCATCAAGAACACCTGGCGGGCTAGCGCGGTGGACGGAAGTTTAGCCGCACGCGCCGCCACAGTGCGTACTCCTCGGGCGGCAGCCCGGTGATCTTGCCGGTCCTCAGAATCGCGGCCTGGGCGCTGTCAAGCAGCGGCCGCAGGAGCGCATTCCGATCGATCCGGTCGAGCTCCGCATCCGAAATGTGAAGATCGTGGATGGTTCCGTCAGGCTGCAGCTGGAAGTCCAGACTCACAACCATGTCATCGACCTCCTGCAGTGCCGGCGGGCGCCGCCAGTTGGCCTGGATCTGTCTCTGAATCAAACCGTAGATCCGAGCCCGTGCGAAGCGGTCTTCGGGCGTGTCGCGCGCGACTGGCCGCGGCGTCGGTTCGAGCGCTGCAAGCTGCTCGATCGTGTCCTCCAGTTTGGTCTCGGCCTCAACGGCTGCCGGCGGCGCTGGTTCTCGTTCAGAGAGGTCACGGAGCATGTCGTCAAAACGCGAAGGCGGGGGTGGCGCCACCGGCGCGGGAGGAGGATCGGCCTGCGCCACCTGCGGGGGCGGAGGCTCCGGGATTTCGGGCTCAACGGGTTCCGGCTCGACCACGGTGGGCGCGGGTGGCGGTGGCGCCGATTCGGAAGCCGGTAGCTCGGGACTGGGCGGCGCGGGAGCGGGAGGCGCAGCTGCCGCCGGTGCTGGTTGGGGCGGCGGCGGCGGGGTGTCGTCAACGGGCACCTCAACGGCCTCGGGTTCCGGAGGGCTCGCCGCAGCAACCGGTTGCGGGGGGCGGGCGGGCGTCGGGTCCGCCGGCTCCTGCTCCCGCTGCGGCATTGCCGGCGGCGGCGGCGCCTCCGCCGGCTCCAGCGCGGGCTCAACAGCCTGGGCCACCTCCACGTCGATCGAGGGCGGCAGCACGATTGGCCGCGACAACGTTGGCAGGCCCACCACTGCAAGGGCTACGAAGAGAGCGTGCAACAAGACCGATAGAAAAACACTCCGGCCCACGGCGTCAGGGCCCGTCGGAGTTGGGCGGGACCGTCACCAGTGCCACGCGATGCTGGCCTGACGCCGAAATGAGTCCGATCACTTCCATGATCCGTCCGTAGTCTACATCCCGGTCGCCGCGTACGAACACCCGCTGACCGGACCGGGCCCCCTGAATGGCGGCCAGCTTGGCCGCCAAGGTCCCGATCTCAACCGGTGTATCGAGCAGCAGCACCCGACCATCGGCCTGAACAGTCACGACGATGGGTTCATCGTTGCCCGGGATGGGTTCCGCATCTGCCTCGGGGAGGTTGACGCTCACGCCCGTGGTCAGCAGCGGCGCGGTGATCATGAACACGACCAGCAGGACGAGCATCACGTCGACGAGCGGGGTGACGTTGATCTCCGACATGGGGGCTCGGGTGCCCCGCCCCAGACGCCCCTTGTGCTGAACCGGATCGATGTTCAAGTTTCGTTCTCGTCGATGTGTCGCGACAGCAGCGCGCCGAGTTCACTCGCGAAAGTCTCGAGACGTGCGGCATAGCGATTCAGATCGCTCGAGATCTTGTTGTACGCCACCACTGCGGGGATGGCGGCCAGCAATCCGAGCGCCGTCGCAAACAGGGCCTCGGCGATGCCTGGAGCCACCACGGCCAGCGACGTGTCCTGGCTCACCGCGATCGACTGGAAGCTGTTCATGATCCCCCAGACCGTCCCGAACAGACCGACGAACGGTGCCGTCGAACCGACGGTCGCGAGGAAGCCGACGTTCCTTTCGAGCGCGTCCATCTCCCGGGTGACGGTAACGTGCATCACCTGTCCAATCCGTTCACTCAGGCCCGCCGCAATGGTCCGTTGGCGCTCGGTCTGCGTGACCGACCGCTGCCACTCGTTCATGCCGGACACGAACACCGCGGCCAGCGGGTGATCGGGGCGGCTCTGGAGATGCCGGTGCAACTCCTCCAACGAGCCGCCTGACCAAAAGGTCTGCTCGAACTGGTTGGCCTTTCGCTTGAGATATCGCAGCCGGCCCATCTTCTGAATGATCACCGCCCAGCTCCAGACCGAGGCTAGGACCAGCACGACCAGCACGGCCTTTACCACGAGGTCGGCCTGCAGCACCAAGCCCCAGATCGTCAGATCAATGTCGCCCGTGGTGGTGAGAAATTCGTCCATGTACCTGAAGATGTCCGGAATTACGGTCGGGTCAAGTTGGCAATTGCCGCTGCTACGCGTGCAGGCCAGCGTCGTGGGCGCCCTTCCCTTGTCACGCAGGCCAAGGTCAACGCGAACTCCACCAGCACCGCGTCTCGACTACGAACGGTTTGCGAAAGCCGTAGCCTAGCCCCGCTTGCGGAATCCGTTCTGGTATGCACTTCGAGCGCGTCGTCAAGGCGAGCCGGGGCGTGAAATTGCACATGCATCTCGCGAACGACAAAGAACACGCGGTGCTCGGCCAGCATGAGCGTGTGCTCGATGCCGAGGCAGCGCAACATCTCCGTCCGGGCCCTCTCCGCGTAGCGGAGGTAGCCCGCATGATAAACGATGCCACCTGCATCGGTATCTTCGAAATAGACCCTGATCGGCAGGACATGCGTGCCGTTCCGAAAGCAACCGCTTGTCGGAACAGCGTCATCCGTCATCGGCGGATCCGGCTTCGGGTGCAGCGTCTGCCGGGAACAATCCGGGAATGGTCCCCGCACTGGGAGGTTTCAGGCCCAACCGCCGCCAGGCCAATCCGGCCGCGACGCGTCCGGCTGCGGTCCGCTGGACAAAGCCCGCCTGCAGGAGAAACGGCTCCACCACGTCCTGAAGCGTCTCGACTTCTTCCGAGAGCGCTGCTGCCAGCGATTCGATTCCGACCGGCCCGCCTTCGTAGCTTCGGACCAGGCAGTCAAGGTAGCGGCGGTCCAAGGCATCCAGCCCGTCGGCGTCGATGTGAAGCTGCTCCAGCGCGGATTCGGCATCGCCCTTGACGACCGCATTGGCACCCCGGACCGTCGCGAAGTCCCGGACGCGGCGGAGCAGCCGTGCTGCCACCCGTGGAGTACCGCGCGCCCGTCTGGCGATTTCGGCGGCGGCATCCGGGGCAAGGTCCAAGCCGAGTAGCGCCGCGCCGCGGGCAACAATCTGCTGCAGTTCCTCCGGCCTGTAGAAGTTGACATGAAACGGAATGCCGAACCGTTCACGCATCGGGTTTGAGACGCGCCCGACGCGGGTGGTGGCGCCGACGACCGTGAACGGCGGCAGTTCGATTCGCATGGTGCGGGCGCTGGGGCCGCGTCCGATCATGATGTCGAGGCGGAAATCCTCAAGGGCCGGGTACAGAGTTTCCTCCACGGTCACGGGCAGCCGGTGAATCTCGTCGATGAACAGGACGTCGCGCGGGTCGAGGTTGGTCAGGATCGCGGCAAGGTCGCCCGGCCGCCCGAGCGCCGTACCTGACGTCGCCAGGATGCCGGTCCCGAGCTCCTCAGCGATGATGTGTGCGAGCGTCGTCTTGCCGAGACCCGGCGGCCCGTACAGCAGGACGTGATCTAGTGCCTCGCCGCGCGTACTCGCCGCCTGGATGAACACCCGAAGATTCGCCAGATTGCGTTCCTGGCCGACAAATTCATCGAACCGGGTGGGCCGGAGCGCTCGGTCTGCGGATTGTCGCGGCCCGCCAGCCACCACCCGCACCGCGTCGACAGGCTCGCCCCCGCTCATCGGGCTATTGCCTGAAGCGCATGCCTGACGAGAACCTCCGCACTGACATCCGGATGCCGCGCCTGCGCGCTCGAAAGTGCGCCGACTGCCTCAAGCCGGCCGTACCCGAGGGCAACGAGAGCCTCGACGGCATCGCGGTAGGCGTTCGCATCGGAACCCGGGCCGGCGTCGGGAGCGGTCGGGAGGGTGCCAACCCGGTGCTTGAGTTCCGCGATGATGCGCGAGGCGGCCTTGGCGCCGATCCCTTCGGCCCGAGTGATGGCCTTGGCGTCGCTCGCCGCCACGGCCTGTTCGAGCTCGGCAGGTGCCAGCGCGTCAAGTGTCGCCAGCGCGGTCTTGGCACCGATCCCCTGGACGGTGAGCAGGGCCCGGAACCAGCTTCGCTCGGCATCGTCCCGAAACCCGAAGAGTTCGACCGCATTGTCGCGGGCACTCGTATGCACCAGGATTTCCGCCTCCGGCCGGGCACTGAGCAGCCAGCCCAGTGTGCGGCGGGTGCACGTCACCTGGTAACCGACCCCGCCCACGTCGATCAGGGCCCAACCGTCGCCCGTCGAATCCAGAATGCCCCGCAGCTTGGCGATCACGGGCAGCCACCCGTGACGACAAGCCGCGCGTGCGACCGGGCGTGGTTCGCATGGCAGATCGCGACCGCCAGGGCGTCCGACGCGTCATGGGTCTCCAGGGTGGCCTTTGGCAGCAATGCCCGGACCAGTGCGGCCACCCGCTCCTTGCTCGCATTGCCCTGCCCGGTCACAGCCTGCTTAACCGTGGCCGGTGCGTATTCGTGCACGGGCATCTGGCGCCGGGCTACGGACACGAACACGGCGCCGCGCGCCAACCCGAGTGCCAGCGTCGACCGCGGGTTGCGGTTGACGAAGATCTGCTCGAGCGCGGCCTCGGCGGGGCCGTGCGTCTCGAGCACCTTGCCGAGCTCGCAATCGAGGTGACCCAGGCGTTCGGCCATCGTCTGCTTCGGGTTGGTCCGGACCGCCCCCGACGCCACGAAGGCGAAGTCCCGGCCCTTCACGTCGATGATCCCCCAGCCGGTACGGGTCAGACTCGGATCCAGGCCGATCAAACGCACAGGCTCGGGCACAGCGCGTCAGGGATCCGTTGTGTGCGCCCGAGTCAGGTGGCTTCTCGCAGTTTCTCGAGGACCTCGTCGGACACTTCCAGGTTGGCCGAGACGGACTGCACGTCGTCATTGTCTTCCAGCACCTCGATCATGCGGAAGAGCGTCCGCGCCTGATGCTCATCCACCGGCACCATCGTGAGCGGGACCCACTCCAGACGAGCGCTGGTCGGGGTTCCGAACTGCTCGCTCAGGGCATCCCGGACCGCGCCGAACGTGTCCGACTCGGTCCGAACCTCGTGCATGTCGGCGCCGGAAATCACATCGTCGGCACCGGCCTCGGCCGCGGCTTCCAGCATGGTGTCAGCATCGGCCGTGTCGGCCGCGTAGCGGATCACTCCCTGACGCGAAAAGGCGAAACCGACGCTGCCGGTCTCCCCGAGCGTGCCCCCATGCTTTCCGAAGGCCGCACGCACCTCCGAGACGGTTCGGTTCCGGTTGTCGGTCAGGGCCTCGACGATGACGGCCACACCGCCCGTGGCATGGCCCTCGTACCGGACCTCCTGGTAGTCACTTCCTGCCGCCGGGCCCTGCGCCTTCTGAATCGACCGCTCGATGCGGTCCTTCGGCATGTTCTCCGCCCGAGCGGCCAGAACCGCGGTGCGGAGCCGGGGATTCTTGTCAGGATCCGGGAGTCCGGACCGGGCGGCGACCGTGATCTCGCGCGAGAGCTTCGAAAAGATCTTGGACCGCTTGGCGTCCTGCGCGCCCTTGCGATACATGATGTTCTTGAATTGCGAATGGCCGGCCATGAGCTTTTCGACAAGTTCCTGCAATGCTGACGTCAACGACGAAATTTATCATACGACCATTGGCCACGGGCCTCACGAAGCGCCATGGACGTGCCATCGGTCCGCTGCCTAGGACCCGCGGTCCGGCACCTGGCCCGCTTCGGGTGTTCCCCCGTTCCGGCGTCCCCTCCCTGCCCTGACAATCGCCCGCCAAGGAAGGCGACGCCGCACTCGTGGAACGAATGCGGCGCACCGCGCGCCCGCCGGGAGTCTCGCCCCGCGTTGTGGCACAGGCCGTCGGTCAGGCGGACGGCGTCGCCGCTCTCGAACTTCCGGCCGGTCGCCAGCCCTGCTTGCTGCCGAGCCCGACCGCCGGCCACCTGTCGATCCAGCGCGGCCCGCCGGCTAGGCCGGCGCGTGGGCCGGTCTCGGGGTGTCCTGCCGGGCGGCTCGCGCCTTCAGTTGCGCGACGAGTGGTGGGCAACGGGTCTTGTCGTCGTGCAGGACCTGGCAGTCCAGGCAGTAGAAGCATTCGCTCATGTTGATCTTGCCGGACCGGTCGATGGCGCCGGTGGGACAGACGGGCCCGCAGGCCTGGCAGGGACTGCCGCACTCGGGGCGACGCCGGAGGAACGAGAACACGCGGATCCGGCCGAGGATCGCGAGCCCGGCACCAAGCGGACACAGGAACCGGCAGAAGGCGCGCTCCACGAACAGCGCGAGAATCAGGAGCCCTCCCGCCCACAGCACTGCCGCCGTCGGCGCGTCGAAGCGGAGCGTGATCGCGGTCTTGAACGGCTCAATGCCGGCCGCCCACGCCGCCCATTCGAAATCCACGAACGTAAGCACCAGGAGGACGGCCAGAACCGCGTACTTCACGCCGGAGAGTCGCTTGGTCCAGAGCGGCGGTATGTGCGGCCGCCGGACCCGGAACGTCCGCGCGAGACGACCCAGCAGTTCCTGCATGGCTCCGTAGGGACACAGCCAGCCGCAGAAGAGCGAGCGACCCCAGAACGGCAGGGTCACCAGTGCCGCAATGCCGACGATCGTGATCAGTGGCTCCGCAAGAAATCCGGCGAACCCGCCGCCGTAGAACGGAACCTGGACGACGTTCATGAGGTGGAGCACCGTGAGCTGCCCGCCCGCCACGATCCCGAGCCAGCCGACGATCCAGACCAGGAGACCGATCCGGATGACCCGGTAGAGGGTGCGGTTGCGCACGATGAGGCGCTGGAAGGTGAGTGTCAGGATGACCGCGAGCGCCGTCGCAAACCCCAGCGCCACGGTCACGGGCTGGTCACGCCAAATGCCCTGCCAGTCCAATCCGCTGTCCAGCGCAGCCGCAGCGGTCTCCACCGGTGGCAGTGGCAGCGGTTCGGCACGCACGTAACGGGCCGGGATGGCGTAGGTGACCGGGAAGACCGCGGACGCCGGCACGGCGTCTTCCGGCGCCCCCCGGGCCAGGTCACCGTCGACCACGTACTCCAGGCTCCATGGACGTGTGGGATCCGGCCCGGTCCCGGGAGCGAAGTAAAACAGTCCCTGGTCGTCCAGGGTGGGAGCCTCGGCGATGTGGTGGAAGGGAAGCGCCTTGAAAAGTTCAGGCGTCAGCGCGATCGTGCGATCATCCTGGCGAATGCGGAGGTTGTCGTACACCTCGGGCGCGACGGCAGTGGCGCGCGTGTCCCGGAAGCCGATCGGCCCGCGGAAACCGACCCAGATGACCACGTCCCCGACCGAACGGCCCGCGGACACGTACTGGTCGTACCAACGACGGTCAAGGATGTTGATGCCGATGCCGGCCGGGGTAACGAACGCCGCATAGACCTCTGCGACGGGCTCATCCGCGCCGGCGTAGCGGACCGACCTGGGGAGCGCCGTGTTGGCGTCTCCTTCGAGCGCAGCCTCGAGTTCCCCGACCGTAACCGTGCGGGAGGCTATGGAACTGTCCTCCAACAGCGACGCCCACGGTTGTTCCGTCATCTGCTCGAGATCAAGCACCCGACCCAGGTCATCCGCGGACAGGACGGACCCCCGGTCACGCATGACCTTGCGTGAACCACGCATGATGGCGTCCATGAACAGAAGCGACGAGGTCGTGATCCGGGAGATGGCGTCGACGGGCACGAGATCCGACGTGTCGCCGGCGGTCTCGCGCATGGCGATCGCCTCGCCTTCCAGGACCGAATCCGACAGCCCGAGCCGCATGCTGATTCCGCGGGCGGTGTCGATCTCGGTGTACTGCGTCAGGTACTGGTGAAAGTCCTCGTCCGTCCGGCCGAGGATGGCGATGGGCTCCACGTGGGCGAGCAGCCGCACGCCGGAGAGTACGCCGTCCTGCCGCACGCCGACCATGAGATGAAATGGCCGACGCGAGTAGCCCAGTCCGCGCACCGTGTCATACGTCTCGAACACGTACCCCACGAGTTGGCCGCCCTGGTAGACGTCGGCACTTGGAAAATCGCCCGGAACGAGTTCGTACGAATCCGCGCCTGGGAACACGTACTGGAGCGTTTCGACGTTCAGATAGGTCGCAAGAAAGGAGTCCGTGCCGGGCGCGATCGTGGCCTCCTCGGGCTCGTCCTCCTTGGCCTGTTGCAGGATCGTGGGGCCTTGCGCCAGCGCCGGCCAGGCGTGCAGCAACACGAGGAGGAGCAAGCCCGCGCCCGCGAGCAACCGCCTACGGCAGTCGCCGTATCCGGCAACAGTAGTACCTGGCATCCCCGAACCCCCTCTTATCGGATCCTGCAAGGCCGAGAGCAAACTCCTTGGTGCTGGAGATTTCGGACAGCTGTCTGGATGCGCATTCCAAGACGACTCGGCCTCGCACCAGAATATAGCCTTAGTGGGCCCGCTTGCGGTCCCGGCTCCGGTGCTACCGCTTTCGCGACCCGCCGGCAATCGTCTATGACAGCCAGCGCTTCCGGCGGCGGTAGTGCTTGCCGTCCCGGAACCCTCGCCGGCCGGACTCGCCAAGGCCCAGGTAGAACTCTTTCACATCGGAGTTCTCGGTGAGCTCCTCCGACGCGCCTTCCATGACGACCCGGCCGTTCTCGAGGATGTAGCCGTAGTCCGAATGCTTGAGCGCGGCATGGGTGTTCTGCTCGGCAAGGAGAAAGCTCACTTTCTCGTCTCGGTTGAGACGGTCGACGATGCCGAAGATCTCGGCCAGCAGCTGCGGCGCCAACCCCATGGACGGCTCGTCGAGCAGGATCATCCGCGGGCGCGCCATGAGTGCCCGGCCGAGGGCAGTCATCTGCTGCTCACCGCCCGAGATGTAGCCCGCCTGCGTGTGACGGCGGTCTCGAAGTCGCGGAAAGTAGCCGTAGGTCTTTTCCAGCTGTTCCCGTCGTTCTGCCCGGCTTTCGCTGCGGGTGTATGCCCCCAGCAGGAGGTTCTCCTCGACCGTCAGGTGCTCGAAGCAGTGGCGGCCTTCCATGACCTGCACGAGGCCTTTCCGCACGAGATCGGACGGGGTGAGCGACTCCGTCTCCATGCCGTCGTACACGATGCTGCCCCGGGTGACCTCGCCCCTCTCCCCCTTCAGGATGTGGGAGATGGCCTTCAGCGTCGTGGTCTTGCCGGCGCCGTTGGCGCCGAGCAGCGCCGTGATCCCACCGCGGGGCACGCTCAGGGATACGCCCTTGAGCACGAGGATCACTCGGTTGTAGACAACCTCGATGTTGTTGGCCGACAGCAGCGGGCCGGATGCATCATCCGGGCCCGTCGCTGTCGTGGTGTCGGTCATCAGGATTCGCAGGTCCGAGGTGTGATGCCCTTCTCGGCGGCGTATTTCGCGGCCGACTCCTCGATCATCCCGCGCACCAGGTCACGGTCGGGCTCCAGCCAGTCGGACGCCGTTTCAAAGGTCTCGCCGGTCCATCGCACGAACAAGACCTTGCCGCCACCCTCGTGATCGGCGCAGCTCACGTGGATCGGCGGCACCAGGTTGGTGGCACCGGCGGCCGCTATGTCGGCGTCGGTGAGGTCCATGTTCTCGATCCCCCAGCGTACCTCCTCACCGCTGAGCGCCCGGGCACCGAACTCGCCCATCGCCGTGCGAATGGCCTCAACGGTCACGAAGGCGTTGATGACCCCGCGGTTGTAGAAGCCGGTGCCGACCGCCTCGCGAGGACCCGTGCCGTCGCCGGCATCGTGCACGTAGGTGATGATGTCCTGCATCAACTGGAAGTCGGTCCCGTTGTTGTGGAAGGTCGAACAGGTGTAGCCGACGGCTGCGTCACCGGCCGGAACGGTGTCCTGCTCGGCGCAGGACCACCAGACGCCGACGATCTTGTCGGCAGGCACCCCGACGCGGGCAGCCTCCTTCAGGGCGGTCTGATTCATCACCCCCCAGCCGCGGAGAATCACGTAGTCCGGCCGATAACGCCGCACGTTCAGCCAGACGGCCTTCTGGTCGATGCCGGGATGCACGACCGGGAAATGCTGCACCTCGAAGCCGTAGCGCTCGGCCTGCTTCGCCAGGACCGGCGCCGTCTCCTTGCCGTAGGCAGAATCGTGGTGGACGTTGGCAATCTTCAGCCCGTCCAGGTTCTCGAAACCGCCCTCGAGGCCCGCGATGTAACGGATCTTGGCGGTGTTCTGGCTCCAGTAATTCACCATCAGCGGGAACACGTACGGGAACACCCGTCCGTCGCTTGCATCGGTGCGGCCGTATCCGAGGGTAATGAGCGGGATCTTGTCGGCCGGCAACCGGTCGATGACCGCGTAGGTCAACGGCGTGCCCAGCGGGTTGAAGACAGACGCGCCGCGCTCGCCCCGGTTCTTCAGCCGCTCGTAACACTCGACAAAGCGGTCCGGCTTGTAGGCGGTCTCACACTCTTCCCAGGCGATCCGCACCCCCTCGATACCACCGTCGCGGGCGTTGACCATCTTCAGGTAATCGACAAACCCGTCTTGAAACGGGATTCCGCCAACCGCATACGGACCCGTCCGGTAACTGGTGATGGGGATGAACTGCTCAGCGCCTTCGCCGGACTGGTCTTGCGCCACTGCCGGCACCGGCCCCGCCAAGAGCAGAGCGGCCAAGGCAACAAACACGCACTTGTGCATGGCTAACTCCCGATTTTCTCAATCAGTAAGGGAACGGCCAGAGTCTGAGCTTTTCCTTGACGATTTGCCACAGCCGCGCCAGGCCGAGAGGCTCGACGACAAGGAACAGGATGATCAGGCCGCCGAAGATGACGAACTCAAGATGAGCAATGGTTTCCGCGGAAAACGCGCCGCCGAACAGCCCGCTCGCATTCGCGATGAAGATCGGGAGCAGCACGATGAACGCCGCCCCAAGGAACGATCCGAGAATGCTGCCGAGCCCGCCGATGATCACCATGAACAGAATCTCGAACGAACGCAGCACGTCGAAAGCCTGCGGCTCGACGGTCCCGAGATAGACGTACGCCCAGAGCGCGCCCGCCACGCCGCAGTAGAACGAGCTGACCGCGAACGCGGTGAGCTTCGTCGCCATGAGGTTGATGCCGATGGCCTCGGCCGCGACGTCCATGTCGCGGACCGCCATCCAGGCCCGCCCCAGCTCACTGCGAACCATGTTCTTGGCCATGATCGCCATCCCGGCCACGATGCAGAGCGTCAGCAGATAGCGGGATGCCGCGCTCTCGAAGCTGTAGCCGAGCAGGGTCATCGGCGGCGCGGTGATCACGCCCGAAGTGGAGTAGTTGGTGAACCAGGCGACGTGCGTGAAGAGCCATTCAATGAAGAACTGGGCGGCCAGGGTGGCGACCGCCAGGTAAAACCCCTTGATTCGGAGGGACGGAAGTCCGAACAGGATTCCGACCCCGGCCGCGGCCAGCCCCGCCACGACGAAGGACACCAGGAACGGCACCTCGGGCACGCGTACCTCGAGGTTGTACGCCGCGAACGCGCCCACGGCCATGAACGCCGCCGTCCCGAGCGAGAGCTGCCCGGTATATCCGGTCAGGATGTTGAGGCCGATCGCGGCCAGCGAAAACACCAGGACCGGCGTCAGCACGGAACGCAGCCAGTACTCGTTGGCGAAGAGCGGAATCACCACGAACGCAACCACCAGGAGAATCGCGATCCCGATCCGGTCCTGGCGGATCGGGAAGATGGCCCGATCAGCGGCGTAGGTCGTCTTGTACTGGCCGGTCTCGCGGTAGAACACGTTCAGATCCTCACACGCGCTCGATGATCTTTTCGCCGAAGAGGCCCTCGGGCCGCACCATCAGCACGACCATCGCCAGCATGTACGGGAACCAATTCTCCAGCCCGCCACCCACGAAGGGCCCCAAGTACACCTCGGCCAGCTTCTCGCTGGCCCCCACGATCAGGCCGCCCACGATTGCGCCCGGGATCGAGGTGAAGCCGCCGATGATCATCACCGGGATCGCCTTGAGGGCCACCAGCGAGATGGAGAACTGCACGCCCAGCTTGGACCCCCACACGAGACCCGCCACGAGGGCCACGAACCCGGCGACGGACCAGACAGCGACCCATACGTGGTGCAGGGGGATGCCGATCGACAGGGCCGCCTGATGGTCATCCGCCACGCCGCGAAGGGCCCGCCCCATGGTGGTCGTCCGGAAGAACACGCCGAGCCCGGCCACGAGGAGGGCCACGACGGCGGCGGCGACCAGATCGAACTGGCTGACCAGAATGGGTCCCAGCCACAGCCCCCGATCGGGAATACCGAGGTCGAGGACGTGCACTTCCGTGCCCCAGACGGTCTGGCCAAGACCCTCCAGGAAGTAGGCCAGCCCGATCGTCGCCATGAACAGGATCACCTGGGGTTGGTTCACCATGTGCCGGAACACGAAACGTTCCACGGCAAAGGCGAGCACCACCATCACGGCCAGCGTGATCACGGCTGCCAGCAGCGCCGGCGCGCCCAGCTCCAGCACGCCCACGAAGGTCAGCGCCGCAAACAGCACCATGGTGCCCTGGGCAAAGTTGAAGATGCCAGATGCCTTGTAGATCAGCACAAAGCCGAGGGCGACGAGCGAATAGAGCGTGCCCGACAGCAGGCCGCCAATCAGCACCTCGAGAAAGAAGTAGAGCTCGTCCATCGCGCGTCCGGTCTCAGTGCTCGTGCGCAGTTCCGAGGTACGCGTCAATCACCGTCTGGTCACGGCGCACGTCGTCGGGAGCGGCGTCGGCAATCTTGCGGCCGTAGTCGAACACGGCCACCCGGTCGGAAATATCCATCACGACGCCCATGTCGTGCTCGACGAGGATCAGGGTCGTGCCATGAATCTCGTTGACGTCCAGGATGAACCGGCACATGTCCTCCTTCTCTTCGAGGTTCATGCCGGCCATCGGTTCATCGAGCAGCAGGAGTTCCGGTTCCGCCGCCAGCGCCCGGCCGAGCTCCACCCGCTTCTGCATCCCGTAGGGGAGCTCGCCGACGGGAGTTCTCCGGACCGAGGGAATCTCCAGGAAGTCGATGATCTCCTCGGCCCGGCGCCGATGCTCGATTTCCTGTCGGCGCGCCCACCCCAACTGCAGGGCCTCGCTGAGGATGCCGCGGCGCATCAGGCTGTTGCGCCCCGTCATGATGTTGTCGAGGGCCGACATGCCCGGGAACAGCGCAATGTTCTGGAAGGTCCGCGCAATACCGAGACGGGCGACCTGGTACGGCTTCATGCGCGGTGGCCGTTCCTGGCCCTTGTGGCGAACGACACCGGAAGAAGCGGTGTAAATGCCGCTGATGATGTTGAACAACGAACTCTTGCCGGCGCCGTTCGGCCCGATAATCGCGAGCCGTTCGCGCGGCTGGACCGCCACGCTGACGTCCTGCAGTGCCCGCAGGCCACCGAACGAAAGGTGGATGTTCTCGAGCGCAGTGACCGGAGGGCCGCTGCCGATCTCGCGTTTCATGCCGCAGCCGCCACGGGAGCGGCTTCATCCACGTCCCAGATCTGCACGTCGGCCTCGATTGTCCCCCGCCGGCCGTCCTCGAAGGTGACCTCGGCGGCCACGCGGCAAGAGTCCCGGCCCGTGTACAAGGCTTCCACCAGCTCGCCGTAGTTTTGACCGATCACGGTCCGACGCACCTTCCGGGTTCGGGTCAGTTCGCCGTCGTCGGCGTCGAGTTCCTTGTGGAGCACGAGAAAACGTCGAATCTGGGAGCCACGCAACGCCGGATCCTGGCCGAGGTCGGCATTTACCTCGCGGATCGCACCGCGTACCAGCTCATAGACCTCCTTCTGCCGGGCGAGATCGGTGTATCCCGAGTACGCGATCCCGCGGCGCTCAGCCCAGTCGCCCACCGCCTCAAGGTCAATGTTGATCATGCAGCAGGCCATGTCGCGCTGATGCCCGAAGGCCACCGCCTCCCGGATCCACGGGTGAAACTTGAGCTTGTTCTCGATGAACTTGGGCGCGAAGAGCGTCCCGTCGGTGAGCGCCCCCACGTCCTTGGCCCGGTCGACGATTCGCAGGTGCCCGGCTTCGTCGAAGTACCCTGCGTCCCCGGTTCGCACGAACCCGTCCTCGGTCATCGACTTCGCTGTCGCATCGTCGTCCCGGTAATAGCCCTGGAACACGCCGTCCCCGCGGAACTGAACCTCCTGGTCCTGGATCCGGACCTCGACCCCGGGGAACGTGGCGCCGACCGTGTCGGCCCGCGCTTCCGCATCGGCCTGGATCGTCACGTAGACCGAGGCTTCGGTCTGGCCGTACAGCTGCTTGAGGTTGATCCCCAGTGACCGGAAGAAACGGAACACATCGGGCCCGATCGCCTCGCCGGCGGTGTAGGCCACGCGGATGCGGCCCAGTCCGAGCACGTCGCGGAGCGGCGCGTAGATCAGCAGGTTGCCCACCGCATACTGCAGTCTCTGCAGCGGGTTGACTCTGTTCCCGTCAAGGATGTCGCAGCCAACGCGCCGGGCCACGCCCAGGAAGTAGGAAAACAGGCGACGCTTGAGCAGGGCGGCATTCTCCATGCGGACCATGAGGGAAGTCAGCATGTTCTCGAAGATGCGCGGCGGGGCGAAGTAGTAGGTCGGGCCGATTTCGCGCAGATCGGTCAGCACGGTCTCCGGCGACTCGGGGCAGTTCACGCAGAACCCGGCGATATGGCACTGCGCAATCGAAAACACGAAATCACCCACCCATGCCATCGGCAAGTAGGCCAGCACCTCGTCGCCGTAGGTCAAACTGTCGAACTTGACCGCGCGTCGGGCCGGTTCAATCAGGTTGGTGTGCGTGAGCAGCACCCCTTTGGGCCGGCCGGTGGTGCCGGACGTGTAGAGGATGGCTGCGATATCCGTGGGGCGGCCTCGGGCGACTTCCCGCTCGTAGTCTTCGGGGTCCCGGCCGTGCAGACCCTTCCCGGCCTCGGCGACGGCAGCCAGGTCAACCAGTCCTTCGACCTCGTCGTAACGCTCAAGGCCACGGGGGTCGGTGTAGACGATCGCCTGCAATTCGGGGAGGCGGTCACGGACCTCGATGAGCTTGTCGACCTGCTCCTGGTCCTCGACCACGGCAATCCGCACGCCGGCATGCTCGCAAACGTAGGCAATCTCTTCGGCGACCGAATCCTGGTAGCACGGAACGGGTATCGCACCGATGGCCTGACCGGCAGTGAACGACCAGTAGAGGTGCGGCCGGTTGTCGCCGATGATCGCAAAGCGGTCGCCGCGATCGAGACCGAGGGAGCGGAGCCCGAGCGCCAGGTGCCGCACCTCCTCGGCAACCTCCGACCACGTCCATGTCTGCCAGATCCCGAATTCCTTCTCGCGGTAGGCGGGCCGATCACCCAAGTGTTCGGCATTGGCCCGTAGAAGCCTCGGGAATGTGTTTGCAGCGGGTTTTCCAGCCATAGTCTCTGCGTCGTGCAAGGGGGGGAGGCCTGCAGCGGCGAAAGCCCTGCAGGAACACGATTCTCGCTGGCCCGCGAAGTTGTGGCCCGGACCCGTCGCGGCATGCTTGGGCTCGGTGGGGGCCGGCACGGAATCAGCCCAGATGGCAATGCCACAGCCAGCGTATGTGTCTACCACACAGGCCCTTGGTTTTCCACGGATAGCGCCCGTCACGCGGGCGAAAACACTGTAGCTTGCACTTGCTTGCGGTCTGCGCGAGCATCGCTGCCCCGAACCGGAGGGTCCCGCTTCCATGACCCGCTTCTTCGCCGCCCTCCTACTGGTAGGTGTGGCCGCCGCAACCGGCCCGGCCTGGGCGGCCGACACGTTTCTTCGCATGGTCTCGGGGCCGGCCGGCGGGAACTGGTACCCCCTTGGTGCCAAGCTCATGGAAATCGTCGGTACCGGCCTGGACCGAGTGGTGACGTCCAATGCCCCCGGCGGCGGCGGGGCCAACGTGCAGGACATCAACCGCGGCGACGCCGAGATCGGCTTCAGTTACGGGCACACCGTCTTCCGCGCCTTCTCCGGCGTCGACCGCTCTGGCAAGGAGCACCCCAACCTCCGGTTTGTCGCGACGCTGTATCCCGCCGCCCTGCAAACCGCGGTGCCGGCCGACTCCGACATCCAGTCCTACTTTGACCTACAGGATCGCAATATCAGCCCCGGCAAGGCCCGCTGGTCCGGTTTCGAGGCCATGGAGCTGCTCCTTTCCTATTACGGGTTTGGAGTTGACGACGTTCGCGCCAACGGCGGTACGGTGCACCACGTGTCGTACAGCGATTCCGTGGCGCTGATGCGCGACGGGCACATTGACGCCTTCACCGGCCTCACCAGCGTCCCGCAGGCGTCCTTTATCGATCTCAATTTCAGCGTGGGAATACGGTTCCTGCCGGTCGAGGACGACGTCCGTACGCGGTTTCTCGCCGAGAATCCCGGATACGTCGAAAGCGTGATCCCGCAGGACGCGTACGAGGACCAGTCCGGCGACGTGCCGACCGTAGGCGCCACGACCGTCCTCATCGTCAACAAGGATGTTCCCGAAGAGGTGGTCTACGGCGTGACCCGCCTGCTGTGGGAACGCCACGCGGATCTCGCTGCCGTGAGCCCGACCTGGAAGAACGCCAGGCGGGAAGATGCCCTGCAGACAGCGATCATTCCGCTCCATCCCGGGGCGGAACGCTACTACACGGAACACGGCCTGCTCCCCTAGCAGGGCCAGCGCACCATGAGCGGACGGGAACGCTCCGGCCCGGACAACCTGTCACTTCTTGAACAGGCGCTCCGACTCCCGGGCGCCAACTTTGCCCGGACGGTCGCCTGCACGGTGGCGGCGCTCAGCATCGCGCTGGCGCTGTTCCATCTGTTTTGCGCGCTGTTCGGAACTCCGGAATCGCGAGCCTTCCGCTCCACCCACCTGGTGGTCATGCTGGTGCTCGCGTTCCTCCTGCGGCCGCTCGGTCGGGACTCGCCGCTTGATCCGGTCTTGGTGCCGGGCGATCCGGGCAACACGCGCCGGATGATGGGGTTCGCCGCCGACCTTTCCCTCGCTGCTCTCGGCATCTTCGTGCAGGTCTACACCCTGTTCGATGTCGAGGCGTTCCTCATGCGTCAGGGGGACATCACCGACACCGACATGGCCGTTGGCACGCTGATGATCCTCCTGGTGCTCGAAGCGACCCGCCGGATGGTCGGGCTGGCCATGGTGGCGGTCGCGGGCTTCTTCGTGGCGCATGCCCTGTACACCCCCCACTTTCCGGGCTTCCTGTACGGGCCACCGACCTCGTTCCGGAAGTTCGTCGACTTCGTCTTCATGCGCACCGAGGGGATTTTCGGCATCCCCATCTACGTGGCGTCCACGTACATCCTCCTGTTCATCCTCTTTGGCGCGATCCTGCTGCGCTCGGGCGCAGGCCGTTTCTTCATCGATTTTGCGGTGTCGTTGACCGGTCACCGAATCGGCGGCCCCGCCAAGGCGTCCGTGGTGGCGAGCAGCTGCCTGGGGACGGTCTCCGGCTCGGCCGTTGCCAACGTCGTGACGACCGGGCCGTTCACGATCCCCCTCATGAAGCAGATCGGCTACCGACCCCGGTTTGCCGGAGCGGTGGAAGCCTGCGCGTCGTCCGGCGGCCAGATCACGCCGCCGATCATGGGTGCGGCTGCGTTCCTGGTCGCCGAGTTCCTGCACATCAGCTACCTCTGGGTCATCGTCGCCGCGATCATTCCGACGGTTCTCTACTTCACAACCGTGTATTTCATGGTGCATCTGGAGGCGGAGAAGCACGGGATCGGTCGCATCGATCGCGGCCAGCTGCCAAAGTTCCGTGAGGTCCTCGCGCGGGGATGGCACCTGCTGCTGGCCCTTGGTGTCCTCCTTGGCCTCCTGTTCGCCGGCTACACGCCAATGCTTGCAGCGTTCTGGTCGATCATCGCGCTGGTCGGCCTGAGCTTTCTCCGGCGTGACACGGCCATGACGGCCGTGGACCTGTTCGCGGCCCTGGAAACCGGCGTGCGGAACACCGTGCCGGTGACGATTGCGTGTGCCTGCGCCGGGATCATCATCGGTTCGATCTTCACGTCGGGACTGGGCCTCAAGTTCACCTATTCCGTGATCGACCTGGCCGGGGGGAGCCTGCCGATTCTCCTGTTCCTCACCGCTGTCGGCGCGATCATCCTCGGCATGGGCATGACGACCACGGCGGTCTACATCACCGTCGCCGCCCTGGTCGTTCCCGCCCTCATCGAGATCGGCGTCGTGCCCATCGCCGCGCACTTCTTCGCCCTGTACTTCGGCGTCGTATCCTCCATTACGCCACCCGTGGCGCTGGCTTCCTTCGCTGCGGCCGCCGTCGCCGGCGCACCGCCGATGGCGACCGCGGTCGAATCCGCCCGTATCGGAATCGCCAAGTACCTGGTGCCGTTCGCATTCGTGTACAACCCGTCGCTGCTTCTGGAAGGACCGGTCTGGATGACCGCAATATCCCTGCCGCTTGCGCTGGCCGGAGTCTGGTCCCTGTCCCTGGCGCTGGAAGGATGGTACCGCGGGCCGCTCCCGCCCGCGCTGCGAATCGTGCTGGTCGTCACCGGCGGACTGCTCTTCCTGCCGCCACAGGCGGTGATCGCGGGCCTGCCGGCGTGGTGGCTGGTGGCAATCGGGGGAACGGTTCTGGTCCTCGTGGCCCTGGGGAGGAGGCGCGGGCTCCTGCGCTCGGCACCATCGCCATGAGGCGCGCCCTGCTGTACTGGCTGCTCTGGGCGGGAATCCTCGCGGTCCTCGCCTACATGGGTTACGCGAAGATCCACGTTCGAGAATTCATCGTGTTCATCTGCGTGCTGCTCGGGCTGGCCGTAGTGACGGTGGTCGTCATCCTGGCGACCTATCGCAAGGGAGAACGCGTCACGCGCGAGCCCTTTGACATCTGACCGGGGTCCGGCCGGGCAGCGACCTCCCTTCGTACGACGAGCACGCACAGCCTGCCCGACAAGGCCTCCGACAGGCCTCGACCAGCAGCAACCAGCCGGAAGACAAGGCGGTCCTACCACCGACCGACATCCGTAGACCCGACCGACCGCCCCGCAGCAGGCCGTGAGGCAGGATGCTGCGATCGGCTGACAGTCCCCGGTTTGGATCGGCCGCCCTGTTGCAGCGCTACGGCAGAGTGATGCGCCCCCCGCTCGCGACCATCGTCTGCCCGGTGGAGAAACTCGACCGGTCGGACAGCTGGAACATGATCATCTGCGCGATTTCGTCGGCCGTGCCCATGCGCTGCATCGGGGTATTGTCGATGACCGATTGCCGCCAGACAGGATCTGAACCCGCCACCATGTCCGTGTCCGTGAGACCCGGCGCCACCGCGTTGATCCGCACTGCCGGCGCCAGCGCTCCCGAGAAATTCCGGACGATGCCGACGACCGCCGCCTTGGATACCGCGTAGTCGATCATCATCGGCCGGCCAAACAGCCCGGCGATCGACGCGGTGCACACGATCCGCCCGTACCCGCGCTCCAGCATCCCGTCCTTGACCGCCATGATGCATAGGAACACGCCGTCCACATTGACGGCCATGGTCCGCTTCCAGATGTCGTACGTGAGCTTCGTGTGCGGAACCGAATCGCCGATCCCGGCGTTGGCGACCAGGAGATCGACCGGCCCGAGGTCCGCTTCAACCGACTGCACCATGGCCTCGACCTGCGCCGGGTCTGACACGTCCGCCTGGACGGTCATCGCCGCCACCCCCTCCGCTTCCACCAGCCGACGGGTCTCCTCGGCGGCATCCTCCCGGCCGGCGTAGTTGATGGCGACCCGGGCGCCTTCCTGTGCCAGCCGCACGCAGGTGGCCCGGCCGATCCCGCGGGACCCGCCCGTGACGAGTGCCGTACGTCCCTCAAATTCCTTCGTTGCCATGGCGGTTCCTTTCGATCGTGCCGGCCTCGCCGCCCCGGATTCGTGCCCGCCCCGACGTGGCGGCGTGCCGAGCGGTCAGGGCTGGCTCCGGCTTCAGCGGGAGGTTCGACCGCGCACTATAGGAG
>VXPW01000077.1 GCA_009839325.1 Rhodospirillales bacterium
GGATGCGCGAGCAGATGATCCACCCCGGTGCCGATCGTCTGGACAAACCGGAGGTTTGGCAGGTCCACCCACATGGCGGGCGGCGCGTGCCACACGAATGCGGCCTCGATATCGGCCGGATCGTCGATCTCATCCGGCCACGCCTGCAGCCGCACGGGCGGGGTGAGGGTGCGGCAGAGGTCCCGCCAGGGTTCCACCGGGTCGTCAATGCTGAAATAGGCGACGCGGATCGGGCCGGTCATGTGGCGATTTCCTCGGGGGGCGCGAGCTGTGCTGCGCGCAGCAGCCGTCGCGTGTATTGCGTGGTGGGATGGCGAAACACGTGTTCGGCAGGCCCTCGCTCAATCGCGAGTCCCGCGCGCATGACGAGGAGTTCGTCCGCCATCGCGCGCACCACGCGCAGGTCGTGACTGATGAAGAGATACGCGAGGCGATGGCGTGCCTGAAGCGCGTTGAGGAGGCTTACGATCTGGGCCTGAACCGAAAGATCGAGCGCTGAGGTGGGCTCGTCCAGCACCAGTACCCGTGGCGTGAGGGCGAGCGCCCGAGCGATCGAGATGCGCTGGCGCTGCCCGCCGGAGAATTCGTGCGGATACCGGTCCATCACGCCGGCAGGGAGGCCGACTTCGGCCAATGCCGAGGCGACCCGTTGGCGTGCCTCGTCGGCCGTCTCCACGATCCGATTGAGGAACAATCCCTCGGCCACGATGCCAAACACCGAGAGGCGCGGTGAGAGGGCGCCGTACGGATCCTGGAACACGAATTGCATGCGCGAGCGAAGGGGGCGTAGCTCAGCCCATCCAAGCTCATCGATTGCCTTCCCATCGAAGCGGATCGAGCCTTCACTGGAAATCAGACGGAGGATTGCCTGGCCGAGCGTTGTCTTGCCGCAGCCCGATTCACCGACCACCCCCAAGGTGCGGCCCGGCGTCAGCGACAGGTCGATCCCGTCGACGGCTTTCACGTGCCCGACGGTGCGGCGCAGGATGCCTTTGCGGATGGGGTAGTGGACCCGCAGTTCGCGCACCTCCAGCAGCGGCTCGGAAGTGATGCCATCCGCCGGCGGCGTGGGCCGGACTCCCGGCTGGTTGGCAAGCAGGCTTTGCGTGTAGGCGTGCTGCGGCCGGTGGAAGATGTCCTCTGTGGTCCCTGTTTCAACGATGCGCCCGGCCTGCATCACGGCGGTTCGGCGGGCGACGGAGCGGACGATCGTGAGATCATGGGTGATCAGCAGGAGACCCATGCCGGTTTCGTGCTGCAGTTCCGCGATGAGAGCGAGAATCTCTTCCTGCACCGTCACGTCGAGGGCGCTCGTCGGTTCGTCGGCAATCAGGAGTTTCGGCCGGTTGGCCAGGGCGCTGGCGATCATGACGCGCTGTCGCTGCCCGCCGGAAAGCTGGTGCGGGTAGGCGTCCAGGCGTGCGTCGGCCTGCCCGAGGCCTACCCGCTCGAGAAGCCCCCGAGCCTGCTCCCGAGCGGCCTCACGCGACAGCCGCTGGTGCAGCATGAGAGGTTCCGATACCTGCCGCACGATCGTGTGGAGCGGATTGAGCGAGGTCATCGGTTCCTGGAAGATCATCGAGATGTCGTTGCCGCGGATGCGGCGCAGCGTCTCTTCCGGGGCACCCAGCAGTTCCGCATCCTCAAGGCGGATCGATCCGCGCGGATGGCTGGCGCGCGGGTACGGCAGGAGCCCTAGAACCGACAAGGCCGTAACGGACTTCCCGGAACCGGATTCGCCGACCAGCGCCAGCGTTTCGCCCGGGGCCAGCGACAGGCTCACGTCGTGGACCGCGTCCACCGGTCCGTCTTCGGTCGTGAACCTGACGGCAAGATCCTGGATACGGAGCATCAGCCTGCCGTTCCCGGCATCACCGGAACACCTTCCTGGGGTCGAAAGCGTCGCGCACCGCCTCGCCGATGAAGACCAGCAGGGACAAGAGCACCGCCAGTGCGAGGAACCCGGTGAAACCGAGCCACGGCGCCTGGAGATTGTTCTTGCCCTGATTCAGGAGTTCGCCGATCGACGGCGACCCCGGCGGCAGACCGAACCCGAGGAAGTCCAGTGACGTCAGGATGGTCACGGAACCCGCCAGGGTGAACGGCAGGAATGTCAGCGTGGAGACCATGGCGTTGGGCAGTACGTGCCGGGTCATGATGCGGGCGTTACTCATCCCGAGTGCCCTCGCCGCCTTCACGTACTCGAAGTTGCGTGCGCGCAGGACCTCCGCGCGGACGACGCCGACCAATCCCATCCAGCTGAAGAGCAGCAGGAGGAAAAGAAGCAGCCAAAAGGTGGGTGTGACGATGCTGGCCAGGATGATCAGGAGATACAGTACCGGGAGGCCGCTCCAGATCTCGATCAGTCGCTGGCCAAGCAGGTCGGTGAGGCCGCCGAAATACCCCTGCACCAGACCGGCGGCGATCCCGATGGAAGATGACAGGGCCGTAAGGACGACACCGAACAGAATTGAAATGCGCAGGCCGTAGATCAGGCGGGCAAACACGTCACGGGCCTGATCGTCGGTGCCGAGCCAGTTGTCCGGCGATGGCGGGGAAGGGGCTGGCTGCCCGAGGTCCAGGGCAACGGTCCGGTAGCTGAACGGGATGAGAGGCCAGATGGTCCAGCCGTCCGCGCGGATGAGATCGCGTACGTACGGGTCACGGTAATCCGCCGTGGTCGCGAAATCGCCGCCGAACGCGGTCTCCGGGTAGTCCTTCAGGACCGGGACGTAGTAGTCGCCCTGGAAGTGCACCAGCAGGGGTCGATCGTTGGCGATGAATTCGGCCGGGAGGGTGGCCAGCAGCAGCACGGCCATGATCCACGTGGAGACATAGCCCCGGCGATTCCGCCGGAAGTTGGCCCAGCGGCGGCCCGCCAGCCCGCGCCCGGAACCGGGCTCTGAACCGATGCCGGCCGTTTCAGACATTGCGGTGCTCGAAGTCGATCCGCGGATCGACCACCGTCATCGTGAAGTCGCCGATGATGTTCATGATGAGGCCGAGCAGCGTGAAGAAGTACAGGGTCGCGAACATCACCGGGTAGTCGCGATTGATCGCCGCCTCAAATCCCAGCAGGCCAAGGCCGTCCAGCGAGAAGATCACCTCGGTCAACAGCGCTCCGGTAAACAGGATTCCGATGAAGGCGGCAGGAAAGCCGGCGATCACGATCAGCATCGCGTTCCTGAAGACGTGGCCGTAGAGCACGCGTCGCTGGTGAAGCCCCTTGGCGCGGGCCGTGAGGACGTACTGCTGGTTGATCTGGTCGAGGAAGGAATTCTTGGTGAGCATGACCAGGCCGGCGAAACCGCCGATGACCATCGACAGAACCGGCAGGACCATGTGCCACAGGTAATCGAGGGTCCGTGCTCCCCATCCCAGTTCCCGCCAGTCGGGAGAGGTGATTCCCTGGAGCGGAAACCAGTCGAAGTACCGGCCGCCGGCGAACAGGATGATCAGCAGGATGGCAAACAGGAAACCGGGAATCGCGTTGCCGACCACCACGACCCCGCTGGTCCACACATCGAACGGGGAACCGTCCCGGACCGCCTTTGCCACGCCGAGCGGGATGGAGATGAGGTAGACAAGGAGCGTGGTCCAGAGACCGAGCGAAATCGATACAGGCAGCTTGTCGAGGACCAGGTCGACAACCCTGCGGTCGCTGAAGAAGCTCTCGCCGAAGTCGAAGACGAGATACCGTCCCATCATGTCGAAGAACCGCACGTGAGCCGGCTTGTCGAAGCCGTACATGCGCTCGATCCGCGCGATCAGTTCCGGGTCGAGTCCCTGCGCCCCCCGGTAGGGGGTTGCCGTATCGCGGCTGGCCGCCGTCGGATCCAGTTGCTCACGGCCGCCCCCGGCGAACCGTTCCGTGGCGTCCCCCCCGATGCCCTGAATCTGGGCGATCATGCTCTCGACCGGGCCGCCCGGCGCGAACTGAATGATGACGAAGTTGACCACCATGATCCCGAACAGCGTTGGGACCATGAGCACCAAACGCCGAATGAGGTAGGTGATCATCGGCGGCTAGTCAGCGGGCATGCCGTCTCGTGACGCGCGGCCGGGGTCGTACCACCAGGTGGAGGGAAAACCCAGGCCGTAACGGGGCGTGATTTCGGGGATCCCGAAGCGGTCCCAGTACACCAGCCGGAACTTCGAGATGTGCCAGTGGGGGACCACGTAGTGGCTGTGCAGCAGCACACGGTCCATGGCCCGGGTCGCCGCAATCTGGGCGTCACGGTCCGGCGCCCGGATGATGGCTTCCACGAGCTGGTCGACGATCGGATCGGCGATGCCCGGGTAGTTGCCGCTCCCGGGCGTGTCGGCCGCGGCCGACGTCCAGAAGTCCCGCTGCTCGTTGCCCGGCGAGAACGACTGGCCCCGCGCCATCACCATCATGTCGTAGTCGAATTCCCGTAGCCGGTTCTCGTACTGTGCCCGGTCGACGATTCGGATGGAAGCGCGGATGCCCAGGCGCTCGAGGTTGTTGACGAACGGCGAGGTGATGCGTTCGAACGCCGGCGAACCCAGGAGAATCTCGAAGTTGACAGGCTCGCCGTCAGGATCCACGAGGGTCTGTCCTTCCACCCTGTATCCGGCCTCGCTAAGCAATTTCTGGGCGATCCGGAGGTTCGCACGATTGTTGCCCGATCCGTCCGTGGAGGGTGCGCGATAGGCGGGCCCGAACACCTCGGCCGGCAGGGCGGCGCGATGGGGTTCGAGGAGTGCGGTTTCGGCCGGGGAAGGCACGCCGCGTGACGCCAGTTCGGAATTCGAGAAGTAGCTCTCCGTCCTGTCGTACTGTCCGTAGAAGAGCGTCTGGTTCGTCCATTCGAAGTCGAAAGCGAAGGCAAGCGCCCGTCGAATCATCGGATTCTGGAATACTTTTCGCCGAACGTTGAACACGTAGCCCTGCATGCCGGTTGGCAGCTCGTGGTCGACGGTACGCCGGATCAGCAGGCCTTCCCTGACCGCGTCGGTGTCGTATGCGGTCGCCCATTCCTTGGCGATGTTCTCGGCCCGGAAATCGTACTCGCCCGCCTTCAGGGCTTCGATCATGACGTTGGCGTCGCGATAGTAGTCGTACCGGATGCGATCGAAATTGTGACGGCCCGCGTTCACCGGCAATTCCTTCCCCCAATAATCCGGCACGCGCTCGTATTCGATCGACCGCCCCGGATCGACCGCGGCAAACCGGTACGGCCCGCTGCCCAGCGGTGGATCGAGCGTGGTTGCGGTGAAATCGCGTTCCTCCCAGTAGTGCCTCGGGAGGACATCGAATTCACCGACAATCAGGGCGAGTTCCCGGTTGACCCCGGGAGAAAACGTAAACCTTACCTTTCGCGGTCCGGTGGCTTCGACGTTGGTCACGTCCTCGTAGTACTTGGCGTAGAACGGATGCCCGTCGGTCATCAGGGTATTGAACGTCCACACGACGTCGGCCGGCGTGATCGGCACGCCGTCGTGCCAGCGGGCCTCTTTCCGCAGCGTGTATTCGACCCAGCCGTTGTCCGGTCCGACCGTGATGACTTCGGCCAGCAAACCGTACTGGGTGAAAGGCTCATCCTCGGTTCCGTAGGTAAGGCTGTCGTAGATCAACGCGGCGCCGGCGCCGGTGATTCCCTTCAGCGTGAAGGGATTGAGCGTGTCGAATGTCCGGTCTGCTGAAAGTCGGACGGTTCCTCCCTTGGGAGCGTCAGGGTTGGCGTACTCGAAATGCGTGAATGCGGCGTCGTACTTGGGTTCACCGAAGAGGGACAGCGCGTGCGTGGTGACGGCGTCGTCGGCCCGGGCGGCGAACGACCCGAGGAGCAGGCAGGTCAGTGCGCCGAGGCACAGGCGGGGCAGGGTGGAGCGCATGGACGGGGATCATCAAGGGGTCGGAAGCGGGGCCGGCGTGTCGGCTTGGAGCCGTAGCCATGCGATGATAGCGGCGCGCGCGTCGGGGTCCCGGACACCGGCAAAGGCCATGCTGGTGCCGGGTACGTACGCCTGGGGGCCCGCGAGGAACGCATCCAAGTCATCGTAGCTCCACGAGCCGCCCTGGGCGGCCATGCCCAGGGAGTACAAGAAGTCCTCGCTTGCGGCCTTCGGCCGGTTGACCAGGCCGTACAGGTTGGGCCCGACCCGGTGGGGCTCCCCGGAACCAAAAGTGTGGCAGGCCGAGCACTTCCTGGCCTCGCGTTCGCCCTTGGCGGGATCGGAGGCTGCCAGTCGGGCGGCGATCGGGACAGTTTGCGGTGTCGCCGGCGCATCGGCGGATGCGGCCGGGCCATCTTCGGATGCGGGCACGGCGAGGAGGATTTCGGGTACGTGTGGCTCCGGATAGACAAGATTGCTGATGGTGACGGCAACGCCGGCGGTGAGACACGCAGCGAGCAGCGCCCCGGCAATCTTGTTGAGTTCAAATAGAGACACGAAGGCCCTCCGAAGCGGAAGATAGGGGCGAAGAGGCGGTCCTCAGGTCATCGGCCGGACCCATATCCGTGCCTCGCGGGTTGATGGCTGCGCAGAACCGCCTGCGGGAATTAGCCGGAGGTGACCCGCAGGTCAACCAGCGGGGTGCCGCGCATCGAGGACGGAATGTCGACCCCGAGCAAACGCAACGCGGTAGGCGCGAGGTCGGCCAAGGTGCCATCCGGCAATCTTGGGCCCGGCCCGGCGCCGTCGTGCAGCAGCACTGGCACGGGATTGGTGGTGTGGGACGTCTGCGGTGACGACGGCGTGCCCATCTGCTCGGCATTCCCGTGATCTGCTGTCAGCAGGAGTCTGCCGGCGGTACCGGCTAGCGCGGTCGCGACCCGCCCAAGCTGCTCGTCCACCGCTTCGACCGCGGCGACGGCCGCCGCGAAGTCGCCCGTATGTCCCACCATGTCGGCGTTCGCGTAGTTCACCACTGCGATGTCGAAGCGGTGTTCTTCAATCGCCCGAACGAGTTGCGTCGTGACCTGAGCGGCAGACATCTCGGGTTGCGCGTCGTAGGTGGCCACCTTCGGCGAGTCGATGAGGATCCGCGCCTCGCGTTCGAACGGCTCCTCCCGTCCGCCGTTGAGGAAGTACGTGACGTGCGCGTACTTCTCCGTCTCGGCAATGCGTAGCTGGCGCAGACCGGCCCGTGCGACGGTTTCGCCAAGAGTGTCTTCGGGGGTCATGGCCGGAAACAGCGGTTGGGCAAGCCGTTCCAGATGGCTGGAGCACGGTGTCAGGGTAGCGCACGAGGCATACCGGAAGTGCTCAACCGGGAAGGCATCGAACTCGGGATCGATCAGGGCCGCCATGAGCTGCCGGACCCGGTCGGCACGGAAATTCGCCAGCAGCAGCGAATCGCCGTCCCGTATGCCGTCGTACCCCGCGATGATCGCCGGCTCGACGAATTCATCGCCGATCTGTTCTTTGGTGGCCGCGTCGAGCGTGGCCTCGGCCGCGGGATGGGGGTGCCCGATCCCGCGGGCAATGGCCTGCCAGGCACGTTCTGTCCGGTCCCAGCGATGGTCCCGGTCCATCGCCCAGTAGCGGCCGGCTACGGTGGCGATCGCGGTCCTGGGGACCCCCCGGACCAACTGCCGGAATGTCCGGAGATGTTCGGGAGCACTGCGGGGCGGCACGTCCCGGCCGTCGAGAAATGCATGCAGGCGGACGCATACGCCGCAGCTCGCGATGATCTCGCACAGGGCGGCGATGTGGGTCTGATGAGAGTGCACACCGCCGGGGGAAAGCAGACCCAGAACGTGGCATGCGCCTCCTGACCGGAGGGTCGCGTCCACCAGGCTGGTGAGCAGTGGATGGCTGGCCAGCGTCCCGTCCGCGAGCGCCGCGTCGATCCTTGGCAAATCCTGCAGGATTGTTCGACCGGCACCGATCGACATGTGGCCGACTTCCGAGTTCCCCATTTGTCCCGGGGGGAGGCCGACCGCCGGTCCGGAAGCCTGGAGCAACCCGTTTCGACCCTGCGCAGACAGGCGGTCGAGCACGGGGGTGCGGGATTGCCGGATGGCATTGCCCTTCAGCGAGGTTCGATGCCCCCAACCGTCCAGAATGCAGAGAACCAGCGGAGCCGGCCTCTGGCCAGCATCAGGAAACAATGATCAGGCGCCGGTTCCGGTGTCGGCGGGTAGCGCGCTCCACATCTTCTCCAGGTTGTAAAAGAGTCTCGTTTCCTCTCGGAAAAGGTGGACGATCACATCGCCCACGTCGACCAGTACCCAGTCAGCCTGACGCTCGCCTTCGATCGCCAGGCGGGGTGCGCCGGAGTGTTTCAGGGCCAGCGACAGCCGTTCGGCAAGGGCCCCAACATGACGGGTGGAACGACCACTTGCAATGATCATGCAATCGGCGATGGACGACTTGCCGGTCAGGTCGATGCTCACGATGTCTTCGGCCGAACCGTCCCGAAGCGTCTCGGTGATGAGGTCTTGCAGCTCAACGCCTCCCGGATGCGAAGCGGGTGAGGGTGCAGGTTGATTCATGGATGATCGGGCGGCACGGAAGGTTGGCGCTGCGCCCGGAGCGCAGTACCGGAGGCGGGATGCCTCGGCCCCTCGAGATATGTCCATACGGGAGGGCGACGTGATGCCAGCGTGACGCTCAACGCGGACCGCACCCGAGCCATTCGATATCGTCTGAACGCCATGCTCGTCAAAGCAGGACGAGCATATGGCGGGCGCGCAAGCACTGCAATGCCCGTCGTCCGAAAGATGCGGCGCCAGTGCTCCCAAAGATGAATCGAAGGGGGAAGATCTCCCCCCATGAGCCATACCAGGCGGGTGCCGGGAAGGCGCCTGCGCAACCGGGCCAGCGTGGCGTGGGTGCGGATGGTACCCAGTCTGTCTTCGAGATCGCTGACGAGAATCCGTGGATGGTCGGCGACTTCCTGGGCGGTCTTCACGCGTTCGGCGAATGGCCGCATGCCCTCAGAGCCCTTGAGCGGGTTCTGCGGGGAAATCAGCCACCACACCTCGTCGAGCGCCAATCGCGCAAGGGCCTGCGTGCTGATCCAGCGATGGCCGGCGTGCGCCGGGTTGAAGGAACCGCCGAGGAGCCCAATGCGTTGGCCGCGCCTGCGGGCGAGTGAGACGGTCCTGTTCAGGGACGCACCCCGCCTTGGCCTCGGACCACGTACTTGAAGGTGGTGAGCTGTTCCAATCCCACCGGGCCACGGGCATGGAGACGACCCGTCGAAATGCCGATCTCGGCCCCCATGCCGAACTCACCGCCGTCGGCGAACTGGGTCGAGGCATTGTGAAGGACGATTGCACTGTCCACTTCCTGCAGGAAGCGCTCGGCCGCTCCCTGGTCGGCGGTGACGATCGCGTCGGTATGGTCGGACCCGTGGCGGCGGATGTGCTCGATTGCCGCCTCGAGATCGTCGACCACGCGGACCGAGACGACGGCGTCGAGATACTCGGTATCCCAGTCGGCAGCGTCGGCTGGCACGACGCGGGAATCCAACCGCTGGACTTCAGTGTCCCCGCGCACTTCGCAGCCGCTGTCCAACAGCCGGCCGACGACCTGAGCGAGCGTTGCACCGGAAGCGTCGCGGTGGCAAAGCACCGTTTCGGTCGCTCCGCACACCGAGGTGCGCCGCATCTTGCCGTTGTGAACGATGTCCGCAGCCATCACGGGGTCTGCCGCGCGATCGATGTAGGTGTGGCACAGACCTTCCAGGTGGGCGAGGACAGGCACGCGGCTTTCTCGCTGCACCCGTTCGATCAACGAGGGCCCGCCCCGCGGCACCACCACGTCGATCCATTGCGATTCGGTAATGAGAAGGCCAGCAGCTGCCCGATCCGTCGTCGGCACCATCTGGACGGCTGCCGGGTCGATCCCGCCGTTTCGCAGACCCACGCCAAGCGCCTCCACAAGCGCGCTGCTGGAATGGAAGCTCTCCGATCCACCCCGCAGGATGACGGCGTTCCCCGACTTCAGACAGAGTGCTCCCGCGTCAGCGGTCACGTTCGGACGTGACTCATAGATGATGCCGATGACGCCGAGCGGCACGCGCACGCGCGCGATATCCAGTCCGTTCGCCTCGTTGAACCAGCGGGCTGCCTCGCTTCCCACCGGATCCGGAAGGGCCGCCACTTGCTCCAGGCTGACCGCGATCCCTTCGACCCGGTCGTCGTCGAGGCGGAGCCGGTCGACCAAGGCGTCCGTGAGCCCGGATGCTTCTTCGACATCCCGGGCGTTGGCAGCGAGAATGTGTTCTCGGCGTTGGCGGATGGCGCCCGCTGCTGCCCTGAGGGCATCATTCTTGGCCTCGGTCGAGGTACGGGCGAGGGCTCCGGCAGCGGTACGGGCCGCTGCGGCCAGCTCGGCCATCGTCGTGCGTACCGTGTCCTCTCCGACGGGCGCTGCGCGAACCGGTGCAACCTTTCGATTCATGCTCAGGAGGCCTCCGGGCCCAATACCAGGTCGTCTCGGTGGACGAGTTCGTCGCGCCAACGATAACCGAGAATTGGCTCGATCTCATCGCTCCGATGACCGATGATCCGCGCCGCATCCGCCGCCGGGTACGATGCCAGGCCGCGGCCGAGAAGCTGGCCGGCAGCATCCTTGATCAGGATCAGCTCCCCCTTCTCGAACTGGCCGGCCACTTGAGTTACCCCTGCCGGCAGGAGGCTGCGACCGCTTCGGAGCGCCGCCGCCGCACCGGGGTCAATTGTCACGGAGCCGGCCGCGTCCAGCTGGCTGGCAATCCAGCGCTTGCGGGCGGAGCGCGGCGATCCGGTGGCAAGGAACCAGGTGGCGCGGGCGCCGTTCAGGAGCGCTCCGAGAGCCCCGGGCTCGCGGCCGTCGGCAATCACCATCGAACAGCCGGCCGCCGTGACGATGCGGGCCGCCTGCAGTTTGGTGACCATTCCACCGGAGCCGCTGTCCGTCGTACTTTCGCCTGCCATCGATTCGATGTCAGGTGTAATTACAGAAACTTCGGGGATATGTCTCGCACCCTGGTCAAGTTCTGGATCGGCGGTGTACAGCCCGTCAGTGCTGGACAGCATCACCAGCGCATGTGCGCTGACCAGCTGGGCGATGCGGGCCCCCAGGCGATCGTTGTCGCCGTAACGGAGTTCGCGGGTTGCGACGGTGTCGTTTTCGTTGATCACGGGAACGATGCCGAGCCGCAACAGCATCTCGAGCGTCGCTCGCGCGTTCAGGGAATTCCGGCGTTCTTCCAGATCGTCATGGCCGATAAGGACCTGCGCCACGGTGAACCCGCAGGACTGGAACGCGTTGCGCCAGGCGTTCAGCAGGGCTATCTGGCCAACCGCGCTGGCAGCCTGCCGCTCGTCGATCCGTCGGAGGTGCACGTCCGGCGGGAGAAACGCCCGGCCTGCAGCGGCGGCCCCTGACGACACGATCAGCACCTGCCGTCCCTGTTCGCGAAGGATTGCCGCATCGCGGGCCAGCGCGTTGAGCCAGGTCTCTCGGATTGCCCCTGTCGCGGTGTCAGCCACGAGAACCGAGCCGATCTTGATGACCACACGCTGCGCCCCCTCCAGGGGCGAGACGGCGCTCAAGGGCTGCCTCCGGCCCGCGCGGAGCGCACGTCGCTCACGTGCGTGGCGAGCAGGGCCACGGCTTCGTCGACGCCTTGCCGCGACAGCGCAGACAGCCTGAGCACGGGGCGGCCAGCCGCTTCGACCAGGCTCGCACACTGTCGGTCGAGGTCCTCTTGCCCGACTGCATCCGCCTTGCTGAGGGCCACGACTTCCGGCTTTTCGGCCAGCCCGGCGCCATACTGGTCAAGCTCGTGACGGATCGTTCGGTACGCGGACCCGGCGTCATTCCCCGCCGCATCAACCAGATGGAGCAGGACCGCGCAGCGCTCGACATGCCCGAGAAACCGGTCCCCGAGTCCTGCTCCGTGATGTGCGCCCTCGATCAGGCCTGGGATGTCCGCCAGCACGAACTCGCGGTCGAGGTCGTGACGGACCACGCCCAGGGTCGGGGTCAGGGTGGTGAAAGGGTGGGCGCCGACGCGTGGATGGGCGCGGGACACCGAGCCCAAGAACGTAGACTTACCGGCGTTGGGAAGGCCGACAAGCCCTGCATCGGCCAGCAGTTTCAGACGAAGACGGAGCCACATCTCGCGCCCCGGGCCGCCTTTGGTGGCGATCCGGGGAGCTCGATTGCTTGACGTTCTGAAGCGAGTGTTCCCGCGCCCTCCGGCACCTCCTTCGACCAGAGTGTGCCGCTCTCCGGCGCGCGTGAGGTCAACCAGGCGTTCGCCCGTGTCGGTGAGAATCTCGGTGCCGACGGGCACCTTCAGCAGTAGATTCGGGGCATTCGCGCCGGTGCGCTTCCGGCCAGCGCCGTCGATGCCTCGCTGGGCGCGGTAGTGCTGGCGATAACGGAAGTCGATGAGCGTGTTGGCAGACCCGACGGCCTCGGCTTCGATGCTGCCACCACGGCCGCCGTCGCCGCCGTCGGGACCCCCGTACTCGACGTACTTCTCACGCCGAAAACTCACGCATCCGTTGCCGCCGTCGCCGGAACGGACAAGGATCTTTGCCTGATCAAGGAAACGGCTCATGGCGGTCGAACCCCTCCGTCCCGTTGATGGTCGGCAAATCCTTGCCGGACATGTTCCAGATGTACAGCTTGGAAGGCGTAGGCGGAGGAAACTTGGGCAAGTGTCAGGCAGCGGGCCTTGACGTGCAACCTGAGCGGCTCCCGAAACCCGGGCGCCCTGGCACTACTGATTGGAGGGTTGGGGGCGCAACCGCGCGCTGCGACACGGAAATCGAAGATAGTCCGACGCTGTTCAGCAGCGTCAGCAGTAGTGTCGCGCGAGTGTTCCTCAGGCGCTGCCGGCGTCGACCGAGACGTACGATCGACCGCCGCTTTTCGTGCGAAACACGACCTGTCCGTCGGACAGGGCGAACAGCGTGTGGTCCTTGCCGATGCCGACGCCTGCACCAGGGTGGAATCTGGTCCCGCGCTGGCGAACGATGATGTTCCCGGCACGGACGCGTTCGCCACCGTATTTCTTCACTCCGAGTCTGCGTCCGGCAGAATCCCGGCCGTTGCGTGAGGATCCGCCTGCTTTCTTGTGGGCCATGCTGTGCGCTCCCTACTCTGAACTGTCGACAGACGCGTCGCCGGCCGCGGATGCGACGTCCTCGGACGCGGGTGCAGTGGCGGCGGAATCGCCTTCCGGCTTGGCCGCTTCCCCGTGATTTTGCACATTCATGTTGATATCGGTGATGCGGACTACCGTCAAGCGCTGCCGATGTCCATTGCGCTTGCGGTGGTGCTTGCGGCGCTTCTTCTTGAACACAATCACCCGCGGTGAGCGCATCTGCTCTGCCACGGTTCCGGTAACGCTGGCGTGTTCCAGCAGCGGAGTGCCAACTATCGAGCGTTCGCCGTCTGACACCATCAGAACTTCATCGAACGTGACCGTTGCACCCGCATCGTCTACGAGGCGGTCCACGGTGACCACGTCTCCCGGGGCAACTCTGTACTGTTTTCCGCCTGTACGAATGACCGCGTGCATGGCCAGCAATCCAAACCATCGAGACTGACAGGAGCGATCAGCGAAATCAGCCTGAGCCATAACGGGCGATTCGCTGGACGGATGCAGTATCCACCATTTGTTCTGGACGTCAAACCAGCGCTCAGGGCGGCGTCCCACCGGTCGACAGAAGGCCGGCCCATGCTCCGTGTGACCTCGCTCACAGCCGGCTCCGCACTTGGGCCTCTGAATGGTGAAGGCGTCGCCGAATCAGCCTGTCCGGACCGGCTGCTTCATTCGCGGACCCAATAGGGGGGCTGGATTGTGCAGGCTGTTCGAGCATGCAGGGTGGTGACACCGAACCGAGCCCGTGCGCGCAGCACGACCCAAAGCTTGCCTTCCGGCGGGCGCAGGATCGCTTCTCCGGTGCCGAGCACCTGCTGTTCTTCCGAATACAGCACGCAACGCACCAGGCCGGGATTGCTTGCGGCATCGGGAATTCGTACCACGACTTCCACGATGTTGGTGCATGCAAGCTTGCCGTTGTGCTGAAATCGGTTGCAAAGCGGCGGAGTCACCTCCACCGGTTCCACCGGCCGCGTCTCCACGGCGCCGGCTTCAGGAGCCAGGCCCGCGAACATGACCGCCAGGATCCCGCCGATGCCCCGTAGGCGGGTTCGCGAGTGGATCAGATTGGCCATTTCCCCGTGGAGCATAATCCGTTGCGGGTGAGTTGGTCTCGCGGAGACCCTTGCCAGGCGGTTTTGCACTTCGTGGCCCGGAGGCAGAATGATGAGTCGAGCTGATGTTCGGGAAGTGATCCTGGTGGTAGGTGCAGGCGACGCCACCGGCGGAGCGGTGGCGACCCGCTTTGCCCGTGGCGGCTACACGGCCGTCGTGACCCGGCGGAAACTGGATCGGCTGACCGGTCTGGTGGAGCGGCTGCGCTCGGAGGATCTGGCCGTTCATCCCTTCGCGCTCGACCCACGCATCGAAGACGAGGTCGTCACGTTGTTCGCAGATGTCGAGCGCGACATCGGACCGCTCGCGGTAGTGGTGTTCAATATCGGGCCCAACGTTCAGTACCCGATCGTCGAGACAACCAGCCGCGTCTATCGAAAGATCTGGGAACTGGCCACGTACGCGGGGTTTCTGACCGGCCGCGAAGCCGCGCGCCACATGGCCCCTCGCCGGTCGGGAAGCATCTTCTTTACCGGAGCGACTGCCTCCTTGCGCGGCGGCAGTGGCTTTGCGGCATTTGCTGGTGCCAAGTTTGCATTGCGGGCGCTGGCGCAATCCATGGCACGGGAACTCGGTCCGCAGGGAATCCACGTGGCGCATGCAGTGATCGATGGGCCCATCGACACGGCATTCATTCGCGAGCACCGCCGGGACCTGCTCGAGACCCGTCCATTGAAGCCCAACGTGCTGGACCCGAAGGACATTGCAGAGGCCTACTGGTCAGTGCATAAGCAGCCCCGGAGCGCGTGGAGTTTCGAGTTCGACCTGCGACCCTGGGCCGAGCCTTGGTAGGTTGGTGCGCATCCACCCCGCTGTCGCTTCATGTTCATTCACAAGAGGAATCAGGAATATGGGAGCCCGTAAAGTCTTGTATGAGAGAGAGGGTGCGGTTGGCCGCATCATGCTGAACCGGCCTGACGAGGCAAACGCTCTGGATCTCGATACCACGAAGGAGTTGTACGACGCGGCCGTAGCGGCGGCGGGCGACCCGCAGGTGAGGGTGGTGCTGTTGGAGGCTCGGGGCCCCATGTTCTGCGCCGGCGGTGACCTCAAGCACTTCGTCAGTTTCCATGAACAGCGCTCTGAGCTTGGCACGGAGATTCTCCGGATGACCACCTATCTCCATGGCGCGATTTCCCACTTTAACCGCATGGCAGCGCCGGTCGTCTGCAAGATTCAGGGAACCGCCGCGGGCGGCGGACTGTCGCTGGCGATGAGTTGCGACCTGGTGTTCGCAGCCCGCTCGGTGAAGTTCTCCTTGGCGTATACCGCTGCCGGACTGTCTCCCGACGGAAGCTCAACGTACTTCCTGCCTCGGCTCGTGGGGCTTCGACGGGCGCGCGAGCTCATGTTGACGAATCGTCGCTTTACGGCTGAAGAGGCACTGGCGATGAACATGATCGACCGGGTCTGCGACAACGACCAGCTCGATGCAGAGGTGGCTCGGCAGGTTGAGCACCTGGCGGCCGGTCCCACCGAGGCGTACGGAGCTGTCAAGCGTCTCTTGCTGGTTTCGGCCGGCGGGACGCTGGAAAGCCAGATGGATGCGGAATCGCGCGAGATTTCCCGGGCGGTCCAGAGTCCTGACGGCATCGAGGGCGTCTCGGCATTTGCCGAAAAGCGGTCGCCCGCGTTTGTCGGAGGCTGACGGGTCCATGGCTGCTGCGAACGAGATTGCCAGCAAGGAACTGCCCAAGAAGCGCATCAAGGTTGCGGGTCTGGAGCTGGCGTACGTCGACGAAGGAAGCGGAGATCCGGTCCTGTTCCTGCACGGGAACCCTACGTCTGCCTATCTTTGGAGAAACATCATCCCGCACCTGTCAGATCGGGCACGGTGCCTGGCGCCGGATCTGGTCGGGATGGGGGATTCGGATCCACTGCCGGAGACCGGGCCCGGAACCTACCGGTTTCGCGATCATCGCAAGTACGTGGACGGCTTCATCGAGGCGTTGGGTATCGGTGATCGCCTCACGCTCGTGGTGCACGACTGGGGCTCGGCGCTCGGCTTTCACTGGGCGGCCCGGCACCCCGGAGCCGTTCGCGGCATCGCCTACATGGAGGCAATCGTCCGTACCGTGGACTGGAACGAGTGGCCCGAAGCTTCGCGGGGAATCTTTCAGGGCTTCCGTTCGCCGAAGGGGGAAGAGCTCATTCTGGACCGCAACATGTTTGTCGAGCGTGTGTTGCCCGGTTCAGTGCTGAGAAAGATGTCCGACGCGGAAATGGAGGTATACCGCCGACCCTTCGTGCAGCCAGGCGAGTCACGCCGTCCGACGCTCACCTGGCCGCGCGAGATTCCGGTTGGCGGCACACCCACCGACGTCTGCGCAATCGTTGAGGAGTACGCAGGCTGGCTGCCGGAAACGGATTTCCCGAAGCTCTTCGTGAACGCGGAACCCGGCGCCATTCTGGTGGGGCCCCAACGCGAGTTCTGCCGGACATGGAGGAACCAGACGGAAGTGACGGTCAAGGGCAGTCATTTCATCCAGGAGGATTCCCCCCACGAGATCGGCCATGCGCTGCAGGACTGGTTTGACACGCTCCCGTAGGTTGCCGGCATCTCGGCAGCCGCGCGAAATCCGGCCAAGCGGCAGACGGCGTCACTTGGTCGGTGCCGCGCTGGGGGCCGTTCTCATGACCGCCCCGGGTTTGGCGACTGCGGTGGAAACTGCCGCGCACGGGGCACACCTTGCCTGGTGTGCGGGGGTGTCCGAAGTCGCGTCGGAGGCCAGCGACTCAGCGGCTGCGTCGACATTGATGTCGGCATTGCGCATGCGGATCGGCGAACTGCAGCTCGACGCGAGCCTCGTGGATCCCGCGGTTGAAAAGGGCAAGCGGGCGGCGCGGGCTTACGCTGCAGCCGGCGACGAATCGCGCCTGCGCGACGCACTTGCCGGCTGTCGAATCTCGTTGGCTACCGGTGGCCGCTAGGCAGCCCTTCGCACGCGGCGATCACAGTCTGCGATCGTCGCTGTCCGGCGGTGCCAATCAGAACGTGAGCCCTCGGCAGGCGGCGTAATTGCCGGTCCATCCGTTGCCTTCCACCTTGAGATCGCCGTGGGTAACCCGCCGGAAGATCGAGTGGCAGCGGCCGCATGTGCGGCTCAGCTGACAAACGGAGCGCTGTGCTGCCGGGCCGTCGTCACTGGACAAGGCCTCGACCAGCGAGACGGAGGCGTTGATCGTGTCGTCAAAGTACCGCTGAAATACTCCCGGTAGTACCCAGATGACCGGTTCCGCTCGGGTTGCCCCGTGCCATCCGCGGTTGGTAATGGACGGCCAGAGAGTCCGCACATGATCCAGGAGGTCGGCAATGTCGCGGGCATCGGTGGAAGGCTCAGTCCCGTGGACCAATGCATAAACTTCCGTGGGCGACATCTGTTCTGGTTGAACGATGATCTGTTCCCCAGTCGCACTGACGTCTGCCCGCGATTCCGTGATCAGTGCGGACAGCCGATCGAGGCGTTGCCACATCGCCGCCATCGACTCGCGGCGAAGATCGATGGTTTCGCTTCCAGACGCGGCGGTTTGGGCCGTCGCAGTTTCCGGGACCGTTGCGGCAAGTACCAGCGCGAGCGCAAAGAGGCATAGGTAACGCATCGATTGGTTCCCTGAACAGGTTTGTCACAAGCTCGTCGGCTTCTGGCCGGGCTCAAGTTGGGAAGATGTGCTGATCGGGAGGTCGAGTCAACGCGGCACTCGGTATCCCGGGCCGGAGCTCCCGGTCGAGACAGAGGCGAACAGTCTTTGGTCAGGCGGTCCGGGCGCGAACTTCCAGGCAGGGCGGGTGCCGGGATCGGCCGGAATGGCGAGCATGGTACTGGAAACCGTCCCGAAACCGCGGTGATCAACAGGGATCACCATCCCCGTATCGGTCGCACCGCCGGGAACCGGTGTCTGTCCAAGCAGCTGGGCCCATTCCTGCCAGCGATCCCTGTCCGGGTCCGGCGCTGCAGCGCGCTCGAATAACGGTCGGTAAGTGCCGATCCGCGCGTGTGACATTGCGTTCAGTTCACCGTTGGCGAGCAGCGAGAGACCGGTCGGAAACCGATGTTGGGTCAGGGTGCCTTGGGCCCGGATCCAAATGGCGGTGTCCCGATCCGCGATAACGAGGTTGAACGGCTTCCATTGCCCTGCATCCAGCTGCATGACGGCCGCCGCTGCGTCGATCGCCGAATCATGATCGAGTGCCAGCAAGGGAAGGTCGCCGCGCGTTCGATACCCGGGTGTGAGCGGATCCGGGACAGGGCGATTGAGGAGCATCGCCATGACGTTGGCGTCGTTCATGGCAAGCCAGGTTCCGTTCCTCTCCAGGTCGACGCCGCCGAACACGGCAGGTCGGGCTGGCCAGTGGCGGCCCGGCGGCTTCCATGCCCGCGAGACCAGTTCATCGCGATTAGTCCCGATGATCACGGGCCAGCGGTGATCGGGGCGCAAGAGCAGGGCGAGCGTGCACATAGTGGCCAAACCTGGACGGGATTCCCCGGAATCGTACCCAATGAGGTCCCGAGGATCACGCGACCGGTCCGGTGACGCCGGGTTGGGGAGCCGCTGCGGACAATCTCGCGCAAATCCTGGAAACCTGCGCCTGTCTTTCTGGGCAACCGCACGACCGGCCGTTACACTTCGGGCATCTTGGAGGAGATGCCGATGTCTAATGTCCGACTAGTCCAGAAGCTGGCGCACGCTACCCCGGAAACTGCTCCGAGCGTGCAGGGCCGGCGCGATTTCTTCACCTACCGGGATTTGGGGGTGACGGAAGCCAGTCTCGGGAAGCTGCGGGCCCAGACCATGACAGCGATCCGTGGCATGACGGAACCAACCGGCTGGCACTACCATGATTGCGAAGGTCAGTTCATCTACGCGTTGAAGGGATGGGTGGAACTGGAGTTTGAAACCGGAGATGTGATTCGGCTCGAGGAAGGCGAATCACTGTTCATCCCTGGCGGGATGCGGCACAACGAGATCGGCACATCGGATGACCTGAAGATCTTGGAGCTGTCGATTCCGGCGAAAATGGAGACGGTTGCCTGCGATCCACCTACGACGGCGTCTTCGCCTGGGCGGTAGCCGCTCAGCTCTGCCGCAGCGAACCGGGAGCGGTATCTCAGGAGCACAGTATTTCTAGCGCGGTGTCGGCATTGTGGCGTGATCATCGCGGTGCCTGGGCGACGTCCGCAGTGCGATGACATCGTGACCATTGCGCCGTACATTCGGCCGTGCTGATAGGCCCATCCGCTGATTTGTTGCGGTATTGGGGAGAAAGGACTTAGCCTTGCATTACAGGATGTTGTTACGAGTACTTCAGAAACGAAAGAATCCGCGATTACACCTTGGAATCCTGGTGGGAGGAGGAAATCATGACTACGTTCGATGATCGCAAGGACGAAGCCGAGAAGAAGTACGTGCATGACCAGCAGCTGCAGTTTCGGGCGGTCGCGCGGCGAAACAAGCTGCTGGGAATTTGGGCTGCCGAAGTCATGGGGCGTCCCGAAGCGGAGCGGGCGAGCTATGCGCAGGAGGTGGTAGAGGCCGACTTCGATGAGCCTGGCGACGCTGACGTGGTTCGGAAGCTGCAGGCCGATTTTGAGGCAGCCGGCATGCACAAGAGTGAGAGCGAAATTCGCGCCGAGATGGACCGCCTGCTGGATCAGGCGAAATCCGAGATCATGTCGGAATGACGGTGGCCCCGAACACACGTTCGAACACGATGTCGACATTGCGCACGTGCCGGGCATCGTCAAAGGCTGCGGCCAATGCTTCCGGCGCGAGATAGGCGGTCACGTCGGGATCGCCGCTGAGCAGATCCCGGAAACTTCCTTCCTCGCTCCAAGCCCGCATCGCATTGCGCTGGACGATGCGATAGGCGACCTCCCGCGCAGCTCCCGCCTCGGCAAGCGCGAGCAGGACCGCCTGGCTTGCATGCAGGCCGCCCAGCTGGCCGAGGTTTGCTCGCATGTTTTCGGGGTACAGTACCAAGTTCTTGATAACATTGGTTAAGCGGGCCAGGGCGAAATCAAGCGTGATCGTGGCGTCAGGGGCGATCATGCGCTCGACCGAGGAATGCGAAATATCGCGCTCGTGCCACAAGGCTACGTTCTCCAGCGCGGGAAACGCCATCGAGCGGACGAGGCGGGCCAACCCGGTAAGGTTTTCCGACAGCACGGGGTTTCGTTTGTGCGGCATTGCCGAGCTCCCTTTCTGCCCCTCGGAAAATGCCTCCTCCACCTCCCGCACCTCGGTCCGCTGCAGATGCCGGATCTCAGTCGCAACCCGCTCAACCGAACTCGCGACGACGGCAAGCGTTGCGAAGAACATGGCATGTCGGTCGCGCGGCACGACTTGTGTCGACACGGGTTCGGGTACGAGCCCTAGCTGATTGGCGACATGTGCCTCAACTTCCGGGGAGATCGAGGCATACGTACCGACGGCACCAGACATCTTGCATGTCGCGATAGCTTCCCGGGCCGAGCGCAGTCGGTCACGGTTCCGATCGAACTCCGCGTAGGCCTGAGCAAACTTGAGACCCATGGTGGTCGGTTCGGCGTGGATACCGTGTGAGCGGCCGATGCAGACCATGTCCTTGGCTTCGTGCGCCCGAGCGCGAAGGGCGATCAGGAGTTCGTCCAGGTCCTTCAACAGAAAATCGGCAGCTCGGGTCAGCTGCACGGCAAAGCACGTGTCGAGAACGTCCGACGATGTCATGCCGTGATGCACGAAGCGCGATTCTTCACCAACCTGCTCGGCCAAGCTGGTCAGGAACGCAACGACGTCGTGGCGAACCTCCTGCTCGATGGCGTCGATGCGCGGGATATCGACGCGTCCATGCTGTCGCAACTTTTCGGCCACACCGCGGGGGATGGTGCCCAGCTGTTCCTGCTTTTCGCAGGCTAGGGCCTCGATCTCGAGCCAGATCGAGAACTTTGTTTCCGGCTCCCAGAGGCGGGCCAACTCGGCGCGGGCGTAGCGGGGAATCATCGCGAAGCGTCTCGAAGAATGAAGGTTACGGGACTCGCGAGCGTGGCTCGCACGAACACCAGTCTAACGGGATCAGGTCAGGCGAATGCTGTCGATTCGAGCAGAGGTGCATGTTCCTCGTGGACGGCGCGCGCGGAATCTATGCCGCCGCCACGCCGCTGACCGGGGAATACGGATGCACAGCGCCGACACACTCCCCGTCGAGCGTGATCACCGCGCCGGATGGATTGGCGTACATGGAAGGAAACGAAGCTGGTCCCCAGGGAGTCGATGGGGCAACCGCGCTGATTTCCGCGGCGACACCGCTGTCGAGACGCCCATCGTGAACCAGCGTGTCGATGTCGCTCGCGTCGAGCCTTGGATGGGCAAGGGCGGTTTCCAGGTCCATGCCGAAGTCGTTCGTGAAGGATGCGAGCTGAAACACCGCCGGCATGATCTTGCGCCCACCCGAAGCGCCGTATCCGAACCATGGCGAGCCATTTCGCGTCGCCACCATGGGACACATGTTGGACAGCGGACGTTGACCGGGGGCAAGCGAGTTGGGCCTGCCCGGCCGCGGGTCGAACCAGTTGATCCCGTTGTTCATCAGGATCCCGCTGCCCGGCAGCACCATTCGCGAACCGAACGGAGATAGCAGGGTAGTGGTCAGCATGACGAGATTGCCGTCGGTGTCCGCCGTAGAGACGTGGGTTGTGCAGCTCTGGCTACCGTCGTCACCGGCATGTCCCAGGCTTTCGAGCCTGCCTCGGTAGGCATCGACCAGCGTTTTGGCGTAAGCCCGGTAGGCAACGGCGTCCGGTTCGCGCGAATCAAAGCCCGGAAGTTGCGATAGGGCCTCCGCAAACGTCGGCCCGGCCGTCAGACCACGAGGTAGATGGTAGACCGCGTCCCCGCGTGCCAGTTGGAGCGGTGCAGTGAGGCGGGCGGAATACGCTGCAAGGTCCGCCTCCGAAAGGTATCCGCCCGCTGCTTGCACGTCGGTTGCCACCGACCGGGCCAGGGTTCCTTCATAGAGACTCCGAGGGCCCTCGTCGGCCAGCACCCGCAATGATCGCGCCAGCCCCTGCATCGGAAGAAATGAGGTTGCCGTTTCCGGGAGCATCGACGGCGGGAAACCGCCGGGCAGCCAGACGCGTTCGGAAGCCGGATAGCCGGCCAGCAAACCGGCTTCTGCAGCGACCTGAAGGGTTGTCCACCAGGTCACACGGTGCCCGCGTTCCGCGAGCTGGATGGCAGGGTCAACGAGTTCCGACCACGGCTTGCGGCCGAATGCCGTGGCTGCCAGCCCATAGCCTGCGACCGCACCCGGGACAGCAATCGATTTGGGACCGTGAATGTTGGCGTCGTCCTTTACCTGCGGCCATCCGAACATCTCAGCCCCCTGAGAGCCGGTCAGCGGGAAGTCAGCAGGATCAAGCTGGCCGGGGGCAACCATGCCGAAGTCGACGACCTTCACTTCTTGCTCCGAAGCGATGTAGGCAACCATGAAGCCGCCGCCGCCCAACCCGCTCATCCACGGCTCCGTCACGGACAGGGCGAGCGCGGTTGCGATGGCCGCATCCACTGCATTTCCGCCGCTTTCGAACATGTCCGCGCCGATGCCCGCCGCTTCGATTTCCTGTGCGACCACGACTCCCTTCCGGCCGCGCTTAGCAGGCTTCGTGATGGTCCAGTTCTCAAACGGGACTGGCGACTGCAGCGTGGCGTTCATCGGGACTTCCTCCCAAATTGACGTTGGGCCTCGGATTGGCTGCGCTTCGAGCCCACCGGGGACCGGCGATGCATGTTTCGTGGCCCCAACTCACCACCGAAAGATATGCATATGAATGCACGCGTTCCTGACGTCCAGCGAGACGGCCGTCGCCCCGCTGATCATGTCCCGATGGCCGCACTCTGATTCTGGATGTGGTGATTCAGGATTTGGTCGTTCTCAGAGTAATCGACCGGGCAATCGATCAGGTGTACTCCCGGGCTGGAAAGGCATGTCGCGAGCAGGGGTGCGAGTTGCCCGGCGCTCTCGACGCAATGTCCGGCGGCTCCGTAACTCTCCGCATAAGCGCGAAAATCAGGATTTCCGTACTCGAGGCCCCAGTCCGAGAAACCCATGTTCGCCTGCTTCCAGCGGATCATTCCGTAGGCACCGTCATTGAGGATCAGACAGGTCAGGTTCATTTTCAGACGAACCGCGGTCTCGATTTCCTGCGAGTTCATCATGAACCCGCCATCGCCGCAAACGGCCATCACCTTGCGGTCGGGATGGACGAGGTGGGCGGCCATCGCTGACGGCAGCCCTGCCCCCATGGTCGCCAGGGCATTGTCGAGGAGTACGGTGTTCGGGCCGCGAGCACGGTAGTTGCGGGCGAACCAAATCTTGTACACCCCGTTGTCGAGACACACGATCCCATCATCGGGCATGACGCTTCGGACGTCTCGTACCAGGCGTTGCGGGTAGATCGGGAACCTGCCGTCGTCCTCGCCTTCGGCCATGCTGGCATCGTGATGAACCTTGATGGCACGCATGCGATCGAAGTCCCAGGACGTTTCTTCAAGTTCCAGCAGCCGGCTGATTCGCCAAATGGAATTGGCAATGTCACCCACGACTTCGATTTGCGGGAAATAGACAGGATCCACCTCGGCGGACCGGAAGTTCACATGGATGACGGCGGTGCCTCTGGCCACGCGAACCGGGTCGACGTCCGACTGGTGTGGCCGCTCCTCGGGCGCCTCACCGCGATGCATGAAGAAGGGAGGTTTTTCGATCACGTCGTGGCCGACGTTGATCACCACGTCCGCGCTCTCGATCGCGCGATGCACGAAATCGCCTGCGGACAGCGCCGCACAGCCCATGAACAGAGGGTGAGCTTCGTCGATGACCCCCTTTCCGAGCTGCGTTGTGGCAAAGGGAATCCGAAACCGTTCCACCATCTCGGTCAGCATGCGGCTGGTCAGTTTCCGGTTTCCTCCCGCGCCGATCACAATGATCGGAGACTTGGCGTTGGCAATCCGCTCCACGGCCGCCCGCACCGCCTTCTCTTCCGCGATCGGCCGACGCACATAGGACGCGGCGACCGGTCGCTCCAGGGTAGGTTCTCCGGCGACGTCCTCAGGCAGTTCAAGATGGACTGCGCCGGGCTTTTCCTCCTCTGCCTGTCGCAGGGCTTCACGCACACGGGTGGGAATGTTGTCGGCGGAAACGATCTGATGTGCGTACTTCGTGATCGGCCTCATCATCTCGACCACGTCGAGGATCTGAAACTGGCCTTGCTTCGAGCGTTTCACCGGCTTCTGGCCGGTGATCATCATCATGGGCATGCCGCCGAGGGTCGCGTACGCGGCGGCAGTGGTGAAATTCGTCGCACCCGGCCCCAGTGTTGAGAGACAGATTCCGGCCTTGCCAGTAAAGCGGCCATAAGTGGCCGCCATGAAGCCGGCTGCCTGTTCATGGCGTGTCAGCACCAGTCTGATCTTGCTGGATCGGGTCAAGGAGTCCAGGAAGTCCAGATTCTCTTCGCCCGGTATGCCGAAGATCGTGTTGACACCCTCGGCTTCCAACGCGCTGACCAGCAGATCCGATGCCTTGCCCATGATGATTCTCCTGTACCGGTTGGTACATGGTTCTAGCGGTGAGACCGGCGGGAGCCTAGTGTCCGAAACAGCCGTCGGTTGCAACGGGTGGGCTCTTGTCAGGAAACACGGCAGATTCGTCGTTTGCGGCTGGCGCGGCCTCTTTCGGCGCCGAAAACTTCTCGCGGCCAGCCGGCTGACGACGTGGGCACGTGTGTTAGCCGACGAGGCGGCGGAGCAGACCGGGGGGTTTACGCCAGCTACGGTGTCGTCGACCGGCGAACCTGCCAGTGCCTTCGCAGACTCGGTGCGTGGAGTTGACGGCTTGATCCACCGGGTGCGGGACCGCAATTTGACATTTGTTTGGGACCGTGCTCCCGGGCCGCAACCACCTACGCGCCGATTCGCGCACCGGGGAACAGATGGAAGATAGCCCGATTACACCATTGCCAGCGGTCGATGACCCGATTGAGCTGCTGCAAACCTGGCGTGCCGACGCCGCCAGAGAAGAGACACAGGATCCGACGGCCGCGTGCCTCGCAACCGTGGGAGAGAACGGGGCGCCGGCAGCGCGAATGGTGCTGGTCAAGGCAATCGATGCCAGTGGCCTGGTGTTCTACACGAACACCGAAAGCCGGAAAGGAAGGGAGCTCAAGGGCAACCCGAAAGCCGCGCTGGTCATGCACTGGCCGGTGCTGGGCCGACAAGTGAGAGTCGAAGGCATGGCAGTGCTCGTGAGCGATGAAGAAGCAGATCGCTATTTTGCGTCCCGACCTCGTGGGAGTCAGATCAGCGCGTGGGCAAGTGCGCAATCGAGCGTGCTGCCTGGTGGACTGGAAGAATTGAGCCAGCAGTTCGAAGACACCTTGGAGCAATTCTCAGGCAGGCCAGTGGACCGTCCCCCCCATTGGACGGGCTATCGCATCACAGTGGATCGGATTGAGTTCTGGCGCCACCGTGACGATCGTCTGCACGAACGCTTGCGGTTCGTACGCACCAGGAATGGGTGGCAGCACGACCGGCTGGCACCCTAGGCAGCGATAGCTGCATGCCGGCGGGCGAAGAACGGGCTCACGTGCGGGAGTGCGGGAAGCGCCTGGAGTGCCGCGTCGCGCACGTGTGCCACATGATCCGTTCCATCGTGTCGGGACGGCTCCTGGCCCACGGGCAGATCACATTTTCGGTCGGAGCAGTCGCGGGGCACCGGGGAGTGCACACTCACTGGCGGCTCCCGGTTGCAAGCGGGGGTGGCCGCCTACCTTCGGTCCGGGCCCGCTCGAGCCAAGCCAGGCCCTCGTCGTAGCAGCCCTTGAGGAGCTCGGAGCGATCGGCTCCGGTTCCCCCGTACTTTGGGATGTACAGCTTGAATTGCTCGATGTAGCGACGGGCGGCGGCCAGGACTTCGTCGCCTCGGGCGGTGTGGGAGAGCTCATGGGCGCTCCAACAGTCCACCAGAAGCTCGTCGCCCGACTGCAGAGCGATATGGCCATATTCGTGCAGGAAGAAGAACTTTGAAGCGCTCGGGTAGCGGCGTTCGATGGCCACGACGCGTTGCAGGCAGTAGTAGATCCGGCCTTGGGCTTCGGCGATTGCGATCCCGCCGCCAGTCCGGGCGCAATTGGGGATCAGGCGAGCTTCTGGAACGGCAATGCGCCCACCTGAATCATCGTCGTCCGCGAGAGCTTCTTCCGGGCCGCGTACCAGTACTGCTGTGAGCACCAGGAGGATCACCGCGGCCAGACGGAGACTGCGCTCCGCGAGCGCCTCGACGCCGGGGCGGGAACTTCGTGCAGGCGTCCGTGCGAGCGCAGCATTCGATTGACCGGCAAGCGCGACCCGCGTTATCCGGGGACCAACAGCGGACAATCGTGGCTGGATGGCTGGTAATGATGGGTTCATTCGATCTGCCGTCCGGTGTCTCCTGCCCAATGCAACTGTTCCCTGTGCGCTCGCGCAATTTCTGCGGTATTGGGTACCGCCGCCCGGGTGACCGGTCGGGGATCGGTCATGCCGGGTAATGAACGGCGATCCCTTCCACGATGCAGGCGGGCCGGTCTGCCCCGTCGATTTCCACGGTGGATCGATTCTCCACCTTGACTCCGCCCTTGAAGTCTTCCACACGCAGGATTTCCAGGCGGCTTCGAATCTTGTCGCCCGGTCGAACCGGTGTCAGAAATCGCAGGCGATTGGCGCCGTAGTTGATGGTGCGGGCGATTCCCTCGACCTTGAGGATCTCTGACGTGAAGGAACTGATCAGCGATAGCGTCAGGAAGCCATGCGCGATCGTCGTTCCGAACGGACCTGATGCGGCACGCTCGGCATCGACATGAATCCATTGGTAGTCAGCGGTTGCGTCGGCAAATCGGTCGATGCGGTCCTGGTCCATTTCCAGCCACTGGCTGGTTCCAATCTCTTTCCCTGCGAAGCGGGGTAAATCTGCAAGCGCAATAACAGTCGGCATCGTGGCTTTGCTCCGAAGCATGATTGGCAGCGACGTAAGGCTGGTTGATTCGGCTCCGTGTCGCGGCTCCGAACGGACCGCCGTGACGCGGACTTGGGTCCGCCTCCCGTCGTTCGCGAATCCTAGCAGGACCCTTGTCATGGCGGCGGGCCGTATCCGATACGACGAGCGAAGATTAGGGTGGCTTGGGTGCGAACGATATCGACTGCCTCTGTCGGCCCGATCCGATTTCGAAGCAGGTGAAATGGCACGGCTGGTGCCTGATTCAGCCTCTTGTTTCCGTCCCGGAGGCTGGGGCGCGCCTTTCCCTGTCGAGCGGGTATAGTGCTGCTGCAGCAGGAGCTTGGCGCATGGACCACGACTGGAAGGACGCAGCTGATCGGGATGCGTACTGGCGCGATCGGTTGTCGCCCCAGACGTACGCCATTACCCGCGAGGCCGCGACCGAGCGCGCTTTCAGCGGACGTTATTGCGATGAGAAGCGCCAGGGCACCTATGTTTGCGTTTGTTGCGGAACTTCATTGTTCACCTCAGATGCGAAGTTTGACTCCGGTACGGGATGGCCGAGCTTCACGGGACCTCTTGCCGCGACTTGTGTGACGGAACGCACGGACACGAGCTTCGGAATGATTCGGACGGAAGTGCTGTGCCAGGTATGTGACGCACACCTCGGCCACGTCTTTCCTGATGGCCCTCCGCCTACCGGACAGCGTTACTGCTTGAATTCCGCCGCACTGGTACTGCACCCCTCTGACGGATCGCCACCTGATCAGCCGAGCTGATTCAGCAGGCCTGCCCACAAAGAGTTGCCGTTGGCGTTGAGTGACACGCGGGTTCGCGTGGGTGTCGTGGGGACCGGCCGTTGGGGCCTGAACCTGGCGCGAAACTTTCACGGGATCGGATGCCTGGCGGGATTGTGTGATTCGGCTTCGGAAGCACTTCGTACAGCCGTGCGCGCGTGCCCGTCGGTGCCCGGCCATGACAACGCGAACGACCTCATCAGTTCCGGGAACGTAGATGCTGTTGCTATCGCGACGCCGGCCGGCACCCATCACGACATTGCAGCGTCGGCTCTGGCTGCGGGCCTGCACGTGTTCGTCGAAAAGCCGATGACCACCGACCTTGCCGCCGCGAAGGCGCTGGTGGCCGATGCGCGATGTTCAGGATTGCAGTTAGTGACAGGACACCTGCTGCATTATCACCCGGCGTTTCAATCGTTGCTGTCGCTGGTACGCAGCGACCGTCTCGGGGCGCTGCACAGCATCGTGACCAGCAGGCTTATCCCAGGGCCAGCAGTTCCGCGGGAACACGTCCTATGGGAGTTCGCTCCACATGATGTCGCGATGATCCTCGCATGCGCCGGCGCGCTGCCATCATCGGTTCGCTGCTCTGGCCACGGTCCCCACTCGGACGGCTCGTCCGCCGCGCAATGCTCAATCGAGCTTCGTTTCAGGACCGGTCTCAGGACTCAGACGACCGTTTCCTGGCGTAGCGATTCGAAAGTGCAGCGCTTCGAGGTGCACGGCGAAACCGGTTCGGCGGTATTTGACGACGTGGCGCCCGCGGAAGCGAAGCTAAAGCTCACCCCTGCCGGTCAGCCCCCGTGCGCGATACGCTTTCCCGAACAGGAGCCCCTGGCTGCCGAATGCGCGGCTTTCGTCGAAGCTGTCGAGACCGGTGTGGCTCCACTGAGCGGAGCATCCGAGGGACTACGCGTCATGACCGTGCTGGATGCCTGTTTCCGCTCGCTTAACGAGAAACGGACGGTGCTGCTGCAGACGCCGGAGAACGGATGATGGGCCGCTCTTCGCCGCAACCCGCTGTAAGTCTACTTGACCCCGTAGGGCAGTACGAGCGATTGCGGCCGGAGATCGATGCGCGCATCGCGACGGTCTTGGGGCATGGCCGTTTCGTCAACGGGCCCGAGGTTGCGGAACTGGAGACCGCGCTCGCGGCCCGGTCAGGCGCAAAGCATGTCGTGGCAGTTGCCAATGGCACGGACGCGTTGAACATCGCGTTGCGCGCGGAACGAATCGGTCCTGGCGATGCGGTATTCGTCCCGGCGTTCAGTTTCGTGGCGACTGGCGGCGCCGTTGCACTGAATGGCGCGACCCCGATCTTTGTCGACATTAATCCTCGGACGTTCGTGATGGATCCGGCGGTGCTGGCCGACACGATCCGCCACGTGCGCTCGGCAGGGAATCTCGTCCCTCGCGCCGTAATGCCGGTTGACCTCTTTGGGTTGCCGGCTGACTACGGGCGGCTGGAACCGCTGTGCCGGGAGGAGGGGCTGTTTCTGCTGGTCGATGGCGCCCAAAGTTTTGGCGCCAGCCAGCAGGGCCGCAGGGTCGGAGCGTTTGGGGACGCCACCATCACGAGTTTCTTTCCCAGCAAGCCGCTGGGTGCATGGGGCGACGGTGGCGCCATGTTCACCGACGACAGGGAACGCATGGAGCGGTGGCGAGTCGTGTGCGCGCACGGAACTTCCGGGGACCCTTACGACGCCCAGCGGATCGGCACCAATTCCCGTCTTGACACGCTGCAGGCTGCGGTGCTGCTGGCCAAACTTCCCGGCTACCAGGAAGAAATTGCACGGCGAAACGCGATCGCCGATGCCTATACGGAGGCGTTGTGTGACCTGGCGGAGACTCCCGTCGTCCCCGATGGCAACGTCAGCGTCTGGGCCCAGTATTCCCTGCTGGTAGATCGCCGGGATGCCATCCGGGCAGCGCTCGCCGAACGCGGGATCCCGACGCGCGTGTACTACCCGCGAACCCTGCCTGCCCAGGCGGCATTTCGTGGCTCCGCCGGACTGGGTCTTCCCTGTCCGGTGGCTGAAGACATCACGACCCGTGTCGTCAATCTTCCCATGCACTCGGAGCTCGACGATTCAATGGTGGCGCGAGTCGTCACTGCGCTTCGTGATGTCCTCCGGCACGGGCCGGGCACACAGCGCTAGCGAAGGAGAGGATCCGTGACCTGACGCATGACGGCCGAATCGCCAACCTTGAGCTCAATTTGGTCGGTGCAACCTCCTTCGCAACCGAATGCGGCCACGCGAACGCAGTACTCTCCTGCATCGTCAGAAGTGTGCAGGAACAGCGGAAAGTTGAACTTGAGTTCCGACTCTTCTCCGGAAAACTCCGCTGGTTCCTCGATGAATCGCCGCGGAGGGTTTCCGCATTCGGCGGCATCAATCGCAATCGAGAACGAGAACGCGTTCTCGGTGGCGGGAGCCAGACGTTGCAGCAGCAGGGCAACGTTATAGACACCTAGGTCGGACGCTTCTTCTCCACCGCTCTGTATCCGAAGCTCGCAGACAGGATCCCCCGCCGCATCCGCACTGCAGTCCACTTCCTGGGCTAGCGCCGATGACGCGGCCAGCAGCGTGATGAGCAGCGCCGCGCCTCGGGTGCCGAGAATCACGATGCGATGGCTTCCGAAACGAGCGCAGGTGCGCGTACGCCGTAGTTGTCGCCCGCGGAGCAAATGGATTCCCACGTCGTGTCGGTCAGCGGAATCCCGTTGGCCAGCCGATCGGCACGGGACCGGTTCTCAGGCTCTCCCGGGATCATGACACGATCCGTTCCATCAAGCGGCCGCGCAGTCCGGAAGAAAGCGAGATAACGCTCCATCTCTGCGGCGAATTCGTTTTCGGAACCAAGCAGGTCCGGACGGAAGTAGAAGGACAGCATGCCGTTGGCAAGATTGGATTGCTCGGGAGTAGCGCAGCCAGAGCCGGTGAGCGCGCCAGCTAGTACTTCGCAGAGGAACGCCAGACCCGATCCCTTGTGCTCGCCCATGGCGCGGATGGCACCTCCGCCGCCGCGCATGTCGTTGGGATTTGCCGCGGTCCCGACACCGTAAATGAGCTCAGGGTTGGTCGAGAACTCTCCGTCCGCGGAGATCAGGGCGCCGTCCGGCAATGGTTTGCCGCCCTGATGAGCCACCAAGACCTTGCCTTCCGCCACCACGGAGGTCGCGAAGTCCAGGATGAGCGGCTCCTCGCCGGGGATGGGAACGCCGGCTGCGAAGGGATTGGTCGAGAATCTGCGATCAGGTGACCCGTAGGGCGCGACCAGCAGGCCAAGGCCGGACGTGTTGACAAAATGAAGCGAGGCGATTCCCGCGTCGGCCGCCCGCTCCGGCCAGTCGCCGATACGCCCCAGGTGTCCCGAATTCCGGATTGCCACGATGGAAAGACCGTGTTCTTCGGCCTTGGCAATTCCAATGTCGGCGCAAAACGGTCCGATCGACTGCCCGAAACCGAAACAGCCGTCCACGACGGCATGCGTGGGACCTTCGCTCACCACGTTGGGTTGCACACCCGCCTTGACCGACCCGATTTCCATCCAGGAGAGGTACCGCGGAACCCGAATCACCCCGTGACTGTCATGCCCCGCCAGATTGGCTCGGACGAGATAGAACGCGATCCGGTCGGACTCATCGTCGGGACAACCTGCGCCTTTGAAGATCTCGGCAACATAAGTTTCAAGCAATGGGGCAGGGATACGCATGTTGAAAAGCTCCTGGCGAGGTCATGAGTGCGGCCGGCAGGGTAGCGACTTCCGGGGGGTTCAGCGACGCAGGTCCTCGGGCCGCTAGCAACCACGGGTGCGGATTGAGCACCTTTCGGAGCGGTGCATTTCAGCTACAGGATAGTCTGCAACGGATCAGCTGTGGAACTCGAGCGGGCCGCCATCAAGCCAACCGGTACAGCAATGCCAAACTGACGCCGTTGCAGCAGTTCGTAAGGCGTAGGGCGTACGGTCGACGATGCATGTCGGGCCTGTGGAACGAGCTGCCAGACACAGCGACCGACGGAAGTACGGTTCATCGCGGTACGTTGCGCGGAGCATGATGCGGCGCTTGCTGGATCTGAAGAGAATTCGGCGAAACAGTCCGCGGCATGAAATCGGGCAAGCACTGAGCAAGCTTCAGCAGGGCTCACGAGTTGGTTGCGCAGGTCCCGTGAAGAACTTGTGCCCCGGCCGCGATGGCAGCAGGTTCCTCCCCGAAGGGGGAGACAGGTTGATCGGAACGGGATTGGGTCGCCTCGCAACCGAGACCCGCGGGAGGATGGCGTTGAGCCAGCCAGGATTTCGCCGCCGTGCATTCGTCGGGCATTTGGCACGCTCCCGGCGGGACGCGGCTCTAATCTTGCGGTCAGCAGTCTTCCCCAATACCTATTGGAACGTCTGCAACACGATTCAGGCACGGGCCGGAAAGGACTGCCATGAGACTCCAGGACAAAGTCGCGATCGTCACCGGAGGTGCCAGTGGGTTCGGAGAAGGCATCGCGCACCGCTTTGCGGAGGAAGGGGCGCGCGTGGTGGTCGCTGACATTAACGGCGATGGGGCCGAGCAGGTTGCCCAGGCAATCCGAGGTTCCGGCGGCGGTGCCATCGCATGCGGTGCCGACGTAGCAAGCGATGCTGATACCAACCGCATGATTGGAGCTGCCATCGATGCGTTCGGGCAGCTCGACATCCTAGTTCAGAACGCCGCCATCGGGATGAGGCCCACGCCGCTCGTTGAGGTGGACGAGGAGTTTTTTGACCAGCTTTTCCGAGTCAACGTGAAGAGTTGCTTCCTGGGCGCGAAGCACGCCGTGCCGGTCCTGCGCCGGCAGGGACGCGGCGGCGTGATCTTGAATACAGTGTCGACGGCGGCGCTGGCGCCACGGCCGGGTCTCGCCCCGTACAATTCGACGAAGGGGGCCCTGCTGACGCTGAGCCGCACGCTGGCGCTTGAGCTCGCGCCGGAGAACATTCGGGTGAACGGGATTTGTCCAGTCGCCGGAGAAACCGCGATGCTGCCAGAATTCCTCGGCGACGGAGACCCCGACGAGGCACGAGCGCGGTTCCGCGCCACGGTACCCATGGGACGGCTCTCGACACCGTCGGATGTGGCGAACGCGGCGCTGTTCCTCGCTTCGGACGAGGCAGAGTTCCTGACCGGAGTGATGCTGGAGGTGGACGGCGGTCGCTGTATCTGATCTGACGCGCCTCAGTCGGCGACGTCGCCGATCCGGCCCAGCGTCTCGGCGCGGCCCAAGACGTCCATAACCGAGAAGATGGGCGGGGAAGTCGTGGCCCCTGTCAGCGCCGCCCGGAGAGGCTGGGCAACTTTGCCCAGCTTCGTGTCGGTACGCGTGGCGTACTCGCGAATCCGGGTCTCGAGGTTGGCGTTCGACCAGTCGTCAGTCGCAGCAAGGACCTCGGACACGTCCCGCAGGAGCGCTCGCGCGGCCGGATCAAGCTGGCGTTCGGCTTTCGGGTCGAGCGCAAGGGGGCGGGGGAGTACATAGAACCGGCCAACTGTGGCCAGCTCGTCAAGGGTGCGGGCGCGTGCCTTCAGGTCATGCATGCCGCGGGTCAGGCGCGCGATGTGCTCCGGGCCGGCCGGTACGCCGTCCGTGACTAGGCGTGACGCGATGATCGCCGCCAACTCGGCATCAGCAGTTTCACGGAGATAGATGGCATTTAGATAGTCGAGTTTCCTGAGATCGAAACGGGCGGGGCTCTGCCCGACTCCCTCGAGGTCAAACCATCGGACCGCGTCCGATGTGCCGATGACCTCCTCATCGCCGTGGGCCCATCCTAGCCGCAGGAGGTAGTTCCTGAGCGCTGCGGGGAGGTATCCGGCCTGTTGGTAGTGTTCAATTCCGAGCGCACCATGCCGTTTGCTGAGCTTCCTGCCGTCATCGCCGAGAATCAGGGGGATGTGCGCGAAGGCGGGCCGCGACCAGCTGAGCAGGTCGTAGAGCTGGCACTGACGAAAGCTGTTGGTGAAATGATCGTCGCCTCGGATGACGTGTGTGACTCCCATGTCGTAGTCGTCGACCACCACAGACAGCATGTAGGTCGGCGTGCCATCGGCACGCAGAATCACAAAGTCGTCGATTTCCTTGTTCTCGACGGTCACGCCGCCCTGGACGCTATCCGCGATGGCAGTCCTCCCGGCGGTGGGCGTCCGGATGCGAACCGTGGGCTCGATCCCAGGGGGCGCATCAGCGGGATCTCGGTCGCGCCATCGGCCGTCGTACCACATCGAGCGCTTTTCGGCGGTCGCCTGCTCACGCATGGCAGCAAGTTCTTCCGGAGTGCAGTAGCAGCGATAGGCATCGCCGTTGCGGAGGAGTGTCTCGGCGACCTCACGATGGCGATCAGATCGCTTTGACTGGAAGACGGCCTCGCCGTCCCAATCGAGTTCCAGCCAGGAGAGTCCATCGAGAATCGCCTGCGTTGCCTCCGGAGTCGACCGGACCCGGTCAGTGTCTTCAACCCGGAGGAGAAACTTGCCCTTTCGACCCCGGGCGTACAGCCAGTTGAACAGTGCCGTCCTCGCACCACCGATGTGCAGGAACCCGGTCGGCGACGGGGCAAAGCGGGTCACTACGGTCATGGTGAAGGCCTCGGAACGGACGACGGGTGACGCGCGCAAATGGCCGGCGGTCATCGCCGGCAGGCGGCACGCGGTTGGCGCCTCCCGTCAAGCGGGAAGCAAAGCCTCAGTAGATGGCGGTGCGGTACAGCCCCTTCATGATGCCCTGAATCTGAAGCTGACTCGGGTGCACCACGATCGGCTCAAGGTCCTTGTTCTCTGGCAGCAATTGGATGGAATCGGCCTGAGGCCGGAACCGTTTCAGCGTTGCTTCGCGGCCATCGATGAACGCGACAACAATCTGCCCGGATTCGGCTGTCTGCTGACGGCGAAAAATCCCCATGTCACCATCCAGGATTCCGGCATCAATCATGGAGTCCCCCTGGATCTTGAGCGCGAAGTGTTCGCCGCTCCCGGTGCCCAGGTTCATCGTCGGCGGAACCTTGATGAAGGACTCGTGCTGGATGGCCTCGATCGGGGTGCCGGCCGCGATTGTTCCGTAGAATGGGAGATCGATCAGGGCTCCCCACTGCCCCGGACTGCTGCTGTCCACCGTCGCAGCGGCTTCTTCAGGCTTTCGAACCACGCGGATTGCGCGGGCCCGGTTGGGCAGCCGTTCGACAAATCCGCGCTCCACGAGCGAAGTCAAGTGCCGGTGGATCCCCGACTTCGATTTGAGCCCGAGAGCATTTTTCATATCCTCGAATGAGGGCGAGATTCCGGTCTCCTCGATCCGTTTGTTCAGATAGACGAGGAGTTCGTGCTGTTTGCGAGTGAGCATGCGGTGAACCCAAAACGGCGGCGGACCATGCCTCTATGTTCTACTTTGTTCGCAACAAGAAGTCAATGTGAGCACTTTGCGTCCTCTCCCGCGATCACCAGGTTGGATGTGCACCGATCATGTGCTCCCGGCCGCAGCGGGAAAGGGCAGCGTGGTGACATGCGTGCCGGCACGGGCAGCGGGAGCGTGCGGAGGGCGAATGACCAGGCAGCCGGCTCGGGCCAGCAGTGAAAGCACGGAACTGTCCTGAAGCTCGAAGGGATGGACCGTGATCGAGCCGCTGTCATCCCGTCTGGTGGTCGCCCGGAGATAGTCTTCCCGCACGTCGTTCGCGGGCAGATCGCGGCCTAGTTCCGCCTGCACTAGGCGCGGGCCCGGGTCGAGCCCCAGCATCGTCCGCAACGCCGGCAGAAGGAACACGAGGCCGCACACGTAGGTGGATACCGGATTGCCGGGAAATCCCAGGACAGGTGGGCCCTCCGGAAGTGTCCCGAACAAGAGAGGTTTACCGGGACGCATGGCGATCTTCCAGAAATGTCGATTCAGGCCGGCCGATTGGAGGGCCTGGCCAACCAGGTCGTAGGCGCCGACCGACACGCCGCCGGTCGTCACCAGCAGGTCAAACGAACGCACCCCGTCAATTGCCGCGCGAAGCGCCGCCGGGTCGTCGGGAACAAGCGACAGATCGACCGCATCGCCACCAACGGCCCGTATCATGGATTCCAGCGCAAACGTATTCGACGAGACGATCTGTCCCGACCTTCGTGCTTCACCCGGCAGGACGATTTCGTCACCCGTGGCGAGGAGGGCCACCCGCGGGCGGCGCCGGACACTCAGCCAGGGCCAATCGGCGGCAGCCGACAGACCGACGTCGCGGGCCGTGAGCAGACTCCCTGCCGTCACCAGCGGATCACCCTCCCTGAAATCGATGCCCCGACCACGGACATGTTTTCCGCATGCGACTCCGTTCAGGACACGGATTGCACCGCTCTGCACAGGTTCCGTGTTTTCTTGGATGACAACGCTGTCGGTCCCATCGGGAAGCGGGGCGCCGGTGAAGATGCGCACCGTCTCGCCGGTTTCGACGGATCCGTCAAACGGGCGTCCGGCAGGGGCTTCGCCGATGACGACCAGATCGCAAGGAGTCGCCTGCACGTCTGCCGAGCGTACGGCGTAGCCGTCCATCGCGGAAACCGCTGACGGCGGCTGGTCGGTGCGTGCCGTCACATCGGTGGCGAGCACCCGGCCCAGCGCATTCGTCAACGCAACCCGCTCGGTGGCTACCAGCGGCATGGCTTCAAGAATTCGTTGCCGGGCGTCCGCGACGGAAATCATGATGCGCGGAACGTTCCCGACTTGCCGCCGGCCTTGTGGAGCAACCGGACGGTGTCAATTCGCATCGCACGGTCCACCGACTTGCACATGTCGTACACGGTGAGGGCGGCCACGCTCGCCGCCGTCAGCGCTTCCATCTCCACGCCGGTCTTGGCGGAGGTGGCGCACGTCGCCCGGATCTCCACTGCCTCCTCCGCGGGTTGGCAGCTCAGTTCCACGGCAACGGAATCGAGTGGCAACGGGTGGCACAGGGGGATCAGTTCGTGGGTGCGCTTGGCCGCCATAATTCCGGCCACCCGCGCGACGCCAAGCACGTCGCCTTTCTGGTGGCCGCCGTCCAGGATCATCTGCAGCGTGGATGGCGACATCGTGACGCGTGCGGCCGCTGTGGCCGTCCGGCGGGTGACCGCCTTCTCGCCGACGTCCACCATGCGTGCGCGGCCGGATTCGTCCAGATGGGTAAACCGTTCGTTCACGCTGCGTCCGCCGTGCGGGCCAGTAGGGCGCGGACGCCTTCCGTGACGTCCGGACTGCGCATCAGGGTTTCGCCGATCAGGAAGCGCCGCACACCGCAATTGGCCAGGCGGTGGAGATCATCCGGCCCGCCGAGGCCACTCTCCGCCACAAGGTCAGTTCCAGCCGGCGCCAGCGCCGCTAGGCGTTCCGTAGTCGCCAGATCGACCTCGAACGTGTGAAGGTTCCGGTTATTGATTCCGATCAGGTCCGCCCTCAGCGCACCGGCGCGCTCGAGTTCGTGCTCGTCGTGAACCTCGACCAGGACGTCCATCCCGAGCGCCTTTGCATCGCGCGCCAACGTCGATGCCAGCGAGTCATCGAGTGCGGCAAGAATCAAGAGCACGCAGTCCGCTCCGAGGGAGCGGGATTCCAGAATTTGATACGGGTCGAGCATGAAATCCTTGCGGAGCACCGGGACGGGAGCGGCGGCACGCGCGGCCATGAGATGCGCGTCCGAACCCTCAAAGAACGGTTCGTCCGTCAATACCGAGATACAGGCTGCCCCCCCGTCGTGCAAAGCGCCGGCCAGCACTGCCGGATCGAAATCGTCTCGCAAGCGCCCCTTGGAGGGGCTAGTCCGCTTGATTTCTGCGATCAGACCGTATGCGCCACGGGCGATCGACTGCCGCAACGCGGACACAAACCCGCGCGCGGGCCCCTGCGCGGCCGCCCGTCGCTCCAACTCGATCTCCGGCACTGCTTGGCGTTGCGCCGACACGCGCTCGCGCTTGGCCATGAGGATCGAACGGAGTCGGTCGTTCATTGCTGTTCCTGCGTACATTCGACTAGCCGATCCAACGCCGTGCCGGCGGCGCCAGTGTCGATCGAACGGGCGGCCTGCGCAGCCCCTTCTTCCAGGTCATCGGCCCGCTGCGCCACGATCAGTGCAGCAGCGGCGTTGAGTACGACGATGTCGCGATACGGGCCGCGCTTCCCATCGAGCAAATTCCGAATGGACGCGGCGTTGGCGGCGGCGTCGCCGCCGACCAGTTCGGCAGGAGCCGCTCTTGAAAGGCCCGCATCCTCGGGGGTCACCGTGAACGTGCGGACCTGGCCCCCCTTGAGCTCGGCCACTTGGGTTGCGCCGGTGGTGGTCAGTTCATCCATGCCATCGGTGCCATGGACGATCCATGCATGCTCCGACTCCAGCTCATGGAGCACCCTGGCGAGCGGCTCCAGCCACCGGTCGGCAAACACACCGATGACCTGGCGGCGCACGCCCGCGGGATTGGCGAGCGGCCCGAGCAGGTTGAAGACCGTGCGCAAACCGAGGTCGGCCCGGACTGGTCCAACGTGCCGCATGGCCGGATGGTAGACCGTGGCCAGGAGAAATCCGACGCCGGCCACGCGCATTGCCTGCTCCACGGCTGCGACGGAGGCGGCGACATTGACCCCAAGCGCATTCAACACGTCCGAGGACCCGGACTTGGAAGAGACTGCCCGGTTGCCGTGCTTCGCGACCGGCACGCCGCACCCGGCGACCACCAGGGCCGTCGCCGTCGAGACATTTACTGTGCCCAGTCCGTCACCGCCGGTGCCACAGGTATCGACCGCTCCTGCCGGGGCACGGACGCGCGTGGCCTTCGCGCGCATGGCCTGGGCGGCGCCCGCGATCTCCTCGACCTGTTCCGTTCGAACGCGCAGGGCCATCAGGAACGCGGCGGTCTGGGCCTGGCTGGCCTGTCCTTCCATCAGGAGTGAGAACGCGTGTTGCGACTGGTTTCGGGTGAGCGTCCGACCATCCGCGACCGTCGCAAGAATTTCGCGAAATGCGGGCCCGTCACTCACACCGAACGCTCCATCCCGGTCGCATCGAGAAAATTCCTCAGCAACGCGTGACCCTGCTCCGACGCGATGCTCTCCGGATGAAACTGGACACCGAAGAGTGCGTGCCGGACATGCTGGATCCCCATGATGACGCCATCGCGGGTTTCCGCCGTGATTCGCAGGCAATCCGGCATGGAGCCCCGCTCGAGGATCAGCGAATGGTACCGCGCAGCCGTGAACGGGGAGGGGAGACCGCGAAAGATGGCGCTGCCGTCATGTTGAATCGGACTGGTCTTGCCGTGCATCACCGTTCGGGCACGAACCACCCGACCGCCAAAAGCCTGTCCGATCGACTGGTGGCCCAGACAGACTCCGAGAACCGGCGTTCGTCCGGCGGCGGCGCGCACCAGCTCGAGACAGATTCCCGCCTGGTCGGGGGTGCACGGCCCCGGCGACAGTACGATTCCGGCCGGCTTGCGGGCGAGCACATCGTCGACCGACAAAGTGTCGTTCCGATGGACCTCGACAGACGCCCCCAGCTCTTCCAGGTAATGCCAGAGGTTCCAGGTGAAGCTGTCGTAATTGTCGATCAGGACATACATCGATGAACTCCGGCGCCGGGCGCCGGGCCTAGCCCTGGCCGCCGGCGAACCGAACTGCCTCTTCGGCAGCCTGAAACAGCGCCCGTGCCTTGTTGACCGTCTCCTGGTACTCGGCCTCTGGATCGCTGTCCGCCACGATCCCTGCTCCGGCCTGAACGTACATCGTGCCGTCCTTCACCACCGCGGTGCGGAGCGCGATACATGAATCCATGGATCCGTTTACGGAGAAGTAACCAACGCAACCGGCATAGATGCCTCGGCGTTCCGATTCGAGTTCGTCGATGATCTCCAGCGCGCGCACCTTCGGTGCACCGCTGACTGTCCCGGCCGGAAAACCCGCCATCAGGGCGTCGATGCCGTCGTGCCTGGGATCGAGATCGCCCTCGACGTTGGAGACGATGTGCATCACGTGGCTGTAACGCTCGACGATGTTTTGCTCGGTCACGCGGACGGAGCCGGGCACACTGACCCGGCCCACGTCATTGCGACCTAGGTCCAGCAGCATGAGGTGCTCGGCGCACTCCTTCGGATCGGCAAGGAGCTCGCGCTCGTAGGCCAGGTCGCGGGCCCGGTCTGCCCCGCGGGGTCGGGTCCCCGCGATGGGCCTGACCGTGACCGTCCCGTCTCGCGCGCGCACCAGGATTTCCGGGCTGGATCCGACGACTGCAACGCCGTCCAGGTTCAGGTAGAACAGAAACGGGGATGGATTGAGGCGGCGCAGGGCGCGGTAGAGCGCGAACGGCGGCAGCCGGAATGATGCGGCGAAGCGCTGGGCGAGGACAACCTGAAAGATGTCGCCGTCCAGGATGTACTCCCGTGCCCGCGTCACCATGGCCCGGTAATGCTCCGGCGTCATGTTCGAGACGGGGGAGGGAGCCGAGAGCTGGTCTGTGGCCGGCTCGGGTTCGGGCTCAAGCGGGGTCCCGAGGGCCGCAACCGCGCCTTCCAGCCGGCGTTCGGCCCCGGCGAACGCGGCGTCCGCCGTCACGGTATCGTCGGGATAAACGGGCGTCGTCACCGTGACCGTGTCGGACACCGCATCGAAGATGGCCATGACGGTGGGCCGAATCAGTAGGCTGTCCGGCAGCCCGAGGGCAGCGGGGCGGTCGGTCGGCAGCCTTTCGATGAGACGCACCGTGTCAAAGCCCATGAATCCGACGAGGCCGGCAGCCATGGGAGGCAGGTCGACCGGGAGGTCGATGCGCGACTCGGACAGCAGCTTGCGGAGCGACCCGAGCGGTTCCAGCGGCTCGAGCTCGAAAGCGTCCGGATCCAGATGTGCCTGCCGGTTGATCTCGGCCCGATTCCCGCTGCATCGCCAGATCACATCGGGGGCGAATCCGATGATTGAGTACCGGCCGCGCGTGTCGCCGCCCTCGACCGACTCGAGCAGGAAGCTGTTGGGGCGCTGACGTGCCAGCTTCAGCATCGCCGACACCGGGGTTTCCAGATCGGCGATCAGCGTGCGCCAGACGATCTGGGGGGTACCCGAATCGTACGTTTGCCGGAACGCGCCGCGCGCGGGCTGAACCGGCATGCCTAGCGCCCCGCCTAGAATGATGTGCCGGTGTTGTCGGTGAGGACCCGATCCAGCACGGTTTGATTGATGCTCACCTGATGGGCGCTCCAGAGCGACGCGATGAATGACAGCACGACATCGTTCCCGAGCGACGCCCCGAGGGCGGCGCGGCTCGAGTCCAGGTCCTCGCTGGTTGGCTCCGGCGCGCCCATGATCTGGTCGAGCGTGACAACGGCGTAGCCGCCCCCGAACTCTTCGGCGCTGCTGGTGGCCCCCATCGTGAGCTCGAATGCGATCCGCCGGGCGACGTCCGGGAAATCGGCCGCCGCGCCTTCCCCGCTGCGCGTAAACGCCTCGGAAGTGTGCAGCACGCCCCCATGCACCGTAGCCAGCGTGGACAGGCTGGCAGTGCCGGACGCTGCGGCGGCGTACGCCTCGGCCCGCCGGCGCGCGTCGGCCAGGCGGGCTTCCTCCGCAAGGTCCTCGAGGATGTCTTCACGGGCCTCGTCCAGCGTCATGGCGCGGGCCGGCACGTCCCGGTCGACCCGGACTGCAACCATGCGACCGTCGTCGAGTTCCTCCAGATCGGACGTCGCATCGGCGACGACGTTGAAGCCCAATGTCACGAGCGCCCTGCCGGGAGCGTCCGGATGCGCGGAGCCGGTGCTGTCCCGGCTCTGCGCGTCAATATCGGTGACGGACAGTACCGAGGCGCCGCTCGCCCTGGCTGCATCCTCGAGCGATGCGTTGCCGGCACGTTCGTCGTAGAACACTTCAGCGCGCTCGTGCAGCAAGTCGAATGCCCGTTCGAGCTGCAGCGTGTCCGTGAGGGTCTCGCGGATGTCATCCAGTGACGGGGCGCGGGCTTCCTGGATGTCAGCGACCTCGAAGACCCGCCAGCCGAAGGCGGTCTCCGAGGGGCCGTGCAGTGTGTCGGCGCCGGCCGAAAAGACGGCTTCCGCATAACCGGCATCGAGCTCGTCGCGCGTCACCGAACCGAGGTCGATGACCTGGTCGCCCAGCGTCTCCTCGACCGCGGCGGCCAGGCCGACGCCCTCCCGGGCCCGCGCCAGGACGCGTTCCGCGTCTTCCCTGGTGTCGGCCAGGTACTGGCGGACGTGGCGTCGCTCGGTTTCAAAGTATTCGTCGCTACGTTGGTCGAAGGCCTCCAGCAGGTCTTCTTCCGTGATCCGGACGGCGCCCTTCAAGGCGTCGGGATCCAGCACCGCGAACGTGAAGTCACGCCGGCGCGGGGTCTGATAGCGATCCGCCTGCTCCTCGTGTCGGGTCCGCACTGCCTCGTCCGCGGCGGGTTCCGGCGGATCGGCATCGGCGGCCAAGAAGACCGCGGCCCGGGCGCTGCGCTTTTCCCGGTCCAGCGCGTGGAAGGTCTTCAGCCAGCGGTCCGGCGGGTGCGCTCCGAACGACACGGCATCGAGCAGCAGCTCGCTTGTCCGCATCTCTCCGAGCAGGGCAAGAAACTCTTCCTGCTGGAGGCCCTGGGCGCGCGCGGCATAGTTGAACAGGTTGCGATCGAACTGGCCGAGACTGTTTCGAAACATCTCCTGATCTTGCAGCCAGCTGCCGAGATCATTCTGGCCGGCCGTCAGCCCGCGTTCCGACACTTCGACCTGGATCAGTATGCGTCTTGCCATGTCGTTCAGCACCTGCTCCGGCAGTCCGAGCTGTCGGATCAAGTCCTCGTCGACGGTACCGCCCAGGGACCGTCGGAGTTCAGACAGCCGCTGGTTGTACTGATTGAAAAAAGTCGACGCGTGGATATCCCGGTCGCCGACTTCGGCGACGACGGGGTCCTGGTAGCCACTGAAGATGTCGCCGACTCCCCATAGCCCGAAGCTCGCCGCCAGCAACAGCAGGAACCCCTTCGCGACCCAAGACCCGGCGTGGCGGCGCAGCGCCTGCAGCATGATGGACTCTCTCGACGGAAAAGCAGTGACGGCGAGACTATAGTGGAGCACAGCGCCCCGGCCACCCGTGCCGCTGTCGGTTTCCCAAGAGAACTTCGCATTGTCCGCATCGTCCTGCCTGGTGGTCGGCAATTGGAAGATGCACGGCACGCGGGCTGAAGCGGCCGCGCTAGTGAGCGGCCTGAAGCAGTTGGCCGGCCGCCGCCGACAGGACGTCCCCTGGGCGGAGATCGTGCTGTGCCCGCCCCACACATTGCTCGATCTGGTGGGCCGGGAGATCATGCAGACCCCGTTTCAGCTGGGGGCGCAGGACTGCTCGGGTGCACCGCCGGGTCCCCGTACCGGCGAGGTGGCTGCAGCGATGCTTGGCGACGCTGGCTGCACGTTCGTGCTGCTGGGACATTCGGAGCGGCGAGCCCATCTCCACGAGAGCAACGGGGAGGTGCGGGCGAAAGTCGTGGCGGCGACGGCCGCGGGTCTGACGCCGATCGTCTGCGTCGGCGAGAGCGCCGCCGCCCGCACGAACGGACAGGCGGAAACGCAGGTCACTGCCCAAATCCTTGCATCGCTGCCACCTGGTCTCGATTGCTCGGCCGCGGTGGTGGCCTACGAGCCGGTATGGTCGATCGGTACGGGCAACGTGCCCAGGCAAGTCGAAATCGAAACCATGCATGCGACGATTCGCGAAGCCCTTGAGCAAACGTACGGTCCGGGCCCGTGGCGAATTCTGTACGGCGGCTCGGTGCAGGCCACCAACGCCGGCCGGATCGGGAGGGGAATCGGTGTCGATGGGCTGCTCGTCGGCGGCGCATCCTTGCAACCCGGGGAATTCTGGGGCATATGCGAGGCAGTCTCCCCGACCCGGACCGTCCTGCCATGACTGCTTTCCTGCTCGTCGTTCACGTGTGCGTAGCCGCGGCCTTGGTCGGCACCATCCTGCTGCAACGGAGCGATGGCGGGGCATTGGGCGGCATCGGAGGCGGATCCGACCCGTTCGGCGGGGTCATGAGCAGCCGTGGCTCGGCCAACCTGCTCACCCGGACGACGGCTGTGCTGGCCGTTGCATTCATGGGGATCAGCCTGTTCCTGGCGGTGCTGGCAAGCATTCCCGACGACGAGCTGCTTCCGCTGGTACCAGTGACCGACGAGGCGCTGCCCACCGGGATCCTGGAGCCCGTGACCGACGACGTGGATTCCGAACCGGCGCCGCCGACGGGAGACTGACAGCCTTCGGGGCGCCGGCATGTTCGCACCGGACCGTTTGAGCCCAGGCTCTCAGTGATGTCCAGCGCCAGCCCGCGGTACTTGTTCATCACGGGCGGCGTCGTTTCGTCCCTTGGTAAGGGGCTTTCCGCAGCCGCCCTGGGGGCCCTGCTGCAGGCCCATGGTTATCGGGTCCGCTTGCGAAAGCTGGACCCTTACCTGAACGTCGATGCTGGGACGATGAGCCCCTACCAGCACGGCGAGGTCTACGTCACCGACGACGGGGCCGAAACCGACCTGGATCTCGGGCACTACGAACGGTTCACGGGCGTCGAGGCGCGCCAGAGCGACAACGTGACCTCGGGACGTGTCTACGAGCGGGTGCTGGCCCGGGAACGACGCGGCGACTACCTGGGCGGGACCGTCCAGGTCATCCCCCACGTGACCGACACGATCAAGGAATTCATCGGGGCGGACACGGAGGATGAGGATTTCGTGCTGGTGGAGATTGGAGGCACGGTCGGTGACATCGAAGGGCTGCCGTTCCTTGAGGCCATTCGCCAGTTCGGTAACGAGGTGGGCCGGTCCCGGGTGCTCTACCTGCACCTGACGCTGGTGCCGTACCTGGAGGCCGTCGGCGAGCAGAAGACCAAGCCGACCCAGCATTCGGTGAAGGAACTTCGCGGGATCGGGATTCAGCCGGACCTGCTGTTATGCCGATGTGACCGCCCCATTCCGGAATCAGAACGGGCAAAACTTGCCCTGTTCTGCAATGTGGATCCCGGGTCCGTGGTACCGGCGATCGACGCTGACACGGTGTACGAAGTTCCCGCGATCTATCGTCGGGAAGGTCTTGATACGAAAGTGCTGGACTATTTCGGACTGCCTGGCAAGCCGGCTCCGGATCTTGATCGTTGGCACCGCGTGGTCGAATCCATCCGCCTGCCCGCGGGCGAGGTCAACATCGCGATGGTCGGCAAGTACACAGGGTTGCAGGACGCCTACAAGTCGCTTATCGAGGCGCTCGTGCACAGCGGCGTGGCCCACCAGGTCGGTGTTCGGGTGCAATGGCTGGATGCGGAACTCCTGGAACAGGATGATCCGGCGGGAGAGGCGATTGCGACGCTGCAGCAGGCACACGGCATCCTGGTGCCGGGCGGCTTCGGCGATCGCGGGATCACCGGAAAGATGCGCGCGATCGAGTTCGCCCGTACCCGGAAGGTGCCGTACCTCGGCATCTGCCTCGGGCTGCAGCTTGCAGTCGTCGAGGTTGCGCGAACGCTTGCCGGCATCCGTGAGGCGGGGTCGACCGAATTCGGTACCTGTGCGGACCCGATCGTGGGGCTTATGACCGAATGGATTCATGCGGGTACCGTGGAGACCCGCAGCCCCGGCGACAATTTGGGCGGCACCATGCGTCTTGGAGGTTATGACTGCGTGATTGATCCAGGTACCCGGGCGTCGGAAATTTACGGCTTGCGTCGGGTTCGGGAGCGACACCGGCATCGTTACGAGGTCAACCCGGCGTATGAGGATCGGTTGCGCGAGGCAGGCCTCCGATTCTCGGGCAAGTCGCCGGACGGCGCATTGTTCGAGATTGCCGAACTCAGCGGCCATCCCTGGTTTTTCGGCGTGCAGTTCCATCCGGAATTGCGGTCGCGTCCGTTTGCGCCGCATCCGCTGTTCACGTCTTTCATCGAGGCCGCCATCCGGCAGGAACGGCTGATTTGATGCCGTCTGAACAGGTCATGGTCGGTGACGTGGCCATCGGGAACCGGCAGCCGCTGACGCTGATCGCCGGGCCGTGCGCGATGGAAAGTCGGGACCACGCGCTCGAGACCTGCGCTGCCCTGCAGGAGATGACCCGCAAGGCGGGCGTGGGTTTCGTCTACAAGACCTCGTTCGACAAGGCGAATCGAACCAGCGCCGCCAGCCCGCGCGGACTGGGAATGGCGCCGGCCCTTGACGTGTTCGCGGAGCTTCGCGAACGGCTACAGGCGGCCGTGGTCACTGACGTTCATGAGCGGGGGCAATGCGCACCGGTGGCCGAGCACGTCGACCTGCTGCAGATTCCGGCGTTCCTGTGCCGTCAGACGGACCTGTTGCAAGCGGCCGCCGTGACGGGCAAACCGGTGATGGTGAAGAAAGGGCAGTTCCTGGCGCCGTGGGACATGCAGAACGTGGTCGACAAGCTGCGCCAGGCGGGCAACGCCCAGGTGCTGGTTTGCGAACGAGGCACCTCATTCGGGTACAACCGCCTGGTGAATGACATGCGCGCGCTGCCGGTGCTTCGGCAAACCGGCTGTCCGGTGGTGTTCGATGCCACGCACTCGGTTCAGGAACCGGGCGGCGAGGGGACGCGGTCCGGCGGACGCCGCGAGTTTGTTCCGGTCCTGGCGCGGGCAGCCTGTGCCATTGGAGTCGCGGCCGTGTTCATGGAAACGCATCCTGACCCCGACCGCGCTCCCAGCGACGGTCCCAACATGCTGCCGTTGTCGGACTTGCCGGTACTGCTCGGCACGCTGGTGGCATTCGATCGTCTGGCGAAGGAGTGCGGATGATGACGGCAACGGTCCTGCGCTCACTACGCGCCCGCGAGATACTGGACAGCCGCGGCCATCCGACGATCGCGGTGGAGGTCACGCTCGGTGCAGGGACACGGGCGCTGGCTGCCGTACCAGCGGGGGCGTCCACCGGGGCGCACGAGGCGCATGAACGGCGCGACGGCGATCAGGAGCGGTATCACGGCCGCGGCGTCCGCCAGGCCGTACAAGCCGTCGAAGGCGAAATTCAGGACGCGGTCATCGGCTTGGACGCGATGGACCAGCGCGTCGTCGACGATGCGCTCAATGAGCTCGACGGAACGTCGGACAAGTCCCGTCTCGGTGCGAACGCGCTACTCGGTGTGAGCCTGGCGACAGCCCGGGCGGCCGCTCAGTGCCAGGGCATCCCGCTCTACCGTCATCTCGGCGGGCTCACCGCCCGGATCCTGCCGGCTCCGTTCATGAATCTGCTCAACGGCGGCGCCCACGCGCGCAACCGGCTGGACGTGCAGGAGTTCATGATCGTTCCGTCCGGTGCGTCGACATTCGGCGAGGCGCTGCGTTGGGGAGCCGAGATCTTCCATGTGCTAGCGGACCTGCTGGCTGAGGCGGGACACGGTATCGGACTGGGGGACGAGGGGGGGTTCGCGCCGCCGCTCGACAGCACCGAAGACGCCATCGAGTTCCTGCTGCGGGCCACCGAGCGTGCGGGCTATCAACCTGGTGAGCAGGTCGGAATTGCCTTGGATGCGGCGGCCGGCGAGCTGCTGGATAACGGCCGGTACCGGCTGAAGGGAGAAGATCTCGCACTGGAAGCCGGGGGTCTGGCGGCGTACTGGACCGCCCTGGTTGATCGCTACCCGATCGTGTCGATCGAGGATCCGTTTGGCGACGATGACTGGAATGCGTGGCAGGCTTTTGCTGCCACCGAGGGGAACCGGCTGCAGATCGTCGGGGATGATCTGTTCGTGACGAACGTCGACCGGCTGGACAGAGGTATTCGGGACAGGGCTGCGAACGCCCTGCTGGCAAAGCCGAACCAGGTAGGAACCTTGAGTGAGACGTTGGACGCGATCCGGACCGCGGCGGCGGCGGGCCTCAGCGTGATCGTGTCGCACCGGTCAGGTGAGACCGAGGACACGACGATCGCGGACCTGGCCGTTGGCACCGGAAGTGGGCAAATCAAGACCGGTTCGCTGGCGCGCGGCGAACGGACAGCGAAGTACAATCGCCTCCTGGCGATCGAGGACGAACTCGGGTCCGGAGCCCAGTACGCGGGCTGGCAAGCACTGCGGCGAGGACGCTAGATAGTGGGGATGAGCGTTTCGAGCACGCTCCCCGTTGGGAGTTCGCGCTGGCAGGTGTTCCGCTTGGCCTGCCGCAACACCGCGGGTTGCCTTTTCGGCTGCGCGCTGGGCGACTTGGGAACCATCTGGGTATGCCAGCTGCTGGCCGTTCCCTGGCCCGTCTGGTTGATCATGAGCCTCGCCATGGTCAATGGAATCATCACCAGTTTCGCAATTGAGACCGTGATGCTCGCGCGGATCATGCGGTTACGCGAGGCGATGCGGACCGCCTTCGGGATGTCACTGCTGTCGATGCTCGGAATGGAAGTGGCCATGAACGCCGTGGACATTCTGCTGACGGGAGGGGCGCGGCTGACATGGTGGGTGATCCCGCCGATGCTGGCGGCCGGGTTCCTGGTGCCGCTTCCTTACAACTACTGGCGCTTGCGGGTTCTGGGGAAATCCTGTCACTGAGGTCCGTGGTGTCGGACCATTGGCGAAACCTGCTCGAACGCGCGCTGTTCCGTTTCAAGAAACGCAGTGCCGGCTGATCCAACGGCCCGATAGAACACGGCATCCGGATGGACAGCGAGGTCGCTGAACAGGGACGGTATCCAGGTCCAAATGTGTTGATCGAAGAAATCCTTTTGTGATGGCAGGGGGGCGGGCGATCCGAAGGTGCCCGCAATCAGCCCGGCCATTGCTTCGAGGATGGCGGCAGCGTGATCTTCCGGGTCCCCGGTGGAGCGTGTCGCGCGGACCCCGAGGTCCTGGAACGTGCGCCGGAGTTCAGCCAGCGGCTTCTCGTACATAAACCCGGTGAGGTAGTACGACTGGTACGGATTGATCCCGGCCTCACCCAAGCCCAGAAAGAGATCTTCGTATTCGTGGCGAATGGCCTCCTCGGTCATCTGGCGGGCGCACGCACCCAGTTCGTTGAGCGAGCCAAGCAGCGACAGGTCGGCGTCGCCCTGCAGGGCGGCGGTCGCGGCCAGCAAGTCCGGCGCCGGCGGCGCATGGAGGAGCCCGGAGAACAGCAGGTAGCACTGGGACCGGGAGCGGTCCTCGGCGTCCAGGAGGGGCGCGGTGTCGTCGCTGGCCGATTCCGAGCTCAAGCCGGTTTCTCCGGGACCTCGGGATCGTCCGCATCCACGGCCGCAGCCTCGGACTCGGGCGTGGCCGATCCTGCCCCGGAATCCGCCGGCAGGTCTGCCGCCTGGGTTTCGGGGTCATCGCGTGCCGCGATCGGGTCACGGGCGTACTTCCGGCCCGCCCGAACTGCGTCGGCGATCGCCTCCGCGCCGCTTCTGTGGAGAGAGGCAAAGTCGTCGTCGTAGTCGTTCAGCCCGTCCAGGTTGGCGAGGACAGGGTCGCTCTGCCACAGCCGTCGAAGTGCCAGGCGTCGTAGCGCAGGTGCAACGGAGCGTTCCAGGAAGGGGCGATAGTCCGCCTCCGGTCCCAGCTCTTCCACATCAGGCAAGTCGGCTGGCTTCGCGAGATCAGTATCTTCCTGATCTCTGCCTGTCGGCGGCGAAGCGGCTTGATCGGCTGTGGTTTCATCGGACGAGGCAGCAGTCGGTTCTGACCGTCGAGCGTCCACCGCCCGCTTGGACCATCGGCTGAAGAAGTTCCTCATCGCTGAGACCGGGGCGGTCGGGCAAAGGATTCCGGCGACGACCTGGGCCCCCGCTTGCGTTTCCGAAACGGCTCGTCGACGTGATGGCGGCGCACGAACGCCGTGACCCAGGCCGCGACCGAGGTCGGCATGGGAACGGCGTCGACGTGCGAATCGGCGTCATCCGCATAATCCTGTGCCTCGAATGGGCAGACGGTCGCCAGGAAAGGCTCGGAGGCGGTGCCGTCAGGACCGGGCCGAAGAACCACGTAGACAGCGCGATCGGCAGCGAGATTTGTTCTGTATCCTTCTGTCTCCTTGCGGTGAAGTTGCAGCACGAGCTGCGGCGAGTCGGAAACCGCGGGGTCGCCTTCGGGCACGACTGCCACCGCTTGCCAGACGGTGGAGGCCCATCGACCCGAACCTTCACTGCGCTCAAGCGTGATTCGCACCGGCAGCCGGGTTCGCATCTTGCCTCTCCTCGCTGTCCACTGAGGAATCCGAATACTACGCGACTGCCAGAAGCCGATGTGGTACCGCCCCAAGGATTCGAATCGCCGGTGTTCTGTCGACGGTGCAGGCGAGCCGCTCGGCTGTGGGTACCGATCGCCTCGGGACTGCCGGGCCATTCCAGTTTTCCTGTCTGAAGGCGTGGGAGGACGGCTCATCGACACCTCATGCAATGTACTGACGCTAAGCTGTACGGGTGTCGTTTCCGCCTGCCTGAGAGGTGCCGGCTGCAGTGACAACGAATCGCTCACCACTCGACGCCGCGTCGGCGGCGTGGACGAAGGAGCCCGTGCCGCCTGGACGCGCGCTCCACGTGCACGGGGCCGGAAGGGTGCTGATCGTCGGGACGTGGGCGCACGCGGTGCCGGCCGCCCGAGAGTTGGCTGACGGCAATGCGGTGACGATCTTGTCCGCCGACGGCCCGGGCGACCGCATCGACGATCCGGTGGAGGCGTCCGTTCGTGTCGTGGTGGGCAGGCCAGAGCGGGTGGCCGGGCACGTGGGCGCCTGGATCGTGACGCTGCGAGACAGCGACGAACAGCTCGAGGCGGATGCGGTCCTCGATCTCACGCGCGGACCGCCTCCGCTCCAGGCCCACGAGCTCCGACGCGGGTACGTGCGTTGCGATCCGCGGAGCCCGCGGGCCCTGCAGGTCGGCTTGCAAGCGGTCGCCGAGTGCCGTGGCGACCTTGAGTACCCGCTATTCGTTGACGTTCGCAGCGAGTACTGCGCCCACTCGCGCAGCCAGATCCTGGGTTGCACCCGCTGCCTTGACCTCTGCCCACCCGGGGCGATTGCACCCGCGGGCGACCACGTGGCGCTGGACCCGCTGGTTTGCGCCGGCTGCGGTTTGTGCGTCGGTGCGTGCCCGACGGGAGCACTTCGCTACGACCTTCCGGCCGAAGACGCATCCTTGCGACGACTGCGCGCCGCGTTGCGGGCGTGGCACGAGCATTCCGGACACGCTCCGATCCTGCTCCTGCACGGTGACGAATTTGGCGCCGACCTGATCGAAGCGGCGCGGGAACAGGCCGGCCATGATCTTTCCTGCCTGCTGCCGCTCTCATTGGGTGTTGTTTCGCAAGCGGGCGCCGAATTGATGACGATGGCCCTGGCCTGGGGAGCTTCACATGTCGTGTGCCTCAGTAACCCGGCCCGTCCGGATACGCTCCGTCCCATTGACGATCAAATGGCAGTGGTGAACGCCATTACTGAGGCTCTCGGGTTCGGGGCCCGCGCGGTCCATTCCGCCACGGCCGATCCGGACGCCCTGCTCGCGCTCCTGCAATCCCTCGAAAGCGGAACGGACTGGCCGGCGGCCGAATTCCTGGCACTCGGCGAACGACGTGCCGGCGCACTGCAGGCTGTCCGTCACCTGCATGCGCACGCCAAGGTGGCTGCCGATCCGATCATCTTGCCCAAGGGCGCGGCCTTTGGCGCCGTCGAGGTTGATCCGGACGCTTGCACCCTGTGCCTGGCTTGCGTCGGCGCTTGCCCAACCGGCGCGCTGCAGGATGATCCCGACACTCCCCGATTGGGCTTTCAGGAAGATGCATGCGTCCAGTGCGGCGTGTGTCGCGCGACCTGCCCGGAGGACGCCATTACCCTGCAGCCAAGACTGCGGCCGGGCCTTGGTCCCGGCGCCGGGCGCACGCTGCACGAAGAACAGCCATTTGCCTGCGTGTCCTGCGGAAAGCCGTTCGGCGTCCGTCGGTCCATCGAACGGACCCTGGAAAGACTCGCCGGCCATCCCATGCTGGCGATGGATGCCCGCCTGGAGCAGCGTGTGAAGATGTGTGCGGATTGCCGGGTCATCGACCAGTTCCGCGAACCTCTCGCCACCGGCGAGAAGGCCCGCCCAAGGGTCCGTACAACCGACGACTACCGATCCGGTTCGGGCGAGAAGCCTGGAGGCAAGGGCTTTGGCGGGGGGCGAAAATGATCCCCAGGATCGGAATCGTTGGGTGGCAGGGAAGCGGCAAGACGTCGCTGATCGCCCGCCTGATCCCCGAATTCAACCGGCGCGGCCACACGGTTTCGACTTTGAAGCACGCACACGCGAGCTTTGAAATTGACCGGCCGGGGAAGGACAGTTTCGTTCACCGCGAGGCTGGCGCCCGCGAGGTGCTGGTCGCGTCGGGACAGCGCTGGGCGCTGATCCACGAGGAACGCAATGTTGACCGCACCCCAGAGCGTTTGATCGCCCGCATGGAGGCGGTCGACGTCCTGCTGATCGAAGGCTGGAAGGGCGGGGCCCACAAGAAGATCGAAGTGCATCGCCCGGCCCTGAGACGCCCGCTCCTTGTGGCCGATGACCCGATGATCATCGCCATCGCATCCGATGCCCCGGTGTCGGAGTGCGATCGGCGAATCCTCCCGCTGAACGACGAGACCGCCATCGTTGACTTCATTCTCGTCGAACTCGGCATTTCGAACCGTGCAGCTTAAGGACGACTGTTTCGCCTTTGGCGGCGGCCTGGTTCCGCTCGCGGAAGCCCATGCCGAGCTGGGCCGTCGACTCGAGCCATTGACCTTGCCGGTCGACGTACCGGTCGGATCGTCCTCTGGACGAACTCTCGCGGAAGACATCGCCAGCGACCGTGACGTACCGCCGCACGCAAACACGGCCGTCGACGGTTACGCGTTCCGGTTCTCGGACTTGGCAGAGAAAGGTGAAGGGTGGCTGAACCTGATTGGTAGCGCAGGCGCGGGACATCCCTGGGCCGGTGACCTGCCTGACGGGAGCACCGTGAGGGTCCTCACCGGCGCTGTGCTGCCGTCGGATACGGACACGGTCGTGATGGAGGAAGATGCGGAACTCCGCGGCCAACGCGTGTACGTACCTGCTGGGCTGAGACAGGGAGCGAATGCACGCTCTGCTGGTGAAGACCTGCAGGTGGGGGCAACCGTGCTGCGGGCAGGTCAGCGAATCGGGCCCGCTGAAACCGGAATCCTTGCGGCACTCGGACGCACTTCGGTCAAGGTGCGGAGCCGGCTGCGCATCGGAGTCCTCTCAACCGGAGACGAGCTCGCCGACCCTGGCCGCGCCCTTGAAACGGGACAGATCTACGACTCCAACCGGGCCATGCTTTGCGCGCTCGTTCGCGCTACTGGCGCCGACGTCAGCGATCTCGGCATCGTGGCCGATCGTGCCGAGGATGTGCAACAAGAATTCGCGCAGGCGGCAAGTTTCCATGATCTGCTGATCGTTTCCGGAGGCATGTCGGAAAGCGAGGAGGATCATGTACGGCGAACGCTGAACGATGCCGGTTCCCTCTACTTCTGGCGCCTCGCGGTCAAGCCAGGACGCCCGGTCGGCCTGGGCCAGTTTGCCGAGACTCCGGTCGTCGGCTTGCCGGGCAATCCGGTAGCGGCCTTCGTGATGTTTCTGGTGATTGCCCGGCCGGTCATCGCCCGGTTGGCCGGGGAGAATTGGAAGTTTCCGTCGGGAGTGCCAGCCGAGTGTGGGTTCACGTACAAGAAAAAAACCGGTCGTCGCGAGTTTCTGCGGGTCCGCCGCCGTTCCGCGGAGCACCCTGAGGTGCTTGAACTGTTTCCGCGCTCCGGCGCCGGCATCCTCTCCTCGGTGGCTTGGGCTGATGGACTCGCGGTGTTGCTGGAGAACGTCAGCGAAGTGCGACCCGGTCAGCCGGTGAGCTGGCTGCCGTTTCACGGGCTGCTGGATTGATCGCGCGGCGGTCCGGCGCCGACACTGAGAGGCCTGACCCGACGGCAACCGACAGGTGCTAGGCGCCCTGTCGGGACGGCTTTCGCAAACGCTTCGGGCCGGAGACTTGCCGCGGTGGCGGCAGGCGGACGGCATGTGCGGTCAAAGTCCACGCCGTGACGGCCTTCGGCGGGGGACGCACGAACCTGCCTCAGGCCGCAGAACGGTGCGGCCTGAGGCAGGCCGGCCGCTAGAGGATGGGGCCGTCCACCACAGCTGCCGCGCGTTTCTGAAGCGAGCGTGCGATCCGCTCGGCCGGAAAGCCAAGCTGGGTCATTCCGATCCCAACGTCGAAGATTTCCGAATAGTCGGCGATCAAACCCTTCTGAAAGCGGAATCTGCCCATGCCTTCCATGGTCACGCGCGTTCCCTCGGCGCCCGGAAGCAGGGAATCGTAATGGAAGCGGTACGAGCCGTAGGCGAGGCCCGATCCTTCACAAATATCTTTGTAGACCCATTTGAGATTCTCTGAATGCGCGTGGAAATGATCGTCGATCATGGCCGCGATCGCTTCACGTCCGCGAAATGCCCCGTAGAATCCGTCGTGATACACGCCATCATCAGTGAAGCATTCCGCCAGCTTGGCGCCGGGACCCGTACAGGCGGCACGGGTGAACCGCGCAATGAAGCCGGCGAGGTCATCAGGATTGTCACCAGAAAGGGTCATAGCCATCCTCTGCAAAGTGTTCATCGGTGCGGTTGACGTAACCATCCGAGCGCGTGATCAGCGGAGCCCACAATAGAGCGAGCGTTGACGGGGGGGGCGGTCGCAGCACCGGCATTCGGGTTTCCATCTGAAGGTCAAAGTGGTTGCGACCACCGGGTTCATCGGCTATGAACCTGCGAATAATTGTTACTTGCAATGGATGCTCAATGCGTTTCCTGACCCTCGCGCTGACGCTCGGAATTGCCAGTTCCTCGATCCTGGCTGCCACCCCGACAGCGGCCGAGTCGGTCAATCTGTATTCATCGCGCAAGGAGGCATTGATGCGCCCGCTCCTGGACGCGTTCACGGAAAAAACGGGAGCGGAAGTCAGGATCGTGGCCGCATCCGGTGGGCAGCTTATCCAGCGCATGATCGCGGAAGGCGAGTATTCGCCGGCCGACGTCCTGCTGACGGTTGACGCCGGCAACCTGTGGCGGGCCGCCGACGCAGGCATGCTGCAATCGGTCGACTCGAAGTATCTCCTCAGCGTGGTCCCTTCTGACTACCGGGACCCCGGCAATCAGTGGTTCGGATTGAGCTTGCGCGCCCGTGCCGTCGTCTACGCGACAGACCGGGTGAGTTCCGACAGCATCGCGACGGACCTTGGTGGCTACATCGGTCTTGCGGCTCCGGTGTGGGAGGGAAGGGTGGCCGTACGGTCCAGCGGCAACATCTACAACCAGTCCCTGATCGCGGCGGTGATCGCCAATTTCGGGGCCGAGAGAGCGGAGCAATGGGTGCGCGGTGTGGTCGGCAACCTTGCCCGCCCCCCTAGCGGCGGTGACCGGGACCAGATCCGGGCCGTCGCTGCAGGCGAAGCAGATGTGGCTATCGTCAACAGCTACTACTACGCATTGATGCTCGGTTCGGAAGAATCTAATTCCATTGGCAATACAGCGATTTATTTTCCGACCGATGACCAGATGGGCACGCACGTCAATGTCAGCGGCGCTGGCGTCGCCCGGTACGCGCCCCATCCCGAGTTGGCACTCGCGTTTATCGAGTTCCTTGCTTCTCCGGAAGCCCAGTCCTTGTATGCCGAGATCAACAACGAGTTCCCGGTCCACCCGGATGTCCAGCCGAGCGGCGAAGTGGCCAAGTGGGAGAGTTTCACACCCGATGACGTCCCCGTGGTGGAATTCGGCAAGTTGAACGCTGATGCTGTCCGTACTGCTGATCGCGCGGGCTGGAAGTAGGCACGATGGGCGCCGCCCTAGCCCGCCTGAGCAGCGCCGGGCGCCGCATCCGTACGCTGAACAGCTGGACATGGACGGCGTCAGTTACGTCACTGCTACTCATCGCGCCTCTTCTGGTGGTGGTGTTCGGCCTCTCGGCGCCAGCCAATGATCTGTGGCCGCACCTCGTTGATACCGTCCTCGCGGGCTACATAGTCAACACGGTCGGGATCGCCCTAGGGGTTGCGCTCGGGACTGCAATCCTCGGGGTCAGCACGGCCTGGCTGATCGCCATGTGCGATTTCCCAGGACGCGCGTTCTTCAGTTGGGCTCTGGTATTGCCGCTTGCCTTGCCGGGCTACATTGCGGCCTTTGTTTACGGCGACCTGCTCGAGTTCGCTGGGCCCATCCAGACGGCCTTGCGGGATTACTTCGGCTGGGCCAAGGGCGACTACTGGTTTCCCGCCGTACGGTCGCCGCTGGGGGCAGTCGTTGTGCTGTCCCTCGTGCTCTATCCCTACGTATACCTGCTGGTCCAGACCGCGTTTGCGACCCAATCGGCGACGTTGATCGAAACGGGCCGGTTGCTGGGCCGAGGGCCGCTACGAATCTTTCGTACCCTCGCGGTGCCGCTGGCCCGTCCCGCCCTGGTCGCCGGATGTGCGCTGGCGGTCATGGAAACGCTGAATGATATCGGCGTCATGGAACTGTTTGGCATTGGTACCTTTACCACAGGGATTTACCGGGCTTGGTTCGGGTTCGGAGATATCGGTGCCGCGGCGCGGCTGGCAACCGTCCTGCTGCTGGTGGTCCTTGCCGTCTTGTGGGCGGAACGAAGGCTGCGCAAGTCGCTCCGCTACCACCCGGAAAACGATCGGAGCCGGCCTGTTATCCGGTACGTGCTGCGCGGCCGACGCGCGGCAATCGCCACGCTTGGCTGCGGGTTGCCGGTTCTACTCGGCTTTGCCCTGCCCGCCGTGTTTCTCGCTTGGTGGCACGTGCGCGCTGGCGCGCCCATTGATCCCGCGTTTCCCGCGATCATGCTGAACACGCTGGGCCTGGCGCTTGCCGCTACGGCCCTGACTGTGGCGATTGCGTGGTTGGTGGTGTTCGGCCTACGCCTTGATCCAGCCTTCGTTCGCCCGTTTGCTCGGACCGCCGGCGCGGGATATGCGGTGCCAGGCGTGGTCGTGGCGGTCGGCGTATTGGGACTGTGCTCATTGTTCGATCACGCCGTGGACGACGTAAGCCGGATGATATTCGGGGTTGGTACCGGCCTGCTTCTGTCCGGGACCGTGACCGTCCTGCTGTTTGCTTACGCGGTCCGCTTTCTCGCTGTATCGATGAACGCGCTCGAGAGTTCGTATCACCGAATTCCAAGCACTCTCGACGCGGCCGCACGGACCTTGGGTGTGTTCCCTCGTGGCATGTTGGTCCGGGTGCATGTCCCGCTGCTCCGTGGCGGCATCGCCACTGCCGCGGCCCTGGTGTTCGTCGAGGTGATGAAGGAACTGCCCGCCACGTTGATCTTGCGACCATTTGATTTCAACACTTTAGCGGTGCGAGCGTTCGAAATGGCGCACGAAGAAAGGATGGCGGACGCGGCTCTCCCTGCCATTGCGATTGTTGCCGTGGGGCTGGTTCCCCTGATCGTCCTGTCGCGGCGCTTCCTGCAACCAAACGTCGCGGCCGAGACCTCGTCCTGACCGGAAGAGGCTGACCGGACCGTTTCCGCCGTCGTATCGGCACTGGTCCTGCCCGTTCCTCTGCTGGCGACCCACCACCTTGGACGGTACGGCGGGGGTTCATCAGGAAAACCGCCACGACGTTCCAGTCACCCAACGAGCCGAACCGCCCGTGGAAGATGTGCAAGTTTTCGGAGCTTGCGCGCTTTGCCATTGCTTCTTGGGTCAGATAGATGCGATGGTGACATGTTCGACAGCGCGGACCCGAGAATGATGGCAGGTGAAGCGAAGCACGGTTTGGAAGTCCGGGGTCTGTCGGTTCGATCGCAGGCCAGTGGAAAGGCGCTAATCACTGACGTCTTCCTGGATGCCAAGCACGGAGAGGTCCTGTGGATTGTCGGACCATCCGGAGCAGGCAAGACCACATTGCTGCGAGCCATCGCCGGCATCGAACATATTCACGGTGGCTCCATCGTTGTTGACGGCCGCGTATTGGCCAACAGGTCCATCGAAGTACCGCCGGAACAGCGCCGGGTGGGAATGGTGTTCCAGAATGCCGCGCTTTTCCCGCATCTCAGCGCCGCCGACAACGTGGCGTTCGGCCTCAACGGGCGAGCCCGCCCGGCTCGTGCCACGCGGGCGCAGGAGATGCTGGAGCGCGTAGAACTTGCCGACGTTGCCGAGCGCCTGCCGCACACGTTGTCCGGGGGTGAAGCACAAAGGGTTGCGCTTGCAAGGGCTCTCGCGACCGATCCGGACGTGATGTTGCTCGACGAGCCGTTTGCCGGCCTTGACCCGCAACTGCGGACTGACCTGGCCGCCGCGGTTTGCCGGGTTCTTCGTGATTCCGGGACCGTTGCGGTCCTCGTTGGCCACAATCCGGAAGATGCGATGCGGTTTGCCGACCGCATCAGTGTGATGCACGACGGGAGGGTCCTGCAGCTTGGCACGCCGGAGGAAATCTACTCACATCCCAACGACGCCTTTTGCGCGGGCATTTTGGGACACGTAAATCGAATACCGGTGAAGGTGCAGGGTGGGCAGGTGGCCACGCCGTTCGGACCGGTCGGAGCACCGGGATTTTCCGAAGGGAGTGCAGCCGAACTGCTGGTGCGGGAAGAAGGGTTGCTGCTCGGTAACGGCACTCCCGTGATGGTTCGAAGCGTTCGCAGCCTGGGCGCGCTCGCTGTCGTCGCGATCCAGCCTCGGGATGACAGCAGGATTCTGCATGCCCGCGTACCGGCGGATTCAGCACCGGCAGAAGGTACCGAGATCCTCGTACGGCTGGATCCCGCGCGGGCGTTCGTGTTTCCAATGGACGGCTGATTGTTGCGGAACCGCACATCTTTGCCATACTGAGTATCGCGGGTTGCGTCCCCCAACCATGGCGCAGTCGGAGGTTCTAGGGCCATGGGCATTGGCATTTGGCAAGTCATTCTGATCCTTGCGATCGTTCTGATTCTTTTCGGCGCCGGCAAGCTGCCCCGGGTGATGGGCGATCTGGCCAAAGGGATCAAGAGTTTCCGTTCAGGTATGAAGGAAGAGGTTGCGGCTGACGGCGATGGACCGAAGGAAGTAGCGCACGAAGCAACGGGCGCTGAAGATGCCGCACCTACGGCTGCCGCCACCGCGAAAGCCGACGAATCGGCCAAATCGTAACGGCACGGCCCGGCGTGCACCGAGGCTTTGATGCTGGACATTGGCTGGACGGAAGTCCTTGTCATCAGTGTGGTGGTGCTCTTTGTCGTCGGGCCGAGGGATATCCCGAAAGTTCTCCGCACCGTGGGGCAGTGGGCAGGAAAGATTCGTGCGCTGGCCAAGGAGTTCCGTGAATCCGTTGACGATGCGGTCCGCGAGGCCGAACTTGACGAGGTCCGGAAGACGGTGGAATCCGCCCGGAGCGGCTTCCGGGACGAGATCCGTTCCACGATAGACCCAGGTGGCGAACTCACCCGGTCGCTGCAGGACGTCCGGGTACCATCCGATACGAATGGATCCGCCAATTCGACCGTCGAGGAAGAGACACCGAAGACGGCCGAGCCCGAGCCGGTCCCGCAGAGCCCGCCCCCGGCACGCCCGCCGACCATGCCGGGCGGGACCCCGCTGGCCCAGCCCGCCGGGACGGTTGCCCGCACCATGTCGGAGCCTAAGGAAGCCGCTTCGCGCCCAGTAGGGCTCCGTCATGTTCGCGCCGGCGATCCCGAACAGGGCAGCGACGAGGCCTAGTTTCGGGAGATGACGTCGCGAACGGACCGGGATGAAGCGGAGATCGAGGCCTCCAGGGCACCCTTAATCGACCATCTAATCGAATTGCGCGACCGCCTGAAGTGGGCGGTCGTGGCTTTTTTTGTCTGCTTCGTGGTCGCCTACATCTTCGCCGAAGACATCTACGCATTTTTGGTCAGACCGCTCGCGAAGATCTACGAGGAGCGCGGCGTCGAGAATCCGCGCATGATTTACACGGCGCTGACTGAGGCTTTCTTCACCTACCTGAAGGTCTCCTTTTACGCCGCTCTCTTTGTCTCGTTTCCCGTCATTGCGACACAGCTGTACAAATTCGCCGCACCTGGACTGTACCGCACCGAACGTCGTGCATTTCTACCCTTTTTGGTCGCCACGCCCGTGCTGTTCGCCTCGGGCGCCACGCTGGTCTATGCCTTCATTTTTCCGCTCGCCTGGTCTTTTTTCCTGTCGTTTCAGACCGCCGGGGTCGATACCGGTCTGGCCATCGAGCTTGAGGCCAAGGTCAACGAGTACCTGTCGCTCGTCCTGAAGCTCATGTTCGCCTTCGGCCTGGCGTTCCAACTGCCGGTGGCCATCACCTTGCTGGCCCGGGCGGGGCTCACGACCGCCGCCGCCCTGCGGAAGCGGCGAAAGTATGCAGTGGTCATCGCGTTTGTCGGCGCTGCCCTCCTGACCCCGCCGGACCTGATCAGCCAGGTTGGTCTCGGGATCCCGATCATCGTGCTGTTTGAAATTTCCATCCTGTTGGCCGCCGCTATGGAGCGGCGCTACGCACGGGAACATGACGATCTCCCGGATGATGGCGACGACGGTGACGACGCGCCGCCCGCTGACGGGACGGACGACGACATTCCTGAAACCGATTATCACATGGGCAGATAGGCTGACGTTCCATGTTTGCGATGTCGTGGATTCGGGCGAATCCGGAGCAGTTTGACGCGGGCCTGGTGCGGCGCGGGCTTGAACCACAGGCAGCGGCTGTGCTCCAAGTGGATGCCCGCAGGCGCAAGTGCCTGACCGATCTGCAAGCCGCTCAAACCGAGCGAAACACAACGAGTCGGGACATCGGGGCGCGCAAGGCTGCTGGCGAGGACGCGGCGGATCTCGTGCGGCAAGTAGGCGATCTCAAGCGCACGATCTCCGACCTCCAGACACGCGCGGACCAGCTGGACGCTCAGGTTCAGACCATGTTGTCGGAGCTCCCGAACCTGCCAGCCGCTGACGTCCCGGACGGCCCCGACGAGCGCGCGAATCAGGAACTCTGGCATTGGGGCGAGCCGCCGACCTTCGCGTTTGAGGCCCGCGACCACGTGACCCTGGGAGAAGCGCTCGGCTTGATGGATTTCCAGCGATCCGCCCGCATGTCCGGGGCACGGTTCGTGATTCTGACGGGCGCGCTTGCCCGCCTCGAGCGGGCCCTGACTGCTTTCATGATGGACCTGCAGACCCAGGAACACGGCTACCAGGAAGTCAGCCCGCCCGCGATGGTACGCGAGGCGGCGCTGTACGGGACGGGCCAGCTCCCCAAGTTCGCGGAAGACCTGTTTCAGACCACCGACGGGTACTGGCTCATTCCGACCGCCGAGGTGCCGCTCACGAATCTGGTCGCTGGAGAGATTCAGGACGGCGCAACGCTCCCGCAGCGGTACACCGCTCTCACGCCGTGCTACCGGGCCGAAGCCGGCGCCGGCGGCCGCGACAATCGCGGCATGATCCGGATGCACCAGTTCAGCAAGGTTGAACTCGTATCGATCACTCGTCCGGAAGATTCGGACACCGAACTGCAACGCATGACGCGCTGTGCTGAAACCGTGCTGCGGCGACTGGGGCTTGCTTACCGCGTGGTCTTGCTCTCAAGCGGCGACATGGGCTTCGCTGCTCGCAAGACTCTCGACCTCGAGGTCTGGCTACCCGGTCAGGAGGCGTTCCGGGAAATTTCCAGCTGTTCCAACTGCGGCGACTTTCAGGCCCGTCGGATGAACGCCCGGTATCGACATCCGGATTCCGGGGATCTGCAGCATGTCCACACGCTGAACGGATCCGGGGTGGCGGCGGGGCGGCTGCTGATCGCCGTGATGGAGAACTTCCAGGAAGCGGACGGGTCCATCACCGTTCCCGACGTCCTGCGACCCTACCTTGGTCACCTTGAGCGGATTTCCGCTGCTGCAACCTGACAATCAGACCTTCATCCACAGGAGATCCACGATGGAATACGTGAACTTTGGACGTACGGGTACCAAAGTTTCAAAGCTTTGCCTGGGCATGATGACGTTCGGCACCCCGGGTTGGCGGGACTACGTGATGGAGGAGGGGCCGAGCCGGCCGATCATCAAGGCGGCAGTCGACGCCGGAATCAATTTCTTCGATACCGCGGACGTCTACGCGCTGGGTGGCAGTGAGGAAGTGACAGGCCGGGTGTTGGGAAGTCTTCTCCGACGTCACGAGTACGTGCTGGCCACCAAGGTCTTTCAGCGCATGGGTGACGGTCCGAATGAGCGCGGCCTGTCGCGCAAGCACATCATGGAGAGCATCGACGCCTCGCTCCGTCGACTCGGCACCGACTACGTTGACCTTTACATCATTCACCGCTGGGACCACGAAACTCCGATCGAGGAAACGATGGAGGCGCTACACGACGTAGTGCGCGCCGGCAAGGCTCTGTATCTCGGCGCCTCCAGCATGTACGCCTGGCAGTTCATGAAAGCCCAAGCCGTTGCGCGGCAGAATGGTTGGACGCCGTTCGTGTCAATGCAGAATCACTACAACCTGATCTATCGAGAGGAAGAGCGGGAGATGATCCCGCTGTGCACTGACCAGGGAATTGCGGTCACCCCCTGGAGCCCGCTTGCCAGAGGCTTCCTTGTCGGTAATCGACACCGCCAGGGCGGCGGCGGCACCGTGCGCGCCAAGACCGATGACATCGCCCAGAGCATGTACTACCGCGACATCGACTTTGCGATTGCCGACCGGGTTGGAGAAATAGCGGAGCGTCTGGGGGCTTCCCGACCGGAAGTGGCGCTTGGCTGGCTGCTGGCGAAACCAGCCGTCACCGCGCCGATTGTCGGGGTGTCGAGCCAGGAACAGCTGGACACGCTGTTGAAGGCAGTCGATCGCTCGCTCGACGCGGGCGACATGGAGTATCTGGAAGAACTCTACGAACCGCGCGCCATCGCCGGTCATTCATGATTCCGGACTGGCGGATGGGGAGGGATTCGAACCCCCGGATTCCTTGCGGAATCGCCGGTTTTCAAGACCGGTGCTTTCGACCACTCAGCCACCCATCCACTTCGGCCATCGCCTGCGGAGATTACGGCCACAACGCGACGCCTGCCAACCTCCGGCCGTCTGGTGACCCTGCACCGGACGCGGCCTGAGTACACCAACCGCGAGCCTCGACCAACGACCATGAACAGCAATGAACACGCCATCCCCGTCGGTGACCTGGTTGCCGAATTCCTCGACGCAATCGGAGTGACCACGGTTTTTGGCGTGGTCTCGATCCACAATATTCCGATGCTGGACGCCATCGGACGCCGAAACGCGATTCGATTCGTGATGGGGCGCGGAGAGGCCGGAGCCGGACACATGGCCGATGCGTACGCCCGCGTGTCAGGTGAACTGGGTGTGCTGATCACCAGCACTGGTCCCGGGGCCGCCAATGCCACCGGTGCCCTGGTGGAGGCCGGCTTCGCCGGTACCCCGCTGCTCCACCTGACGGGTCAGACCGCAAGCGGATACCTGGAACGCGCGCAGGGTCCGGTGCATGACGCGCCGAACCAGCTTGGCATGCTTGAAGCCGTATCAAAGGGGGCGTTTCGGGTGCGGAGTCCGGAGACAGCGTTCGGGACATTGGTAAAGGCCGCCACTCTTGCTTTGAGCCCGCCGACAGGCCCGGTCAGTGTCGAGATTCCAATCGACATTCAACGAGACGTGATCGCCCGCCCCGGGGGGCTCGATTTTCTGAGCTTGCCGGTACCGCAACCCAACCCGGGCACCGATGCCGGTCTCGACGCGATCGCGGCCCAGGTGGCCGGTGCCCGTCGTCCATTGCTGTGGACCGGCAACGGGGCCAAGCACGCCAGAAGCGCCGTGAAACGCTGGACCGACCTCGGTATTCCGCTGGCAACCAGCTGGAACGGACGCGGCGTCGTTCCGGAGCAATGCCCCCTTGTGCTCGGGCCCTTGGTGACCACCCCTCGAGGACTCGAATTCCTGAAGTCGGTTGACCTGTTGGTGGTGGCCGGGTGCCGGCTGCGCGGACAGGAAACCGTCGACATGAGTCTCACGCTACCTGACCGCCGGATTCATATTGATATCGAGGCGTCCGCTTCGGGACGTACCTACTCGGCCGATCTGTTCCACGTTGCCGAAGCAGGGGCAGCGCTCGACGCGATCGCCGACCGACTTGACCAGATGTCGCTTTCGATCGCACCCGACCACGGCACCGATGCCGCGGCCAGCAAGGATGAGGCAATGACGAGCTATGCGGACGCCCTCGATGCCTACCGGGAGTTCCCCGCCCGCATGCGGGATGTCATGCCGCCGGACGCCATCTGGGTACGGGACATCACGCTTGCGAACAGCACCTGGGGGAATCGAATCTTCCCGCTAAACGATCCGCGCACCAACGTGTTCCCGGTGAGCGCCGCAATCGGCCCGGGCCTGCCGTTCGGTATCGGAGCGGCAATCGGGGCCAACGGTCGCAAGGTCGTCTCCATGTGCGGCGACGGCGGTTTTTGCCTCAGTCTGGCGGAGGTGTGGACCGCGGTGCAGGAACAATCGGATGTCGTCTTCGTTGTCATGAACGACAACGGGTATGGGGTCATTCGCCACATTCAGGACGCGCTGTACGGCGGACGGCACTATTTCGATGACCTGCTCGCCCCCGACTTCGGAAAGCTGGCAGAACTGGCCGGGCTTCACTATGCGCGCGTCGAAACGTCCGATGAACTCACGACGGCCATGCAGGCGGCACTGGCAGTGCGCGGCCCAGCACTGGTCGAGGTCGATATGGCGTCGATCGGTGAGTACCCTCGTTACTTCAAACCCCCGCCGTACACGCGGCAGAAGCGCAAAGAAGCAGCGTGAGCGGAAACGAGGCTGCAGCCCGGCCTATTCAGCACTGACTGCGAAGACTTCCGCGATCATGTGCTGGCACTGTCCGTCGACGCCCCGCAGGCCGACCCCCGGCTTTGCGTGAGGACTTTCTGACGCCGCGCTCAGCTTCCGTCGATGGCCTCGAGATGCTTCAGGACTTCCTCGTGCATCAGTCGCTCGTACGCGTCTTCCTTCGGCGCGGCCTCGATACGCGTGAGCAGTTCTTCCACCTGACCGCGGTAGTCGTCATCGTCTAGCATCAGCAGGCCGATAGCGTGACCGGCCATCACGATGACGTTGTCGGGGGCAAGTTCCGTGGCCCGCTGGTAGTGGGCGATGGCCTCATCTTCGCTAGCGCCGTAGATCAATGCGCCCAAGAACCCCGCCGCGTTGATGATCCGGGCATGCCAGCCAGCCACGGCCAAGTGCCCGTATACGAAGTCCGGATCGAGCTCGAGGCCGCGTCGCATGGAGGCTATCGTCTTATCGGCATAGCCGCCGCTCAATGCCTCGGTGGTAGGCAGGGTTTCCGCGTAACGGCCCATGGCGTGGGCCAATTCCTGGTGCGCCAGGGGGTTGGAGTCGTCAAGCTCCACCGCCTGTTCCGCAAGATCGATGGCCCGCAGCAGCGTCGCCTGCGCTTCTTCCTTTGTCGCGGCGAGATGATGCCCGTAAATGGCCAGGGCCTGCGCGCCCAAAGCATATCCCTCGGAAGTGCCAAGGCCTTCGGCGAGGTCAGCCGCCTCGAGGAACCTGCCATCGAAGCGGGCACTCAGCACGTCGTCGACGGTTTGGGCCATCACGGTGCCGGAACACAGTACGGGAATCGCCAGTAATGCGATGAATCTTGAAACGTTGACCACCGGACACCTCTGATGTTGTGGCTTGGACGTGGCCAATTGTATCGGCTGGCAGGAGCGCTGCCATCTGCCGCCGGGGCTGACGTTGTCCCGGAGCGCCGACGGTCCATCATCACTATGCATCCCCTCGATGGCCTGTGTTGGCGATCATCCCGGACACAGGTTCCGTCCGAGACGGGTTCAGGTGGCTGCATTTCGCCTTGGATGATCGGTTCCCTGGATGTGGGAGGGCTCAACTTATTGATTCATACGGCCTGACTTCGACCCGGTGGCCGAGTGCCTTCACGATTCGGCCAGGGCTGACTTCTGCGGTCAAAGTCAGGTTCGAACATGTGGTGGCGGAATGGATTCCCCACTCGCCCCGTCCATCGAGCTGAACGGTAGATTCCCGGTTCAAGCCATACGTGCAAAGGAACTGCACCCGCGATGCGCCAGCCCGCACTCCTTGCCATAGACCAGGGCACCAGTAGCAGCCGGGCCATCGTGTTTTCCGTTGACGGGGTCCCGCTGATCGTTTCCCAGAAAGAGCTTGCGTCTCGATATGGGCCGGGCGGTTGGGTCGAACAGGATCCGGAGGAAATCTGGCGAACCACGCTCGAGACGTGCCGGGAGGCGGTTGGCGTCGCCCAGGACCGCGGGCTGGAGATTGCAGCTGCCGGCATCGCGAATCAACGCGAGACAACGGTGGTCTGGGAGCGCAGCAGCGGCAGACCGGTCTACAACGCGATCGTCTGGCAGGATCGCCGCGGGGCCAAGCGCTGCTCCGAGCTGCGACGACAGGGGCTGGCATCCAAGATCGCAGAGGCGACCGGCCTGGTCCCCGATTCCTACTTTTCGGCAACCAAGCTGCAATGGCTGCTCGAGCATGTCGAGGACGCTGATGCGACGGCTGCGACCGGGAAGCTGGCCTTCGGGACGATCGACACCTTCTTGCTGTGGCGACTGACCGGCGGGCGCATGCACGCCACCGACGCCACGAATGCCTCGCGGACCATGCTGTTCAACATCGCCACCCAGCAATGGGATCCTGACCTGCTGGAATTGTTCCGGGTACCGCGCGCGATCCTGCCGGAGGTAAGGGACAGCGTGTCCGACTACGGGACGATCCATGCCGACCTCCTTGGACCGGAAATACCGATCCGGGGCATCGCCGGTGATCAGCAAGCGGCGGCGATAGGCCAGGCGTGCTTCGAGCCAGGCATGGCCAAGTGCACATACGGAACTGGGGCATTCCTGCTGATCAACGTCGGCGGCAGCAAGCCGGAACCTGCGGACGGTTTGCTGGGAACGGTTGGCTCCCGGTTTGCCGGCGAGACCAGCTATGCCATCGAAGGCACGATCTTCAATGCCGGAAGTACCGTCCAGTGGTTGAGCGAGACCCTGCGGCTGGTTGCCGATCCCGCCCGCTCATCGGGACTGGCCGCAACCGTGGACGACACGGGAGGAGTCGTTCTCGTGCCCGCGTTCACCGGTCTTGGAGCACCGCATTGGGACCCGGAGGCACGCGGCGGAATCTTCGGGTTGTCACGTGACACGACGCCAGCCCACATCGTGAGAGCGGGTCTGGAGGCGGTCGCTTATCAGACGCATGATCTCCTCGAGGCGGCCGGTGGACTCGGGCAGTATGGTCGGCTTCGCGTCGATGGGGCCATGGCGAAGAACGATTGGCTCATGCAGTTTCTTGCAGACATTCTTGGCGCGCCGGTGGAACGGCCAGCCGTAACCGAGACCACCGCGCTGGGCGCGGCATTTCTCGCGGGACTCGGTGCGGGAACCTATGACGGCACGGATGCCGTCGGCAGGCTTTGGAAAGAAAATTCTCGCTTTACGCCGTCCGGCGCCGATTATGCCTCGCATCTGGCCCTCTGGCAGGAATCGGTCCGGAGGGTGCGGAAGCGCGCCGGCATCGCCACCGTCAATGTCTGATCGCTCCGACGACGCTCGATCCGCGAGGCCCCGATGAGCTTCAGCCTCATCAAGCTTGCAAATCTCGCCTATTCGGCCTAGAGGAAGGACAGTACTCACACGGGAACGGCCCGGTGTTTTCCATGCCCGGCCTTCCGGTGCCGAAGTTTCGGTTTCTCCCGTGGTGGTTCAACCGGATAAAGGAGTTCCCAATTGTCCATTCCCCATTTCACCATGCGCCAGCTCCTGGAAGCTGGGGTGCATTTCGGCCACATGGTTCGCCGGTGGAACCCGCGCATGGCGCCGTACATCCACAGCGAGCGTGACGGCATTCACATTATTGATCTGCAGCAGACGGTACCGATGCTGTATGCCGCCCTGGCATTCTTACGAGAAATCGCAGCCGGGGGGGGCCGCGTGTTGTTCGTCGGCACCAAGCGGCAGGCGCAGAACCCGGTTGAGGAACATGCCAGACGCTGCGGTCAACACTACGTCAACCAGCGCTGGCTGGGCGGCATGTTGACCAACTGGAAGACCATCTCGAAGTCCATCGACCGCCTGAAGCAGATGGAACAGCGACTGGAGGAAGATGAAGGCAATCTGCCAAAGAAGGAGGTCCTGAACCTGCAACGTCAGCGTGTGAAGCTGCTCCGGTCTCTGGGCGGAATCCGCGAAATGGGCGGATTGCCGGACGCGATGGTGGTCGTCGATACCAACCACGAACGCATAGCAGTGGCCGAAGCAAAATCGCTCGGCATTCCGGTTGTGGCGATTCTGGACACGAACTCCGATCCGGTCGGAATTGACTACCCGATCCCGGGCAATGATGACGCGACCCGAGCTGTGATCCTGTATTGCGAGCTGGCCGCCAACGCCGTGCTGGGTGGGCTGGAAGAAGAACAGAAACTGGCCGGAGTGGATGTCGGGGCATCGGAGGAAGGTGGCGTTGGCGACGCGTCCCTCGAGGTGATCGACGAGACGAGCGGGGAGAGCGCCGCTGCCGAAGAGGAGCCGGCCGAAGATGCATCCGGGCCGTCCGAAGATGCACCCGGGCCGGCTGGCGATGCCGCCGAGCCAGCCGCGGCCGCCAGCGACAACAGCGGCGACAGCGACCACGAAAGCCAAGCCGAAACCACACCGCCTGAACCCGCGCCGTCCGATCCGACCGCATCGGAAACGGATGTGGAGGCAACTCCATGACGAAGATTTCTGCCGCACTGGTCAAGCAGCTCCGGGAGCAGACAGGCTCGGGAATGATGGACTGCAAGCGAGCGCTTTCCGAGACGGACGGCGACCTCGAAGCGGCGCAGGACTGGCTGCGCGCCAAGGGCATTGCCGGCGCCGAGAAGAAGGCGGGGCGCGCGGCGTCCGAAGGACTCGTGGGTCTTTCGGTGGATGGCCGGCGTGCGGCGCTGGTGGAGGTCAATGCCGAAACCGACTTCGTGGCCCGGAACACCGAATTCCAGGCGTTCGTGCGCGAGGTGGCCGACGCGGGCCTAGGCGCCGGAGGAGACCTGGAAGCGCTGACCACGTCGACGCTGTCCGGTGGCGCCACGGTAGCGGAGCGCGCAATCGAGGTGAGCGCCAAGACGGGCGAGAACATCGTCGTCCGCCGCACGGAGTCCGTGACGGTGGAACGCGGCTTGATCGGTAGCTACGTGCACGGGGCCGTTGCCGCGGGCCTGGGACGCATCGGGACGCTCGTGGCGGTCGAAACGGACGGGGCAGCCGAGGGCTTCGAGGATCTTGCGAAACAGCTTGCGATGCATGTGGCCGCGGCAAGACCGCAGGCGCTTCGCCGCGATGACCTGGACCCGGCCGCCGTCGAGCGCGAACGGGCCGTGCTCATTGAGCAGGCCAGGGAAAGCGGTCGGCCGGACAACATCCTCGAGAAGATGGTTGAAGGCCGTATGCGCAAGTTCTATGGCGAGGTGGTGCTGACAGAACAGATATGGGTAATCGACAACAAGTCGAAGGTTGCCGATGTAGTTGCATCGGTTGCCGAGGGCGCTGGTGTGGCGGCGCACTTGTCCGGCCTTGCCTGTCTCGTGCTGGGCGAGGGAGTGGAAAAACGCGTGTCGAACCTGGCTGCGGAGGTGGCAGGCACGTTGAGGAGCTAAGCGCATCCGCGGACGCCGCTCGCGAAACAGGTTGATGGGTACGCGTGACGGGAAGAAGGCGGGGAGCCTGGCGTTGCCGCCCGGCCCGTTCTACCGTCGCGTCCTGGTCAAGTTGTCCGGCGAGGCGTTTGCCGGCGCACAGGGGCACGGGATCGACGGCGAAAAGGTTAGCCACATCGCCAGAGAGATCCGATCTGTTTATCGTCTCGGCATACAGGTCTGCATCGTGATCGGCGCAGGCAATATTTTTCGTGGCACTGAAAGCAAGCTGAGATACCTCGATCGTCCGACGGCAGACGAGATGGGGATGCTGGCTACCGTCATCAACGGTCTGGCGCTGCACAGTGCCCTGCGCGCGCAAAACATCAAAGCCCATGTGATGTCGGCGATTTCGATGCCGGAGATTTGCGAACCATTTGTTCGCTGGCAAGCGCACGCCTACCTTGAGCAGTCAGAGGTCCTGGTGTGCGCCGCTGGAACGGGATCGCCGCTGTTTACTACTGATACCGCTGCCGCTGTGCGGGCTGCGGAACTGCAGTGCGATGCGATCTTCAAGGGCACACAAGTGGACGGGGTTTACGATTCCGACCCGCATCGCAACCCGAACGCCAAACGATTCCTTTGGATTTCCTACCAGCACGCGCTGGCCAAGAATCTCCAGGTCATGGATTCGGCTGCCCTGTCGATCGCCAGAGATGCGGAGATACCGATTCTCGTATTTTCGCTTGAAGGCACGAACGCGCTCGCTGACGCCGTGCAGGGCCAAGGAACGTTTACCATGGTCAGTGACAAGCCCCGCCATCTGGTGCTGCATGACCGCCGTGTCGGGGAGAGGGCATTCGGTATGATGGAAGCTGAGGAAGGCTGAACCCGATGACCGACTCGAATCTCGCCGATGCCAAACGTCGCATGGAAGGCGCCATTCGCGTTCTTAAGGAAGAGTTCTCAGGACTCCGCTCTGGCCGGGCCCACACGAGTCTGTTGGAACCCATTCAAGTCGAGGCTTACGGCCAGACGATGCGTCTTTCGGAACTGGCAACCGTCGGCGCGCCGGAAGCACGCTTGCTGACCGTCCAGGTATGGGATCAAGGGAACGTGAGGTCGGCCGAACGGGCAATCCGGGAATCAGATCTCGGACTCAACCCGATCACGGAAGGGACGTTGCTCCGGGTTCCGTTGCCGGAACTGACGGAGGACCGGCGCAAGGAGTTCGCCAGGACCGCCGACCGGTACGCCGAACAGGCGCGCATAGCTGTTCGAAATGTCCGCCAGCACGTGATGCACAGTCTTCGGAGCGCGCAGCGCGAGGGGGACCTTTCGGAAGACGAGCACCGCCGGGAAAGCGAAGAGGTACAAAAGCTCACGGACGATTTCGTAGGGCAGATTGACCAGCTGGTAGCAGTCAAGCGTCAGGAAATTCTTCAGGTGTGAGGCGTACGATCAGCCCTCGGTTTTCGGAGAGCGCGCGGGCTGACCAATCGAGGGAGCAACCCTCGCACGTTGCCGTGATCATGGACGGCAACGGCCGCTGGGCGGTCCAGCGTGGGCTGGCCCGAGTGGATGGGCATCGTAAGGGCGCGGATGCAGTCCGTGAAACGATTGCCGGAGCAATTGCCTGTGAGGTGAGGTACCTCACCCTCTACGCATTCTCGACCGAGAATTGGAAACGGCCTCGTAGCGAGATCGAGGTTCTCATGTCGCTCATGGTTCGGCATGTGCACTCGGAGATGGACGCGCTGGTGGAGCAGAACGTGCGCGTAACGTTTATCGGCGATCGGGCCAAACTTCCGGAAGAAGTGGCGGAAGGAATGGCTATGATGGAGAAAAGAACATCTGCAAACAAAGGCTTGCGGGTGATCGTCGGGCTGAACTACAGTGGTCGCAGCGAGCTCGCATGGACGTTTCGGCAGCTGCTGGAGGATGCGGTGGCAGGTCGTATTGACGCTTCGCAGGTGGACGAGAGCACCCTCAGCCAGCGCTTGATGACGGCAGGCGTGCCGGATCCTGACCTGGTCATCCGCACCGGTGGCGAGCACCGGATCTCAAATTTCCTGCTTTGGCAGATCGCATACTCGGAACTGTATTTCACTTCCGTTCTATGGCCAGACTTCACCAGACAGGACTTTCAGGACGCGATCGCGGCATACAACTGCCGCCGCCGCCGATTCGGCGGAATTGATGAATAGGGTAGCGACGCGGGAATTCGCCGTTCGAACGGCATCGGCGGCAGTGCTGGTGCCCCTGGTACTGATCCCGGCATGGACCGGGAACTGGCCGCTCGCGATCTTGCTGGTCGCTGCAGGCTGGCAGATCGGTCACGAATGGTTCCGAATGCTGGGCTGCCACGGACTGGAAGCGTATGTACCGCCGCTAAGCGCAACTGGCATCGGTCTGGCAGCGTATTACGCGGCCGGACCCGCCGGAGCCGTGGCAGCTGCATTTGTCGGTGCTGCCGTCGCGAGGATCTGCATCCGTTGGCCCGACCGCACGTGGCCCAACGGCTTACTCGGTGTTCCGATACTTGCGTTTCCGCTGACGTTGGTTTGGGAGCTACGCGGTGACGGCGATGACGGGCGCAATCTGCTGCTGTGGTGCCTGCTCGTTGTATGGACCACCGACACATTCGCCTATCTGTGCGGACGCGTACTCCGGGGTCGACGCCTGGCACCGGCGATCAGCCCGGGCAAGACCTGGAGCGGACTGTTTGGCGGCATCTTCGCAGCGGGTGTCGCAGGCGGTTTGGCCGGGATAATGCTAGGATTCCCTGCGGAAACAGCGGTCATCAGTGCCGTCAGCGTTGGGATGGCCACGATCGTGGGTGATTTGGTCATGAGCGCGGTGAAACGCGCGCATGGGTGCAAGGATACCGGCCGGCTTATACCCGGTCATGGCGGAGTTCTCGATCGGGTTGACGGATTCTTGTTCGGCGTCACGCTCGTGGCGATTTGGAAGCTGGTCGTCAAAGGGACCTGAGTAATGCAGTCGGGGAAGACGGTCACTGTTCTCGGTTCCACTGGCTCGGTGGGGCAAAGTACCGTCAGCCTGCTTCTGGAGCACCCAGGACGGTGGGACGTTGCGGCACTGGCTGCGGGATCCGATGCCGTCAAGCTGGCGGAGCAGGCCCGCCTGTTGAACGCGAGGTTCGCAGCCATCGCGGACACGAGCCAAGCCAAGGTCCTAGAGGAGGCGCTGGCAGGTACCGGGATCGAAGTAGGTGCCGGGGCGGACGCTGTGATCGAAGCTGGTGCACGACCGGCGGAATGGGTCATGGCGGCGATCGGCGGGGCGGCGGGGCTCGCCCCGACTGCAAGGGCCTTGGAACGAGGGGCAACGGTGGCCCTCGCCAACAAGGAAAGCATGGTTTGTGCCGGCGCGCTCCTCAACCGAGTGGCCGCCCGATCAGGAGCCAGCATCATTCCGGTCGATTCAGAGCACAGCGCGATTTTCCAGGTGTTCGATTCGCAGCGACCGGAACGCGTTCGGGCCGTGGTCCTGACTGCGTCAGGTGGCCCGTTCCTCGATCGCAGCCCGGAAAGCCTCTCTTCGGTCACCCCCGAAGACGCGGTCGCCCATCCCGTATGGAACATGGGTGCCAAGATCTCGGTGGACTCGGCCACCATGATGAACAAGGGGCTGGAACTGATCGAAGCCGCACACCTGTTTCCGGTTCGACCCGACCAGCTTGATGTTCTTATCCATCCCCAGTCACTCGTCCATGGACTCGTCGAGTACGTCGACGGGACCTTGTGTGCCGTTCTCGGTATTCCGGACATGCGCGTACCCATCGCTTGCGCACTTGCCTGGCCGGATCGGATGGAGCTGGAGCTTCCTCGCCTCGACTTGGCGGATCAAGGCTGTCTCACCTTCCGGAAACCGGATCCAAAGCGCTTTCCAGCCCTTCGAATCGCGCGAGAAGCCTTGCAACAAGGGGGTTCGGCTCCTACGATCCTGAATGCCGCCAACGAGGAAGCTGTAGCCGCGTTTCTTCACGGCTCGCTCCCTTTCCCGAGAATTACCGCCGTGTCCGAGGAGGTCTTGGCGACACTCCCGGATACTCCCATTGATGACTTCACCGCTGTCGTCGCGGTCGACGCACGAGCCCGTGCGTCCGCCCGCGCACTGGCCAGTGTGCACTAGGATTCGTAGCGTTCGTGATTTCGTCCTTGCTCTGGTTCCTGCTGGTCCTGTGCGTCGTGGTATTCGTCCACGAGCTCGGACACTACCTGATTGCTCGCTGGAACGGCGCCAAAGTGGAGGTATTTTCGATTGGTTTCGGGCGCGAGCTATTCGGTGTGACCGATCGCGCGGGCACACGGTGGCGGTTTAGCCTCATTCCGCTCGGCGGATATGTCCGTTTCCCGAATCCACCGGAACAGGGAGACGTCGGCAGCGAAGCGGAACAAGCGCCGGACGAGAGCCTTCAGGCACACGCCCCGATCCGCCGAATCGCGATTCTTGCAGCCGGGCCCGGAGCGAATTTCCTCTTTGCTGTCGTGGTGTTTTTCGCGCTTTTCCTAGCCTTTGGAAAGGCCGGCACCTCGAATACTGTGGAACAGGTCCTCCCGGATAGTGCGGCCGCAAGCGCAGGCATCCTTCCAGGGGACCGAATCCTGTCCATCAACGGACAGACGGTGACACGCGCCCAGGAAATCCGGGACGCCGTAAGCCCCTATCCCGGAACCGCGTTGACGTTTGTCATCGAGCGGGACGGCCGCGTGACCGAGCTTGACGTGACCCCGGTCATGGTCGACTGGACAGACCCGCTCGGCACAGTGCATCAGGTGGGCCGGGTGGGGGTGGCCATTGCCCGGCCCGAGCGCGAACCGGCAAGCGTCTTTGAGGCCGCCAGGGACGCCTTCGGAGAGACGTGGTACCTGACGAGTTCCGTACTGGAAGCGTTCGGCGAGATACTCACGGGCCGCCGCAGTACCGATGAACTGGGTGGTCCGGTGATGATCGCGCAGGTATCCGGAGACTTTGCAGAACAGGGGCTGCTCCCGCTGTTCGGATTTATCGCGTTTCTTTCGGTCAACCTGGGAATCATCAACCTGTTCCCGATTCCGATGTTGGATGGTGGCCAGATCGTGGTAGCGGTGGCCGAACTAGCAAGCGGTCGGAGGCTCAGCGAACGCTTCATGTACTGGTTCCAAATGACCGGCCTGGTGACGGTCGGAGGGCTCATGCTGTTCGTCCTCGCAAATGACCTGAGTCGGCCAAGTGTGGTGAATTTTGTTAGCGGGTTGTTTCAATGACGGGAAGTCGAACTGCAAGAACCCTTGGGCTCATGCTCGTCGTTGGAGTGGTGCTGGTATCGGCGAGTCCGGGAACCGGAGAGGCTCAGGAAAACACCATCACTGAGGTTCGGGTCGAAGGCAACCAGCGCATCGAAGACTCAACAATTTTGTCGAATTTGACCGTTCGGCCCGGCCAGCAGATTGAGCCCGGCAGCCCGTTTGATCCGCTGCTGCTCGATACTGCGCTGAAGTCCCTGTTCGAGACAGGGCTATTCGCCGACGTGACGTTTGTCCGCGACGGCACGACATTGATTGTCCGCGTGGTGGAGAATCCAATCGTCAACCAAGTTGTGTTCGAAGGCAATCAGAGGATCGACAACGAGGACCTGGCGGGCGAAATCAACCTTCGGCAACGTACGGTCTTCACCCGAAGCCGGGCCCGTACCGATCAGGAACGCCTCCTAACAGTCTATCGCCGCAGCGGCCGGTTCGGCGCTTCGGTCGTGCCGAAGGTGATCTTGCTGGATCAGAACCGGGTAAACGTCGTCTTTGAAATCGATGAAGGGCCGCTTACCGGCATCGAGAGCATCAATTTTGTCGGAAACCGCCGTTTCAGCGACGGCGACTTGCGCGATGTGATGCGAACGCGGGAAAGCCGGTGGTGGCGGTTTCTGTCGTCGAGCGACCGCTACGATCCCGATCAACTGGCCTTTGACGAAGAGTTGCTGCGCCGACACTACTTCGACCGAGGGTATCTCCGGTTCAGGATCCTGTCGTCGTCGGCCGAGCTGCTGCCGGACGGGGACGCGTTCTTGATCACGATTGCCGTCGAGGAAGGTGACCGCTACACCTTCAGCGACGTCACGGCGACATCGGCACTTCCCGAGGTGGATGTGGAGCCGCTTCGGGAACTCATCGAGACAGAGACCGGAGACGAGTACAACAGGACCGCAATTCAGGACACCATCGGAATCCTCTCCGATGCTGTGGTGACAGCGGGATTTCCGTTCGTTCAGGTGGACGTGGAACCTGACATTGACGATGACGCCAGGACAGTCGCTCTGCATTACCACCTGGTGGAGGGTGAGCGACTGTACGTTGACCGAATCGAGATCAAGGGAAATGTCCGCACGCTTGACCACGTTGTTCGCCGATACCTTCGCCTGTCCGAAGGTGATCCCCTCAACCGGGGCCTGCTTGCCCGTTCACGAACCCTGGTCGGAAACCTGGGATTCTTCTCCGATGTCCAGTTTCAGGAAGTTCCAGGGCGGGCGGCCGACCAGCGCGACATCGAACTTACAGTGGAGGAGCGTTCGACCGGTGAAATCAGCTTCGGCCTGGGATACTCAACCAGTCGCGGTGCGATAGGAAACGTCTCGCTCCGTGAGCGCAACCTGCTGGGCACCGGCAGCAGCCTCACCATTGCCCTGGAAAATGCACGAACCGGAGGGCTGTACAGTCTGGCCTACTCCGAGCCGTACTTCCGCCAACGGGACCTGTCCCTCAGTACGAGCGTGTTCTCATCCAATACCGATCGGATCGGAACCGCGTACGAATCGGATGAGCAGGGAGCACGGATCGGCTTCGGCTTCAGCCTGGGGGAATACCTCCGACAGCGGCTGACGTACGGGCTCACCTGGGTTCGGGTGACCGGTCGGGAGGAGGTCCAGGTCGATCTCGGCCGCAGGGTGATTTCCGCAGTCACTTCCGCCTGGACGTACGATCGCCGCGACAGCGCACTGCTTCCCTCAAAGGGATACAACGTTGGCCTCTCGACAACCCTGGCCGGCCTTGGCGGCGACGATCGATACGCCCGACTGACCGTGAACGGCGGCTACTACACAGAAGTCCTTTGGGACGAGTGGGTCTTGGGATTGCTGGTGAGCGCCGGAATCATCGAGGGGATCGGGCAGGACGTCAGCATCTACGATCGATTTCTGCTGGGCGACCGGAGTTTCCGAGGATTTGAATACGCCGGCATAGGCCCTCGCTACCTGGGAACCGGTCGCTCCAGCGCCTTGGGCGGGAACATGTTCGCTACGGCGACGGCCGAACTGAAAGTCGACCTCGGTCTGCCGCGGGAGCTCGGAATGCACGGGCGGATATTCGGTATCGTTGGCACCTTGACGGGAATTGATCGTGCAACGGTCGTCACTAACGGGGGAACCGTGGTGGATTCCGGCTCGGCGCGGGCATCTGCCGGAGTGGGCTTGTCGTGGAGTTCTCCGGTAGGACCGGTCCGAATCGACTGGACGTCCGCTCTGGCCAAAGAATCCTACGATCGGACTGAAACAATCCTCTTCAGTCTCGGCAGCACATTCTGACCTCGTACCCGCAATTTTCCCTGAAGGATTCCCCATGATGCATCCCTGCCTACGGGCCTTGGCCGCTGCCGTACTGGTCGCGCACGCCGTCGCGGCGCATGCCCAGGAGGACGAGGCTTCTCCGCCGCCCACCATTGCCGTGCCCGAAGATTTTGCGATCGGCCTCATCGACATCAACCGCATCTTCCGCCTCTCCACCGCGCTGAACGGAGTACGGGAAGAGGTCAATGCCCGTGAGCAGCTTTACCGCGAGGAGATCACCGCCGCGGAGGAACGTTTGCGCCAGCAGCAGGAGGAACTCTCCCAAAAGCGCGGTGTGCTCTCTCCTCAAGAGTATGCGGTCGAGGAGGCCAGTTTTCGCAGTGAAGTGGAGGGCTTGCAGAAGCGGGTGAATGAGCGCAGCCAGGAACTGCAGGAGATCATGGCGCAAAGTCAGCAGCAGGTTCAGGAGGAGACGGTACGTATCGTTGCAGAGATCGCACTGGAACGGAACTTCGCGCTGGTATTCGATGCCTCCCAACTTGTGATCGCCGCAGAACAGATCAACATCTCGGACGAAGTAGTCGAACGACTCAACGAGCGGGTCCCGCACCTTGAGATTCCCGAGGCCGGTTCCACGCAGGAGGTTGAGGGAGAGGACGGTTGATCGACCATGCCGGACTCACGTTTTTTTTCATCCAGAGGGCCGCTCTCGCTCGCAGTACTTGCGGAGGTGGGAGGGGCCCAGCTGGTACGGCCAGATGATGGTGACCGGCTGATCGACACGGTTTCCGAAGGTCCTACCGCGACCGCAGACGCCTTGGCCTATTGCGCGTCCAAATCAGCAGTTCGGCGTCTTGCAGTTGATGCGGGAGCTTGCGTGACGACCGGTGTACTGGCGGCGGAAGTCCCGCGCAGCGTCGCCTGTTTGACAGCGGCCAATCCACGCTTGGCGTTTGCTCGTATCGCCGCGGCGTTGTTCCCGGCACTGCCGCTTCAGCCCGGCGTGAGCGAACGGGCGGTTGTTGATCCTGATGCGTCGTTGGCTCAGGACTGCCGCATTGAGGCCGGGGCAGTAATCGGCGCGAACGCCGAAGTTGGCGCGGGGGCATGGGTAGGACCCAATTCGACGATCGGCCCAGGAGTGGTACTGGGACCACGCACGCGGGTCGACGCCAACGTTACGATCGTGTGCGCGGTTATTGGCGCCGACGTCCGCATCCATGCGGGTGCCCGCATCGGTCAGGACGGTTTCGGGTTCGTGCTCGCCAGTAAGGATGAGGGACACGTGCGCGTACCTCAGCTTGGCCGGGTTCGTATTGAAGATCGGGCCGATATCGGGGCGAACACCTGCATCGATCGGGGCGCTCTCGGAGACACCGTGATCGGTGAAGGTGCCTTTCTCGACAATCTCGTCCACGTTGGCCACAACGTCCAGGTTGGTCCGCACGTCGTCCTAGCCGGTCAATGTGGTATCGGCGGCAGCAGTTCCATAGGTGCGTTTAGTACGGCGGGCGGTCAGGTGGGAATTGCAGACCACATCACCGTTGGGCACAAATGCCAGATTGGGGGCCAAGCCGGGGTAACGCGCGATCTTGATGACGACGCCAAGGTTGCCGGCACGCCAGCGGTCCCCGTAGCCCGCTATCTTCGTCAGGCGGTTGCCCTTGAGCGCCTGGCAAACCGTCGAGGGCAGGCAGGTGGGGGTGCTGCATCATGACGAAGCCGGGCGAACACGAAGCGAGCGCCAACCTTTCAGCGATCCTGGAGGCAATTCCGCACCGCTATCCATTTCTGCTCATCGATCGGATCACCGAGTATGTCGCGTACGAGCACGCGGTGATGTTGAAGAACGTGACGATCAATGAGGGCTTCTTCCAAGGGCATTTCCCCGAGCACCCCGTCATGCCCGGCGTGCTGGTCGTTGAAGCCATGGCCCAAGCGGCCGGCGTCTTCGCTGTTCGCTCGATCGGCAAAGAGGGGCAAGATCACATCGTCTATCTGATGGGGCTTGACAGCGTCCGGTTCCGCCGCCCCGTGGTGCCGGGTGATCAGCTGTGGATTCGTGTTGAGAAGCAGCGTATCCGCGAGAACGTATGGCGCGTTGGAGCGACGGCAGAAGTCGACGGAGAGCGCGCTGCAGAAGCGGTCCTCACCGCAATGATCCGGCACCGTGACCAGTGGACCGAAGACGGATGAATCGCTGGCACCCCACTGCGGTGGTGGACTCGCGGGCAGAAGTAGCCGACGGGGTGGAAATCGGGCCGTATTGCACGATTGGTCCAGGGGTTCGGATCGGTTCCGGAACCCGCCTCATCTCGCACGTCACGATCGAGGGCGACGCTACTCTGGGCACCAACAATTTGATCTATCCCTTCGTTGCCATCGGCTATCCCGCGCAGGTGAGACCTGCGGTGGACGGCGTGATGCAGATTGACATCGGTTCCGACAACGTGATGCGCGAGCACGTCACACTCCATACCGGCACCCCCAGAGGAGGAGGGGTAACGCGGATCGGCAGCAATGTGCTCTTCATGGTCGGCACTCACGTTGCCCACGACTGTTCAATCGGCAACCACGTAGTCTTGGCAAACGGTGCGCAGGTCGGTGGCCATGCGGTCATCGGAGATTTCGCCCAAGTCGGCGCATTGACCGGTGTGCACCAGTTCGTGCGGATTGGCTCGTACGCTTTCATCGGCGGATGCTCTGCCGTCGAAAAACACGTGATCCCTTATGTGCTGGCGACCGGCAACCGGGCATGGTTGCGGGGGCTCAACATCATCGGGCTGCAACGGGCTGGCTTCAGCAAGAACGAGATTGACGACTTGCGAAAGGCGTACGGGTTTCTGTTTTCCGGCGACGAGCTGTTCCGTCTGCAGGTCGCGAATCTTCAGATCGAGCTCGACGGATCTGAAAGAGTTGCCGAGATCGTGCGCTTCTGCGGCGAAATTGAGCACGTGCCGGAACTCGCCAGGCGCGGCATGTGCCTGCCCCGGGACGGTCGCCTCTGACATCCGTGTCCGACACCGGCACCGAAAGCTCCCGGTCCCCGGTTGGGATCGTTGCCGGCGGGGGGTTGTTGCCGGGGCTGGTGGCCGAGGCCTGCCGTTCAGGCGGTCGACCGTATTTCTTGCTGGCGTTGGCTGGGCAGGCAGATCAATCTGGCAGCGGGGTCGAGCCCGACGCATGGGTGCGTCTCGGGGCGTCTGAAGAACTGCTCGGAATCCTTCGCGACGCCGCCATCGAGACCGTGGTGCTGGCCGGGCACGTGCGACGTCCTTCGCTGGCTGAACTCCGCCCGGACGCGCGTGCGTTGCGCGTACTTGCCCGGGCGGCGCGGTTCGCGCTGGGCGACGACGGCCTGCTACGCGCCATCGTCGACGAATTCGAACGCGAAGGATTCCAGATCGTCGGGGCCGACAGTCTCGTGAACGAACTCCTGGCCCCGCCCGGCCTCTGGTCCAAGAGCGAGCCGGACGAGCAGGACCGCATTGACATCACCCGGGGAGCTGCTGTTGCGCGTGCCCTGGGAGCAGTAGATGTCGGCCAGGCCGCCGTGGTCCAGGGCGGCCATGTATTGGCGGTTGAGGCTTCCGAGGGGACAGCGGCGATGGTCCGACGGGCCGGTCAGCAACGGCGGGCCGGGAACGGCGGAGTGCTGGTGAAAGTCGCGAAACCCGGTCAGGAGCGACGTGTCGACCTGCCGACGATCGGTCCTGACACCGTGGCCGACGTCGCGGCTGCCGGACTTGCCGGAATCGCCGTGGAGGCAGGCTCTGTCCTTGTCATCCGCCGGGAAGAAGTAATCCGGCGTGCCGACGCGCACGGCCTATTCCTGCTCGGCTGCCGCGTCGACGACTGATCCGGTGCCGCACGTTTATCTGGTTGCCGGCGAGGCTTCGGGAGACGAGCTCGGAGCACGCCTGATCCGGGCCCTGGTTGCAGAAACGGCGGAGACGATCCGTCTGGACGGGGTCGGCGGGCCGAGGATGGAGGCTGCAGGCTTGACGCCGCTGTTCCCGGCCGACGAAATCGCACTGGTGGGAATTGCGGAAGTCCTGCCGCGCGTGCCACGTATTCTCCGCCGGCTGCGCAGCGTGGAAGCACACGTACGCGCCCTTCGTCCCGACGCCGTGGTGACCATCGATGCGCCCGGTTTCAACTTCCGATTGGGCGCACGGCTCCGTGGGGAAGGGATCCCACTCATTCACTACGTTGCTCCCACGGTGTGGGCGTGGAAACCGGGACGAGCCCGAAAGATTGCCCGCTTCCTGGATCGAATGCTGACCCTGTTCCCCTTTGAACCTCCCTATTTCGAGCGCGAGGGGCTGCCGGCGACGTTTGTCGGACACCCGGTCGTAGAGACGCCCGTTCCCGAGCCGCCCCCCAGCTTTCGCCAAACGTGGGGCATCAGCGCCGACGCGCCGGTTCTTCTGGTGCTGCCGGGAAGTCGGGCAGGGGAGGTGCATCGTCTCGCACCCCGTTTCGCAAGCTGCGCTCGAATGCTCCTGCAGCACCGGAACAATCTTCGAATTGTGATCGGCGTGGCGCCCGGCCGGAAACGGCAAGTTGAAGCCGCTTTTTCCGGATTGCCCGCCATTCTCGTCGACGGGGATGCCGACAAGCGGCGCTGGTATGCGGCTGCCGATGTCGCATTGGCAGCGTCAGGCAGCGTGACCCTTGAGCTCGCGCGTTGTCGGACGGCCATGGTGGTTGCCTACCGGATGGCTCCAGTTTCCTGGGAAATTGTCCGGCGAATGGCGACCATCAAGTACGCGAGTCTCATCAATGTGATGCAGGACGCCGAGGCGATCCCGGAGTTTCTTCAGCGGTCCTGTCGCCCGGATCGGCTGGCGCGAGCGGTCGACTCACTCCTGCAGAGCCCGGAGGCACGGGCGCGTCAAATCGACGTCACTTCAGCCGCCATCGAAGATCTCCGGAACGGCGACCTGCCGCCCAGCCAGCGCGCTGCCCGGGCAATCCTTGCTACGCTTGATCCTCAACCAGCTCCGCAGAAGGGGGAAAAACGTTGACAACAGCCCGTCCAGACGCCTTTCGTATGCTTCACACGATGATCCGTGTCCGCGACCTCGAACGCTCGCTGGCCTTCTACACCGGTGCCTTGGGGATGCAGGTGCTTCGGCGCCAGGACTTTCCGAGCGGCCGTTTCACGCTTGCGTTTGTGGGTTACGGCCCCGAGGAAGCCCACACGGTCCTCGAACTCACACACAACTGGGATCAAGAGGAAGACTACGCCCAGGGCGATGCGTGGGGGCACATAGCTCTTGGTGTACCGGACATCTACGGGACATGCGAGCGCCTCGAAGCCGAGGGAATCCGCATCCCGCGCCCACCCGGCCCCATGCAGCACGGCAGCACAGTGATCGCATTCGTCGAAGATCCAGATGGTTACAAGATTGAATTGATTGAGCGTTGAGCGGCATCAAGGCGGTTCATTTGCCCCCGTCTGGGGGCCTAGGTACGGTACTGCTTGATACCGGATAGCTGCCCGCCTTGACGTGAGAGAGTGACAAATGGCCATGGATGCAGAACGACAGATGGCGCAACTGACGCTTAGCGACGGCCGTAGTCTTCAATTGCCGGAACTATCGGGAACGATCGGGCCCGATGTGGTCGATGTGCGGTCCCTTTACGGCGATGCCGGTGTGTTTACGTACGACCCGGGCTACACCTCGACCGGTTCGTGTGAATCCAAGATCACGTTCATTGATGGTGAAGCCGGAATCCTGCTGCACCGAGGGTATCGCATCGAGGATTTGGCTCAGCACTGTGACTTCCTGGAAGTGGCCTACCTTCTCTTGCGAGGTGAGCTGCCGGACCCCGCCAGCAATGAGGACTTTGCCTATACGATTAGCCGGCACACCATGCTGCACGAGCAGCTGACGTACCTGTTCCGGGGCTTTCGGCGCGACGCCCACGCCATGGCAATCTTGTGCGGCGTCGTCGGAGCGTTGTCAGCCTTCTACCACGATAGCACGGACATTACCGATCCCCACCAGCGGATGGTGGCTTCCCACCGGTTGATCGCGAAAATTCCGACGATCGCGACAATGGCCTACAAGTATTCGATCGGCCAGCCCTTCATCAATCCGCGTAATGACCTCGATTACGCGGAGAATTTCCTGCACATGATGTTTGCGGTGCCGGCGGAGGAATACGTCATCAGTGACGTGTTGGCACGGGCCATGCATCGAATTCTCATACTCCACGCCGACCATGAGCAAAACGCTTCGACGTCCACGGTGCGGCTCGCGGGTTCGTCCGGCGCAAACCCGTTTGCATGCGTGGCTGCGGGGATTGCATCGCTGTGGGGACCTGCGCATGGCGGCGCCAACGAGGCAGCGATCAGCATGCTGCAGGAAATCGGTGATGTTTCGAGGGTGAAGTCGTTTATCGACCGAGCGCGTGACCCCGCCGACTCGTTCCGGCTGATGGGATTCGGACACCGTGTCTACAAGAACTACGATCCCCGGGCGCGAGTCATGCAGTCAACCGCCCACGAAGTCCTCGGCGCCTTGGGAAAAGAGAACGAACCGATGTTTCGCCTTGCCCGGGAGTTGGAGCGCATTGCCCTTGAGGACGACTACTTCGTTGAAAAGAAGCTGTATCCGAATGTAGACTTTTATTCTGGGATTACGCTACAAGCCATTGGTTTTCCTCCCAGTTTGTTTACCGTACTGTTCGCGGTCGCCCGCACGGTGGGATGGGTCGCCCAGTGGAACGAAATGATTGAAGATCCCGCTCAGCGAATCGGACGTCCGCGCCAGCTGTATACCGGCGTGCCAGAACGCCCGTTCGTTCCAATCGAGGACCGCGGCTGACGCGCTAACACGGCCAATTTCGCCTTTGCCAGCTTGCCCAATTTGGCGCCCCAAACTAGAATGGACGAAACCGGGGTCTGTCGTTGCTCGCTTGCGGCTTCGCCACTTTGGCGAAACTGTGTGGTCGGCGGTTACCCTTTGCATTCCTGAGGAGGGATTATGGCTGTTCTTAACATCAACGGCGTGTCGCACGTCGTCGATGCACCGGGGGACACCAAACTGCTGTGGGTCATTCGCGAAGGACTGCGTCTAACCGGCACGAAGTTTGGATGCGGCATTGGCCTCTGTGGGGCCTGTACTGTTCACCTTAATGGTGAGGCGGTGCGGTCCTGCCAGCTGCAGTTGTCGGACGCCGAAGGTGCGACGATCACTACGATTGAAGGCCTCGACCCGAAGGGTCAGCATCCGGTGCAGAAGGCGTGGCTAGAGTTGCAGATTCCCCAGTGCGGGTACTGCCAGTCCGGGCAGATGATGAATGCCGCTGCGTTCCTTGAGTCCAACTCCAGTCCAAGTGACGCAGAGATTCTCGATGCCATGCAAGGCAACATCTGCCGCTGCTCAACGTACGCTCGGATCAAGCAGGGTGTCCGTCGGGCTGCCCAGATGATGCAGGAGGCCTGACCATGACCAAGCACATGAAAGACTTGGGTGGCGCAACGCGCCGCGACATTCTGGTCGGCTCCGCTGTTGCTGGCACCGGATTGGTGGTCGGCTACTCAGTCCTGCCACACTTGACCGGCGGCGCCCGCGAGGCCCTGGCGGCTGGCAATTTCGAGCCCAGCCTGTTCCTGACCATGGAGCCCAGCGGAATCGCGACTGTCCACATCACCAAGACGGAAATGGGGCAGCACGTCGGGACCGCATTGGCGCAGGCAGTTGCCGAAGAGCTGGAAATCGACTGGAACGATGTCCGCATTGATTACCCGGATAGCCACGAAAAGTGGGGTCTGATGATCACTGGCGGATCGTGGTCGGTGAACTGGACGTTCGACCGCAACTCGCGGATCGGCGCGGCCGCGCGGATGGCTCTCGTGGAGGCTGGTGCCAACATGCTTGGCGTGCCGGCTAGCGAGTGTTCCGCTGCAAACAGCACCGTCACTCACACGGGCACCGGTCAGTCGACGACCTATTCAGAAATCATCAGCGCGGGCCCAATTGACCGGACCTTTAGCGAAGATGAAATGAAGGCCATCGAACTGAAGAAGTTCGGCGAGTACAAACTCGTCGGCACGTCGGTTCCGGCTCTCGACATTCCGGCAAAGATCGACGGCACCGCACGGTACGGCATCGACGTGTTCGTTCCGAACATGGCGTACGGTCGGATCATCACCTGGCCCACCCGCTGGGGTGCAATGCCGAACTCGGTCGATGACTCGGCCGCGAGCGGCATCGATGGATACATCGGAACCGAAATCATCGAGGATCCGACCGGGGTCCAGCGCGGCTACGCGATCGTGCTCGCCGAGACGATCTGGGCAGCCGAAAAGGCCGCCGGCGCCGTTTCCGTCGATTGGGATCTTGGTCCGAACGCCAACGTCAGCACTGCAGACATCCTTGGCTACGCCAAGAAGGCAACTGCCGACGGCGAAGGATTTGCCTGGGTAATCGACGGTGACACGGACGCAGGCATGAGCAATGCCGCGACTGTCGTCGAGGCCGAGTACGAAACGAGCCTCGGCTACCACGGCATGATGGAGCCGATGAACTGCGTGGCCATGGAGCAGGACGGTGTCTGGCACCTCTTCACGGCGTGCCAGTGGTCCACCCGATGCACGGCTATGACGGCTGAGGCACTCGGTGTGGAACCGGCCAACGTGGTCCACCACCAGCAGTACGCAGGTACTGGCTTCGGACGGCGGCTTGAGCCGGATGCGATGATTCCAGCGGCCCTGGCGGCCAAGGCAGCCGGACGTCCTGTCAAGCTCGTGTTCACCCGCGAGCAGGACGTGATGTTCGACTTCCACCAGTCGCTCACCTACCAGACCGTGAAAGGCGGGGTGAACGTCGCTGGCGATCTGGACACGATGGTTCACACAGTCTGCTCAGCTTGGGCAACCAAGCGGCAGGCTCCGGGCTTCTTGGCGGAATCAGTCGACAAGAAGGGCAAGATCGACCCGTTCTCCACGAACGGTTCGGACCACTGGTACAACGTTCCGAACCAGTACGTACGTTCGATTGAGAACGTCGTTGGTCAGAGCGCAACCCCTCCGGGACAGCTCCGTGCAGTTGCACCGACCTGGACGATGTGGGCTGTTGAGTCGTTCCTCGACGAAGCCGCGCACGCAGTCGGACGCGACCCGCTCGAGTTCCGGACTTCGCTTCTGAAGGCAGTCGGCAAGAACGTCGGCACCCCGCCGAACACGGTGGGTGGCGCGGAGCGTCTGCGCAACGCCCTGCTGGTTGCTGCGGGACGCGCGGGTTATGGCGTGAAGCCCCTCCCCGCCAACACGGGTCAGGGAATTGCCAGCGTTACGTCGCAGGAGCGTGGCTCCCCGACGTGGACGGCGTGTGTCGCTGAGGTGCACGTTGACCCCGAATCCGGAGAGCCCACCGTAAGGAAGCTTTCCATCGCGATGGACGTGGGCACCGCCGTCAACCCGGACGGCGTGCTGGCGCAGATCCAGGGTTCCGCGATCTACGGAACGTCGAGGGTTCTCTACGAGAACATCACGATGAAGGACGGTTCGATCGAACAGTCGAACTTCGACACCTGGACGCCAATGCGGATCAACCAGGCGCCTGAAATCGACGTGAGCATCATCCAGAACGGCCACTACCCGGCCGGGACGGGTGAGCCTGTCGTGACGGTCGTCGGGCCCGCGATTGCCAACGCCATCCAAGCAGCTGTGGGCGCGCGCGTACGTTCGTGGCCGATCACTGCGGAGAAGGTCAAGGCGGCAATGCAAGAAGCCTGATACCTATTCCCTACACAACGCTTGGGCGGCGATCATCCGACCGCCGCCCTTTTTTTGTACGCGTACGGCACGACCGGTCGCAGCTGTTGGCATTCTGACGGATGGGGCCACAGGTTCTTGCCCCGCGGTTCCAATCCATAGGCGCGTGACGGCGACCACGCGTCAGCACCGAGGCAGTGTCCGCAGCTTCTCTTCAGGACGCAGGTTCAAATCGCCCGGTCTACCCGGGAGGCACCCGGTCAGCCCGCTCCAAACCGGAGTTGACGCGACCGGGTTCCCTGCGGTCGCGTCTTGAATCTGACACCAGCCTTATGGCCGCCCGCGCTAATGTGTTGACGGCTGATGGTCGACGGTACCCGTCCGGCGGTGCAATGCGCCGCTTTGCCGCCGTCAAAGCACCGGCAAACGCCGGGTTATGGCACCGTTTGTTCCTCGTCTTTCCGCCGAACATCGATTTCAAAATTAGCCGCGCAATTGCGGTCAGGTACCGCTATGCTCTAGGGGTGGTAAACGAAGGAGGAGCGTATGCCACAACATTTGACCGATTCTCAGCGCAAGTCTCGTCGTCGCGGCCTAAGTCGCCGTAACCTCTTCGCAGCAGCAGGTGTCACCGGGGCGGCAGCATTGGCCATACGCCCATCGACCGCCCCCACCTCGTCAAAGCCCTCCAGATCGCAGGCACGCTACCGTGAAACCGAGCACGTCCGCACGGTGTACCGGTTGGCGCGCTTCTAGCGGTTTTCTTCAAGCTTACTGCAGGTGTCCTGATGTCTTCTCGATCATCCATCGCCGGCACCGCGCTTGACCGCCGGGCCTTTCTTCGCAACTCGGGCGTTGTTGCCGCTGGCACCGCGCTCGCAGGACTGGTGCCGGGAGGTCGGGTTGAAGCCGCGGATGCGACGCCCGCCGGTAGCGACGGCATTGAAAACGTGTTGTCCGTATGCACACATTGTTCAGTCGGGTGCGCGGTTACCGCAGAAGTCCAGAACGGAGTCTGGATTGGTCAAGAACCCAGTTTCGACAGCCCATTCAATTTGGGAGCGCATTGCGCGAAAGGAGCGTCAGTAAGGGAGCACGCCCACGGAGAACGCCGTCTCAGGTATCCGATGAAGTTGGTTGGGGGTCGCTGGGAGCGGCTCGACTGGGACCGCGCGATCGAAGAAGTTGGCGCAGAACTTGAACGGATCCGAATGACAGCGGGACCGGATTCGGTGTACTGGCTCGGGTCAGCCAAGCACAATAACGAACAGGCCTACCTCTTCCGAAAGTTCGCTGCGTTCTGGGGCACCAATAACGTCGACCATCAAGCGCGTATCTGTCATTCGACCACAGTTGCGGGCGTGGCCAATACATGGGGCTACGGCGCAATGACGAATAGCTACAACGACATCCACAATTCCAAGTCCATTTTCTTGATCGGCGGTAACCCGGCCGAAGCCCATCCGGTTTCCATGGTGCATTTGCTGAAGGCCAAGGAAAAAGGGGCGCCGTTCATCGTGGTCGACCCACGGTTCACGCGTACTGCCGCGCACGCTGACGAGTACGTCCGCATCCGTCCTGGCTCGGACGTGGCCCTGGTCTGGGGCATGCTGTGGCACTTGTTCGAAAACGGCTGGGAGGATCAGTCCTTCATCCAATCACGGGTGTGGGGACTTGACCAGATTCGCGAGGAGGTCGCCCGCTGGACTCCAGCCGAAACCGAGCGTGTCACCGGTGTTCCGGGTGAGCAGGTTCGCCAAATTACGAAGACGATGGCGGAGAACCGACCTGGAACGGTGATCTGGTGCATGGGAGGGACCCAGCACACCACAGGAAACAACAATACGCGCGCGTACTGCATCCTCCAGTTGGCCTTGGGAAACATGGGTAAGGCCGGAGGTGGGACAAATATTTTCCGCGGTCATGACAATGTCCAAGGCGCTACCGACCTCGGAGTGCTGAGCCACACATTGCCGGGCTATTACGGGCTCTCGGAAGGCGCATGGAAGCATTGGGCCCGGGTTTGGGGCGTATCGTACGAGACCCTCGCCACGCGCTTCTCTTCTCCGGAATTGATGCAATCGAAGGGAATCCCGGTATCCAGGTGGGTGGACGGCGTTCTCGAGGACAAGGAGAACCTGGATCAACCCGAGTCCCTCAAGGCAATGATCTTCTGGGGACACGCACCGAATTCCCAGACACGTCTGCCGGACATGCGCCGGGCGATGAACAAACTCGACCTGCTGGTCGTGGTGGATCCGTATCCCACATTGACAGCTGTGCTGCACGAACGTCAGGACGGCGTATATCTCCTTCCCGCGGCAACCCAGTTCGAGACCTACGGCTCCGTCACTGCGTCGAATCGCTCACTGCAGTGGCGCGAACGAGTTGTCGAGCCACTGTTCGAGTCGAAACCCGATCACGAGATCATTTACCGGCTCGCAAAGCAGCTCGAAATTGACGGGCCGCTGTTCCGCAACATCGAAGTTCGAGACGACGAACCAGTCATCGAGGACATCACGCGGGAGTTCAATCGTGGCATGTGGACGATCGGGTACACCGGTCAAACGCCCGAACGTCTGCGCAAGCACATGGCCAATATGCGGACTTTCGACCGCACCACGCTCAAGGCGGAAGGTGGCCCCTGTGACGGCGAGTATTACGGGCTCCCCTGGCCCTGTTGGGGCAATGAGCAGCTGGCTCACCCGGGAACTCCCATCCTCTACGACACGTCACAGGCTGTGGCCGACGGAGGGCTGACCTTCCGGGCGCGTTTCGGTGTTTCAAGAGATGGTGAGAATCTTTTGGCAGACGGCTCATTCAGCAAGGATTCCGAAATCGAAGACGGATATCCCGAGTTCACTATGGCGATGCTGAAGAGACTCGGCTGGGACGGAGACCTGACAGAGGAGGAACGGGCTGCAGTCGAGTCGATTGCCGGGGACAAGACCAATTGGAAGACCGATCTCTCCGGCGGGATCCAGCGGGTGGCGATAAGCCACGGATGTGCGCCGTTCGGGAACGCAAAAGCCCGAACGGTCGTCTGGAACTTCCCGGACCCGGTCCCGCTTCACCGTGAACCGCTCTACACGACGCGCCGTGATCTTGTGTCTGACTACCCCACTTACGAGGACACGCGCGGATACCGCGTCCCGGTACTGTATCGCTCGATACAGCAGCGGGACTACTCCAAGGACTACCCCATCATTCTGACGACGGGGCGCCTCGTGGAATACGAAGGGGGCGGCGACGAGAGCCGGTCAAACCCGTGGCTGGCTGAATTGCAGCAAGAGATGTTCTGCGAAGTTCATCCGCGCGACGCGAACAATGCCGGCTTCCAGGATGGTGACGACATCTGGGTTGAAGGACCGGAGGGAGGGCGCGTGCTTGTCAAGGCGCTGGTGACCCGCCGGGTCGACCCGGGGGTGGCATTTATGCCGTTTCACTTTGGCGGCCGGTTCATGGGGCAAGATCTCCGCCACCGGTACCCAGAAGGCGCTGACCCGTACGTGCTCGGAGAATCGTCAAATACCATTGGTACTTACGGTTACGATTCCGTGACCCAGATGCAGGAGAGCAAGGTTACGCTCTGCCGCATCACAGCGGCCTGAGGAGGACTTCACAATGGCCCGCATGAAGTTCCTTTGTGATGCTGATCGCTGCATTGAGTGCAACGCCTGCGTCACAGCGTGCAAGAACGAGCACGAGGTACCGTGGGGAGTAAACCGCCGGCGAGTGGTCACGATCAATGATGGGCAGCCAGGCGAGCGGTCGATTTCGACAGCCTGCATGCACTGTTCCGATGCACCCTGTATGGCGGTATGTCCGGTCGATTGCTTCTACCAGACCGATGAAGGCGTGGTATTGCACGACAAGGACCTGTGCATTGGCTGCGGTTACTGCTTCTACGCATGTCCGTTCGGGGCCCCGCAGTATCCGCAGGCAGGTAACTTTGGCGGACGCGGCAAGATGGACAAGTGCACATTCTGCGCCGGAGGCCCCAAGGAGGACGGATCCGAAGAAGAATTCGCGCTTTACGGCAGAAATCGACTGGCCGAGGGAAAGCTTCCTCTTTGCGCTGAGATGTGTTCGACAAAGGCGCTGTTGGCGGGGGACGCGGACGCCGTATCGGACATTTACCGGGAGCGGGTTACAGCGCGCGGTTTCGGGGGCGGAGTTTGGGGATGGAACACGGCATACGGTTCCGATACCTGAGCACGCTCTGCTTCATTGTCTTGGTGGCCCTGTGCGGTTGCAGGGAAAGCGAGCAGGGCCGCCGACTGGACACCGGCAAGGGAACCTACGCTGGCGCGCCTGACCAGCAGCTGAGTGCGGAAGCCCGAGAGGCGCTAGGGCGCCGTGCTGAATACCAGCGGTTCTGAGTGGTGATGTCGCAGCAGTTGCGTGCCTTCCTGACGGCGGTCAGCGTCATTGTCGGGTTGACCGCGGCCGGTTACGGGGTCGCCATCATGGGCGCTGCGGTCGTGAGCAGTGATACCGATACCGTCGTCGAGCAAAGCGGCAGGTCAGACGGATGGCGGGGCGTCCGCACTGGTACCGCAGGTCGAGTGTCGATTCCGGATCCTCAGGCCGGGGTTCTCATACAGTCGGACGGCGAGATTTGGCGGTCGATTCGAAACGGGCCGGTTACCGTCATAGGCGCATGGGGCATGTTCGCCATGCTGGTGCTGTTGGTCCTGTTCTATGCATGGCGTGGACGTATTGCCCTGGCAGGCAAACCGGCCCATAGGGAAGTGGTACGGTTCAACGGGATTGAACGTTTTGCCCACTGGATGACCGCAACCAGTTTCATTGTGCTCGCCCTGTCCGGCCTCAATCTGTTGTACGGCCGATATCTCTTTATCCCCGTCATCGGTAAAGAGGCCTTCGCGACCGTGACCGAGGCAGGCAAGGTTCTTCACAACTTCGTGGCATTCCCGTTCATGTTCGGCGTCGTGCTGATGTTTGTCCTATGGGTGCGGCACAACCTTCCCGCCCGGACGGACCTGAATTGGATTCGGCAAGGTGGCGGCCTGTTCTCGGACCGACATCACCCGGCGGCGGACCGGTTCAATACCGGTCAAAAGGCAATCTTCTGGATTGTGGTGCTCGGCGGGATATCCGTTAGCCTTTCTGGCCTGGCCTTGTTGCTTCCGTTCGCTTTTCCGATGTTCGGCAAGACCTTCGCCTTTCTGAACCTGTTCGGTTTTGGGTTTCCGGAAACCCTGACGTCAATGCAGGAAATGCAGCTTGCGCAATTGTGGCATTCAGTGGTGTCGTTGGGGCTGATCGTGGTCATGTTCGCACACATATACATCGGTACTATTGGTATGGAGGGAGCGTTCCAGGCGATGGGAAGCGGCCGCGTAGACGCAGCATGGGCTGAACAACACCACAGTCTCTGGGCGGCTAGCGCCGAGGAGGCCCCGGCGGAGGACGATGCTGTTCCATCCGCCGTAAGGGAGGGCCAAGGCTAGCCACAACAGGACTCTGCGGGCGCTCTCAGATGCGAAGTTCGCTGACGATTGGAGAGCCCAGGGCGCTGCGCTGACGATCGCACGCGAAGCCCCGGGCTTCGCGCACGTCATCGCCATCACGGGTCAAATGGTCATGGACACCGCGTGGTTGTCACCACGTCACGTCCGTCTTGTGCCATGTAGCGAAGAAGCTCGCCACGCGAAAAACGGGCAGACCGTGGCAGCTGCTCCAGAGGTTGCAGTGGAGACTTGTCTTTGAAGTTCCATCAGGATTCGGGCGCATCTCATTTGCTGCGGCGGTTACGAAACATCGATTCAGCCAGGTCTGCATCCCTCCGCGAGAATCTTGCGAATGACCGGTCCGCCGGGAACCGAAGTCGAATTGCTCGGCTGCGAGACGGGGTTCGTCAACTGGTCGATACCAGAGGGTTCCGCTACACGACGATGACCCTGATCGTGCTGAATGCGATCGCTCTGGGTTTCGAAACGTCCCCGTCCGTGATGGCAGTCGCCGGTGAGGAACTCGGTATCTTCGACCGAATTGTCATCACGATATTCTGCATCGAGATTGGTCTCAGGATCGTCGCACGCGGGCTCCGGTTTTTTCTCGATCCCTGGGGAATCTTCGACTTCACCATCGTCGCAATCACGCTTGCTCCCGCCGCTGATTCGTTGTTGGTACTTCGTGCCCTGCGCGTGCTGCGTGTATTGCGTGTGGTCTCGGCAATTCCTCGGCTACGGAGAGTGGTGGGTGCGCTCCTGCACGCAGTGCCGGGAGTGGCCGCAATCGGCGTACTGCTGCTGCTGATCTTCTACGTCTATGCGGTCATTACCACCAACCTGTTCGGGGCAGCTTTTCCGGCATGGTTCGGCACGATCGGCGATTCGATGTTTTCCCTCTTCCAGATCATGACCCTGGAGAGCTGGTCAATGGGAATCGTTCGTCCCATTCTGCAGGAGTACTCATGGGCCTGGATCGTATTTGTTTCCTTCATCGTCATTTCCAGCTTTACGGTGCTCAACCTGTTCATTGCCATCGTGATTGATTCGATGCAGACCATCCACGCGGAAGAACGTACCGCCACGTCGATGCAAGCTGAGAACGAGGTTGCGGAACCCGACTCAGTGCTTCAGGAACTGCGGTCGCTGCGCAAAGAGTTTGCCGAGTTTCGCGACGTGCACCGCAGTTGACTGCATTGGGGGGAGGGGATACGCGGGAAGCAGGACAGGCCTAAAGGCCAAGTCGGGGCCAAGCCTGGGCCCTCAGCAGTGCCTACAAGCGTACGTGTGTGCCAATTCGCGCATCCTGGCCGTAACAATCGGCCCAGCTCGGCAACGTTATTGCAGTAAGAAGGGCAATTGCGCCGGTGGCCACCAAAGCCACCAGAAATGCCTTCATTGGCATCCTCCAGCAAATCGGTTCAGTACGAACTAAATGTATCTTGCACGTATTGGATGCATTCCGCCACCATGCCCACAGGAGACCGACATGGACGAAGAAACACTCAATCGGAGCCTGCGTCGATTTCTGAAGACGCTTGGTGTCAACGCCCAGCGTGAAATCGAGACCGCCATTCGTTCGGCCTCCACTGCCCAGCGACTGCCCGACAAACCGCTAAAGGCAACTGCCGAGATCCACATTCCGGATATTGATTTCCGATTCGAACTCAATGCCGTTATCCAGTTTTCATAAGTCACATGCCTGAAGAGCGTTACGTGACCGGACTACCGGAAAGTTCCGACCCGGACCCGTCCGGAGAGTTCTTGATCGCTCCCAGTCCTGACGACCCGAACCTGACACGGGAGGTCTCGGGGATCGATCACGAAGGTCGGCGAGTGACAACATACGTGGTTGCCGAGCGACCATTGACCATCTTCCTCAACGACCAGGAAATCGTGACGGCCATGACCGTCGGTGACCATCCCAAACTATTGGCCGTTGGGTACCTCGTGAATCAAGCGATGCTCCGCCGGGACGACACAATCAACTCGGTGGAATACGACGAAGAAGGTGAAGCGGTGGTTGTTCGAACCGAACGTACGACTGACTACGAAGAAATGATGCGTCATCGCATCCGCACCTCCGGCTGCGCGGTAGGGACGATCTTCGGGCAGGTAATGGAGAGTTTCGAAGAGACCGAACTGGACCCGGATGTCCGGTTTCGGACATCCACGCTTTATTCCCTCAGCCGAAAAATCACTCTGCAGCCCTCTCTGTATCTCAAATCTGGCGCGATTCATGGCTGTGCGCTCTGCGACGGAGAACGAGTGTTGCTGTATGTCGAAGATGTTGGTCGGCATAACGCCGCGGACATGATTGCCGGGTGGCTGTGGATCAATCGCGTCGATACTTCGCGAATGCTGCTCTACACGACCGGACGCCTTACCAGTGAAATGGTCATCAAGACGGTCCAAATGGGAATCCCGGCCCTGGTATCGCGATCAGGGTTTACGGCCCAGGGCGTAGAGCTTGCCGAACGGGCGAATCTGACGTTGGTTGGCCGGGTCCGCGGCCGGCGATTTCTGGCACTGGCAGGAACCCAACGTCTTGTCCTCGATGTCGACCCGGCAAAGGTGCCCGACGATCCGCCTACCAGCATTCGAAAGGGCGCGGTCCGCCAATAATGTCGGCCGTGATCCATGTCGGCGCTTTGCTGGCCGGCGGGCAAGGCAGGCGCCTGCGTCGGGGGGACAAGGGATTGGTCCGCGTGGGCGATCGTCCCATGATCGCGCGGGCTCACGATTGCCTGACCCGTCAAGTCGATCGAATCGTGATCAATGCCAATGGCGACCCGGAGCGGTTGCAATTCCTGAATTCTCCGGTTGTACCAGACAGCTTTGCTGACGAGGGAGGTGCTGGTCCTTTGGCAGGCATACACGCGGTGCTCGCCTGGGCGACGCGCGAAGCCGGCCCTACGGCACTGGTCACAACTGTTCCGGTCGATGCACCGTTTCTACCGACAAACCTTGTCACCCGTCTTGCCGAATCTCGTCATTCGGCGGGAGCAGCGATTTCGATTGCCGGTTCCGGCGGCCGCCAGCACCCTGTCATTGCGTGCTGGCCTGTCTCAGTTCTTGCTGACCTCGAGCAGGCCTTGACCGACGGCATCAGAAAAATCGATGCGTTCACCTCGAATTACCGCGTTGCCGTCGTCGAGTGGGACATCACCTCCGTGGATCCGTTCTTCAACGTGAATACAGAGGAAGATCTTCGAGAGGCGGACTTGTTCGCAACCGACTCGAAAGCGATGACGGATTGACACATGCGACGAGAAGGCCCAGGACGCGTGGGTCCTTGCCGGATTGTCGACGAACAGGCTTCTGAGTGGGGCGGGCGAAGTCGAGGCCTCCGTGATAGTCGCCCCGGCAACCGCGTCTCGTCACACGGAACGACAGACACTGCACAGTGGAAGATCCGCGGGGGACGGGCGATTCCGCTCGGACAGTGCTGGGCCAATTGAGGTTACGACCATCCTGGGGACCGAGATGCTCGAGCGATGCGGTGCCGGCAACGGATTACTCGATCACATCACCTGCGCGTCGGTGAGAATGAATTGGGGCCTATATCGACTACTTGACAGGTCGGGTTCGTTCCTGGTTGTTGCATTTGTGATCCTGTGTTACAAGAACATGTATGGAACAATCACCCCAGCTCGGCCCGATCGGCCAGAGTGCCGGCAAACCGGCGCCCGATGTGCCTGACGGCGTGGAGCATCGCCAGATCGTCTACCGGGTGCTGTTCGTCCGACCGGCGGCCGCCCGGCGCCTGGCCGCGGTCGCCGGCGCCTGCCGGTTCGTCTGGAACGAGATGCTCGACCAACAGGCGCAGCTCCATGACATGGCGCGCATGTGCGGCGCGCCGCCGCCGGCGCCGACGTTCTTCACGCTGGGAAAGGCGTTCACACAGCTGCGCCGGGCGACGCCCTGGCTGCAGGCCATGCCGTACGCCCCGGTGCGGTACACGCTCAAGTACCAGGCCGACGCCTGGCGGCGGTTCTTCCGGGGCGAGGCCGGGCCGCCGCGGTTCAAGAAACGCGGACGCGACAGCGTGACGATCCCGCAGGACGTGCGCATCCGGGACGGCAAGCTGTGGTTCCCGAGGATCGGCTGGCTCCGGCTGCGCCGCCGCGGCGGCAACCCGTACCCGGACGCGGAGC
>VXPW01000031.1:0-2758 GCA_009839325.1 Rhodospirillales bacterium
GACCAGTAGCCGAACACCAGGAAGTCCTCGTCCCGGATCTGATCGCCGGGTTCAATATCGGTGTACGCGACCAGCGTCAGGGTGCCTGAGCTTCGCACCCTCCGGGCGACCACCCCCTGGAAGCCCGGGAGTTGCGGCCGGTCCGCAACGGCGAAACTGGGGTGGACAAACTCCACGACACCACCCCGGTGCCGGAACAGGGCACCGGGAAACCGTGCTTCGGCTTCGGTGCGGGCAATCTCGTCATCGGCGGCGGGAAGGTCAAGAGCAGCGCTTGGCATGGAAGTGCTGCCGCATCCGGCGAGGAGAGCGGCAGCGACTACGAGTGCGATGACGACTGCAAGGGGTGAGTTGTACAAGTGCTTGTTTCCTTCTTTGCAAATCAGCTCAATTGGGTCGATCCTGATCGGCACGCCAGCGCCCGCGGTTCAATGTCGAACGTCACGGAACAGCCTGAGGGTCAAATGATGATGCTCACCGCACCGTGCCAAGAGAGGTCTTCCAGGTCCAGCACCGCGCGGCGGTGCGCAATTCTGAAGTCTCCGCCGTCCCTTCTCAGGATGTACTCGATTGCGCCGACGTAAGGTGCGCCCTCGCCACTGCGAAACCTGTATACGAGGACATTTGCGCGGACCCACAGGTGTCCCTCGTCGGTTTCTTCTACACGCACGTTGGAGACAAACCGGCGGGTGCGGGACCGTGGGCGCTCGCGATGGGAATGACGGCTGTTCAACCGCGTCACCCGAGCGCGCAAACGAACGATGTCGTCGTCGATGAACACCAGGTCGCGCCCGGGGTCTCCCTCCGGTAGATCCGTGGAAGGAACGACGTACCGGGCGTCCTCCGTAAACAAACTGATCCACTCCTCCAACTTCCAGTCGTCCAGAAGTGCCGCTTCCTTGAACAGGAATTCCTCCACCATTCCCGGCAACGCGCACCTCTCGTGGGCCGTCATCGTTCACCGGTCCGGCGGCGCCCACGGCCATCGGCTTCCGACGAAGCCGCAGCGGCCTGCGATTTTGCCGGCTCTCCGTCCTGCACGTTGGCCGTATCCAGGCCCTGCATGTTCGCGTGCCACTGCCGCCAGAAGCCCCGGATCTGCAGTTCATCGGCCGTGCCCGGGCAGGGTTTCAGCATGCCCCTTGAGATGTCGGACCATTCGGTTTCGGTGGCCCGGAAACCGGTCTGGCAGGATTCCAACGCCTCGACGTCATCTGGCGTAGCAAAGCCGCCCGGTCCGAGGAAGGTCAGGTAGCTGTCCAGGCGGGCGGCCAGCGCCGCACCCGATTCCTCCCGGGGCACGAGGTGCCAGGCCGTGACCGCCATGTTGTCCGGTGCCAGGGGTTCGATGTACCTGATGCTGATCGCCACGAAGTCCATGATCAGCAGGTTCGGATAGATGAGCAGGTTTCGGGAGAGGTCGGCCATCCGGTAGGCGCGCTCTTCTCCGAATTTCCGGACCAGCCGTGCACGCACGTCCGCGATGCGCTCCCTGGCCTCCTCACCGAAGATCGGGTGCCAACGAGCGATGGGGCGACCGTTTCTGGAGATGTTCTCGGACACGCAGTGGCCGTTGCCCAGCGCCCGCCCTCGGCCGGGCGGTCGGGCAGCCAGTGTGCCGCCGCTGTCGTCTGTCCCGAGACCGGTCAGGTAGTCGACGTAGGTTCGGTGCGTCGGAACCAGGTGGTAGCCGTCAAGGCTGTTCTCGGCCAACAGCTTCCAGTTGGCCTTGATGGCGTACTTGTTGGAGCCGGGCACCACCCGCATCCCGTCCTCGGCCTGGTCGACGACCAGGTCGAGGTAGTCCCTGGCGCCCGCCAGGTAGCTGACGAGGTCCTCGCCGTGCGCGTCGAAGCTCACGAAGTAGAAGCCCCGGTAGCTGTCCACTCTGGGCGGCGGCTTCAGGCCGAGTTCGCTTCGGTCGAAGCCGGGGCCGTAGGCGTCCTGCCCGGGAACGCCGATCAGCTCGCCGCGGGTGTTGAACGTCCAGGCGTGATAGAAGCACCGAAGAATCTCGGCATTCCCGGTGTCGCTGCGGCAGATCTGCGCCCCCCGGTGCGGGCACGAATTCAGGAACACCCGGATCTGCCCGTCGCTGCCGCGGACAAAGAACAGCGGCCGGCCGGCCACTGTGCGGCGGCGATAGTCTCCGGGCTTCTCGACTTCCGATTCGTGTCCCAGGTAGATCCAGCAGTGGTCGAAGATCCGTTCCCGTTCCCGCCGGAACAGGTCGTAGGACGTCATGCACGATCGATGGACCTTGAAGATTCCGCGCTTCCGGTCGTCGACAATCAGGTCCTGGATGTCCATGGCTTCGCCCGTATCCTCCGGACCTTGATGCAAGGATATGATACCCGGGAGCCGTCGCGACCGGCTCCGGAAGCCGCGCCATTCCTCCTCAAGGTTTCACCGCCCCGTGCGGGGCCGAACGCCAACGTAGCGCCGCCGTCTGTGTCGAGCCCGTGTCAAAGGATTGACAAAATCAGGATGATAGAGTATGAATCAAGGCCTCTTTTTGGGCGTTCAGCGTACGGATGGAGAGGTGACCCATGGACGATCTGAAGGTGCGGAGGCTCCGCCAGAAACTGGGGATTTCCGCGGAAGACCAGAAGGCTGCGGCAGGCAGGGCAGTCAGTCCGAACCTGCAGAAGAAGATCTCAGGCTACGCTCGCGCGGGGGGCAACTTCGTGTCGGCGCCGTCCATGAGTGGTGCCGCGGTAGCGGATGATCGACGCAGAACGGGCGGGAACTTCGTGTC
>VXPW01000031.1:2858-7336 GCA_009839325.1 Rhodospirillales bacterium
CTACTGATGAAAGAACGGTGAACTTCCGGGGCCTCCGAACGCTGGAAGTCATCTTGAAGATCACCGAACGCTGCAACCTGGACTGCGACTATTGTTATTTCTTCAACGCGGGTGACGACAGCTACCAGCATCACGCAGCTTTCATTGCCGACGACACGGTCGCGTTACTGGTCCGGCGGCTCGAGCAATTCTCCAGAGAGTACGAACTGCAGCGCATCGCGATTCACCTGCATGGCGGCGAACCGCTTCTGATACCGAAGGCGAGGTTCAACAGCATCTGCGAAGAGATACGATCAGGTCTGGCGCATGTCGTGGATCTGTCGATGACGCTCCAGACCAATGGCATGCTGATCGATCTCGAGTGGATAGAGATGTTCAACCGGCATGGCGTGGAGGTGGGTGTCAGCCTTGACGGCGCGAAAGTGCACAACGACGCTCATCGCCGCGACCACCGTGGCCGGTCGTCCTACCAGGCAACCGTTCGCGGACTGGCGCTGTGCCAGGAACACCTACATCGGGAGCCGATGATCCTGGCCGTGGTCGGGGAGAACTTCGATCCCAAGGAAATCTACGAACACTTTCGACATGATCTGAACGTGCGGCACCTTGATTTTCTGCTCCCCGACCTGAATCACGACAACTTTCGCGGCGACGCGGAGGCATACGGGGATTTCCTGATCAAGATCTTCGACATGATGGTGAAGGACGAGGAGTCGGTCAGCGTCAGGTTCATCGATCATTTCCTGGCGCGCATCTACGGGCACGGGAACTTCCTGTTCGGCGCCCGGCGGGGCGACCCGGACTATCTCCTGCTCACCGTGTCGTCGGACGGCGGGGTCGGGCCGGACGACACCCTGCGTTCCACGACGTACTGGAGCGGATACGAATACCGGGATTTGAAGAGCTCGAGCATCGAAGAGATCATCCGGGACCCGCTGTTTCACGAGTTCGAGTACTTCAAGAAGACGCCTGCGTCCGCATGTTCGGACTGCTGCTGGCGTGAAGTCTGTGGCAGCGGCCAGCCGGTGCACCGGTACGCGAGGCACAACGGTTTCGGTAACCCCACGATCTATTGTCAAGGACTGGACAAGTTCTATACCCACGTCGTGAAGTACCTGGCCTTGCATGGCGAGTCGCTGGAGAGAGTGGGCGCCGACTTGATCTGAGACGGTCGATATACGCGTGGCGCGAGGTCCGGAGGCCCTCATGGATCGATGCAACGCACGGTGGCGATGCGTCCGCACGCCGGTCGCGCCAGGTCCGTAATGAAGATCTACGTCGATCGCAGGCTGGGAAATGCGCGCGACTTGATTGCGTTCAGCGACACGCTCGTCAGCGTCAAGCGGTTACATCCGGACGCGGCCGGCTATCGACCCGACGCCAGGCTGCCGGCCGACTTCAGGAGGTTGGATGAACGTGAAGGCAGGAAATACACCGCTCCGCTTGACGAGCTTTCGATCGAGGACGAGCTGGATTTCATCGCGATCTTTCCCTGTACGCTGACATCCGAGAGCGCGCTGGATTTCACGCCGTTTCTCAGCCTGTCGCCGGTGGTTGCGCTTGAGCCGTCAATCGATCACGGGAAGTTTCCTTCGGTCACGGTCGACCGGGAATCGGGACTGAGGCTGGGGCTGCACCTTGATTCTTGGGACGGCTTCGACCTGTCCTCGAGGTGGAGGAGCCGGAACCGGATCGTCGTTAACCGGGGTCCCGGAACCCGGCATGTCTACGTGGTGCCCGTGCCGATCGAGGCCATGGCAGCGCGCGTGGAGTCGGCGGAAAGCCTGCATCCCTGCGAAGTTGCGGACACCTATATCCGGAACACTCCGGGCACGGCCTGCCTGCGCATGCTTCAGTCGGAGAATGTCGCGTACGTCTGCTGCACGGAGCGGCTGGTTCACGACGCTCGCATAGGCCCGGGCGGCGAACCGGCGGAAAGCCGCCACTACCTGGGTCACTTCATCAAGAACTAGCTCGAATCAAGCTCCGGCGACCCAAGTGCCGGCTGATTGCGGGCGCCGCGGACGGCGCTCGGTCCGGATTCGCGCCGGACCGGCTGGTAGGGGCAGGTTACGAACCCGGGCGCCCCGTCCTCCATTCCCACGGCCGGACCTGGACATCCGCGAACACGTCCCCCTTGCCGTAAGGGCTGTCGGCCAGAAACGCCCGCGTCGCCTCCAGGGAGGGCGCCTCGGCGATCAGTACCAAGCCGACAATGGCCGCCGAGTCGTCAGAGAGGGTCGGGCCGGCGTGATGGACGACGACATCGGGATGTTCCGGATGATTGCGCAGAAACTCCATGTAGGCGTTCTGAAGTTCGCTACCTGCCTGTACCCGTCCCGGCTTGTGGGTGACGAAAGCGACACAATACATCGGCTTCTTCCCTGTTTGGATGACTGGCTTCGTTCACGCTAGGCCAGTTCGTCGCTTGGTGTCAAACGCTCACTCTTGACGACGGTCTCCGGACCCCTTGACGCTGCCGGGATGACCGCGCGAGCGGCCTACAACCCCCGGGGCAACCTTGCTCCCGGCGGCTCCACGCGGACGGTTACGATATCTGTGTCATGGTATTGCTGATGACGGACCGACGAGGCTAGGTGACGCAACAACCGCAACGATACCTCGCGCTCGATCATCTCGCTGGCGCTGGCCTCGCCGAGCAGCGCAATGCGGTCCTGAATGTTCCTCTCCTCGCCGGTCGAGGCGACGAACTCCAGCACTGCTCCGCCGTCCCCGCTGCGCGCGGTGAGGAACAGACGCCGTCGTTCGATATCCGCGCCTGGCTCGTCTTGTTGCAGGAGCGTCAGCAGAGTCTCTTCGCAGACGGCGTCGAGCCGGTTCACCATCTGCGCGTCCCAGCCTCTCTGTGACGCGAGTGCACCGATAAACTCGCGGATCTTGTGCAGGGCGGCGGGTTCGAGCTCCGCCTCCATCCGCCGCCGCCGCGGCCTCATCAGCTCGACGATCAGAATCATCACGATCGCCACGACGCCTCCGGTCAGCATCCCGTTCTGCAAGAGTGCGCGGGCAAACTCCGAGACGCCGTCCGGAATGACCGCCCCGCTCTGAAAGCCCGCGCCGATCCAGAACGAGACCCCGGCGATCAGGCCTTTGCGGTAGTCGATTCCGTCCTGCAGGATCACCTTCATGCCGATGATGAAGATGGTCGCCATCGTGACGGTGACGAACGCCGTGATGACCGGACCGGGTATCGCCAGGATCACGGCCAGCGCCTTGGGAACGAATGCCAGCACGATCAGCGACGCCCCGAGCGCGATACCGATACGGCGGGAGCTGATCCCGGTGATCTCGACCATGGACGCGCCGCTCGGCCGGAAGCCGAGCGGCATCGTGCCCGCCAGGCCCGACAGCAGATTGCCGGCCCCGTCGGCCGCCACCGCACCCTGCACCGCCCGGAAATCCACTGCCCGGCTCTCGGCCCAGGACACGCGCTGGATGGCGACGGCGCCGCTGATGGTCTGCATCGTGCAGACCAGCGCGATGAACACGAAGGCAGGGAGCAGTGCCCAGAACTCGGTTCCGAAGCGCAGGTCCAGGGCCGACCATGCCGGCGCGGGAATACCGATCCACGCAGCCTGCGCAATGCGGTCGACGTCGTACAGGCCGAACATGCCCGCGACGATCGAGCCCGCGACGATGCCGATTACCGGCGCCCACAGGCGCGCCCGCTCCCTTGCGGTCAGGGTGACGCCGGCGATGACGACCAGGGTCACCACCGCGCTGACCGGCGCGGCGAGCGGCGAGGTCCCGCTCGGCACGTTCTTCAACTGGTCGAACATGACCGGCATGACCGTGACCGGCGTCAGCATCAGGATCGTGCCTGTGACCGTCGGCGTAAGGATGCGGCGGAACAGCGAGAGACGCGCCGAGAACACGAACTGGACCACTGAGAGGATGACGACGAGGGTCGCGAGCAACGCCGGGCCGCCCGCGGCGAGTGCGGCAATGCTGACGGCAATGGCGGCCCCGGAGGTTCCGATCGCGAGAATGTAGCCGGCACCAAACCGGCCGATCCGCCGCGCCTGGAGCATCGTGGTCACGCCGCAGGCGGCTACCGAGGCGAACACGGCCCACAGCAGCACGTCCTCCGGCTGACCGGCCGCCCGGAACACGACCGTCGGGATCATCACCGCCCCTGGCAGCACCAGGCAGGCAATCTGAAGGGCGAGTCCCGCGCTGAGCGGAATCGGGGTCTTCGCGTCGGGATGGCGGGTGCCGGAGCTTTGGCCGGACTCGTCGCTTTCCATGCCCTGATCCCTGTCGCCTGCAGAAAGCGCGGCGGTTGCCGCCGCGCTTCATCCGCTTTGCGAGCAGCATCCCACGCGCGGGCCGCTCACATTCAACAGCAAACGCAGGGGCACCGCAAAGCAACGCCAGTGTGGAGCAGCAAGAGGTTGTCCTCGGTCAACCGAATGCCGAAGACTGCTGACAGGTGGCGTGCTCCCTGTCCCGGGCGA
>VXPW01000031.1:7436-14224 GCA_009839325.1 Rhodospirillales bacterium
GCTGGCGCAGGCCTCCAGATCGCGCTCCTGTGCGATCTCCGGATCGGGCAGCCAGGCACCCGCATCGGCCAGCCGGAGATCAATGTCGGGCTGGCGAGCGTCATCGGCGTGCAACTCATGGAACTGGCCCTGGGGCACAGCCGCACGCAGGACCTTGCCCTGTCCGGGCGCCTGGTGATGGCTGATGAAGCTCTGCGGATTGGGCTCCTCGATCGTCTGGTTGCTGCGGAAGTGTTGGTGGACGAGGCGCTGCAGGAGGCCCGCCTGCTCGCCGAAAAGCCGCCAAACGCCTTCCGCCTTTCGAAGCTCAGGCTGAGGGAGATGACCCAGGCCGCCTGGGACTCCGCGTTCGAGGCGGCGTTTCGTCTGCAGCCCCTGGCCTATTCCAGCGGCGAGCCCCAGGCCGCGATGGCCCGATTTCTCGATCGGAGACGCTGAGTCGCCGCCGATTTTTCCATTCGCATCTGGTTTCATGCTCTGGGGGGAGTTCACGCGGTCGGACGAGTGATTCGCCCGTCCAAGACGGATAGCCAAGTAGTTCGTCGTTCGTTGGACGGGGCCCCGGGGCCCGGTATCCCACGCCGCAACCACGGCGAGTTTGGTTGCCCAGATGCCAACGGAATCACCGACGATGGGGGTGGCCAGCTTCGTGCTGCGGCGTGCGGCTGCACTCCACCGGTCCCGCGCCGGGACCGCTAAGTGCGTCGCACCGCAACCGGCGCATCACGAATGACACGCGCTCGACCAATGCTCCGGCCGGTATCCGTTCCTCAGATGGTGATCGCTAGCTGTTCTCGCTCGGCTGCCCATGCCAAAGAAGAGTCCAGACACACGAACGTGAGCACTCCTGCCATTTGCTCTTGGACCAACAGAGCGGCACCGAGTTGACCGGCGTCAGCCGCTCGGAGCGGGTGTCGCGCCAGAAGCGCATTCGCACGGGCTCGTACGGCGAGCACGTCGGTGATCTCGTCCCAACTCTCGGCAAGTGCGTCAAATCGTCTGAGCGTCTCCCGGCGTTGCTCCCGCGACAGCGTCCCGTCGCGGGTCCGGCGCTCAATCGCGCTGGTGATCTCGGTCTGGGTCCATGCCCAGGTGACAATGTGATCATCGTCCGACAGCCATGCGCGCACCGACGGACTTCGGGGCTCGGCGACGACCAGTGGCACCAGTGCGGATGCGTCCCAGTACCTCACATGCGATCGGCACGATCCTCAGCCAAGGCTTCGGACAGGCTTGTCGGCAACTCCAGCGGCGGTTGGTCGAGAATGGTGGCGGCGCTGCCACTGCCAGGCCGCATCAGGCCCGCAGCGATGAGCCGGTCGCGAATGCCGTGGTCGTCGACTTCCGCGGGCGGAACCAGTCTGGCAACCGGGGTTCCGCGTTCCAGCACCTGGACCTCGCCGCCGCGACGGACTTCCCGGAGGTGGCGCGAAAGATTGGCTTTCAAGTCTGAAACCGATACAGTGGTCATGGCGACTATTATGGTCATTACAACTAGACCAATCAAGTCATATAGGTGGCTTCGGTAGACGGCAAGAACCGGAACCGGTTCTCCTGGGCCGGACACCGGAACATTCCGGCAACAGCGCTGCTCGGCCGTTGCTGCGGTGCCGGCGAAACCGACCCTGGATACATCGCTGTGCGACCGGAGCCATGCAGGGGACCGCCCCAGTGAGAACGGGAAGTTTGCTTCCGCGGAAACTCCAGGAATAGACGGTGGCCGGATCCTCAGCAGATCATCAGGAGACAACGATGGTACCGTGTCTCCGGTGAAGGCAGTTGGCGGGGTAACGGGTTGTCCACTGACCGCCGGTGGTCTTCCGGTCGGCGTATGCGTATTGGGAGTGGAAGCTCATGGCGGGACCTTATCGCGGTGTATGGCCGGTTGTTCCCACCATCTTTACCGAGACCGGCGACCTCGATCTGGAGGGACAGAAGCGGGCGCTCGACTGCATGGTGGACCAGGGATCGGACGGGCTCTGCATCCTCGCCAACTATTCCGAGCAGTTCCTGCTTTCCGACGAGGAACGGGAGATCCTTGCGCGACACTGCATTGAACATGTCGCCGGCCGCATTCCGGTCATCGTCGCCGCGTCGCACTATTCGACCAGGATCGTTGTGGAACGCTGCCGAAGGGCGGCGGAACTCGGGGCGTCCATGATGATGCTGATGCCGCCCTACCACGGAGCGGCCCTCAAGGGCACCGAGGAGCAGACGCGCGAGCAGTTCGCCCGAGCATCGGAAGCGGGTCTGCCGATCATGGTTCAGGATGCGCCGCTCTCGGGCGTAGAACTCAGCGTGCCGTTCCTGGTCCGTCTGGCGCAGGAGATCGATGAGGTCGCCTACTTCAAGATTGAAACACCGCAGGCTGCGGCGAAGCTTCGGGCCCTGATCCGGGCGGGCGGCGGCGCCATCGAGGGCCCGTTCGACGGTGAGGAAGCGATCACCCTGTTGGCGGACCTTGACGCCGGGGCGACGGGGACGATGCCGAGCGCCCTTGTTCCGGACCTTCTGAAGCCGATCGTGGAGGCCCACCGAAATGGCCGCAGGGACGAGGCCGTCGCCGCGTATGGTCGCGTGCTGCCGCTCATCAACTTCGAGAATCGTCAGTGCGGACTTCGGGCCTGCAAGGCGCTCATGCAGGCCGGAGGCGTGATTCGTTCGGATCACGTGCGTGCGCCGCTCGGCCCGCTGGCACCCGAAGTGCGGGCGGGTCTGATGGAACTCGCCCGACCGCTCGATCCGGTGTCACTTCGTTGGGGCCGCTAGGGCGCCGAGAGCCCGAGGGCACGCCGGACTGGCCGGCGCGAGTGGACCCATCCTTCGGTCCGTGCTCACTGTTTCGTTGGCGCTGTGGCGATGGCCGGGAGCGGCTGTGATGGTTCATCACCGTTTGGCGAGTCCATCATTGGTTGCCGGGCCAGAAGCAGGGAAAAATCCGGCGGTGCCGAAGTTTCCGGGGTAGAGTCATGGGGGAGGCGCCGGTGCTGATGGGTCATTACGTTTCGACGGTTTTCGGGGCCCGGTCGGCGTCCGCACGCTTCCGGCGAACCGGAAACGTGCGCCGCGGCGTCAAACCCTGGCCTGACAGATGACGACTCGCCCGGAATTGGCTCCGGCACCCGCACCGGCTCAACGGGCAGAGCCTGTTGGCCAGCCAGATCTGGCCCGATGCCGCTTGGCGGCGGCGGTGATCGCGGAAGCATCATCGGGCATTGAGCAGGAAGCCCGACTCCCGGCGCCGGTGGTCGCCGCCATGCACGATGCGGAACTGTTTCGGTTGAGCCTGCCGGGCTGGCTGGGTGGCGCCGAGTTGCCGCTCGCGGAACTCGCGGAAATCACCGAGTTGATTTCTGCGGCCGATGCCAGTGCCGGGTGGTGCCTGGGACAGGCGCTGGGTTGCGCAACCGCGGCTGCGTACCTCAAGCCGCGGGTGGCCGAGGAGGTGTTCGGGCCCGGCAACGCTGTTCTTGCGTGGGGTGCCGGTGCGGTCGGGACAGCGGTGGCGACCGACGGTGGGTATCGCGTGAGCGGCACGTGGCGGTTCGCCAGCGGCAGCGACCACGCGACGTGGCTGGGCGGGCACTGCACCGTCAAGGACAGGGACGGAACTCTACGTACTGATGCGGCGGGTCGACCGGTCACCCGTACGGCGCTATTTCCGAGGAGCGCCGCCGAAATCCATGACGACTGGCATGTGGTGGGCCTTCGCGGAACGCGCAGCGAGGGGTACACCGTGAACGATCTCATGGTCGAGGACGCTTTCACGCTGAACCGGGATTCGGCTACCGACCGCCGGAGCGACGCCACCCTCTTCCGGTTCCCCGTCGTCCACGTGTATGCCTCCGTGTTCGCGGGCGTCGCGGTCGGGAACGCCCGCGCCGCCCTCGACCGGCTCGTCGAGCTGGCGCAAACGAAGACAGCGCGCGGCGCGCCGACCGCGATGCGCGACAGTCCGGTCGTGCACTCACGCCTGGCCGAGCTCGAGGCCCGGCTCGGAGCAGCCCGCGCCTTCCGCACTCAGGTGCTGAACGACGTGTGGCGCAGGGTCGAAGCGTCCGGTCAGGTCACTCCGGCCGAGCGGGCGCCGCTCCGGCTTGCGACGACGCACGCCATTCACGAAGCGACCCGCGTAGCGGAGCAGGCGTACCGGATGGCCGGGGCGACGGCCGTGTTCACTTCGCGGCCGTTCGAGCAGCGCCTCCGCGACGCCTATGCGGTTTCGCAGCAGGTGCAGGGGCGGCACGAGAACTACGAACTGGTGGGTCGCCATCTCCTCGGCCTGCCCGTCGATTCCATGTTCTTCTGAGCGGCGGCGGGAACGGATGCCCAGACGTCACCCAGGTGCGGGCCGCGGGCGCGGCCGACCCAGGCCCAAAGGACGAGCCGTCGAGCCGACAGCCCTTGCCGAGGTGCGCGGTGTCCTGGGGGACCGGCCCCGACGCCGCGATCTGCTGATCGAGCACCTGCACCTGCTGCAGGACCGCTACCAGGGACTGTCACCTGCGCATCTCGCCGCACTGGCCGCCGAGATGCGTTTGTCGATGGCCGAGGTCTACGAAACCGCCACTTTCTATGCGCACTTCGATGTCCTGGAGGAGGGCGAGCAGCCGGCCGAGACGACGCTCCGCGTCTGCGATGGCCTCTCCTGCGAACTGGCGGGGGCGCTCGAACTCGATTCCGCTCTCCGGGCCGCGGCGGACGCCGGTGTGCGGGTGGTCCGGGCCCCCTGCATGGGGCGCTGCGACCAGGCGCCGATCGTCGAGGTGGGGCATCGGCACGTGAACCGTGCAACCACCGAGGCGGTACTCGCAACGGTACGGACCGGCAAGCGGAGCCCGCGCGTGCCCGCATACCGCGGTTTGTCCGACTATCTGGCCGACGGCGGCTATCGCGCCCTCAACGCCTGTCTCGGCGGGGCGCGTCCGTTCGATTCGATCGTGGCGGCGCTGGACGAGTCTGGCCTGAAAGGCCTGGGCGGCGCCGGCTTTCCGACCGGCCGCAAGTGGCGGATCGTCCGAGGCTACCCCGGACCGCGACTGCTGGCGGTCAATGCCGACGAGGGCGAGCCCGGCACCTTCAAGGACCGGCATTACCTGGTGACGGACCCCCATCGGTTTCTCGAGGGAGTCCTCATTGCCGCCTGGGCAGTCGAAGCGGAAACGTCATACATCTATCTCCGGGATGAATACCCGGACGTGCGGGAACTGCTGCTGACGGAAATTGCCCTGGTCGAGGCGCGCGGACTGACACCGCATACCCGCCTCGAACTGCGGCGGGGCGCCGGCGCGTACATCTGCGGTGAAGAATCGGCCATGATCGAATCGCTGGAGGGCAAGCGGGGACTGCCGCGTCACCGGCCTCCGTACGTGGCCGAAAACGGCCTGTTTGGCCGCCCGACGCTCGTGCAGAATGTGGAAACCCTCTTCTGGGTGCGAGATATTCTGGAGCGGGGCCCGGCTTGGTTCGCGAACTACGGGGACAGCGCCGGCCGTGGGCTCCGCAGCTACAGCGTGTCCGGCCGGGTACGCGACCCCGGGGTGAAAGTGGCCGCTGCCGGAATCACGGTCCGTGAGCTGATCGACGAACACTGCGGCGGGATGGCCGACGGCCACACCTTCAAGGGCTATCTTCCGGGCGGTGCGTCGGGCGGAATCCTGCCCGCCGGTATGGCGGACCTGGCGCTCGACTTCGGGGTGCTCGAGGCACACGACTGCTTTGTGGGTTCGCACGCCGTCGTCGTGCTGTCGGATCAGGACGACATGCGGGCGGTCGCGCTGAATCTGATGCGCTTTTTCGAGGACGAGAGCTGCGGACAATGCACGCCGTGCCGGGTGGGGACGGAAAAGGCTGTGAAACTCATGGAACGGGACCACTGGGACGAGCCGCTGCTCGAGGAGCTCGCCGAGGCCATGGCCGACGCGTCCATCTGTGGCCTGGGGCAGGCGGCCGCCAATCCCCTGAATTCGGTACTGCGGCATTTCCGGGAAGACGTGGATTTGGGCCATGGGTAAGCGCATACGGTTCACGCTTGACGGCGCGCCGGTTGAAGCGCGCGACGACGAGACGCTGTGGCAGGTGGCGCAGCGCCAGGGCCTCGACGTGCCGCACCTGTGTTTTACGGAAGCCCGTGGCTACCGGCCGGACGGAAACTGCCGAATCTGCATGGTGGAGATCGACGGCGAGCGGACGCTCGCCGCATCGTGCATCCGCCGGCCCGAGCCCGACATGGTGGTCCGCACGCAGAGTGCCCGGGCGCAGCGGGCCCGCGCCATGGTGATGGAACTGCTGCTCGCCGACCAGCCGGCCCGGGCCCAGGCGCCAGACCGGGAGGCCAGGCTGTGGCAGTGGGCCGATCGCGTGAGCGTGGGCGACAGCCGCTTTCCCGCCGGTGCCAGACCGGCGCCCGATCCCAGTCATCCTGCCATGCGGGTGCGCCTCGACGCCTGCATCCATTGCAATCTTTGCGTGCGGGCCTGCCGAGAAGTGCAGGTCAACGACGTCATCGGCATGGCGGCGCGCGGTGCCGAGTCCAAGATCGTGTTCGACTTCGATGATCCGATGGGAAACAGCACCTGCGTGGCCTGTGGCGAGTGCGTGCAGGCGTGCCCGACCGGAGCGCTGATGGAGGCCACCCGGGTTGACGCGAGCGGGGCCGATCGCCGGCTCTCCTTCAGCGAGACGCACAGTGTCTGTCCGTACTGTGGTGTGGGCTGCCAAATCACGTACCAGGTCGCGGATGGCGACATCGTTGCCGTCCGCGGACGGGACGGTCCGGCGAACGAGAG
>VXPW01000031.1:14324-22171 GCA_009839325.1 Rhodospirillales bacterium
TTCGGTTCGGCCAAGGGGTCGAACGAAGAGGCCTACCTGGTCCAGAAGCTGGTGCGGCAGGGGTTTGGCACCAATAACGTGGACCACTGCACCCGCCTGTGCCACGCGTCGTCCGTCGCTGCGCTGCTCGAAGGCATCGGTTCCGGCGCGGTCACGGCACCGTTCACCTCGGTCGCCGACGCCGATGTGGTGGTCGTGATCGGGGCCAACCCGACCGAGAACCATCCGGTGGCGGCGACGTTCTTCAAGCAGGCGGCCCGGCGGGCGTCGCTCATCGTGATGGATCCGCGCGGCCAGGGCCTCGAGCGTCACGCCAAGCACATGCTGCGGTTCCGGCCGGGCACGGATGTCGCCCTGCTGAATGCGCTGCTGCACGTCATCGTCACCGAAAACCTCTACGACCCCCAGTTCGTGCAGGCGCGAACCGAAGGGTTCGACCGCCTCGCCGCGCACGTCGCGGCGTTCTCGCCGGAGGCGATGGCACCCATCTGCGGCATTGATCCCGACACCCTGCGTGCGGTCGCACGGGAATACGCGCAGGCCGAACGCGCCATCATCTTCTGGGGCATGGGAATCTCGCAGCACGTGCATGGCACCGACAACGCGCGCTGCCTCATCTCGCTCTCCCTGATCACCGGCCACGTGGGACGGCCGGGAACGGGCCTGCATCCGCTTCGCGGCCAGAACAATGTCCAGGGTGCGTCGGACGCCGGACTGGTACCGATGGTCTACCCGGACTATCAGCCGGTCGATGCGGAGGCGGTCCGGCAGCAGTTCGAGGAGTTGTGGGGGCGACCGCTGGCACCCGAGCGCGGACTTACGGTCGTCGAGATCATGAACTCCATTTACGCCGGTTCGATCCGCGGCCTCTACGTCATGGGCGAGAACCCGGCCATGTCCGATCCTGATGCAGCCCATGCCCGCGAGGCGCTCGCCCGGCTCGAGCACCTCGTGGTCCAGGATCTCTTTCTGACCGAGACCGCGTGGCATGCGGACGTCGTGCTGCCCGCTTCGGCCTGGCCCGAGAAGGACGGCACGGTCACCAACACGAACCGGCAGGTGCAGCGGGGTCGGCAGGCGCTGGACCTGCCGGGCGAAGCCCGTCAGGACTTGTGGATCGTCCAGGAGATTGCCCGGCGGATCGGTCTCGACTGGAACTACGGCGGCCCGGCGGACGTCTTCGCCGAGATGAAGGCCGTGATGCCCTCGCTCGACCACATCACCTGGGAGCGGGTGGAGGCCGAGAGTTCCGTCACCTATCCGTGCCCGTCGCCCGACCAGCCCGGCGACGACATCGTCTTCGCTGACCGATTCCCGACCGCCGACGGGCGCGGCAAGCTTGTCCCGGCCGGGCTCGTGCCGCCCGACGAATCCCCGGACGCGGAGTTTCCGCTGGTGCTGATGACCGGGCGTCAACTGGAGCACTGGCACACCGGGGCGATGAGCCGGCGCTCGAGCGTTCTCGATACGCTCGAACCGGCGCCGGTCGCGAGCCTTTCCGCGGCCGAACTCGCCCGGCTGGGCGCGGAGCCCGGTGGCAAGGTGCGCCTGGCGACCCGGCGCGGCTCGGTTGACCTGACTGCACGTGTCGACGACGCGGTGCCGGACGGCGCCGTGTTCGTTCCGTTCGCCTTTGCGGAAGCCGCTGCCAACCTCCTCACGAACCCTGCGCTTGACCCGGTGGGCAAGATTCCGGAGTTCAAGTACTGCGCCGTGCGGGTGGAGCCGCTGGCGGAACCGCGATAGCGTCGCCCCGCGTCAGCGCAGGGAGTCGAGGAATCCCTGCAGCATCCAGACAGCAGATTCCGCGTCGATGCCCTGACGGCGGCGTGCCCGCGACACGTCCGCCCGGATCAGCGCCTGTTCAACGGCGCGGGTGGACAGGCGCTCGTCCCACAGCGTGAGGGGGAGGTCGAGTGCGCGGCTCAAGATGCCGGCAACTCGCTTGGCGCTCTGGGCACGCGTGCCGGCGCGGCCGTCGAGATGCAGGGGAAGTCCGACCACGAGGCCGACTGCCGCCCGTTCGCGCGCGACGACTTCCAGGCGCGGCAGGCTGGCCGTTGGACGGGGCACGCGGATGGTTTCGACCGCCACCGCGAGTTCCTGTGCGCGATCCGAGACGGCAACTCCGACGGTCCTGGTGCCGAGATCCAGGCCGAGCAGCGGGCCGTGTTCAGGGAGGTGTGAGGACGTCATGGGAGGTGTCCGGCCACGGGCGAGTCCGTCGAGAACCGATCATGGTAGTTTGCGCGAATGACCCGACAGGCCCGCCCGGCAGTCGCGGAAGTCGCGGGCTCCGCGTCGCGGCGGGGCGGCGGTCGTGGACTGCCCTGTCGGTCTGCTTGATGCCAATCTCGACCTGGAAATGAACGCATGGCGCTGACCGACGACGATGTTCGCCGCGTTGCGGAACTGGTGCGAATCCGCCTGGACGAATCCGAAGTGAAACCGCTGGGCGAGGAACTGTCCAGGATCTTCAGCTGGATCGAGGCCTTGCGCGAGGTCGACGTGGCCGGCGTGGCACCGATGACAAGCGTGGTGGAGATGCAGCTCCGCGAACGCGAGGACGCGGTGACGGACGGGAACTGTCGCGACCGGATCCTCAGCAATGCGCCGGCGGCGGAAGACGGACATTTCGTCGTACCGCGGGTCATCGAATAGCCGTGCCGTCGGATCTGGCGCGGCTCGGCGTGGTCGACGCAGCAGACCGGCTGGCTGCCGGCGATTGCTCCGCCGTTGAGCTCGTGGAAGCGTGTATCGCCGCGCAGGAGGCAGCCCGCAACCTGAATGCGGTGGTGGCGGATACCGCGGAACGCGCGCGCGCGGCCGCCGTGCATGCGGACCAGCGCCGCAGGCGTGACGAGGCGCGTCCCCTGGAAGGGATCCCCGTTGCGGTCAAGGACATCTTCTGTACCGAGGGCGTCGCCACCACTGCCTGCTCGCGAATTCTCGACGGATTTGTCCCGGAGTACGAATCCACGGTCAGCGCCAGGTTGTGGGACGCCGGCGCCATCCTTGTTGGCAAGACCAACATGGATGAGTTCGCGATGGGTTCGTCCAATGAAACGAGCCGATGCGGACCCGTCCGGAATCCCTGGAGTCCGGTGGACGGTCCATCGCTGGTACCGGGCGGGAGCTCCGGCGGGTCGGCGGCTGTTGTCGCGGCGTCTGCCGTGCCGGCCGCGTTGGGCACGGATACCGGAGGGTCCATCCGCCAACCCGCGTCGTTCTGCGGAGTGGTCGGGCTCAAGCCGACCTACGGGCGGTGTTCGCGCTGGGGAATCATCGCGTTTGCGAGTTCGCTCGATCAGGCCGGCCCACTCACGCGCTCCGTGGCGGATGCCGCCCTGATCCTCGAGCACATTGCGGGATTCGATCCCCGGGACTCCACTTCGGCCGACTTGGCTGTGCCCGACCTGCACACCGCATTGCAAGGGGACGTCAGGGGCCTTCGGGTCGGCGTCCCGTCCGAATACCGTTTGGACTCGCTGCCCAGTTCGATCAGCGATCTCTGGGAGCAGGGCATCGCGTGGTTTCGCGACGCCGGCGCCGAACTGCGTGAAGTGTCGCTGCCACACACGCGCTATGCGCTGCCGGCGTATTACATCGTGGCACCGGCGGAGGCGTCGGCGAACCTGGCCCGCTACGACGGCGTGCGCTTCGGTGCGCGGTCAATGGGCACGGATCCTGATGAGCTGTACACGCGAACGCGCCGGGACGGTTTCGGCGAGGAGGTGCGTCGGCGCGTCATGATCGGCGGTTACGTGCTTTCCGAGGGCTACTACGACGCCTATTACTTGCGCGCCCAGCAGGTGCGGACGCGGATTGCAGAGGACTTCCGGCATGCCTTCCAGGACGTGGACGTGCTGCTGACGCCGACGACTCCGAGCTCGGCATTCCCAGAAGGGGCCAAGACCGACGACCCGCTGGCCATGTACGTCAATGACATTTTCACGGTCCCGGCCAGCCTCGCCGGGTTGCCGGCCATCTCCGTGCCGGCGGGGTTGGACGAAGATGGCCTCCCGCTTGGCCTGCAACTCGTCGGCCGTGCGTTCGACGAGGTCACGCTGCTGCAGGCGGCGACCGTCCTGGAGGCCGCGGCCGGAACCTTTCGGCCACCGGCGATGGCGGCATGACCGGCCCGCGAACGATCGTCGGCACCACCGGTGACTGGGAGCTCGCGATCGGACTGGAAGTCCATGCTCAGGTCGCGACGCAATCGAAGCTGTTTTCCGGCGCTGCCACCGCGTTTGGGGCGGCTGCCAACGCACAGGTGAGCCTCGTGGACGCAGCCATGCCCGGCATGCTCCCGGTGATCAATCGCGCCGCGGTCGACCAGGCGATCCGCACCGGGCTCGCGCTTGGGGCCAAGATCAACCGGTTTTCGGTGTTTGACCGCAAGAACTACTTCTATCCGGACCTGCCGCAGGGCTACCAGATCTCGCAATACCGGCATCCCATCGTGGGGGCGGGAGAGCTTCGGATCGACATGCCGGACGGCCGGACCCGCGTCGTGGGCATCGAGCGCCTGCACCTCGAGCAGGATGCCGGAAAACTCGTGCATGACCGAAGCGCGACCGATTCGCACGTTGACCTCAACCGGGCCGGTATTCCCCTCATGGAGATCGTGTCGCGGCCCGATCTCCGCGATTGGGAGGAGGCGGGCGCCTATCTGCGGAAACTTCGGGCCCTGCTGCGGGCGATCGGCAGTTGTGACGGCAACATGGAAGAGGGATCGTTGCGGGCCGACGCGAACGTGTCAGTCCGCCGACCCGGCGCGCCGCTCGGGACCCGGTGCGAGATCAAGAATCTGAACTCCGTGCGATTCCTGATGCGGGCGATCGAGACCGAAGCCGGCCGCCAGGTGGATCTCATTGAGGCCGGCGAGACCGTGCATCAGGAAACGCGCCTCTACGATCCGCAGCGCAACGAGACCCGCGCCATGCGAAGCAAAGAGGATGCCCACGATTATCGCTACTTCCCGGATCCGGATCTCGTACCGCTGCAGCTCTCGGAATCCCGTATCGAGCGACTTCGGGACTCGCTGCCGGAACTGCCGGATGAGACCCGGGAGCGACTGATCCGGGACTACGGGCTGACCCCGTACGATGCGTCGGTACTGGTCGCGGACCCGGACGCTCCACGTTTCTTCGAGGCGGCCGCGCATGGCCACAGTGGCAAGCGGGTCGCCAACTGGATCGTTACGAATCTCTTTGGCGCGCTGAACGAGGCCGGACACACGCTGGCCGAATCGCCCGTGTCGGCCCCTGACCTCGGCCAGCTGGTCGGCCTCATCGAAGACGGCACCATTTCGGACCGGATTGCGCGGGACGTCTTCGATGAGATGTTCCGAACCGGAGCATCACCGCAGTCGATCGTTGACGCGCGAGGACTCCGCCAGATCCAGGATACGGACGCCATCGACGCTGCTATCGACGCCGCCCTCGCGGCCAATCCGGGTCAGCTCGATCAATACCGTGCCGGCAAGACCAAGGTGCTCGGGTGGTTTGTCGGACAGGTGATGAAGGCCACGCGGGGCCAGGCCAATCCCGGCCTCGTGAATGAACGACTTCGACAGAAACTGGATGGCGCCGGCAAAGCCTGAGTGCGCTCCGGCCTGCCCGCTATCCTGTGATCGCCAATCTGCGTACCCGGAATTGCACTCGTGTTCTACCGAACAGACGTTAACGACCACGGCTTGCCGCACGATCCCTTCAAGGCGTGCGTCGTGCCACGCCCGATAGGCTGGATCAGCACGATGTCGCCCGCCGGCGTCCACAATCTCGCCCCGTACAGCTTCTTCAACGGTGTGGCCACGGCACCGCCGATGGTGATGTTCGCCTCGAACGGACGACAACCGCATGGCGCCAAGGATTCGCTCGCGAATGTAGAAGAGACCGGTGAGTTCGTTGCCAATCTCGCGACCTGGGACCTTCGCGAAGCAATGAACCGGAGCAGCGCTCCCCTCGGGCCGGATGTCGACGAGTTCGCGTTTGCAGGACTGGAGGCGCTGCCGGCGAAGCTGGTTCGTCCGGCACGAGTGGCCGGGGCGCCAGTCCACCTGGAGTGCGTTCATCATCAAACGGTCGACTTGCCATCGAACGAACCGGAGGGACGAAACGCCATCGTGATTGGGCAGGTGGTGGGTGTGCATATCGAAGACGGCCTGATTTCGGACGGCATCCTCGATCTTTCGCGCGTGCAGCCGCTGGCCCGTCTCGGCTACTTCGACTACACCGTCGTGAACGAAATGTTTTCGATTTCCCGGCCGCGGTCGCCGAAATCCTGAGAGGCCTCTGATGATCGATCTCTACACCTGGTCCACACCCAACGGCCGCAAGGTCTCGATATTTCTTGAAGAGGTCGGGCTCGAGTACGAGGTGCATCCGGTCAACATCACCAAGGATGAGCAGTTTGCGCCTGAGTTCTTGGAGTTCAGTCCAAACAACAAGATTCCGGCGATCGTCGATCGAGAGGCCGGCGTCCGGATGATGGAAGCTGGAGCTATCCTGCTTTACCTCGCCGAGAAAACCGATGCATTTCAGCCCGCGGACGCCGAGGAGCACCGGCAGGTCATGCAGTGGCTGATGATGCAGACCGGATCAGTCGGGCCGATGCTCGGCCAGGCGCACCATTTCCTCAAGTTCAATCGCGGGGCGGCCCCCTACGCCGAAGAGCGCTACGGCAAGGAAGCCCGCCGGATTTACGGAGTGCTCGACCGGCGGCTGGACTCGACAGCCTATCTCGCTGGTCCGAACTACGGGATCGCGGACATTGCCACTTGGCCCTGGATCGCGCGATTCGAATGGCAGGACATCGACATGAAGAAGTTCCCGAATGTGCTCCGGTGGTACCAGGACATCGCTTCGCGCGACGCGGTGCGGCGCGGATACGATGTTCCGAAGATCAACGCTTCGATCCCGGTTCCCTGATCTTGGGAACGACGCATGCCTCGCCTGTTCGTGGCATTACCGGTTCCGCCTGAGTCCGCGGACCGGCTGCTGGAGTTCCGAACCAGCCTTCCCGGCGTCCGCTGGTTGGCGCCTCAATCCCTCCATCTCACGTTGCGCTTCCTGGGGAAGGTGGATAGCGCCAGCCTCCCGGAAATCGACGAAGCCCTTCACGAGATCCGCCAACCGCCGGTACCCGTGCAATGCGTCGGGTTGGACATGTACCAAGGTGCGGACCGTCGGCCCAGGGCGATCGTCCGGGCTGTGGAAAATCAGGTGAACTTGGCCGGGTTGCACCGCGCTGTCGAGCAGGCGCTACGCGCGTTTGATTCAACGGGGCGCCGCCGCTTCAAGCCGCATGTCACCCTTGCCCGAATCAACCGATCGGCAAGGCGTTCGAGGCTGCAGTACTGCCTGGACGGGGCTGGCCTGCTGGAGCCGGTGACCTGGCTGGCCGAAGGTTTTTCGTTGTACTCCTCGCACCTTGGCCGGGAGGGAGCGGTCTACACGGCGGAGGCAACGTACCCGCTGCGAGTTCGGTAGTTCGTACTCCGCGGGCGGCCCGGCATCCGTTGGCGCCCCTTACTCCTGTCTTGAACACTGCTCAAAACCGACAGGCAAGCTACCGCTTCAACAGGCAGACCAAGTGGAAATTCAGCAGTCTTTGTGGTTTGCTAACGGCAATTGGCGTCCGGTTTGGCAGGGGTTGACCCGGTTGCCGGCGATGCAGCGCCCTGTGCTGAGCGTCGCCCCGGCACGATACGCGAGAAAGTTGCATGCCCCCTAGCTCCCGCTGGATCGCAGTCGGCGCAGCCGTTTCGATCGCGCTGGTCGTTTATGGACTGTTCGCCCTGTACGACATGGCGAGGGAAGACGCCCTGACGCGGGTGGCATCTC
>VXPW01000015.1:0-13996 GCA_009839325.1 Rhodospirillales bacterium
GCTAGCGAGGGAGGCATGCCATGACCATCGCCAACGCCCAATGCATCCGGATGTTCCTGTCGGTCGCTGGTCTCGTGGTGGGTTCGAGCGTGCTGCATCCGGCCATCTCCGTGGCGACAGCCGCCGACAGCCTGTCCGCGAACCTGGGCAGCATCGACTTTCCGAACTCCGGCGCGCCTGAGGCGCAGCCGGCCTTCCTCACCGGGATGAAGGCGTTTCACAGCTTCGAGTTCGAGGACGCGCGGGAGGCTTTTCGCGAAGCGCAGTCAATCGACCCGGGTTTCGGACTGGCTTACTGGGGGGAGGCGCTCAGCTACAACGCACCGCTCTGGGCTGAACAGGACAGAGGTGCCGCCCGCGCGACGCTGGCCAGGTACGGGGCGACACCACAGCTGCGCTCGCAGGCCCTGCCGCCCGGGCGAGAGCGGGGGCTCATGGAAGCGGTGGAGGCCCTCTACGGTGACGGGGACAAGCTCTCCAGGGACATCGCCTATTCCGAGGCGATGCAACATCTCCACGAGGAATTCCCCGGCGACGACGAGATCGCCACGCTGTATGCGGTCTCGCTGCTTGGCACCGTTCGCCCCGGTGACCGAGGATTCGCCCGGCAAATGCGGGCCGGGGCCATCGCGCTGGAAGTGTTCGCGCGCAATCCCCGGCATCCAGGGGCGGCCCATTTCATCATTCACGCCTTTGACGATCCGGAGCACGCCATCCTGGCATTGCCCGCAGCGAGGGCCTACGCCGAGATTGCGCCGGACGCGCCGCATGCGTTGCACATGCCGTCGCACATCTTCGTCCAGCTCGGGATGTGGGAAGGTGTCGTGGCCTCGAACGAGGCCTCCTACAAGGCGGCGCTCGACCACATCGAGCGCAAGGACATCGCGCGCGGCCGTTCCGAATACCACGCGCTGCAGTGGTACCACTACGGACAGCTGCAGCTGGGTAACGATGACAGGGCGCAATGGGCGCTCGACGAGGCACTTCGAACGTTGGCGCAGTTTCCGACCGCAGGAGTGCGAAACGGCACGTTGAGCATCCTCGCCCGCCACACCCTGGAACGGGAAAGCTGGTCAGAATTCGACCATGGCATCGTGACCGACGCCGCACGAAGCCACTCGGCTGTGCAACTGGCTGCCGGTCTGAGTGCGGCGCACACCGGCAACCTGGCGGCGGCGGAAACGGCGCTCGCCAACATCAGGGGTGCCTACGAGCGCTTCAGGCGCGACACCTCAACCGCCTACCGCGCCAGGATCGTGGCGGTGGAAGCAAAGCAGCTGGAAGCCGTGATCGCGCTGACGCGAGGCGACACCGCCGCCGCCGAAGCGTTCCTCGTCGAGGCGACCGATCTCGAGGGCGAGCTGAATGCCCCGTTCGGTCCGCCGATCCCGATGAAGCCCGCGTTCGAGATGTACGGCGAGTTCCTGCTGGCGCAGGGCCGGTTGGAAGCCGCAGCCGTGCAGTTCGGCAAGGCATTGGCACGCACGCCGAACCGCACCCGGTCCGTCCAGGGGCTGGAGCGTACCCGGTAGGCGGCATCGGGAAGCCCGTTGCCGATGCGCCAACTGCTCGTCGGAGTTGAGCCCCTGGATCAGGTCAGGGTGTTCATGCTCTCGGCGGCTTGATCATCCGGCCGAGCGGCTCGCCTCCGAACACGTGCACATGGAAGTGCGGCACCTCCTGAAAGGCGTGTTCGCCGTGGTTCGAAAGAAACCGGTAGCCGTCAGCCTCGACACCTGCCTCGCGCGCGACCTGGCCGATCGTCCGGACCAGGGATTCGATTTCCGGTCCCGTCGCGCGCGCCGAAAAGTCGGCCATCGACACGTAACGTCCCTTCGGGATGACGAGGATGTGGACCTGCGTCTGCGGCTGGATGTCCCGAAACGCCAGCGTGTGTTCATCCTCGAAGACCTTGTCGCAGGGGAGTTCTCCCCGGAGGATCCGCGCGAACACGTTGCCGTCGTCGTAGGCGTGCTCGGCCGCGGCCATCAGTCTTTACCTCCGGATGTGGACCGGTCCCCCTGGCCGTGCCGGCCCGTCCGGCCATGGGTCGATCCCTGGGCGCGTTTGGCGAGTTCGGCCGCCACCGCTTCCGGTTCCACCCCGGTCGCCTGCCAAAGCACCAACAGATGGTAGAGAAGGTCCGCACTCTCGTTCACGAGCGCGTTCGGGTCCCGGCGGACGCCGGCGATTACCGTCTCGGTGGCTTCCTCGCCGACCTTCTGTGCCACCCGCTCCACGCCGCCGGCAAGGAGGCGGGCGGTGTACGAGGACTGGGGGTCGGCCGCCCGGGCTCGTGCGCCGATGACCGTCCACAGGTCATCGAGAGAGGAAGCCATTGTTGCGGGTTGGTCAGCCATCGGCCTTGCCTTCCACCGCGGGTCGAACGTCGGTCACCGCCGCGTCTCGAAATGCCCGGAAAAAGCACGAACGACGTCCCATGTGGCAGGCCGGGCCGGTCTGGTCGACCAGCGCCAGCAACGTGTCACCGTCGCAGTCCACCCTGAGGTCCATGAGCCGCTGGACGTGTCCGGAAGTTTCGCCCTTGACCCATGCGGCCTGCCGGCTCCGTGAGAAGTACGTCACGCGCCGGGTCGCCAGCGTGGCGTCGATTGCGGCTCGATCCATCCACGCCAGCATCAGCACCTCGCCCGTGTCGTGCTGCTGAGCAACGACTGGGACGAGCCCATCCTCGTTGAAACGCACGACGTCCATCAGACTCATGCTCGCTCCTCCGCCGATTGCGGCTCCGGCCGCACAGGAATGCCGTCCGCCCTGAGTGCGCGCCGGACATCGGCAATTGCGGTGTCACCGTAGTGGAAGATCGAAGCGGCGAGGACAGCGCTCGCACCGCCCGCCTGCACGGCTTCCGCCAGGTGGGCGGCGCTACCAGCTCCGCCGGAGGCGATCACCGGCACATCGACGGCATCGCTGACGGCGCGGGTGAGCTCGATGTCGAACCCGTCCCGGGTGCCGTCCCGATCCATGGAGGTGAGCAGGATTTCACCGGCGCCCATGCCGGTGACCCGGCGCGCCCACTGTACAGCGTCGATACCGGTCGGGCGTCGCCCGCCGTGCGTGAAGATCTCAAACCCGTCACCGCTGCGCTTGGCATCGATGGCTACGACGATGCACTGGGACCCGAACTTTTCCGCAGCCCTGGCCACCAGTTCCGGTTCCCGGATGGCCGCGGTGTTGATCGAGACCTTGTCCGCGCCTGCCAGCAGGAGCCGACGGATGTCGTCGATGGTCCGGACGCCGCCCCCCACCGTCATCGGGACGAAGCACTGTTCCGCTGTCCGGCGCACGACGTCCAGCAGGATGCCGCGATCCTCGTGCGATGCCGTGATGTCGAGAAAGCAGAGCTCGTCAGCGCCCTGGGTGTTGTAGACCTGCGCTTGCTCCACGGGGTCGCCCGCGTCCTGGAGATTGACGAAGTTGGTCCCCTTGACGACTCGGCCGTTCTTCACGTCCAGACACGGAATGATCCGGATCTTCAACACTCTTCAAGCAGCCAGCAACCGGGCGGCCCGCTGCACGTCGAGGCGGCCCTCGTAGAACGCGCGCCCCACGATCACGCCGTCGATGTTGGTCTCGCCCAACGCCTTGATCCGCTCCAGGTCGCCCACGGTCGTCACGCCGCCGGATGCCACGACCGGTATGGGGCTCGCCCTGGCGACGCGGTGCAGCTCGGCGAGGTTGACGCCCTGCAGCACGCCGTCTCGGGAGATGTCCGTATGGATCAATGCAGCCGCTCCGAAGCCGGACGCGGTGGCGGCAAACGTTTCGACGTCGACGTCGGTGGTCTGGGCCCAGCCCTCGATGGCGACCTGGCCGGACCGCGCGTCCGCCGCGACGGCGACCCGACCCGGGTGGGCCCGACAGATCGAGCGCGCGGCGTCAGGATCGGTCACTGCAATGGTCCCGAGCACGATCCGCTCCACCCCGGCGTCCAGCCAGGCCGCGGCGGCGGCGGCGGTACGAATGCCGCCCCCGAGCTGAACCCGCATGGAGGTCTCTTCCAGTACCGCCGAGATCGCTTCCGTGTTCGGGGACCCACCCGTGAATGCGCCGTCCAGATCGACGACATGCAGCCACGTACATCCCGCGTCCTCAAACCGCCGGGCCTGATCCGCCGGGTCATCGCCGAACACGGTCGCGCGGCCCGGGTCGCCGCGTTCCAGGCGCACGCACCTTCCGTCCTTGAGATCGATCGCCGGATAGAGGTTCACGCGATCTTCTTCCGGTAGAAGTGCCCTGCGATCATCTTGCCGTCGACGAGGTGGTAGTCGGGCAGGGTTCCCCAGCGTTCGTATCCGTTCGCCTCGTACAGCCGAATCGCCCGCTCCTGGGTCACTCGCACATCCAGGCAGATCTGCTTGAACCCCGCCGCGGCCGCGTGTTGCTCCGCGTGCTCAAGCAGGGTGCCAGCCAAGCCGTGCCCCCGGGCCCAGGGCGCAACGAAATGGGTGTCGAACGACGCCGAGAACGCTCGCGCCTCGTCGCGGGTTACCGGCCGAACGACCTGGACCGAGCCCGAGATGACCCCGCGGTACCGTCCGACGATCAGGGTTCGGTGGGGAACCACCAGGACCCCCTTCCAGTAGGCTTCCAGCCGCTCGTCGGAGGGCATGGAGACCCAGCCGAAGCCGATGCCGTCGTCAAGGGCCTTGCGGGTCGCATCGCACAGTTCGGAAAGTTCTCCCGGACGGAACCGCTCGATGATGTCGGTCGCGGTGTCGGTCACGGGGCCCACCGCACGAAGTTGGCGAGCATGCGCAATCCTGTGGCCTGGCTCTTCTCCGGGTGAAACTGGGTGCCAATCAGGTTGTCGCGTGCGAGCGCCGCCACGACGGGTCCGCCGTGGCAGGTCCGGGCGGCAACGTGCTCCGGCTGATCGGCGTGCACAGCGTAGCTGTGGACGAAGTACGCGTGCGCGTGCGGCTCTAGGTCGGCGAACACCGGGTGTGGGGTCACGTCAAGGAGCTCGTTCCAACCCATGTGGGGGATCCGAAAGCCGGGCTCCGGCGTCATGCGGGCAACCCGGGCCGGGATCCAGCCCAGACCCGGGTGCCGCCCGTGCTCTTCGCTTTCCCGGCTCATCATTTGCATGCCGACGCAGATTCCAAGAAACGGGATGCCTTCGTCAATGACTCGTCGCTGCAGGACCTCAGTCATGCCGGGAATCTGGCGGAGCCCGCGCATGCAATCGGCAAAGGCCCCGACACCCGGCAGCACGACGCGGTCCGCCTTCCGGACGACGGCCGGCTCTCCCGTCACCGCAACTTCCGCATCGCGCCCAACCGCCCGCAGGACGTACTCGAATGCCTTCGCGACCGAGCGCAGGTTGCCCGATCCGTAATCGATGATGGCAGTGATCATGGTTGGCACCAACGCCGTCGCGGCCCCTGGCTCATGCGGCTCCGGCTTGGGCGTCGTTCCGAAGGATTCCCTTGGTGGACGGGATCTGGTCGGCTGCCGCCGGGTCCACCCGTATGGCATCGCGCAGGCCGCGTGCCAGGCCCTTGAAGCAGGACTCGATCACGTGGTGGTTGTTCACCCCGTAGAGGTTCTCGACGTGCAGATTGCAGCCCGCCGCTTGCGCGAAGGCCTGGAACCATTCCCGGAACAGCTCGGTGTCCATTTCGCCCAGCCGATTTTGCGTGAACGCAACCTTCCAGACGAGATAGGGACGCCCGGACAGGTCGATGACCACCCGGGACAGCGTCTCGTCCATGGGGATCAGGGCGTGACCGAATCTGCGGATCCCGCGACGGTCGCCGAGGGCGTCGGCTACCGCCCGGCCAACCGCGTAGCCGGTGTCTTCCGTCGTGTGATGACCGTCGATGTGCAAATCGCCGTCGGCCGCGATCTCGAGGTCGATCAAGCTGTGTTTGGCGAGCTGCTCCAGCATGTGATCGAGAAAGCCGATGCCGGTGGCGATGCGGCGCTGGCCGGTGCCGTCCAGGGACGCAGTGACCCGTACCGAGGTCTCACCGGTTGATCGTTCGACGCTGGCGGTGCGCATGCGACATGTCGCGAACCGGCGCGATTTCCAGCGCCGTCGTCCGCCCTCCTCTTAAATTCCTGTCCTGCGGTTCCAGACCGTCAGAACCGCATCGTGGTCTGACCGGCGGGTTCCCCGTTCACGAGGCACTCGTCCTTGGTCAGCTCGATCACGTCCGAGTCGCTCGTCGCTTCGCACGTCAGGGTCCCTTCAGGGAACTGGACATAGACCGTGACGGGGAAAGCTTCGGGATGAAACACGACGCTCTGGCCGGCATTGACCCACCGGAGCCAGTAGTCGATGGACACCTTTGCCCGGAGCTGCGGATCGGAATTGGTAACCGTGAAGGCATGTGCCGGCGCGACTGCAGCAATGGAGCCCAGGACTGCCAGCAGCATTCCCAGGCGAAACGCTCGCGAGAGGTTGGCGAATGTGCGCATGCGCGTCTCCCCAGGACATGGAAAGAGAGACCATGGCCGACTCCGCGGCCGGCCATGGTCTCAACAACCGATCGGACGCGCGGAAACGCGTCCTTGGCGATTACCAGATCGCGACCGGCGAGCCGATCGAGCCCGTTGCACCCTTGACGGGCACCGGGCTGTAGAAGTACGCGAACTGGTAGACACCCGCATCCGCGAGCACGGACAGCTTCAGGTTCTCCTGGTTCACGATCCCGTGCCGCGTCTGCAGGTACGTGTGCACGCAGAAGGCGCAGGCCGGGTCCGGGTTCGGGACCGCGTCGCCGGGCCAGGTGTCAAAGCCGGTGACTCCCGCCTGGACGGTCTCGGCGATCCAGCGGGCGACTTCCATGCCGATGCCGGGGCAGCCGTCGTTGTACGCGGGCGCGTTCTCCCAGTGCCGCTCCCATCCGGTCCGGATCAGGATGGCGTCGCCAGCCATCGGCTCGTAGTCGGCCATGCCCTGCGCTGCGAGGGCAGCGTTGACGTCAGCCATGGTCACGACGTCGCCCTTCTCCATCGGGGCGTCGCGGACGGCCGCGACGTCGATGAGAATGCCGCGCGCGATGATCGGGTGGAGCTTTTCGCTGCCCAGGTGGTTCAGCCCGTACGGGTTGCCCATCTGCTGTGCGGTGAAGCCGTTGTACCAACGCATTTCGGTCTTGTCGCCGACCGCACCGACCTGAACACCGATGTGCCCGAGGCCGTCAAACTGGGTACCGACCTGGCCGATTTCCGTGGACAGGAACTCGTCGTTCCACATGATCTGGTTCGCGCCGAAGGCGCCGCCGGTCGGCGTACCGGGGATCCGGAGCGAGAATTTCCGCTCTCCGAACAGCGGCATGCCGCTGACGTAGTCGTGCCCGATCTTCATCGCCTTGCCTTCGCTGATCTGCGCAAGAGCACGCATCACGACATCGGTTTGGGTGTACCAGTTCGTGGAGCCGGCTTCGTCACCCTCGCCCCAGAGGGGGTGCGGCCACCACTTGGAGCCCAACGGGGTGTCCATGACGTCGCCGTCAACCCACGGTTTGCCGGCGCATTCGCCCCAGCTGTCGGCACCACATTCCGCGGTTGCGGAAGCGGCCCATCCTGTGACGGCGAGCACCGCCGTCAATGCGACAAGTTTCTTCACCTGTCTCTCCCTCTTTAGTTTCGCCCATTCGGGTCGCAGCCTGTCAACATGGCTGCCGATGCCGGCAACCATGTTTTCGGGCATAACAGCGAACCTTATCACGTCGCCGTATGGGCGGAAAGCAACGGATCGTCATCGTTTGCGGGGAGAGTCGGCAAGTACGATTCACGGTTCCGGGACTGGCGACTGGTCGCCGACGCACACGGCCATCTCGAAATAGAGTCCGCGGGCCGGTGCCGTCGGCCCGGCGGCGGACCGGCTCCGGGCGGCCAGTGCGCGCGCGGGCGCGCCGACATCGACACGCCCGAGCCCCACGTCGACCAATGTCCCCACGATGATTCTCACCTGTTTGTAGAGGAACGACGGGGCTCGGGCGTGGACGGTGACGTGGGCTCCGGCGTGCCCGACTGCGAGCTCCGTGAGCGTGCGCAGCGCGGTGTTCGCCTGGCAGCCCGCTGCCCGGTAACTCGTGAAGTCGTGCAGCCCGACGAGCGGGCGCGCGGCCGCCGCCATTGCGTCCGCGTCAAGCGCCTGGGGCATCCACCAGACATGGTCCCGCCCGAATGCCGGCGGTGACGGTCGCGTCAGGATCCGATACAGGTAACGCCGCTCGACGGTGGAGAACCGGGCGTGGAAGTCCGGTGCCGCTTCGTTGCAGTCGAGCACGACCACGGCGCTGCCAACAGCCCGGGCGAGGTGAAAGTTGAGCCCCATGCGTACCGATTCGGGAGGTCGCGGACGCGCGAGGTCGAAGTGTACGACCTGACCTAGCGCATGGACGCCGGTGTCCGTACGTCCGCTCCCATACACGGTCGGCGCCTCGCCCGAGTAACGGACGACTGCGGTCTCCAGGGCTGCCTGAACCGATGCCCCCGTGGCCTGGCGCTGCCAGCCCTGGAACCGGGAACCGTCATATTCCACGGTGAGGCGATAGCGCGTCACCGGATGTCCAGACTGCCGGTCAGAGGGCGCGCGCCCGTTCGCGCAGCGCGAACTTCTGGACCTTGCCGGTCGAAGTCTTCGGAAGTGCCCCGAAGACGACCGTCTTCGGGGCCTTGAAGTGGGCAAGCTGGCTTCTGCAGAACGCGATGAGCTCCGCCTCCGTGACCGCGTCGGCGTCATCCCGGAGTTCCACGAACGCGCACGGCGTTTCGCCCCACTTGGCGTCGGGCCGCGCGACGACTGCGACCGCTGCGACCCCGGGGTGTCGGTACAACGCGTTTTCGACTTCGATCGATGAAATGTTCTCGCCGCCCGAGATGATGATGTCCTTCGAGCGGTCCTTCAGTTCGATATAGCCGTCCGGGTGCGCCACCGCGAGATCGCCGGTATGGAACCAGTCGCCTGCAAATGCCGCGTCGGTGGCCTCCTTGTTCCGCAGATAACCCTTCATGACGATGTTGCCGCGGATCATGACCTCGCCCAGCGTGGCGCCGTCCCGCGGCACTGGCTCCATGCTTTCGGGATTCATGATGCGAAGCTCCTCGAGGGAGGGGTACCGGACCCCTTGCCGGGACTTGAGGCGGGCCTGCTCGGCCGGGGCCAGGTCTGCCCATTCCTCCTGCCAGGCAGACACGACGGCCGGGCCGTAGCTTTCGGTAAGGCCGTACACGTGCGTGATGTGAAACCCCTTTGCCTGCATGGCTTCGATCACGGTCGCGGGGGGCGGTGCGGCCGCCGTCATGACCCGGACCGTCCGCGGCAGTGGCTCGGTGAGCTTCGATGCCGCCTCCGTGACGGTCGCGAGGACGATGGGGGCACCGCAGAAATGCGTCACTCCGCGGGCATGGATGGCGTCAAGAATGGCATCGCCTTCCACCCTGCGCAGACAGACGTTGGTGCCGCCCAGGGCAATGATGGTCCAGGGGAAACACCAGCCGTTGCAATGGAACATCGGCAGGGTCCACAGATAGACGGGATAGTGCCCGAGATCCCAGACCAGCTGGTTGTTCATCGCGGTCAGGTAGGCGCCGCGGTGGTGATAGACCACGCCCTTCGGGTGACCGGTGGTACCGGAGGTGTAATTGAGGCTGATTGCTTCCCATTCGTCTTCCGGCATGCGTATTTCGTGTGCCGGAGTACCCTTGCCGGCGATGTCTTCGTAATCGGTGCCGATCGCTTCCGGCGCCGGCCCTTCCGAATCCGCTGCCCAGATCACGCGCGGGCGGTCATTCGTCGCGATCCCCCCCATGGCCCCCTCGACGAGCCCGCGGTGTTCCGTGTCGGCAAACAGCAACTGCGCCTTGCCGTGCTGCAGGATGTACCTGACCGTCGCGGCATCGAGGCGGGTGTTGATGGTGTTCAGCACTGCCCCGGCCATCGGCACGGAGTAGTGGCACTCAAGCATTGCCGGCGTGTTGGGGAGGAGCGCCGCCACCGTGTCGCCCGGCCGAATGCCGGATTCCTGCAACCAGGACGCGACGCGGCGGCACCGCGCCAGGAATTCCTCGTACGTGGCGGACCGGCGGCCGTGTACCCACGCGTGCCGGTGCGGAAAGACGTCTGCACTGCGGAGCAGAAACCGGATTGGCGTGAGCGGCTGGTGATTCACAGGCCGGCGCTGCAGGCCCTCCGAGAAGGGATGTTCCGGTGGCAGGGGGCTCATCGTCCGTCGCTCTCACTGCTGAACACGTTCGCGCCCGACTCGCCCCCACCCAATGCACAGGCAGTGCCGTCGTGTTCTACCCGGAGCAAGGTCCACGAGCCGGTCTCGGGGGAGCGGTACAATTCCATGACGGCCTTGCCGTCACCGCTGACTCCCCACCAGGCCAGGGTCTCTCCGTGGACTTCAGCGAGAGCGCCTTTGAAGGCTTCATGGTCGCGACAGAACATCGTCCGCTGCAGGGTGCGCCACTCCGCCATACCCGTCACCGGGATAGCGAATCCGGCCAACAGGATAATTGCAGCCCGCAAACCGCCCGCTCGGGCGGGACCGGCAGCTGGGCGGCGAGGCAATAGACGCTCCAAGAGTCCTGAACACGGGAGACAGCTGGAGCCTCCCGGCAGCAAATTGCGGTCGTCCGCTGCAGTCCGGGCGTTCAGCATGTCGCGCTGATCGGTCGCCGCAACCGGCTTTGACCTGGTCCCGTCGGTGGGGATAGCGGACCGGGCGCCCGCACGTTGAAAGGAGCGCTGCCGCAAGCAAGCGGGGAGCGGCGGGGCTGGTCGCTGTGCCGGCACAACCGGGTCTGTCCGGCGATCCCGCGCTACTCGGGGAGGGCCCGAAGCAGCGCCCGTACCACTCTCGTCGCGTTGTCAGCGGCCAGCCGGAAGAAGATGTCGAGCTGGTTTCCTTCGGCATTTCCGCCGGCGAGGTCGGACAGGCTGCGGACGGCGATGAACGGCACTTCGTTCGCCCAGGCGACGTGCGCCACGGCCGCGCTTTCCATGTCCAGGACGAGGGCCCGGAACGTATTGAACGTGTAGTCGCGGAACGCGGCATTGTCGATGAAGGCGCCACCGGATACCCCGGCACCGCCGATGACGATCTCCGGCGGGTTCTGCAGGCAGTTGGCTTCCGACGTGCAGTGCTCGAGGGTGACGCTGCCGGCGGCAGCGCGGGCCGCGGCGAGCATGGCCGGATCCGCCGGGAACCAGAACCTCGTCTCCGGTGCCGGCGCGCCCGCCCGCTGCACGGTCACCGATCGCGGAAACATCATGCCGAAATTCCCGAACGGGTATTCGAAGAAGGGAGGCTTCTTCCACCCGTGCTCAGTCTCTCGGGCGAAGACGGTTTCCAGGTACTGCCCCCAGCGATCCGCGACCACCACGTCCCCGATGCCCAACTCGGGGGCCACGCCCCCCGCGATGCCCGAAAACACGATGCGCTCGATGGCAAAGTGGTCGAGCGCGAGCTGCGCGGTCATCGCCGCGTTCACCATGCTGATGCCGCTCAGAAACAGGACGACATCGCGTCCCTCGAGCCGGCCGGTGGTGAACTCGACACCGTTCACCATGTGGACCGCTGCGCCCACCAGGTCGTGCTTCAGGATCGTCAGTTCCGGCGCAAAGGCGGAGACCACGGCGATGCGGGGGACATCGTCACGGGCACCGTGTGCCGGCACGGGTACGGCGGTCGCCTCCGCGATCCAGCCGAAGGCAAGCAATACGGCGGGCATGGTCCACAGTCTGCAGATGTTCATTGTCGTCCCCATTCGGCCGTGCGCCAAATCCCCTGAGCCCCCGCCGCCGGCCGCGCCGGCAACGCCCGAGGAGTTTCGAGAGGCGAGATCTAGCCTACGCGCGGTGACCGCTGACCGCGATGCATATCACACGGGATTCTCCACACGTGTTCCGACACCCCTGGCGGTGTCTCGGTGCAGCCTCCGGATCATCGTGGGACGGGTCCGTCGTAGTGCGGGTGAACTTGGATTTGCCCGGACCGGTACCTGTGACGGACTTCCCCCGCATAAAGCGGGGCGGCCTGCTCGGACAGGACCGGCCATCGACAAGTGGATTCCGAGTTGGACGACCTGTCATTCCGAATTGGACGGAGGCATATTCCGAATTGGACGGAATAACATTCCGAACCGGACGGCCAATTCATGGCAAAAGAGAAGAGCATTCTGTTGCGTGACGGGTTTGTACAGCGACACGCTGAACCCAAGGTCATCAGGGCGCTGGCAGACACGCGCGTCACGGCCATCGTCGGTCCGCGCCAATCCGGCAAAACCACGCTGGCTCGTCGAATCGCTGATCGGGACGGACGCTCTTTCATCACCCTGGATGATGCCCAGTACAGGCGGTTCGCCAACCATGACCCCGACGGCTTCATGCGCGGTCTGGAGTACGCGGTAATCGATGAAATCCAGCGTGCTCCCGACCTCATTCTCGCCATCAAGAAGGCGGTTGACGAGGACCCCAGGCCGGGGCGTTACCTGATCACCGGTTCGGCCGATCTCTTCAGGGGAACGCTTTCGCCCGATTCACTGGCAGGCCGAGTCGAGATCGTCCAACTCCTGCCGTTTGCGCAGTCGGAGATTGCCGGCACTCCGGCGATCGATTTTCTCGACCGGGCTTTTGCGGGAGATTTCCCTGGCACTGCCACGATCGGACTCACGGAAGACCTGGTGGAGCGCGTCATTTCGGGCGGGTTCCCGGAGGCGCTTTCCCGGAGCAATCCCGGGCGTCGTCGTAGCTGGTTGCTCGCATACGTCCGCTCCCTGGCAGAACGCGATGCGGTGGAGATTGCCGCTGTTGGGAGGCCGGAGATGACCAGCCGGCTGATCGAATCGGCAGCGGCGACCGCGGGGCAGCTGACGAATGCATCGCGGCTGGGGATGCAGCTCGGAGTCGACAGCAAGACCGTTGCCCGCTGGATCACGGTGCTCGAGCAGATGTTCCTGGTTCGACGGATCCGGGCATGGCACCGAAACAACCTGAAGAGGCTGGTCAAGACCCCCAAACTGCAGTTCCTGGATTCGGGTTTGCTGGCGGCGCTGCAGCGAGCAGACGCGGCGCGCCTGGCGGTGGATCGACAGACCTTGGGCCCGCTTCTCGAATGCTTCGTGCATGCGGAACTGGCCAAGGTCGCGGCGCTAACCGATACCCCGACGTCTTTCTACCACTTCCGGGACAAGGATCAGATGGAAGTCGATTTCGTGGCGGAACGACCGACCGGCGAAATTGTCGGCATCGCGGTGAAGGCTGCTGCAACCGTGCGTCCCAGAGATTTCCGGGGGCTTGCCCGACTGGAAAAGGTCGCCGGGGAACAATTTGCCTGCGGCATCCTCCTGCACGACGGTGACCGCATTCAGCGCATTTCCGCGAGCATGTTCGCGATGCCGGTCGGGATGTTGTGGCGCCCCCGGTCAGGCTGAGCTGTCTCGTCGGACTGCCGGCTGGGGACACGTCGGATCAGCGGAGAGGGGAGAGGTTGGCGAGGAACTGCCGCGCGCTCGCATCCCATCCGCGCCCTTCGGCGAAACGCCGGCAGGTGACGCGGTCTAGTTTGCGGGCCGCGCGTGCGGCCCTGCCCAAATCGTGATCGAGAACGGCGACCTCGGGGGCATCGCCGACCACGTCGAGCGGACCCGGCACCGGATAGGCCGCGACGGGCACGCCGCAGGCAAGCGCTTCCAGCATCACGTTGCCGAACGTGTCGGTGCGGCTTGGAAAGACGAACACGTCGGCTTGCGCGTAAGTGCGGGCGAGGTCGTCTCCGGTTCGGGTGCCCGGAAACTCGACGTCGGGAAAGCGACGTCGGAGGGACTCCCTCGCCGGTCCGTCACCCACCACCATCTTCCGTCCCGGCAGCTTCAGCCCGAGAAACGCCTCCAGGTTCTTCTCGACGGCAACCCGTCCGACCGTGAGCCAAAGCGGGCTGTCCGGCGCACGATCGAGACGCCTGGGATGAAACAGCGACGTATCGACGCCGCGACTCCAAAGCCGGACCCG
>VXPW01000015.1:14096-22143 GCA_009839325.1 Rhodospirillales bacterium
ATGATCCGGACCGTGTGTCCGAGCGCCCGGAGTTCGCGCTCGAGCGCGGTGAACGTGCGGACCACCCCGTTGATCTGCGGGTGCCAGGCATCCGAGACGATCAGGATGCGCATGACGCGTCAGGACGCCGTCGCCAGCTCCGTGGCCCGGCGCTTGAAGCGGTTCAGCGCGCCACCCTGGAGGATTTCCGGCTGGCCGTCGAAGTGCTCAACGGGTGCCGTGCAATTCTCGGTCCAGTCACCGCCGTCGCAATAGAGGATGCCGCCGATGGTGCGCATCTTTGCATGGTGAATGTGGCCACAGTTCACGCCGTTGACCCCCCGTTGACGGGCCTCCCGGGCAAGCGCGTTCTCGAAATCCGCGATGAACGGTACCGCGTTCTTGACCCGGTGCCGCAGGAACCCCGACAGCGACCAGCACGGAAGCCCGCTGACCCGCCGGGGGAAGCCGACGACGTTCATGTCCGGAACGCACCCCGCCAACTACGGCGACGGTCGAACGACCGCCGCCATCATCCAACTAGCGGCAGTTGGAGCAGGTGACGTGATGCGTTCCGGTGCCCGTTCCGTGAAGAGTTTCTGCCAATTGGCGGGCGCGCGTCGCGGTGGGGCCTACTCGTCGGCCACCTTCACGACCAGCTTGCCGAAGTTCTTGCCTTGCAGCAGCCCCATGAACGCTTCCGGCGCCCGTTCGAGCCCCTCGACGACGTCCTCCCGATAGCGCAGCTTGCCTTCCTTGATCCAGCGCGCCATGCGGCGCAGGGCAATGGGGTATTTCTGCGTGAAGCGGAACACGAGAAATCCTTCCACGCTCGCCTGATTGATCAGGACATGCCGCAACGACCGCGGCCCCATGCCCTCCTCCGTGTTGTTGTACTGGGAGATCTGACCGCAGATGGCGACGCGTCCCCACTGCGCGAGGTTCGCAAAGGCCGCGTCGGTGACGGGGCCGCCCACGTTGTCGAAGTAGACGTCCACGCCGTCCGGGCAGGCCTCCCGGACGGCCGCGTTGAGGTCACCGGCGGTCCGGTAGTTGATGCCGGCGTCGAAGCCGAGCTCCTTGGTGATGTAGTCCACCTTGTCGTCGGAACCGGCGGTCCCGACGACCCGGCAGCCGCCGATCTTCGCGATCTGACCGACGGCCGCCCCGACGGCGCCGGATGCCGCGGACACCAGGACCGTGTCACCGGGAACCGGACGTCCGACCTCGAGCAGGCCGAAGTAGGCGGTCATCCCCGGCATGCCGAGGATTCCGACCGACGTCGAGATGGGCGCCAGCGTGGGATCGACCTTGCGAATCTGGGCCGACGTCGCGATCGCGTAGTCCTGCCAGCCGAGCGCAAATCCCTGGACGATGTCTCCTTCCTGGAAGGCCGGATCCTGGCTCTTCTCGACGCGTCCGCAAACGCCTCCCGTCATGACCCCGCCGACCGGGTTGGGTGCGGCATACGACTTGCCGGCACTCATGCGACCACGCATGTAGGGGTCGAGCGACAGCCAGAGCGCGCGGACCAGGACTTCCCCGTGCCGGGGTTCGGGGACCGGGTCCTCTTCAAGGCGGAAGTTCTCGGCGGTGGGCATTCCCATGGGACGGGAGGCAAGGACGATCCGGCGATTGACGGCCATGGCAGGTTCCTGGGCTAGGTGGAAAGAAGGCGCCCGGTCGGGCGCCGTGAGAAGTAGAGGGTTTTACCCGATCAGGCCGGTGACGGGCGAAGACGGGTCGCCGGCGAACTTACGCGGAATGCGGCCGGCGAGATAGGCGTCGCGGCCGGCGCTCACCGCCGCGCGCATCGCCCGGGCCATCCGCACCGGGTCCTCGGCGCCGGCAATCGCCGTATTCATCAGGACGGCGTCGCAACCAAGCTCCATGGCGAGCGTTGCGTCCGAGGCGGTCCCCACCCCGGCGTCGACGATGACCGGGATTTGCAGGCGCTCGACGATGAAGCGGATGTTGAGCGGATTCTGGATTCCGAGCCCCGAACCAATCGGCGCGCCGAGCGGCATCACGGCGGCCGCACCGAGGTCCTCCAGGCGTCGCGCCAGCAGCGGATCGTCGGTGCAGTACACCATCACCTCGAACCCCTCGCGGACCAGGATCTCGGTCACGCGGAGCGTTTCAGGCATGTCCGGATACAGCGTGTCGGGGTCGCCCAGCATCTCCAGCTTCACCAGCGTCCAGCCCCCGACCTCGCGCGCGAGGCGCAGGGTGCGCAGGGCATCGTCCGCCGTGTAGCAGCCCGCCGTGTTCGGCAGGTAGGTGTACGCCTTGGGATCGATCACGTCGGTCAGCCGCTCGGCACTGGGGTCGTCGAGGTTCACGCGGCGCACGGCGACGGTGATGATCTCGGCGCCGGAGGCCTCCAGCGCGGCGCGGTTCTGGGCGTAGGTCGCGAACTTGCCGGTGCCGATGATCAGGCGCGAATGGAAGCGCCGGCCCGCGACTTCCCAGCGGTCGTCGTCACCGCCGCCCACCAGGTGGACGATTTCGATGGAGTCGCCGCTCCGGAGCTTCAGGGTCCCGAATTCGGCTCGCCGCACGATCTCGCGGTTCCGCTCGACCGCGATCTTCCTGGAGTCCAGCCCCAGGTCCCGCAGCAGATCATCGAGCAATAGATCGGGGGCGACGGTACGCTCCGTACCGTTGACCGTAATCTCCACCGAATGCCACCCCGCGCGCGGTTGCGGTTCCTTGGAATCTCAAGGCATTGCCGTGCCGTTAATGTAGATTCCTTTCATGGCACAGGCTACCACCGTGTTCGTGCTGAACGGCCCGAACCTGAATCTCCTCGGGACCCGCGAGCCGGGCATCTACGGCCGCGAGACCCTGGCCGACGTGGAGACGCTGTGCCGCAAAACCGCGGGCCCGCTCGGGCTTCGGATCGACTTCCGGCAGACCAACCACGAGGGGGTGCTGGTCGACTGGGTCCAGGAGGCGGCAGCCCAGGCGGGCGGAATCGTGCTCAATGCCGCCGCCTACACGCACACCTCCGTGGCGTTGCTCGACGCGCTGCGGGCGTTCGACGGGCCGGTAATCGAGGTGCACGTTTCGAACGTGTACGCGCGCGAACCCTTCCGCCACCATTCCTATGTCTCGGCCCGGGCGGACGGGGTTATGTGCGGGGTCGGCGTGGCCGGTTACGCTCTCGCGCTCGAAGCCATCGCGCCCATGCTGGATGCCCCTCCGGCTGGCAAGACCACCCGGCAGTGAAACGAGGGACGGCAAGGCTGGCATGCCCAATTTCCCGGTAGACGAACCGCTTCTCCGTCGCTTGGCGGAGCTGATGAACGAGACCGACCTCGCCGAGCTCGAGCTGACGTTCGGGCGCCGCTCCGTCCGGCTGGCCAGGGGAGCGCCACCGTCGGCGCCGGTGCCGATCGCTCCTCGGTCCGATCCCGATCCGGCGCCGGCCGAACCTGCGGCACCAGAGCCGGCGCCTTCGTCGCCGGATCCCGACCGTCCCGAAGAGTTCGCGAACCACCTGGGGGCGGTCACGTCGCCGATGGTGGGCACGCTTTATGTGGCTGCCGCGCAGGGGGCCGAACCCTTTATCAAGGTGGGTGATGAGGTCGGCGAAGGGGACCAGCTCTTCATCATCGAAGCCATGAAGACGATGAATGCGGTGCTGGCGCATCGCGGCGGGACCGTGGCGCAGATCTTTGTCGAGAATGCGACGCCGGTCGAGTTCGGCGCCCTGCTGGCGATCATCGAGTAGGCATCCGATGTTCAGGAAGGTGCTCATCGCCAATCGGGGCGAGGCAGCGCTCCGCATCCTCCGAGCGTGCCACGATCTCGAGATCCGGACCGTCGCCATCCATTCGACCGCCGATGCCGATGCCATGCATGTCCGGCTGGCCGACGAATCGGTGTGCATCGGCCCGCCCGACGTGCAGTCGAGCTATCTGAACGTGCCCGCCATCATCACGGCGGCCCACGTCAGCGGCGTCGATGCCCTGCATCCGGGCTACGGCTTTCTTTCCGAGAACGCCGACTTTGCCCAGATCGTCGCCCTCCACGACATCACGTTCATCGGCCCGAAGGCGGAACACATCTCGGTCATGGGGGACAAGGTGGAGGCCCGTCGCCGTATGCGCGCCCTCGGGGTGCCGGTGGTCCCGGGCGCCGAGGGCGCACTGTCCTCGCTGGAGGAATTTCGATCCCTGGCCGCCGAGATCGGCTTCCCCCTGATCGTCAAGGCGGCGGCGGGCGGCGGCGGGCGAGGCATGAAGGTGGTCCAGTCGGAGGGCGAACTGGAAGGGGCCTGGCAGCTGGCGCGGGCCGAGGCGCTGGCGGGGTTCGGCGACGACACCGTCTATGCCGAGCGTTACCTGGCGACGCCCCGGCATGTCGAGTTCCAGATCCTCGCCGACGCGCACGGCAACGTGATGCAGCTGGGCGAACGCGACTGTTCGGTCCAGCGGCGCCATCAGAAGATGGTGGAGGAAGCGCCGTCGCCGGCGATCGATGCCGACGCGCGCCGGCGGGTCGGCGACACGATCGTGGCGGCGGTGCGGGAGCTCGGGTACCTCGGACTGGGTACCGTGGAGATGCTCTACGACGACGGCGAGTTCTACTTCATTGAGATGAACACGCGCCTGCAGGTGGAGCATCCGGTGACCGAGATGGTGACCGGGATCGACCTGGTGTGTGAACAACTGCGTGTCGCGGCCGGCGAACCGGTGAGCTTCAAGCCCGACTCGTTCACCGTCACGGGCCACGCAATCGAGTGCCGGATCACCGCCGAGGATCCAGAGACGCTGACGCCGCAGCCCGGCCGGGCGGAGGTCTACCATGCGCCGTCCGGGCCCGGGGTCCGGGTCGACTCGGCGATGTTCGGTGGCAGTGAAGTGTCGCCGCACTACGACAGCCTGATCGCCAAGCTCATCGTGCACGGCCGCGACCGCGACGAGGCGCTGCGCCGGCTGCGGCGCGCGCTCCGCGAGTACGCGATCGACGGACTGGCCAACACCATCCCGCTGCACCAACGCATTCTCGAGCACCCCGATTTCGCGGCCGGGCAGTACGACGTTCACTGGCTCGAACGCGAGCTCATGAGCCGGGAGAATCCGTGACGGAGAGCGCCGTCCTGCCGGTAGCGGGAGTGCTCAAGGCGTATCGGCAGGGCTGGTTTCCCATGGCGCAGAGCCGCGGCGACCAGAAGGTCTACTGGATCAATCCGGACGTCCGGGGGGTCCTGCCGCTGGCGCGTTTTCACGTGCCGCGCCGGCTTGCCCGCACGCTCCGGCAGCGTCCGTTCCGGCTCACGGTCGACCAGGCGTTTCCGGCGGTGATCAGCGCCTGCGGTCGTTGCGATCCTGACGGGGACCGCTCGGAGACGTGGATCAATCCGGCGATCCGGACCGTGTTTCTGCAACTGTACGAGGAAGGTCACGCCCACTCGGTGGAGTGCTGGCGGGACGGTGAGCTGGTCGGCGGCCTCTACGGACTTGCCGTCAACGGCGCCTTCTTCGGCGAGAGCATGTTCTCGGTCACCCGGGACGCCAGCAAGGTTGCGCTGGTGCACCTGGTGGACCGGCTCCGCGCCGGTGGGTTCGTGCTGCTCGATGCACAGTTCGAGAACGATCACCTGGACCAGTTCGGTCAGGAACGCCTGTCCCGCGCCGCGTTCCGCCGGCACCTGGAGGTCGCGGTGGGGCGCGATGCCGACTTTTTCCGGATCGGCGGCGCCGGGCAGGTGCCGGACAACCTGTATCCGGATGCGGCTCGCCTGCCCTTGGCGAGCGGCGAGTCGCCTCTGGCCAGGCCTAGTCACGCCGAAACGGCATCTCCCCTCTAGACGCCCGGCGGCGGCAGCCCGTCCCGGCCGGAGGACAGCAGAGAACCACCGCCCCGCTGGCGGTCAGCGCGGGCTCTCGTCCGCGACCTCGGGTTCGACGGGTGGTGTCGGCGGCTCCGCCCGGGGCTCAGTTGCCGGGGTTCCCCCTAGCCGGCAATCCAGCACCCAGACGTCGTGCGTCGGGTATTCGAGGGCGGACAGGCCAGGGCTGGAGGCGAACATCCACCCCCTGAAGATCTCCGAGCCGGCGAAACGGCCGGCCGGGTCGCGCTCGGTGATCACGAGAAAAGCGGCACTCTCGGGCACGTCCTCGGGCGGTGGTTCCCAGCAACGGGTCGGCACGATCTCCAGCGGCCCCACCCGGGTCGTGGCGTGGAGCGGCGCCTCGATGGCGTACGCGCGGGCCGGCCCCTTCTCAAGGACCCGCAGAACCACCACGGGCCCTTCGGCCGCGGCGGCATTCAGTCCGAGAACGGCTCCGGCAAGTCCTGCACAGAGCGCGCCAAGACCGCGCGCACCTGCTCGGGGTCGGCGCCCATCAGCACCCCGTCTTCGAGCGCATCCCGCGCGAGATCCCGGATCTCCCGGATGTTCTCGTTGAGCACCTTGATCTTTTCCGTGCAGGACAACGGCGTCTGGTCCGGTGCAAGCCATCGCTCGGGAATGAACTCCGAAGATGCAGTCACGACGCGTCCGCGCGGGTCACTGGTTGCCGAAGAGCTTCGAGATGGCGCGCAGGAAATCAACCGCGGATTCGGTGTTTTCGATGGTGTCGCCGGGTGCCAGCATGGTGTCTTCAGCACCCGGGCTCACGCGCAGGTGGGCGCCCCCCATCAGTCCGTCGCTGGCCACCGAGACGTAGGAATCGCTCGGCAGCTGGACCTCGGGTTCCAGCATCAGCGTGACGACCGCCTCGTAGGTGTCCGGATCGATGGCCTGACTGACGACCGTCCCGACGGTGATGCCGCTGACGCGGACGGGAGCACCCACGGTGAGGCCTCCGACCGAGGCAAAACGGGCCGAGAGCTCATAGCCGCCGCCCGTCTGCAGCGCCGTACGCTCGTGGGCATAGACCAGGAAGAACGCCGCGGCCACCAGGACCACGGCACCGAGGAGCGTTTCAAGAGCGTTTCGGGACAGGGGGAGTCTCCTCGTCAAGAGCGGGCGTCCACGGCTGATACGGACGCGGCGACGGGGGAGTGGTGCCGAGCAGCGAACCTGGCGGGCGGTGGGCCTCCGCCGTTCCGGTCAGATTCGGGCGGTGCGATTGCTGCCAGGGATAGGGGGCGGGCGTGCCTTCGCTGGGCGGCTGGTCGGTCGTGTGCGTGAGCCACGCCTGCCAGAGCGGTGGTACTGCGGACCCTTCGGCGGGTCCCCGGTAGAGCACCCAGCGCCGTTCCCGATCACCGACCAGCGGGCGCCCCCGGTAGTACCGATTGCCGAATTCATCGACGCCGACCCGGGTGCCAAAGAGCTGCACGGTGAGCCAGATTGCCGGACTGTTGGACACGCTTGCTATTAGCTCGTTCCATGCCCGGAGACGGGTCGCACGTCACCCCTCCGGAGGCACACGAGGTCCCCAAATTGCCGCCGTGCGCCAAGTGTGGCAGGAATCGACGGGAACCGCACGCCCTAAATCCATCGTGCCGCCCATTTCTCGTCAGGCTCAGGAATTCCAGATGACCGGTCCATTGATGCCCAAGGCGACGGCCCTCTGGCTGATCGACCACACGACGCTGACCTTTGAACAGATCGCGCAGTTCTGCCAATTGCACGTGCTGGAGGTGCAGGGAATCGCCGATGGGGATGTGGCCGCCGGCGTGGCGGCCCGGAATCCGGTGGTCAGCGGCGAGGTGGAGCAAGCGGAAATCGATCGCTGTCAGCAGGATCCGTCAGCCCAGCTGACAACCAACCCGAGCCTGAACGTGGATGACGAGGCCCGCCGCACGGGCCCCCGCTACACGCCGGTGGCCCGTCGTCAGGATCGCCCGGATGCGGTGGCGTGGCTGCTCCGGCACCATCCGGAACTGAGCGACTTCCAGATCGGTCGGCTGGTGGGGACGACCAAGGGGACCATCGACAAGATCCGGAACCGGGAACACTGGAATTCTCCCAACATCACGCCCCGTGATCCGGTGCTGTTGGACCTCTGCAGCCGGGCCGAGTTGGTGGAGGCGGTCGAGAAAGCACGCAAGTCGAAGCGCTGGCTCGACCGGGAGCGGGCACGCGAGGAAGAGGAACAGCAAAAGG
>VXPW01000046.1 GCA_009839325.1 Rhodospirillales bacterium
CCGCGTGCGGGCGCGCGCCTGAAGGGGCGCCGGTAACGGCCGGGCACCGCAGCGGACAGACCGGACCGAGCGGACCGGTCCGCTCCCCGCGGGCCGCCGGTCCGGACCCGGACCGGACCGCGCCGACCGAACATTTGTTCGGCCTCCCGGGAGGGCTGAAATAACCGTTTGGCTATAGGACCCAACGAATCGCTTATTTGACGAACGCAGGACCCCGATCGACGTTTTCTTGGCGAGCAATCTATTTCTTCCGGCATCGTCCAGATTTGACAAAGAATTTGCGTTTCAGTGACAGAAATGGGTCAGGTTGCTGAAATGGCCCGCTTGTGCGAGGTCTCGGCCCGCGCCTATTCTGGCCAAGCGTTGCAGGAGTACGGCGCTTCCCCAGAAGTCTAATAACAGACGGTTTCGCATAGGTTTTTGTGGGCTTAGTCGGGGCTCCTGCCGAGTTGGGCGCGGCCATGGCAGTTGGTGCCTGGACCGGCAGGGAGGAGCGCTGGATGGACGGACACTGCTGGCATGCGGCGCAATCCCGACTCCGTGACGAGATCAGTCCGGCGGCCTTCGAAAACTGGCTGTTGCCGCTGCAACCGGTAGGTCCGGGAATCGACCCGCTGGTCCTCGCAGCACCGTCGGAATTCCATCGGCAATGGGTGCGGAGCCAGTATCTCGGGCAGATCCTTTCCAGCTGCTCGGCGGCGGATCCGTCGGTGCGGCGCGTCGAGATCGTCGTCAAGGAGGGCGGGACGGCCGCGCCAGGGGAGGCGCCGCCGTCGGCAGCACCCTCGCATGTCGGCAGCGTGCTTGATCCGCAGCGAACGTTCGACTCCTTCGTGGTCGGCGCGAGCAACCAGGTCGCCTACGCGGCCGCCCGGCGGGTGGCCGAGGGGCGGACCAGCGGCAACCGGAACCTCCTGTTCTTCTCCGGGGGCGTCGGCCTCGGCAAGACGCATCTGATGCACGCGATCGCCTGGGAGATCATCGGGCGCGGGAAACGCAACGTCGCCTATCTGTCATCCGAGAAATTCACGTCGGAGTTCGTGGCGGCGCTGCGCGCGAAGGACACCGACGCGTTCAAGCGGCGCTTCCGGACCGTCGACGTCTTCATGGTCGACGACGTGCAGTTCCTCGCCAGCCGGGTCCAGACCCAGGAAGAGTTCTTTCACACCTTCGATGCGCTCTCGAACGAGGGGAAGCAGATCGTCGTCTCGGGCGACCGGGCTCCGGTGGACATGGAGGACGTCGACCGGCGGCTGCGTTCACGGCTCGGCGGCGGTCTCCTGGCCGAGCTGCGCTCGACCACCTACGAGCTCCGCCTCAGCATCCTGCAGCGGCACCGGAGCCGCTACGACGAGGTCAGCGTTCCTGACGCGGCGCTCGAGTTCCTGGCCACGAAGATCACGAACGACATCCGGGAGCTGACCGGGGCGCTGGCGCGCGTCGTCGCGCACGCGGAATACGAGAAGCGCCCGGTGACGCTCGATTTGGTGCGCGACGCGCTCCCCGATCTGCTGCGCGCCAACCAGCGCCGGGTGACGGTGGAGGCCATCCAGAAGGCGGTGACGGAGTACTACGGCCTGCGCCGGGGCGACCTCGTCTCGGCCCGCCGCGAGCGCCGCATCGTGGGCCCGCGCCAGGTGGCGATGTGGCTCTGCAAGCAGCTCACGCCGATGAGTCTTCCGGACATCGGCGGCCGGTTCAACCGCGACCATTCCACCGTGGTGCATTCCACGCGGCGGGTGGACGAACGGCTCGCGGACGAGCCCGTCCTGGTGGAGGACGTCGAGAAGCTGAAGCACTGGATTCTAGACTGATTCCAGGTGCACGGAGGGGCGCATCCTGCTAGACTGACGCCCCTGAATACCCATCGCGAAAAGACGTGTGGCTGCACCGGTCGCAGGGCCGGTTCCGATCACGTGACTCCATGAAATTTACGCTTGATCAAAAGGATCTGCTGGCGCCTCTGAAGCACGTGTACGGGGTGGCGGAACGCCGCGACCGCACGCGCGCGCCGATCCTGGCCCACACGCTGATTCGGGCGCAGCGCGGCGCGGACGGCGAGAACGGCACGATCGCGTTCGACGCCTGCGATGACGAGGTCCTCTACGAATCCGAACGACTGACTGGCACGGTCGAGGAGGAGGGCGAGGCCACCGTCGAGGCGCATCTCCTGCACGACCTGGTCAACCGGTTTCCGCGGAACACGGCGATCCAGGTGCGGATGACGCCGGACGCCGAAGCGGCCGGCTCGGAACCCGACGGGACCGTCACCGAGCTGCCCGATGCCTTGGGCGGAGAACCCGAAAAGCGGGTGATCATCGAAGCCGGCGGGAGCACGTTTGCCCTGCCCTCGCTGGCCCCGGGCGACTTCCAGAAGTTCGCCGAACCGCCCGAGGATGCGCCGCTGCAGCTGCCCGCCGCGGAGCTCCGGCGGCTGATCGATTCCTGCCGGGTCTCGATGTCGGACGACGACGCGCGGCTCCACCTCAACGGGATCTTCATGCATACCGCCGACGAGGACGGCAGGACGCTGCTGCGGGCGGCGGCCACCGACGGACACCGGCTGGCGTGCTCGGCGCACGTGCTGGAAGCGGGCGGCGGCGCGATCAAGGACGGGATCACGCTGCCCAAGAAGGCGGTCGAACAGGTGGACGGCCTCCTGCGCAATGCGGACGGCGACGTGGCGCTCTGGTCCGGCGACAACCTGCTGCGGCTGGACGTCGGCTCGGTGTCCATGACCGCGCGCCTGAGCCAGGGGGGCTTCCCGGATTACCGGCGCGTGATTCCCCAGTCGCTCGAGAACCGCCTGCAGGTCAACCGACAGTCCCTGTTGCAGGCCATCGACCGGCTGACCGCCGTGACCGATCCCAAGAGCCGCGGGATCACCTTTCAGTTGGCCGGCGACACGCTCACCCTGAGCGCGGGCAGTCCGGCCAGCGGCCTCGGCCGCGAGTTGATCAACGTCAAGTACGAAGGCAAGGGGCTGACCATCGGCTTCAACGGCGACTACGTGACAGCCTGCTGCCGCGTGATCCCCGACTCGGAACTCGTCCTGGAGTTCGATAGCCCCAAGCATGCGGCAGTCATCCGCGGCGCCACCAGCGACGAGACGGTGCACGTGGTCATGCCGCTCAACGTGTCCGCCCAGGGACACGCGGCGCTCCTGCGCGAAGTCGGTGCCGGATCCGACGCCGGCCTGCAGTTCACCCAGGGGCGAAGCGCGCTGCTGGCGCCCCTGGCGCACATGCACGGCGTGGTCGAGCGGGTCGGGACCCGCCCGATCCTCTCGCACGTGCTGATCCGGGCGGAGGCGGGCAGTGTCGTGTTCGACGCCGGCGACAATCAGGTGCTGTACGAATCCGAACGCCTGGCCGCCCAGGTCGAGAGCGCCGGCGCGGCCACCGTGGAGGCCCCGCTCTTTTACAGTGTCGTGGGCAAGCTGCCGGAGGGCGTGGACGTGCGCGTCTCCCTGGCCCCGGGCAGCGATGCCGGCGGTGACGGCGCATGGCTGGTCGTCGATGCCGGGCAAAGCAAGTTCATTCTGCCGTCGCTGCCGACCGACGATTTTCCGACGCTGCACGATCTGGAGTGGGAGCAGGTCTTCGAGCTGCCCGTTTCGGACCTGCGGCGGCTCCTGAGCTGGTGCCGCATCTCGATGTCGGGAGATCCGGCCCGCATGCACCTGAACGGCATCTTCCTGCATACCGTGGAGGACGGCGGGCAGCATCTCCTCCGGGCCGGCGCCACCGACGGCCACCGCCTGTCGCAGGCCGAATGCCAGTGCCCGCCGGGGGCCGAGGCGCTGGCGGAGGGCGTGACGTTGCCGCGCAAGGCGGTCGAGCAGATCGAGCGGCTGCTGGCGGACGCGGACGGCGCCGTGGGCGTGGGCATGGGGAACGGCTGGATGCGGCTCGCGGTCGCGGATGTCGTGGTCGTCACCCGCCTGCACGAGAGCAAGTTCCCCGACTACCAGCGCGTCATTCCGACCACGTGCAACAGCACGCTGCAGATCAACTGCGGGGTCCTGCAACGGGGCCTCGAACGGCTGGCCCTCGTGGCCGACAAGAAGAGCCGGGCAATCCGGTTCGAGCTGAGCGAGGAGAGTCTCACCGCGAGCGCCGGCGACCACCAGCACGGTGCGGGGCAGGAGGTCTTCGAGGGCTCGTTCCGGGGTGACCCGGTCGTGATCGGGTTTCGGTCCGAATACCTCATGGAGTTTTGCCAGACCGCGCAGGGCGACGAGATGATCATCGAGTTCCAGGCCTCCGGCCAGCCGGCGGTGATCCGCGACACCGGAGAGGTCGGCAGGCTGCACGTCATCATGCCGATAAGGGTCTGACCAGGACCCGAATGCAGAAGGTGTTGCCGACACGTCCGGGAGCGGATCGTGCGGCGGCAGCCTTGGTCCGGGTCGAGCTTCGCGACTTCCGCAACCATGCGCGTCTCACGCTGGACCTGGAGCCCCGCTCGCTCGCGATTACCGGGCCCAACGGCGTCGGGAAGACCAATCTCCTCGAGGCGGTATCCATGCTGGCGCCCGGCCGCGGCCTCCGGCGGGCGCGGCTGGCCGACATGGCCCGCGACGACACGGCCGACTGGACGCTCAGCTTCGTGCTGCAGGCCGGTGAACGCATGGTGCGAATCGGCACCGGCTGGAGCCGGGGGGGCAAGCGGCGCGTGCGGGTCGATGGCCAGGAGGCCGACTCCACGTTGCGGCTCGGCGAACTCCTTGCGGTGCACTGGCTCACGGCCGCGATGGACGGGCTGTTCAACGCCGGGGCGTCGGTCCGTCGCCGCTTCCTCGATCGGCTGGTCGCCGGCCTGAATCCCGATCATGCGGCGCTGACGGCGAACTGGGAGCGGGCCTCCCGCCAACGCCGCGAACTCCTGAAGCAGGGCCGGCTGGAGGACGCCTGGCTCGGATCCGTGGAACGCGCCATGGGCGCGGCGGCCGTGGCGGTCGCACAGGCGCGGCTCGACGCGGTTTCGGTGCTGGGGAAGGCCGTCGCCGGCGGCGCCGGATCGTTTCCGGTGGCCGATATCGGGGTCCGGGGCGGCGTTGAGCGACTGCTGGAAGCCGCGGGGCCGACCACCGCTTCCGAGCGTTTGCAGGCGCTCTGGCGCGCGAGCCGGCCGACCGACCAGGCATCCGGGCGCACGTCGACGGGCCCGCACCGGAGCGACCTTGTCGTGCACCATCGGAACCGGGGCGTGGAAGCCGCGCGGTGTTCCACCGGTGAGCAGAAGGCGCTGCTCATCAGCCTGGTGCTGGCGGCCGTCCGCGTGGAGACGGCGCGACGCGGCGCTCCGCCGCTGGTGCTGCTCGACGAGGTGTGCGCGCACCTGGACCCGCAGCGCCGGGCCGCCTTGGCCGCCGAGCTCGACGCGCTGGGCGCCCAGATCTGGCTGACCGGCGCGGACGCCGGTTCGTTCGGCGATTTCCGCCACGTGCAGCCCGTGCCGCTGAAGGCCGTGCGGGCAGTCGAGGGAGCGGTGCACTGATGCCAAGCCCTAAACGGTCCGAGGAATACGCGACCCCGGCCCGGTTCCCGGTCCCGGCTCCCGACGTCGCCCAGGGCGAGCCGGCGGGCGGCTCGAACGGCGCGGAGTACGACGCCGCCAGCATCAAGGTGCTCAACGGGCTCGAGGCGGTGCGCAAGCGACCGGGGATGTACATCGGGGATACCGACGACGGCTCGGGCCTGCACCACATGGTGTTCGAGGTGGTCGACAACGCGGTGGACGAGGCGCTGGCAGGCTTCTGCACGCGGATCGACGTTGTCCTGAATGCCGACGGGTCGGTGACGGTGAGCGACGACGGCCGCGGGATTCCCACGGGGATCCAGGAGGACGAGGGCGTGTCCGCGGCCGAGGTGGTGATGACCCACCTGCATGCCGGCGCCAAGTTCGACGAGGACAGCTACAAGGTGTCGGGCGGATTGCACGGCGTCGGCGTCTCGGTGGTGAACGCGCTGTCGGAACGCCTGGAGCTGCGCATCTGGCGGGACGAGCAGGAACACCGCATCGGTTTCGTCGGCGGTGTCCCGGAGGGGCCGCTCACGGTCGTGGGCGACGCCGGCGGGCGACGGGGCACCGAGGTGACGTTCATCGCCTCGCCGGACGTGTTCACCAACGTCGAGTACGAACGCGTCCGCCTCGAGAAGCGGCTGCGCGAACTGGCGTTCCTCAACGGCGGCCTGCGGATCGTTCTGACGGACCGCCGGAACGGCACGCCGTCGATCCACGACTTCCGCTACGAGGGCGGGCTCCGCGAATTCGTCGCGTTTCTCGACCGCACCGTGGCGCCGCTCCACGATGACCCGGTCCTCGTCACCGACAAGCGGGACGGCATCGAGGTCGCACTCGCGCTCCGCTGGAACCGCGGCTACCACGAGACGATGCTGTGCTTCACCAACACGATTCCGCAGAGTGATGGCGGCACCCATCTGGCGGGCTTCCGGGCGGCGCTGACCCGGGCGGTCACGCGCTACGTGCAGGAGTTCGGCGGCTCGCGGCAGGAGAAGGTCCAGCTCGCCGGCGACGACATGCGGGAGGGGCTGACGGGGATCCTGTCGGTCAAGGTGCCGGACCCGAAGTTCTCGTCGCAGACCAAGGAAAAGCTCGTGAGCTCCGAGGTGCGGCCGGCCGTCGAGAACGTCGTCGGCGCCGGGCTGACCGAGTGGCTGGAGAAGAATCCGGACACGGCCAAGCGGCTGGTGCAGAAGATCGTGGAGGCGGCGCTGGCCCGCGAGGCGGCGCGGAAGGCGCGCGACCTCTCGCGCCGCAAGGACGCGCTCGACATTGCGAACCTCCCGGGCAAGCTGGCGGACTGCCAGGAACGGGACCCCGCGCTCTCGGAGCTCTACCTGGTCGAGGGTGATTCAGCGGGCGGCTCGGCGAAGCAGGCGCGCAACCGCAAGAATCAGGCGGTGCTGCCGCTCAAGGGCAAGATCCTGAACGTCGAACGGGTCCGCATGGACAAGATGCTGGCATCGGCCGAGATCGGCACGATGATCGCGGCGCTGGGGACCGGGATCGGCCAGGAATTCGACATCGACAAGCTTCGCTACCACAAGGTCGTGATCATGACCGACGCCGACGTCGACGGCGCGCACATCCGCACCTTGATCCTGACGTTCTTCTTCCGGCACATGGAGCCCGTCATCCGGCGCGGTCACCTGTACATCGCGCAGCCCCCGCTCTACAAGGTGCGGAAGGGATCCAGCGAGGTGTACCTGAAGGACGACGCCGAGCTCCGGAGCCACCTGATCGGCGCCATCCTCGGCAAGGCCGTCCTGCGCACCGGGGCCGAGCGGATCGAGCATTCGGACGCGGACCTGCGGGCCATCATCATGCAGGCCTACGACGACGCGGCCCTGGTCCGCCAGCTCGCGCACCGCCTGTCACCGGTGCTCGTGGAGCAGATCGCCATCTGCAACGGTTTCACCGCGGATGTCTTCGACAATCCGCCGGCCGCGGCCGAGCTTGTCGAACGCGTCTGCGAGCGGATGAACCGCATGGCGGAGCCCGGCGAGGACGGCTGGTCCGGCGAGGCCGCCGCCGGAGAGCCCGGATACGAGTTCCATCACAATCGCCGCGGCGTCCACACGGCCTACCGGGTGCCGGAGGCCCTGCTCGTCTCCCCGGCGGGCCGGCGCCTGCGGGCGCGGGCCGCGGACCTCAGGGACCTGTACGCGGAGCCGATGGTGTTCCACGTCGGCGACGAGCAGAAGCCGCTGCGCACCCCGACCGAATTCCACGCCGAGGTCGAACGGCTGGCCCGGCGGGGGTTGTCGATTCAGCGCTACAAGGGGCTGGGCGAGATGAACCCCGGCCAGCTCTGGGAAACCACCCTGGACCCCGAGGCGCGCACGTTCCTGCAGGTCCAGGTCGGCGATGGCGCCGAGGCCAACGACCTGTTCTCCAAGCTCATGGGCGACGTGGTGGAGCCGCGGCGCGAATTCATTCAGAAGAACGCTCTCGAGGTGGAAAACCTCGACGTTTGATCGGAATCGGGGCCAGGCCCGATGGCGTCACGTCGTTCGCGACCGACATCACAGCAGGCAGGGAAGGCCGGCGCGCGGGGCGCGAAGGCGTCCGCGGCGGCGGCTGACGGCAAGCGGAGGCGGCGTCCGCACGCGCCCTCCGAGCAGCCGCGTTCGTGGCGTGCGGTCGTCGGTCGGTTCGTCGGGCGTCTGGTCGCGCGCGTGGCCGGGCTGGCCCTGGTGGCCACGTTCGGCTTTGTCGCCTGGTGCGCGCTCGGGTTGCCGGACATTTCGGACATGGGAGGCGGCGACCGTGCCGGCAGCGTCTCGGTGTTTGCCGCCGATGGGACGTTTACCGCGGCATACGGCGACGTCTACGGCGGCTACGTCAATCTCGAGGACGTCTCGCCGACGCTGGTCGATGCGGTGATCGCGATCGAGGACCGGCGGTTCTTCCGGCACTGGGGCTTCGATCCGTTGGGACTGGGGCGGGCGGCACTGGCCAACTGGCGTGCGGGGCGGGTGGTGCAGGGCGGCTCCACGATCACCCAGCAGCTGGCGAAGCTGGCGTTCCTGACCCCGGCCCGCACGCTGGAGCGCAAGGTGCAGGAGATGCTTCTCGCCTTCTGGCTAGAGCTTCGCTTCGAGAAGGCCGAGATCCTCGCAAGCTATCTCAACCGCGCCTACTTCGGCGCCGGGGCCTACGGCATCGCGACCGCGGCGCGTCGCTATTTCGGGACCACGCCGGCGCGGCTCACCCTGGCCCAGTCGGCGATGCTGGCGGGCCTGCTGCGGGCGCCCTCGCAACTGGCCCCGACCCGGCACCCGGATCGCGCGCGGGCCCGGGCGGAGGTGGTGCTGACCGCCATGGTCGCGGCCGGTCGCGTCGAGGCCTCGGCCGCGGCGGCGGCCCGCGAGCGACCGGCGCGGGTGACGGGTGGCGACGGCACCGCCTGGGGCGGCCGCTTCTTTGCGGACTGGGTCGTGAACCAGACCGGCCCCGCCCGTGACCGGACCAAGGATGTCGAGATCGTTGCCACGCTCGTGCCGTCCCTTCAGCTGGCGGCCGAACGGGCCCTGCGGGCGGGGCTCGCCGACCATCCGGGGATCGAGGGCGGCCTCGTGGCCATGGGCCTGGACGGCGCGGTGCTGGCGATGGCTGGCGGGCGGAGCTACGCCCGCTCGCAGTTCAATCGGGTGACGCAGGCGGCCCGGCAGCCGGGCTCGGCGTTCAAGATCTTCGTCTACCTCGCGGCCCTCGAGGCCGGCCGTCACCCGGATGACCGCGTGCGCGACGCCCCGGTGACCGTGGGGAACTGGAGCCCGCGCAACTACAACAACGTCTACCGCGGCGAGATCACGCTGCGCGAGGCATTCGCGCGCTCCTCCAACTCGGTGGCGGTCCGGCTCGTACAGGACATCGGCAGAGGCCGGGTGATCCGCCTGGCCGAGCGCCTCGGGATCACAGCGGAACTCGACGATGCCCCCAGCCTGGCGCTCGGCGTATCCGAAGTGACGATCTTCGACATGACCGCCGCGCTGGTGGCGGTCGCGAACGGCGGGTCACCGGTGCTGCCGTACGGGTACGTGGAGGTCCGCACCCGCCCCGAGGGGACGGTGTGGGAACGGACGCCGGCGCCGCGCCGGGATGGTCTGTCCGCGTCGACGATCGAGGCCATGCGGGGCCTGCTCGGCAGCGTGGTCAACAGCGGAACCGGCCGCCGGGCCCGTCTTGACGGCGTGCAGGCGTTCGGGAAGACCGGGACCACGCAGGATCACCGGGATGCCTGGTTCGTCGGGTTTGCCGGCGACGTGGTCTGCGGCGTGTGGATCGGCCGGGATGATTCCGGCCCGATGGACGGCGTCGTCGGCGGCGGCCCGCCCGCGGAGATCTGGAAGGCCTTCATGCAGGAGGCGCTGGCCCCGTAGCGGCGGTTTCGGCCTCGCCGGTGGGTGCCGGCCGGGTCGCCTAGACTGCGCTACCGCGGCGAGGATCTCTACATGCCAACCGTTCCCGCACTGGAAGACCTCGTCGTACGCGAGGACGACGTCACCTACGGCGAGGCCGAACGCCTGTCGCCGCTCGTGCAGCGGGTGGTGGCGAACAACCCCGGACCGTACACCCTGTACGGGACCGCGACCTTCGTGGTGGGCGCGGGCGACCACGTGGCGGTGATCGACCCCGGACCGCTCATCCAGGAGCACCTGCAGAACCTGGTTCGGGCCACCGCGGACCGGTCGGTGTCCCACATCCTCGTGACCCATACGCACGTTGACCATTCGCCAGCAGCCGCGTCGCTCAGCGAGGCCACCGGCGCCCCGGTGTACGGCTGTGGTCCGCACGCCGGCGGGGCCGGGTCGAGTCTGGATGACGAGGGTGCCGATACCGCGTTCGAGCCGGACACCGTGATGGCGGACGGAGACACGGTGTCGGGTGACGGCTGGACCCTCCAGGCCGTGCATACGCCCGGCCACACGTCCAACCACCTGTGTTTTCGCCTGCCCGAAGAGGGGACCCTGTTCTCCGGCGATCACGTCATGGGCTGGGCGAGCACGGTCATTTCGCCGCCGGACGGTGATCTCACGGCCTATCTCGCGAGTCTCGACCGTCTGCTGCAGGACAATGACCGCCTGCTGCGGCCGACCCACGGCCGTGCGATCACCGAACCCGGAAGGTTTCTGGCTGCGTTAAAGGCGCACCGGCTGCGTCGCTGCGATGGCGTGCTGGCGAGCTTGCGCGCCCGCCCGCGCCCGATCCCGGAGATCGTGGCCGAGAACTACGTGGGACTCGATCCTGCGTTGTTTGGCGCGGCCTGCCGGTCGGTGTACGCCACCTTGCTGCACCTGCAGGCGGAAGAACGGGTTCGTGCCGAGGGAGCGGGCGAGGAGGCAACCTGGCACCCCGTCTGAACGACGGGAGAAAAAAGGGGCGGGCGGCGCGCCTCGCCGCCCGCCCGCGAACCGCTACGGAAGTTCGTAGCCGTCCTTGCCCAGCTTGATCTTGTAGAGGCTCTTGCCGGACGTCACGTAGAGCACGTTCCGCTCGACGCCGCGGCCGAAGCCGACGTTGGTCGGCAGTTCCTCGCCGGTCGAGATGAATGCGATCTCGTTGCCATCCGGGTCGCGCACGGCGATGCCGGGCCGGTGCTCGCAGCGCTCGGCGATGTAGATATTGCCGTCGACATCGGCGACAAGGCCGTCAGGTCCGCTGCAAGGCTGCCCAGGGTAGTGCGTGGCATAGTCGACCAAAACTCGGCGGTTGCTCACCGTTCCGTCGGCGTTCAGGTCATAGGCCTGCAGCAGGTGTAGGCCTACGATGGGCGCCTGGTCGGTCTCGTCAAGCTGCATGAAGCCGAGCCACCCGTTGTCGTTGCTCACGAGATAAAACGTCGACTGGTCGGGCGAGATCAGCACACCGTTGGTCTTGCCACCATTGGTGATGATGCGGTCGACGGAGCCGTCAGTGTCGAGGCGGTACACCGCGAAGCCCGGCTGAAATACCGGCTCATGACCCAGGTAGCGTGGGTCGGAGTAGTAAATCCGGCCCTGCTCGTCGATCGTGATGTCGTTGAGAGCGTTGTAGGGCTTGCCGGCGTATGTGCCGGACAGGACGTAGGACTTCCCGCTCGCCATGTCGGTCTTGATCAGCATGCGACCGCCGTAGTCCGCACCGAGGGCCGCCAGCATGTTGCCGTCGCGGTCGAACTTGATGCCGTTCGACATCCCGCTCGGGCTGCGGAAGACGGTTGCATCGCCGGATGCGGGGTCGTAGCGCCAGATGTTGCCGGCCTGCACGTACTGCCCCGACGGGTCCGGGCAGAACTTCGTGAAGGTGATGTCACTGAAGTACATGTAGCCGTCGTGACCGGCTGCTACGCCCTCGGTCAGTGCACAGCCGCCGTCAAACAGGCGCATGAGCTTCGAGCCTTCCGGCACGATGTCGCTGGCACCCGTGGGCGCCGGGAAGCCGGCATCCTCGCCCTGGAACCAGGTGGCGTGTTCATGGGCTGACGCGGTTGCAGACCAAGCCAGTGCCGCAGCCGCGATGGCCACCGAAACCAATCTGTGAATGTGCATGTCGAAATGTTCCCTCCTGCCGCAGGGCCGTCGGCCAGGAGACAGCCGATTCCGGACCACGCGGCGAACATCGGGGACCCGGTACGATGCGCTTCGTTGTGCACGTTCCGGAGCCCGACCCGATAGGCTACTAATTTCGTCAACTATTTGGCTAGCCGGTGGGGTGGCGTCACGTCCGACGGCTTGGCGTGAGAACCTTACTTCGTGCTTCTGGCACGAGCAGAACATCTTGCAGGCTCTACTTCGTCAGCAGCTTCGTTTTTCGCCACTGTTGGAACGGCACAAATACTGCCGCCGGTACACCGCATTCGGTTACGAGCCGCGGCCCCTGTGTACGACTGGCTTCAAGGAACGCGCTGAAGTGAGCTTTCGCGGTTTGCACTTGCCAGGTTCTAGTCATGCAGTCCCCGTGTGGAGCTTCTCAATCTAGTTACATGACTGGTCAGTAGCCTCCGTATCCGGAAAACGAAGAACTTCTCCTTGGCTGGCGGCCGACGCTCTGCCTGCACAGGAGCTTTCTCGCCGGAGCAGCTGCGTGCGAGGTCCGCGAAACGCGTGCTGCACATGGTTTCGCGGGTGGCGGCCAGGCACCTTTGGGGGAAGCCGGGGCTGCTGTTGGGATCAACGGCCCATGCGGGCGGTACTGGACGCTTGGCTAGTGGCAGGGGTTACCTGAACGCGCAATTCCCGTTGAGCGAGTCGCCAGGCCGGTTTACGCTCCGCTGATCCCATTTGCCAGACTCCAATCGGCTCAGCGCTGCGGCCAGCGGCCGCGTCGCCCTGCGAACCCTACGGGAAGTGAACCATGCGACTTGAAGGCAAGACCGCCGTCATCATGGGGGCGGGGCAGAGTCCGGGCGATGGCCTGGGCAACGGCCGGGCCACGGCGCTGCTCTTCGCGCGCGAGGGCGCCCGGGTGCTGTGCGTCGACCGCGATCTCGCATCCGCAGCCGAAACGGTAGAAATGATCGCCGGCGAGGGCGGTGAAGCGGCGGCCTTTGAGGCCGATGTCACCCGTGAGGCGCAGGTCGCGGCGGCGGTGGAGCAGTGCAGGACCCGCTGGGGCCGCCTCGACATCCTGCACAACAACGTCGGGATCAGCGTCGCCGGCGGGGATGCGGGCGTGACCGAGATCACCGAGGAGGCATTCGACCGGGTGATGTCCGTGAATCTGCGCGGCACCATCATGGCGTGCAAGCACGCGATCCCGATCATGCGCGAGCAGCGCTCAGGCGCGATCGTCAGCATCTCCTCGGTCGCCGCCGTCGAGTCCTATCCCTGGGTGGCCTACAAGGCGAGCAAGGTGGGCATGGTGGCGTTCACGAAGCAAATCGCCATCCAGAACGCGGAGTACGGCATCCGCGCCAACGTGATCCTGCCCGGCTTGATGGATACGCCGATGGCGGTCGATACCAGGGCCCGGGCGTGGAACCGCCCGCGGGACGAGGTTGCCGCTGAGCGCGACGCTCGGATTCCCCTCGGCGGAAAGATGGGCACCGCGTGGGATGTCGCCTACGCGGCCCTCTACCTGGCGTCCGACGAGGCCGGTTTCGTCACCGGGGTTGCGCTGCCGGTCGACGGTGGCACCGGCTGCCGGATCGGGTAGTCGTTGCCGTTGCGAACGGCGGCGGTCCGCCGCACTTGAGGCCCGCCGTCGAGGCGTAGCCGGGCTTCCGCTTGCGGGCTTCAGCCAAGCGCGGCCACCGGCCGTCGGAACTGACGCGCCGCGGTTCCCGCGTTTCGGTAGGTGTGGCGTCCCTGGAAGCCGGGCCTCTCGCCTACGTCACGATGCGCTGGTCGATCAGGTCGCCGCCGCCGACGCGGTGCTCGATCGTGGCCCCGCGATATTCCTTGATCTCCAGCCCGTGAAGGGCGTTGACGATCATGTACTGCGTGGGCAGGTCTTCCCAGCGAGCCCGGTGGAAGGTGAGTTCCCCATTGCCCGTGTACCGGGCCTGCGGCGGCGCACCCGGAGCCGTGACGGGGCTGAGCACCGCGTAGGCGGCGTCCGCTTCGCCCCAGGCCCCGGTCCTGGGCATGTACTTGTAGTGAAGCACCCCCCTCAACGTGCCGTCGTCGTTCGGTGCGAGTGCCGAATCTGCAGCCTGCGAGTCGGCCTCTTCCAGATTGCGCACCTTCATGTCGAGGAAGCGGAACCCCTGCCAGCTCGCGGTGCAGTGGGTCTCGCCGTCGAATTCGACGGGTTCGGGGAGTTCGCAGTAGACCTTCGAGAAGCCGAGCTGCTCGCGGCCTGTGAGAATCGGGTCGGTCAGGTTTTCCCACAGCACCATGAGGAAAGGGCCGGCGGCGCGGTTCTCGCTGCCCTGAAAGACCACCGGCACCCTCACACCGAGCACGTTGTAGCCGCGCCCCGCCAACCATGCGATCCGCGTCATGTAGGAGGCAAACACCTCGACCACCGGCTCGCCGTCGAGCGTGAAGCCGGGCGGCAGAAACGGCTCGACCTGACCGCCGTCGGTTAGGAAGCGCACCGACACGGTCATGGTCTTGCGCTGGTCAGGTGCGAAGACGCCCGACTTTCCACCCGGTCCCTGCCGCGGCCCTGTCATCGGGCCGAAATGGGTCGGCATCATGTACATCGTTCCCGGTTTCAGCGGGTACGGCATGGATCTCTCCTGGTGTGGGTCGCGGTCGTTACGCCGCGCGCGAAACACGGCGCCGGTGCACGCTTCGACCATACAACGGGCAGATGGGTATCCGTAGCCCGACCGGCCGCAGGTAGGGCAGAACCGCCTCAGTAGGGGCCGGGAACGATGGGGCTGCCATCGGCGAAACGTTCGAAGCGGAACCGTGACAGGTCGAAGCCGGTCGGACGTCCGAGGACGAGATCCGCGAGGACGCGGCCGGCCCCGGGACCGATCCCGAAGCCGTGCCCGCTCATGCCGGTGCCGATGAACAGCCCGGCGGGCGAAGGCACTTCGCAGATGTAGGGCACGGCGTCGGGAGTCACGTCGATCATCCCCGCCCACATCTCCGCGACGCCGGCCTCGTCCAGCCACGGCGCCCGCTCCGGCAGCCGTTTCGCCAGGCGCCGCCTGACCTCGTCCGACGGGGGCGGGTTCAGCACCCGCGTCCGCTCGAACGGTGTGACCTCCTCGGCGGACCAGCGCGTCTTCGTGCCCCATGCGCCCGGATAACCTGCCGGCGGCTTCGGCCGGAGCTTGAGTTCCCTGGCCGACTTCTTCAGCAGCGGCAGGAACTTGGAGAGGTCCCTGAACGACCGTGCGCACAAGTAATGCTCCACGACGTCCCCGGTCGTCACGGTGTAGCCGCCGTCAGCGCGGCGGTTCATGGCGAGCCCCGGCGCGGAGATGTTCGGGAGTTCCCGGGGCACTGGGCGGGTGCGCCCGACGCTGGATCGCACGATGAGCTGCGGCAGGTCGAGTCCGGCGTTCCGCGCGAAGTACGTCGACCAGGCACCGCCCGCGAGCACCACCCGGTCGGCCCGGACGGATCCGGCCTCCGTGTGTACGCCGCGGACACTGCCATTCTGGATGTCGACGATGCGGACCGCGCAGTTCTCGGTGATCGAGACTCCAAGGCGCTTCGCGGCGCGCGCCAGCGCCGGTACCGCGACGGACGGCTCCGCCCGCCCGTCGCTCGGCGTCAGCATCCCGCCAATCCAGTGGCCCTCCACGCCCGGCGCCGCCTCCCGTGCCTCTTCGGGTGAGAGCATGCGGGTGTCGAGTTGGTGCTCCCTGGCCAGGTCGTGCCACGCCTCGAACCGGTCGAGCCCATGCTGGTTCTCGGCCAGATACACCAGGCCGGCGCCGGTGAACGTGAGGTCCTTCTCGCCGGTGTGCTTCGCGAGGCTCCGCCAGATCCGGTTCGACTCCATCATGATCGGCAGTTCGTCACGGTCCCGGCCTTGCTGACGCACCCAGCCCCAGTTGCGGCTCGACTGCTCGCCGGCAACCCGACCCTTTTCGATCAGGGCGACCTTCGCCCCGCGTTGCGCGAGAAACCACGAGGTCGCGGTGCCGATGATTCCCGCGCCGATGACTGCGACGTCGACAGCGTCCGGAAGCGGGTCGGCATGGACGACCGGGGTGGCCTCGGAGATCATCGGCATGAGGGGATTCTACGTCGGCGCGACCGTCGTGTGGTTTCAACCGATTGCGCCCCGAGGTGCGCGAACGCAAGGCTGGACTTGCCTGCGGCCGTTCCTGCTCCGTGGCGCCGACGCGGGCCTGCAACACGCCCGCCCCCGGATCGGCAAGCGGTCCGATCGGAGCCAGCCGGACATATCCGCTCCTGAACGGGCCAGGGCGACATGGCGTGCCGGAGTGCCGGTCAGGCCAGCGGGGATTCGGCTTTGACTTCGACCGGGTTGTCCGTCAAGACTCGATCGGCCAACCACGACGCAACGGGAGGGAAGATGCCTGGTCTCGACATTGCCGACTGCATCAATGAGACGTGCCCCTGGTCCGGCAAGCCGGTGCAACCCGATTCGCTCATCGAGTTCGACGGCCAGGTCGTCGGGTTCTGCAACACGGGTTGCCGCGACAAGTTCGAACTCGCAATCCGGCACTTCGAGCGTGCGCGTGAGGAGGGCGGCGCCCCGGCATCCTGACGAAATGCCCGGCGGCGAAGAACCGCGCGGTTCCCTTCGAGTTTTGCTCTGCCAGCCCGGGATCTGGTCAGCCGGGTGATCGCGGGGGCCGCATGGCTAGCCAAGGGTGCGGAAAGCGAAGCCGCCGGCCGGCCCGAGGGAAGCGGCACCAGGCTGCTGGAATCAGGTGCGTTGGTCGCAGGCGTGCTCGTTGGCGCGGATGAACTCGACCAGAAATGCGTCAACCAATCCGGCCAGGGCGTCCAGTATGAGACCGGCCTCTCCGAAGTGGGCTCCCTCCGCGCTCCTGATCCAGGCACTCGAAGAGCCGGGTTCGCTCGAGCGAGGGTCATAGATCGCTTTGAGGAAAACCACCGTCATATTGAAGCTCGCTTCGTTGGCGATGACGCGGACGTTGAGAACGTCTGGAGCTTCGTGACCAAACAGGGTGACGGCACGCAGGCGGCTTTCGGCTGCAGTCTCGATGTCGGCCGTCGTGAGCTCGACCGCGGGAGAGGCGTCATCGGCCGCTGCGTGAAAGAACGTGCGGAGGCTCACCGGCTCGCAACCGGTAAAGAGAGCGGATGCCGCGCGCGAGGACTCATCAGCGGCCGTGTGATTGCCGGCGGGCAGCCAGAAAGCCAGGGTCCAAAGGGCGAGCGATGTCGCCAGACCGAACTTCAGTCCGCGGTTAAGTTGGTAGTTCAAGTCACATGCTCCTGTCCGCCATATGGCGACCGTCGCCGAAAACACTTGGGACTTATATCGATTACTTGACAACTTATGCTGCCAGCCGTCGATCCGTTTCACGGTTCACAGGAGTCGGCAAACCCGAACGCTCCTCGTCGTGCAGCCGCGCCAGTCTCCGATGTCGGATGTTGCGGGCCGCGTTCAGGTCCGCGTGGCCGCAGGCCACGCGCTCAAAAACTCGCCCGGCAGCTGCCCGGTCCCACTCCGCGTCCGTCTCTTCGAGTTCGGTGAACATCTCATCCGCCCGGCTGGCCACCTCCAGCATGCCTGGCTTGCCGCCGTGGGCATGCAACCCCGGGCGTGGCGGAGAGACGTTGGCGCGCCGAAGGCGGTCTCCAGGGGGTCGACCCGGCGAGTCATGGTGACCCGGTGGACGCCAGCCGCCGCCACGCTGGCCGTGCCCAGCCTTGGCACAAGCCACGCGGCGCGCAACTTGGTCCAGTGATCCACCTGAGCGGTCTCTCCCGACCCGAGTTGATCATTGAAAACGCAGGTTGTGCGCATTTCTTGAGGTTATGTCCATTACGTGATCAACCTATAGTCAGGAAACGACTGCCAAAGGGAGCCATTGATGGAGCGGTACCACCCCCTTCTCGTCACGCTGCATTGGGTCATGGCGCTCATGGTCCTGATCTCGCTGGTCGCCGGTGGCCTTATCCTGGAAAACATGGCTGATGACAACCCAGACAAGATCTTAGCCCTGACCGGGCACATGAGCGCGGGCATGGTGATCGGCGCGCTGCTGATCCTGCGCCTCGTCACGCGCCTGCGAACCCGCACGCCGCCGCGCGCGACCACCGGCAACGCCTCTCTGGATCGGATTGCCTACTGGACGCACCGGGGCTTCTACGTGCTCATTGCCGGCATGGTGCTTACCGGACTTGCCACCGCCCTTGGTGCGGGTCTCTTCCCGATCGTCTTCGGCGGCGCGGCAGATACCCTGCCAGCGGAATTGTCGGCGCTGCCGCAGCATGCTGCCCACGGCTGGATCGCGGCGACGCTGGCGGCCCTGGTTGCCCTGCATGTCGCGGCGGCTCTGTATCACCATCTGGTGCTGAAGGACGGGCTGTTGCGGCGCATGTGGTTTCGTCCGCGCAGTTGATCTCTAGGCACGAACGCCGGCCGGGCTCCAGAAACGTGGAAACGATGGTCGCTCCCGAAGGTGCACAGGGAACGGAGCCGGTGACCGATGCGAAAGCCGGTGCCACCGGCGTCAGGTTCCGGGCACCGATCGTGCCCACCGGTCTTCCTCAAGGCGCAAACATCGGTGGGGTGAGGTCGGCTCCCACAACACGTGCGGCGACACCGGGCAGTGGCGCTGCCAGCCGCAACGGCGGGGACCCGCCCTTGGCACAGTCACACTCACCGCGCCAATCGCGTACACCATGTTGTTCCGGGCTTTTGGTTTCTCCGCCTGCGCGTTCTCGACCAGCCGCGCGAGCAGCTACCCGTGAACTCCGTCGTCGGCTAAACAACCGCGGGCTGGGCGCCACCCGCAAATAATCAGTGACGCCGAACACCGGAAGCGTCCATCGCTGCACGCCTTCGCCGAGCGCTTCGAGCCTCGCCGTCGCGATCTCGTACCACTCGCTCTCGCCCCGTGCGCCTGAATCAGGACGAGGCTTCTCGGGCAAGCAGAGCCCGCTTGCGTTGCACGCCCCAGCGGTAGCCGCCAAGCTTGCCGTCGTTCCGGACCACGCGGTGGCACGGGACTGCGACGGCGAGCGGGTTAGCGGCGCACGCGCGCGCGACCGCTCGCGCGGCCTTCGGTGAGCCGACACGATCGGCGATCTCGCTGTAGCTGGCGGTCGTACCCGCCGGAACCTCGCGCAGCGCCAGCCAGATCCGCCGCTGAAACGTCGTCCCGCGGAGGTCGAGCGGTAGTTCCAGACCGAGCGCTGGGGCTTCGACGAGACCGATGATCCGAGCCACCACCGACTCGAACTCGCCGTCTCCCCCGACCAGCTCGGCCCGCGGAAAACGGTCCTCCAGCTCGTGTGCCAGCGCTTCCGGATCGTCGCCAAGCAGCACCGCGCAAACCCCCCTCGTCGTCGCGGCCACCAGGATCGAACCCAGCGAACATTTGCCGACGGCAAACCGAATCGTTTCGCCCGCGCCACCACCCCGGAATTTCGCGGGGGTCATCCCGAGCATCTCGGGTGACGCTGCATAGAACCGCCCGCTCGAGTTGAAGCCAGAGTCGTAGATGGCTTCGGTGATTGTTCGCGACCTCTGCAGCACTTCGCGGGTCCGATCCGCGCGATGGGCAGCGGCGTAAGCGCGCGGCGTGAAACCGGTGACGGCCTTGAAGACCCGGTGGAAGTGGAATCGGCTCATGCCGGCTGCCTGTGCGAGCGCATCGAGATCCGGCAGTTCCTCCGCGGTCTCGACGAGGCGGCACGCGGCCGCCACCGCCCGCGCGTGCCGCCCGGCAAGGGGCGGCTCGTTTGGGCGGCAGCGCCGGCATGGCCGGAAGCCGTCATTCTCGGCGTCCAGACAGGAAGTGTGGAAGCGCACGTTCTCGCGCCGCGGGTGCCGGGCCGCACAGCCCGGGCGACAATAGACACCGGTCGTCGTGACGCAGTAGACGAACGTTCCAACGGCGGCATGATCGCGGTTTACGACCGCCGCCCAGCGCTCGTCGTCGCTACGGAAACGCTTTGCCACCGGCGTTTGCATCCTCTGTGCTTCGACCATGATATCTCCCCCCTCGGCTGTCTTGGCACTGGCTGCCCATGTGGGCTGCGCGCTGCGATAGCGCACCCTGACGGGTTCGGGACTGCCGTGCAGCCCGAATCTTGCTCTCGAATTGTCCGCCAGAGGTGGGTCCCCGCTCTTCGCGCCGCCAACTATTGTTGCGGAGGAAGGCGCCCGCCGTTGACCATGCCCGCCTGCCTTGAAAGCAGTAGGTCAAACAGGGGATTACGAAGTACATGATCGAACGTCTTGTCTGGCGTTCTTTGTTCGGCAGCCGCCGTCGGCGGCGCTCCGTGTTTCCCCGCCTGTTCCGGTTCCCGCCGCCCAATCCGACTGAAAAGGGGTAGGGCCGGCGAGCAAATGGTCGCGTCGTGGATGAAACGTGAACTGCCAGCCTCGATCTATCGTTCGTTCCACGACCTGATGTTGCCGACGCCCGATGGCATGACACAGATCGACCACGTCTTCGTGTCACGGGCCGGCGTGTCTGTAGTAGAGACCAAGAACATGGGTGGCTGGATATTCGGAAACACGAGCCATCGGCGCTGGACACAAGTGCTTCCAGGAGGACGGAAACAGCAATTCCAGAAGCCGCTGTGCCAGAATCACCGGCACGAGAGGGCGGTCGAGGAAGCGCTCCAGGGGCAGAAGTTGCTAGCTGAGGCGGTGCGGCAGGTGTGACCAGAGTGCCCGCCATCCGGGCGGTCGAACAGGCCGGCGCTTCCGCAATCCGATTTTCCGCAACCCCTGTAACGGCTAGAAGTTCGAGCCGTCGCGGCGATTGAGCGAGACGCCCGGCCAACGATCCGTGAGCGCGTTTCGCGTCGCCTTCCAGTCGATACGGGTAACGAAACGGCAGGTGCGAGGCAAACGCGCGGGGAGGCTTTTCACACTCGCCCGCAGTGGCTTGCGGACGCGCACGCGGAACTCAATGCCGCCGTCGCGACGGCGTACGGGTGGGATGCGGGGATATCCTAGGACGACGCACCATGCGAGCTGTTGGCCTGCAACCGGGATATCCGGCAGGATCGGAATTGAACAGAGATGTCTGAAGACCTAGACGAGACGAGGAAAAGAACATTATTTGAACGGCTGTTCAAGGTGCCAACAACGCACGCCTGACGGCTTCCGGTTCCTTCTGGATCACCCGCAACAACGTCGGGGCGGGGCCACTCACCCGCCGTGCCCCCTGCTCCCACTTGCGGTAGCCAGAGAGGCTCATGCCCATCAGGGGCGCCATCTGCGCCTGTGTGAGCTTCACCTGCTTGCGGACCTCGCGCGGTGTCACGGGCGCATGGACGACCGCAGGGGCTTCGCCCCTGGCATGGGCCAGCGCCTCGTTGAGGGACTGGATCAGTTCGTCTCCAAACGTGCTCATGGCTTCTCC
>VXPW01000064.1:0-74674 GCA_009839325.1 Rhodospirillales bacterium
CCCCCGGGCGTGAGCGGATGAAGCCGCCGGCCTCGAAGTGGTTGGTGGCGCCAAGCCCGGATCGGCATGCCGCCCACCGGATCCCGATCAGCGCCTTCCGCAGCAACCCGGTAGCGGTGTAGAGCGTCACCGGCCGCGTGCACGCCTGCTGGATATAGAGCTCCAGGTGATCCTGCAGGTTTTCCCCGACACCTGGCAGATCGTGGATCACCTCGATGCCGAACTCGCGAAGTTGCTCGGCCGGGCCGATTCCCGACAGCATCAGCAGCTGCGGGGTGTTGATCGGCCCGCCGCTCAGGATGACCTCGCGCGCCGCCAGCGCCGTTCGGGTGACGCTGCCCTGCCGGTACTCGACACCGCGGACCCGCCGGCCATCCAGGAGAAGCCGGGTCGCCAGCGCCCGGGTTGCGACGGCCAAATTCCCCCGACTTCGAGCCGGCTTCAGATACGCGTTGGCGGTGCTCCAGCGGCGCCCCCGATGAACCGTCATGTCCATCGGTCCGAGACCCTCCTGCCGGTAGCCGTTCATATCGGCAGTGCGGGCGTAACCAGCCTGTTCACCCGCTGCGATGAACGCGTGATAAAGCGGATTGCGCATGGTCCCGCGCGAGGTATGGAGCGGACCGGAGTCACCCCGGTAGTCGCCGCCGCCGCCACTGAAGGTCTCGGCCCGCCGGAAGTACGGTAGTACTTCGGCATACGACCATCCCGCGGCGCCGGACTCGGCCCAGCCCTCGTAGTCCAGGGCGTTCCCACGGACGTATGCCATCCCGTTGACCGACGAAGAGCCCCCGAGCACCTTGCCGCGTGGACAGTGCAATCGCCGACCGCCCAGATGCGGCTCGGGCTCGGTCTGATAGTGCCATCCGTAGCGCGGGTGGGTCATGGCGATGGCGAGCGCCGTCGGCATCTGCACGAAGATGCTGCGGTCGCTGCCGCCGGCCTCAATCAGCAGCACACGCGCGGTACCGTCTTCGGTCAGCCGATTGGCCAGAACGCAGCCTGCCGACCCGGCGCCAACGACGACATAATCGAACATCTGTCGCGTGTTCATCTAGATGCGCAGCCGCCCCTGCTCTTGCGGCCCTATGGCCGGCATGGTAGCCCTAACGAGCGTCATTGCCCGCAATGGCGCGTAACGGACACCCAACCAGGAGGATATGGCGATGACAGAACGCGTGCGCGTGGCAGTGCTCGGGGTGGTTGCAGCTCTGCTGTTCTCGCCCTCCGTCTGGGCGGCCGATCCAGATTCGTGCCAGACGGTTCGCTTCTCTGACGTGGGATGGACTGACATCACCTCGACGACCGCAGCAACTTCCGTGGTCCTCAAGGCACTCGGCTACGAGCCGACTGCGTCCGTGCTCTCCGTGCCGGTTACTTACACCAGTCTCAAGAATGGCGATATCGACGTCTTCCTCGGCAACTGGATGCCGACCATGGAAGCCGACATCGCGCCATACCGGGACGAGGGGTCGGTCGAGACCGTCGCCCAGAACTTGACCGGGGCGAAATACACCCTCGCCGTCAACAAGCTGGCGGCCGACGGTGGCATCACGGGCTTCGGCGACATCTCCCAGTACAGTGCAGAACTCGAGGGCAAGATCTACGGCATCGAACCGGGCAATGACGGCAATCGGCTGATCCAGGCCATGATCGACGAGAACACGTTCGGGCTGCAGGGATTTGAGCTGGTGGAATCGAGCGAGCAAGGCATGCTCGCCCAGGTGGACCGGGCAAACCGCAGGGATCAGTGGATTGTGTTCCTGGGGTGGGAGCCGCACCCGATGAATGCGAAGTACGAGATGACCTATCTCGCGGGGGGCGATGACATTTTCGGCCCGAATTTCGGTGGCGCGGAGGTCTACACCAACACTCGGCAGGGTTACGTTGAAGAGTGCCCGAACGTCGGGAAGCTGCTGACCAACCTTACGTTCACGTTGGCAATGGAAAACGAGATCATGACCGCCATCCTCGAGGACGAGCAGGAGCCGCAGCAGGCTGCGACGGCATGGCTCCAAGCGAACCCGTCCATCCTGGAGGGCTGGCTTGACGGAGTTACGACTCTGAGCGGCGACGATGGCTTGGCTGCCGTGAACGCCAGCCTCGGGCTCTAGAACGAGTTCCGCCCCGTCCTGCAGTCGGACGGGGCGGACAGTCCGGGAATAGGTATTGCACTGGTTGACGGACCAGAAGATTCCCCTCGGCAAGTGGATCAAGTCCCTTGCGGACTTGCTGCTCGACCACGGGGCCTGGTTCTTCGACTATCTCTCTGAGTTCCTGAAGTTCCTGATCGAGGGCGTGGCCGGCCTGCTGCTGGCCGTCCCCTCGCTCGCCCTGGTGCTGGCGCTTGCCGGCCTCGCCTTCTGGCTGCACCGCTCCTGGAAACTGGTCGCCGCCGTCGTGCTGTTGCTGCTCCTGGTGATCAATCTGGGCTATTGGGAAACCACGGTCCAGACCTTCACGCTCATCCTGTTCTCCACCGTGATCTGTGTCGTCATCGGCGTGCCGGTCGGGATCGCGGCGGCACACCGGCCCTGGCTCTACAACACCATCCGGCCGGTACTCGACCTGATGCAGACGATCCCGACCTTCGTCTACCTGATTCCGACCATGATCATGTTCGGGTTGGGCGTGGTGCCGGGCCTGATCTCCACCGTGATCTTCGCCATACCCGCCCCGATCCGGCTCACGCATCTGGGTGTCTCGGGGGTGCCGCGGGCGCTCATCGAGGCCGGCGAGGCGTTCGGGGCGACTCGACGCCAACTCCTCTGGAAGGTGGAGCTGCCGCACGCCCTGCCAACCATCATGGCGGGAGTCACCCAGTGCATCATGCTCAGCCTGTCGATGGTGGTCATCGCGGCGATGGTCGGGGCACCAGGCCTCGGCGTGCCGGTGTTGCGCGCACTCAATACCGTAAATATCGCCAAAGGCTTCGAGGCCGGGCTCGCCATCGTCATCGTCGCCTTCTTGCTCGATCGCTTGTGCAAGCCGCGCGGCGGCACCAAGCAGCGGGGCTGACCCATTCACGCGATCGAGTTGAAGGCAGTCGACATCCTGTTTGGTGGCGACGTACCGGCTGCCCTGCAGATGCTCGATCGCGGCGCCGACCGGCAAGGCATCCAGGACGCCACCGGCTCGGTCATCGGTGTTGCCGGCGCATCGCTCGCGGTGCAGAGCGGCGAGATTTGCGTACTCATGGGTCTGTCGGGCTCCGGCAAGTCGACCCTGCTGCGCGCCGTGAACGGCCTCTGCGGGGTCACCCGCGGCCAGGTCCTGGTCCGCGACGGGGATGCCCCGCTCGACATGGCGGGCTGCGATGCCGCCACGCTGCGGCGCATGCGCACGGAGCGCATCGCCATGGTGTTCCAGCAGTTCGCCCTGCTGCCCTGGCGCACCGTCCATGAGAACGTCAGCTTCGGCCTCGAGCTGCGGGGCGCTGCCCGGGCGGAACGCGACGCCATTGTCCGGAAACACCTCGAGCTGGTGGATCTCGACCGCTGGGGCGACCGGTACGTGCACGAGCTTTCCGGTGGCATGCAGCAGCGGGTCGGGCTTGCCCGGGCGCTTGCCACCGATTCCGACATCCTCCTGATGGACGAGCCGTTCTCGGCGTTGGATCCGCTTATCCGGGAGCACCTGCAGGACGAGCTGCTGGATCTGCAGAGCCGACTCGGCAAGACGATCCTGTTCGTGAGCCACGATCTCAACGAAGCGCTCAAGCTCGGGCGGCATATCGCGATCATGGAAGCAGGGCGGATCGTCCAGTTCGGTGAACCCGAAGAAATCGTTCTCAATCCAGCCAACGCCTATGTCGCCGAATTCATTGCCCATATGGACGCGCTCAACGTGCTGCGCTGCCGCTCGCTCATGACGCCGGTGGCAAACGTACGGCGCGACGGCGACATGCTGCGGCTCGATTGGTCAGGCCTCAATCGGCTGAGACTGAATGCCGACGGCGGGCCCGACGAGGCCAGCATCGAACCTGCACCGGCCACGATCCGGCACTACTCGCCGGACCTGGACACGGAGACGCTTACCGGCAGAACCATCTGCGCGGCCGCGCCGGACCTGCCGATGCGCACGGCCATCGAGCTCCGGCACTGCACCGGCCGACCGGTGCTGCTGATGGAGCAGGGCCGGATGGTGGGCGTGATCGGCGACGACGAAATCTATCGAGGCCTGTTGCGACAGGGTGCCGCCGCCGGCAACCAGCAGGATTGACCTCGGCGGCCGGCCCGACTTCGGTGACCGCGCTCGCGGATCGCGGCCGCCGTCGCGGAGCACCGGTCGTTGCGTCGTCAGCCGGAATCCGGCGCAAACTCGACCAGTGGCTCACCTTCATTGATCCACGCGCCCTGTTCGCACAGCAGCGCGGTGACCCGCCCGGCGCTCGGCGCCTCGATTCGATGCTCAATCTTCATTGCCTCGACGATCAGCAGCGTGGCCCCTGCAGCGACCGCGGACCCTGGCTCAACCTGTACGGCGGTCACGCGCCCAGGCATCGGCGATGCGAAATCGTCGGCCTCGCCGGAGCCGACCGTGCTCCCGGACATTCGATCCGACCGCTCGACGACACGGTCCCCCCCGTCCAGGAAGAGCCAGACACGCAGTTCGTCCATGATCGCCCGGGCGCAAACGGCGATGCCGCCAATCCGGACATCCAGCGCTCCACGTTCGTCGATGCTCCCTGACACCGCGTACCGGCGTCCGTCGATCCGCATCGTCCACGCGCCGGCGCCGGCCGGCTCCGTGCACACCTCGACACTGCGCCCGTCGCATGACAAGCGCACGGTTTGGCGGACCGAGCCGCCACCGCGCCAGCCATCGGCCGCCCTCCACGGATCCCCGAAGGCAGGCGCCGGCGGCCGTGCCATCACCGCGACGGCTGCCAGCGCGAAGGTCTCGTCCTCCGGTGGTTCGGGCGAACCGGACAGGGCGTCGAGGCGGTCCGGAATAAAACCGGTATCGACCTGACCGGCGCAAAATGCGGGATCCTCGAGGCATCCGCTCAGCAGGCTCAGATTTGTGGCCGGACCGGCACATCGGGTTTGTCGCAGTGCCGCCACGAGCCGGGAGCGGGCCTCCTCCCGGTCCTCCCCAAACGCAATTACCTTTGCGATCAGCGAATCATAGTGGGGCGGCACGAGGTCGCCCGACGCAATCCCCGCGTCGACCCGAATTCCCTCCCCCGCCGGCCAGCGGACTTCCCGGACCGGGCCCGGCTGCGGCCGAAAATCGTGCGCGGGATCTTCGGCGCATACCCGTGCCTCGATCGCGTGCCCACGCAAGGCGATCGCGTCCTGCTCGAAATCGAGGGGCTCGCCTGCGGCGATTCGGATCTGCCATTCCACGAGGTCCAGCCCCGTCACGCATTCCGTGACCGGATGTTCGACCTGGAGGCGCGTGTTCATTTCGATGAAGTAGAACCGATCGTCGTCCGCCAGGAGGAACTCGACCGTTCCGGCGTTCACGTAGCCGATCGCCGAGGCAGCTTCGCAGGCTGCCCCGGTGAGCCCGGCGCGCACCGCGGGAGCGAGGCCGGGGGCCGGCGCCTCCTCGATCACTTTCTGGTGTCGTCGCTGCAGGGAGCAGTCGCGCTCGAACAGGTGGACCGTGCGGCCGTGGCTGTCGGCGAGGACTTGCACCTCGACGTGGCGGGCCCCCGTCACCAGCTTCTCGACCAGGAGGCGACCGTCCCCGAAGGCGGCTTCCGCCTCGCGCGCTGCCGAATTGAGCGCCTCGCCCAGTTCGGCTTCGGTATCGACGCGCCGCAGTCCCCGGCCGCCGCCGCCCGCCACGGCCTTGACCAGCACGGGGTAGCCGAGCGCACGACACCGCTCGGTAACATCCGCAGCCTCCTCTACCGGAAATCCAGGCAGCACCGGCACCCCTGTGCGCTCCATTCGGCTGCGCGCTGCGTCCTTGTCTCCCATCAGCCGAATCGCGTCGGGCGCCGGCCCGATCCAGCGAACGCCCGCCGCCTCGCAAGCCTCCGCAAATTCCGCGTTCTCGGACAGGAAGCCGTATCCGGGATGGACGGCATCGACCCCGGCTCGCCGGGCGACCGCAAGCAGGCGTTCGGAATCGAGATAGCTCAGGTGCGACGCCGACGGCCCCAGCGGCAACACCGTGTCGACGGCGCGGGCGTGCAGCGCGTCCCGGTCCGCCCAAGAGGTCACGCCCACCGTGGCAATTCCCAGACGCCGGCAGGTGCGCGCCACCCGGGCGGCAATTTCGCCGCGGTTGGCGATCAGGATACGTTCGAACACCGGGGTCAGGTGGTCCAGTCCGGAGGGCGCCTCTCCAGGAACGCGGCCGCGCCCTCCTGTCCCTCCCGGCTCGCCCGGCGCTCGGCGATCCGCGTGGCAAGCTCCGTCCGCAGCGCGCCGTCCCTGGCGCGTCCAACGACCGCCCTCGTCAGCTCCTTGATTTGACGCTGCGCCTCCGGCCCGCCACTGAGCAGCGCGGCCACCAGGTCCTCGACGACCGCGGGCAACTCGGTGTCATCCGTAACCTGGCTGACCAGACCGAGCCGAAGGGCGTCGTCGGCACCGAAGGGCCGGCCGGTCAGAGCAAGCTGGCGAAACTCGCGCGGCCCGAGCGCATCGATCACATACGGTGCGATCATGGCGGGCTCCAGTCCCAGCCGGACTTCCGACAATGCGAACCGTGCCGACGCCGCAGCGACCGCAATGTCGGCGGCCGCCACCAGACCGAGCCCACCGCCGAAGGCAGCCCCCTGAACCTGCGCTACGGTCGGGCAGGGAAAGTCGGCCAGCGCTTCGAGCATCGCGGCGAACGTTTCCGAATCGCGAACGTTCTCCTCCGTGCTCATCCGGGCGCTCCGCCGCATCCAGCGGAGGTCGGCCCCCGCGCAGAACGCGGGGCCGCGACCCTGGAGAACAAGGATGCGAACAGCCGAATCACGGGCCAGTGTTGCAAAGGCAGTTTTCAACTCGCCGATGGTCGCCTCGTCGAGCGCGTTGCGAACCTGCTCGCGGGCGATCTCGACGCGCGCCACACCACGCGCGTCGACGACGTGATGGACTGAAGGTTCTGCTGTACCTGTCGCCATGGTCTACATCCGGAAAACACCGAACCGCTGATGCGGGTCGGGGTCGGACGCCACGACCCGCAGTGCCAGCCCCAGCGTCCGCCGGGTCTCGCGCGGATCGATGATGCCGTCGTCCCACAACCGGGCGGTCGCGTGGTACGGGTTCCCCTGCCGCTCGTACTGGTCGCGGATACCGTCCCGGAATGCTTCCTGTTCCACTTCGGGCCAGTCCTCGCCCCGGGTGGCCATCGCGTTGCGGCGCACCACCGACAGGACATGGGCGGCCTGCTCCCCGCCCATGACGGAAATGCGGGCGTTCGGCCAGGTCCAGAGAAACCGGGGGCTGTAGGCCCTTCCGCACATCCCGTAGTTCCCGGCCCCGAAAGAGCCGCCGATGATCACGGTGAGCCGCGGCACGCTGGACGTGGCGACCGCGGTAACCAGTTTGGCGCCGTCCTTGGCAATCCCGCGGGCCTCGTAGCTCGCCCCGACCATGAAGCCCGTGATGTTCTGCAGGAACAGCAAGGGGATCCCGCGGCGTTCGCAAAGCTGAATGAAGTGGGCGCCCTTTCGGGAGGATTCGGAAAACAACACGCCGTTGTTGCCGAGGATGCCGACCGGCCGCCTCCAGATCTGCGCGAAACCGCAGACCAGCGTGGACCCGTAAAGCGGCTTGAATTCGTCGAAGTGGCTGCCGTCGACGATCCGCGCGATGACCTCGCGGACATCCCATGGTTCGCGCGGGTCGATCGGGACGAGACCGTAGAGTTCCTCCGGGTCGTACTCGGGTTCATCCGGCGGAGCGTCGTCCACCGGAGGGCGGTCGTTGCCGAGATGGCCGATCGCCTGGCGCACCAGCGACAGGGCATGGGCGTCATCACTCGCCACGTGGTCGACCAGACCAGACCGCCGGCCGTGCACGTCGGCACCGCCCAGTTCCTCCGCGGTCACGACCTCCCCGGTAGCCGCCTCCACCAGCGGCGGTCCACCCAGGAAAATGGTCCCCTGCCCGGACACGATGATCGATTCGTCGGACATGGCGGGGACATAGGCGCCGCCAGCCGTGCACGAACCCATCACGACCGAAATCTGCGGGATACCCCGCGACGACATTCGGGCCTGGTTGTAGAAGCTTCGCCCGAAGTGATCACGGTCCGGAAACACTTCGTCCTGCAGCGGCAGGTAGGCGCCGCCGGAATCCACCAGGTAAATGCATGGCAGTGCATTCTCGGCGGCGATGTCCTGGGCGCGGAGGTGTTTCTTGACCGTGATGGGGTAGTACGTTCCGCCTTTCACGGTTGCATCGTTCACGATCAGCATGCACGCCCGTCCGGCGACCGGACCGATGCCCGTGATGAGCCCAGCGGCCGGCGCCTCCCCGTCGTACAGATCGCAGGCTGCCAACGGCGAGAGCTCCAGAAACGGCGCCCCCGGGTCCAGCAGGCGATCGATCCGCTCTCGCGGCAGCAGCTTCCCGCGGGCAATGTGCCGCTCGCGGGCCCGGGCGCCGCCGCCCTCACGAACCGTCTCGATCCGGGCGTGGAGTTCCTCCACCAGTGCCCGCATGCGCGTCCAGTTGGTCCGGTAGGAGACCCCCTGGACGTCGAGCCGGCTTGCCAATGCGGGCATGACGGGTGGCTTCCTGCGCCTAGTGGATGAGCTCCAGCGCCACCGCCGTCGCCTCGCCGCCGCCGATACACAGCGAAGCGACGCCCTTGTCCAACCCGTACTTGCGCAAAGCTGCGATCAGGGTCGCCATGATGCGGGCGCCGGACGCCCCCACTGGGTGACCGAGCGCACACGCTCCACCGTGCACGTTCACCTTGTCGGGCGACAGTCCGAACTCGCGCATTGCCACCATGGTGACGACCGCGAAGGCCTCGTTGACCTCGTACAGGTCGACGTCGTCGGCGTCCCAGCCGGCCTTGTCGAGAACCTTGCGGATGGCGGGCGGCGGCGCCGTTGTGAACCAGGCAGGTTCCTGGCTGTGCGTCGCCTGTGCGACGATCCGGGCGAGCGGAGTCAGCCCGCGGCGCTCCGCCTCGGACTCGCGCATCAGCACCAGGGCCGCAGCACCGTCCGAGATCGAGCTCGAGTTGGCGGCGGTCACCGTCCCGTCCTTGCTGAAGGCCGGCCGCAAGGACGGGATCTTCTCAATGTTGGCCGAAAACGGCTGCTCGTCCCGCTCAACCACGGTCTCGCCCTTGCGGGTCTTGACCGTCACCGGAACCATCTCGTCCGCGAACGTCCCGTCCTCGTTCGCCGTGCGCGCCCGCGTCAGCGAACGAATCGCGAACTCGTCCTGTTCGGCACGCGTGAACTGGTATTTCTGGGCAGTCGCCTCGGCGAAATGACCCATGAGCTTCCCGGGTTCGTAAGCGTCTTCGAGCCCGTCGACGAACATGTGGTCCTGCAGTTCCGCGTGGCCCATGCGGAGCCCGGCCCGGACCTTGGGGACCACGTAGGGCGCGTTCGACATGCTCTCGAGGCCGCCCGCGACCACCACCTCCGCGTTACCGGCGGCCAGCGTGTCGTGGCCGAACATCGCCGCCCGCATGCCCGATCCGCACATCTTGTTGATGGTCGTAGCGCCAGCGTCGACCGGAATCCCGGCCCCAATCGCCGCCTGGCGCGCCGGCGCCTGGCCTTGGCCCGCCGGAAGGACGCACCCCATGAAGACCTCGCTCACGTCCTCGCTCGGCACGGCCGCTCGCTCCAGGGCGCCCTTGATCGCGGCGCTTCCGAGTTCCGGGGCCGAGGCGCCGTGCAGCGATCCCTGGAAGCTCCCCATGGGGGTCCGCGCCATCCCGGCGACGACAATCGGGTCTTCAATCATGACGGTAAACTCCGTTTCGGTTTCAGTGCGCGGGGTTTCCCCGCGGCAAGGTTAGCTGCCGGGCCGTCAGAATTCGGACAGACCGGGTGCGAGGACACAGTCCCGGGCACAAAGGACGAAGTCGCCCTCGCATTGCCGGGCGGGTTTGCCCGCCTGTGCACAATCTGAACGCGTGGCGACGCAGTCCCGCACACACTGGCGTGCCGCACCCCCACGGGCTTCGGGATCATAGGGGAATGGAGGCACCCCGACCTCCCGTTCCGTCGGCGCCCGCGCACCCCTCGCGTCCCGGGCGGCGGCTGGCCCTGGCTGCTCCGCTCCGGTCAACTCGGACGGCGGGCGGGCAGGCATCTGCGAACGTCCCGGTGATCGGTCGACACCCGGTATCGGGAACGGGCCGACCCCCGCAGGATCGCCGGACGGACCGGTACCAGCCCCGTCTCCGGGCAGCGGGGCGATCGGGAACGGCGACACCCCTTCGGGATCTTCTGCAAGTCGAATGCCGCCGGATGGCGCACTTACCGCGAACTCCCCGGGCATGAGCGCTGCGGCGGGCAGACCTGTGCAAACCGCGCCCGCCAGCAGCAGCGCCGCCGTTCCCGGAATACCGCCCGCCATCAGGCAGATTCCTCGAAGATCTCGCGCCCGATCAGCATGCGCCGGATCTCGCTGGTGCCGGCACCGATTTCATAGAGCTTCGCGTCGCGCATGAGGCGACCCGCCGGGTATTCGTTGGTGTAGCCGTTCCCGCCCAGCACCTGCACGGTCTGCGAGGCCATCCAGGTAGCCCGCTCGGCCGTGTACAGGATGACCCCGGCTGCATCCTTGCGAGTCGCCTCGCCCCGGTCACAGGCCTGCGCCACGGCGTAGCCGTAGCTGCGGCATGCGTTCATTGTGGTGTACATGTCCGCGAGCTTGCCCTGCATCAGCTGGAACGAGCCGATCGGTTGTCCGAACTGCTTGCGGTCGTGCACGTAGGGAACCACGAGGTCCCAGCACGCTTGCATCACGCCCAGCGGGCCGCCCGACAGCACGATTCGTTCGTAGTCGAGCCCGCTCATCAGGACCGCGACTCCCTCGTCGACGGTTCCGAGGACATTCTCGACCGGGACCTCACAGTCCTCGAAGACCAATTCCCCGGTGTTCGAACCGCGCATGCCCAGTTTGTCGAGCTTCGAAGCCCGGCTGAAACCCTTGAATCCGCGCTCCACGATGAACGCAGTGATCCCCCGGGCGCCGGGCCCCGGACGGGTTCGCGCGTACGCCACGACGATGTCGGCGTCCGGGCCATTCGTGATCCATGACTTCGCCCCGTTCAGGACGTACCGATCCCCGTTCCGCTCGGCCCGCGTCTGCATCCCCACAACGTCGGAGCCTGCTCCCGCCTCGCTCATGGCGAGCGCCCCGACGCTGGTGCCCGCAACCAGCCCCGGCAAATGCCGCTCCCGCTGCTCCGGAGATCCGTTGAGACGGATCTGATTCACGCAGAGGTTGGAATGGGCGCCGTAGCTGAGACCCACGGATGCGGAAGCCCGGCTGATCTCCTCCATGGCCACAACATGCTCGAGGTAGCCGAGTTCCGAGCCCCCGTACTCCTCTTCCACGGTGACGCCGAGCAGCCCCATCGCACCCATCTTCTCCCATAGGTCGTCGGGGAAGTCATTGGATGCGTCGATCTCGCCAGCCCGGGGGGCAATCTCCCGGGCCGCAAACCCGCTCACGCTGGTCCGCAGCATGTCCGCGGTTTCCCCGAGATTGAAGTTGAAGCTGGCTGGCGCGTTCGAGAGCATCTGAACCATTTACCGAGTCCTCACAGCAGGGTTAGCTGCGCCAACCCCAGGAAGGCAAAGAATCCCACGACATCCGTGACCGTGGTCAGGATGACGGCTGCCCCATGGGCCGGATCGATCCGCGCGCGCTCCAGCATCATTGGCACGAGCGCTCCGAACAGACCGGCCACCACCATATTGAAGACCATGGCGGCCCCGATCACGAGACCGATGGGCACGCTCGAGAACCAAAGTCCGGCCCCGAGGCCGGTCAGCACGGCGAATGCCACGCCATTGCATAGGCCTACCAGCACCTCTTTCCCCAACACCCGCGCCGCATTCGCCGGCGTGAGTTCGCGGGTGGCGATGGCGCGGACCGCCACAGTCAGTGTTTGCATGCCGGCATTGCCGCCCATGGACGCGACGATCGGCATGAGTACCGCCAGCGCCACCACCTGCTCGATGGTCGAGGCGAACACTGCAATCGCGGCTGATGCGAGAAACGCCGTAAACAGGTTGATAAGCAACCAGTTGAACCGGTTGCGCGCGGTTTGGACGGCGGCCGTGTAGATGTCATGCTCCGGTCCAACGCCGGCCAGACGCATCATGTCCTCGCTGGCCTCTTCCTGGATCACGTCAACCACATCGTCGACGGTCACCATGCCGATCAGTCGATTCTGCGCGTCGACGACCGGCGCAGAAGTCAGTTCGTACTGATCGAACACGAACGCAACGTCCTCCCGGTCGGCGTTGACCTGCACCACCTTCGGGTCCCGCGTCATGATGTCGGCGACGCACACGTCGCGGTGAGCCCGCATGGCCCGATGCAGCGGGATCGTCCCAACCGGAGTGTGACGGGCACCGACAACAAACAGCGCGTAGAACTCGTCAGGGACATCAGGCGAGTCACGCAGGTGGTCGATGACCTGTCCGATCGTCCAGTACGACGGAATCGCGACGTAGTCGCGCTGCATGATGCGCCCGGCGCTATCCGCCTGGAATTCCAGCGCCTGCCTGGCGAGTTCTGCCTCGCTGGCCGGCATCTCCTTGAGGAGCCGGGCGCGGCGCGCCTCATCCAGGCACTCGAGAACATACGCGGCATCATCGGTCTCGAGTTCCCCGGTCAACCTGGCCAGCAGACCGGGGTCGATTGTCGAGGCGACCTTGTCAAGAACCCGGCGCGACAACGAGGCGAGGCTGTCTGCCGGTAGATCATCGCCCAGCAGGTGTACCGCGCGCAGCCGGGGCTCCGACGGGAGCTGCTCAATGATGTCGGCAAGGTCTGCCGGGTGGCTGCCTCGAAGTTGTGCGAGGTCCGATGCCAAAGGCTCGGTGCCCGCGTCGGCCAGCCGCGAGATCAGCTCAAGTCGCTGTTCCTGTGCGGTGTCGGTGGCTTGGGATTCGGGCATCGATCCCTCCCACCATGGCATTCGCGCCGCGACGTCTGGGTCTGAAATAGCTGCCTGTAATCTATCGTGGCTCGCCGCGCGTTCCAAGGTTTTGCGGTGCCCCCGACCCCAAGCGGGAGCCGCGCCGACGCTCGCAGGTCGCCATATCTTTCGGGCGGGATTACGCTGTTCCTTGATCAACCATTATCTGAATCGGACGAGATGCTTCACACCACTGACGGTATTACCTGGCGACACAGTACGACCGCGGTCGACTACCCCGATGCAGTTGCAAGCATGGAAGAACAGGTCGCCGGAATTCTGGCGGGAACCGCCGACGAATGTGTTTGGCTGGCGGAACATCCGCCCCTGTACACGGCCGGGACCAGTTCCGACCCACGCGAAGTCCTGCCAAAGGCAAGCCTGCCGGTATTTCCGACGGGGCGAGGTGGACGCGTGACCTATCACGGCCCGGGACAGCGACTTGCGTACGTGATGCTGGACCTGCGGGCGCGAGGTCGCGATGTCCGGGCCTTCGTCAACGGCCTCGAGACATGGATCATCGCCGTGCTGAACGACTTCGGCGTCCGGGGCGAGACCCACGCCGGCCGTATCGGCGTCTGGGTTGAAGACGCGAACGGCCAGCACGCGAAGATCGCCGCCGTTGGCGTGCGCGTACGACGTGGCGTGACCTTCCACGGGGTGTCGCTGAACGTGGACCCGGACCTCGCCCATTACGACGGGATCGTCCCCTGCGGAATTCGGGACGCCGGCGTGACGTCGTTGCGCCAGGTCGGCGTGGAGGCCTCCATGACCGACGTTGACCGAGCCCTTGTGCGTCGGTTTGGCGAGTGGGTACCGCCGCGGGAAGCGGCGCCTCGCACCAGTTTGCACTAGGCCGCGCCGCGGCAGCGGGGCAGCGGAAACGGCCGAAGGGACGCCGCACCGCCGGCAACGGACCGCAGCGAATACTGGCCTACGCCCTTCACGGCACGTATGCCCGTCCGCGATGCCGGAGCCTTGACGTCTAGATCAGCTCGATGGCGACCGCTGTTCCGGGCATCCCCGCCAGCCTTCGATCACACGTAACGAGTGCCGTCGACAGTGCCTCCGCCAGAGCCAGATACGAGGCGTCGTAGGCGGTGACATAGGCCCGAAGCCGCCAAATCCGACCGAGGAATGGCTGGTGCGGGTGTCGTCCAACGTCGAAGTCCATCCAGCGACCAAGCGCCATCGCCCCTAGCCGTTCATCGACGACTCCCCGGAGAGCGTAACGACGCAACACTTGTGCGATCTCAATATCGATGAGGTGCGGTGCGTGGACAGCCTCGAGCACGTCCACCAAGCGCACGGACAGCCTTTGCCGGCGGCCGCATTCAGGAGCAGTTCGACAGCGCCGGACGCGTCCAGGTTCATCAGGGCCGGTCCCGTCCTTCCCGGAGCAATTCCGCAGGCGACGGGTCCAGCTCAGCTTCCGGCTGCGAACGAATGGCCTTGAGCAACTCCTGCCGGCTTGGATGCGCCAAGGCGCGCTCGATCTCCCGCAGCACGATCTGAGACATCGAAATCCCTTCAGTAGCACCACGAGCGCGAAGTCGCCGGTGCAGAGCCTCCGAGACATTTCCAATCCGGACCATCACTGTCATGTGTACTTGCCGCGAAAGCATCTGCTGTTCATGACAGCGGCCGGCGTCGACACGGATCCGGGCATTGCGGACGGTGGTGGAGTGACCAGGTGGCAGGGCCGGTACCCGCCGCACTGGACCGGGTGCCCCTGGAACCGAATCTCTTACTGGGGCAGACCCGCCACCCTGGTTTCCGTCTCGTTCTTTAGCTCCGCGCGCCCTCGAATCCGGGCCCGGTCAGCGGCCGCGCGGTCCGGTCATCCACCCGGATCGTGGACTCGAACGCCTTCAGCCGCTTGTAGATCGAAATGAGCTCCACGATCGTCGACCAGGAGTTGACCAGGAACTGGAACGACCCTTCGACGCGGTCGAACGCCCGCAAGATCTGCTGCAGCACGCCGAGCGTGATGATGCCGGCGACGATGGTGGGACCCATCATGATGTAGGGAACGATGACCGCGAACTGCAGGTATGACCACTTCGCGATGTCGAAGTACAGGTAGTGCTTGTAGAGACGGAAGTAGTTCCGCCGGACATTCGAAAACAGCTGGCCGATTGTCTCGGGTTCGGCGCGTTCTTCGTAATCCTCGCCGTACACCAGCTCCTTCCGGTATGCCGCTTCGACCTTCTGGTTGTTGAATTCAAGGCCGGGAAGCTTGATTCCGACGATCGCCAGCAGCACGGTCCCGGCGGCGGCCGAGACAATCGCGAGATAAACCAGCGAATGCGGGACGACACCGATCCACGGCAGCTCGGTAACGTGTTCGCTCAGGGTCCAGAGGAGCGGCAGGAACGCGATCAGCGTCATGACCGAGCGCATGAAGGCGACCCCCAGTCCCTCGACGATGCGCGCGAAGCGCATGGTGTCTTCCTGAACCCGCTGGGCGGCGCCCTCAATGTGGCGAACCTGGTCCCAGTACGCCATGTAGTAGTCGTTCATCGCCGTCCGCCAGCGGAACACGTAGTGACGGACGTAGAACTCCAGCAGAACCGCCACGGTGATGTAGATGGCGGCGATCTCGGCGAAGGTCAGGCATTTCGCGAGAAAGTCGGAGAACTCCACCGCACCCGGCTCAGCCAGGGCCTGCTGCAGCGTGTCGTAGAAGTCGCCGAACCATTCGTTGATCCGGACGTCCAGCTGCACCTTGTACCAAGTGACCGCCAGGATCGCGACGCTGCCCAACAATGACCAATGCATCCACCGCCGGTTGGCGAAGAAGGACTTGAACACAAGCTCTCTCCTATCGGAACTGTGATCGACGGGGAGCCCGCGAGTCACCTGTCTTCACATAGGCCCGGGAATGCCGGCCGGACGCCGGGCCCCTAGCCATGGACCAGCCCTAGCACGGCCGCCGGCCGCTGCCGTTGTAACAAATTAAGCCGCAGCGGCCGGACCATACGCTGCCGCTGTATTTAGCTGCCTCGTGTCCGCCGGCCAAAGCCCTTGCCCCGGCGATCGTCCGGAAACGTTCCACTCTCAACCGCCGCCGGCCGTTTTGCGTTCCGGCATGACACGTACAGCGTCGCCGGCGGGGACCCGCTCACATGGCCGGTTGCCGTCCACGCGATTGCTCGTGCCGTGCCGGATCAGACGATACGTCGGCGATTCCGCCGGGGCTCCATGGGCTTTCCGAGGCAAGACCGGCCCTTGACTTGGATTCGCACAACGCTACATGCTGTCTTACCCCTACCCCGGTAGGGTATTTGCGACACCGTGTTCAACAGGATGCATCCATGCAAGCGAAAGCCAAGGAAGAAACCCGAAACCGGCTTGCCAAGATCGAAGGCCAGGTACGCGGAATCGCGCGGATGGTGGAAGGTGACCGATATTGCATCGACGTAGTGCGGCAAATCCAGGCGGCCAGGGCTGCCCTTGGCGCCCTGGAGGGAATCGTCATGGATGATCACCTCCAGACTTGCGTCGAGCATGCCATGCTGTCCGACGATCTCGACGACCGCCGCGCGAAGGTCGAGGAGTTGGTCATGGTCCTCGGAGGCCGCCGGCGATGACCTGCCGGGCGCGCCGCGGGACAGATCGACAATGGCTCGGGCGCGGGTGCCCGGCAACGGTGCCTGCCCGCGCCCCTGTCGCCGAATTGCAGGCAACGTGCTGACAACTGCGCATCGCTTCCTGCGGCTCACCGCCTTGCTGGGTGTCGCCCTGGCATGCCTGTCCAGCCCGCCTTCCGTGCTCGCCCAGGACTTCAGCCAGCTGGAAGCGCAGCTGGCTCAGCATCCGGCGCTCGAGGCCATGCGTCATCAGTCGGCGGGATTTCGTGAGCGGGCCGCGACCGCCGATGCCCTGCCCGACCCCGTCCTCTCGTTCGGGATTCTCAATTTCCCGCTTCTCGACCCGTCGTTTTCGCGCTACCTGCCGACCAGCAAGGCCGTGGGTGTCCGCCAGATGATCCCGAATCGCGCTCGCCGCGATGCGCGGGCGGCCCAGGCCAGCCAAAGCGCCCAGCGGAACGATGCCGCAATCGACCAGCGGTTCGCCGAGCTCCGCGCGGACCTGATCGTCGCGCTGGTCGACCAGCAACGGGTCAAGACTTTGCGGACGCTCCTTCTAGCGAGGGATTCGAAGTACGACGAACTCGCACAAATCGTCGAAACGGAGATCGACGCCGGACGACCGGCCCTGTTCCGCCTCGCTGAAATCGATGTCGAGCGCGCCGACGTTGCCCGTGGCCTGGCCGACCTCGAAGCGGAGGCAGACCAGATTCGGGCCCAGATGGTGGAACTTGTCGGCACGGCTTCCGATACCCCACCCCCACCACTGTCGCCACAAGCCTGGTCCGGCGAGGCCTCCGCGTTGCACGCGGTTCGGGTGGCACGAGCCGGCGTGGCCGTGGCCGAAGCCGGGATCCATCAGGCTGAAGCGGCCTGGAAGCCGGACTGGGGAGTCCAACTTACGTACCAGCAGCGCGATGGTCAGGGCGACGATTGGGTAAGCGCCACTGCGACGTTCACGATCCCCTTCTGGGCAGATCGCTCGCAGGCACCAGCCCTGCGCGAGGCTGAAGCGAAGCGGGAGGCGGCCCGCAGCCACGTCATGGCTGTAGCCCGCCAAGCATCGGCCCGACATCAGGCTTGGGAGGCAACCCGCGCGGCCGCCGAATCCGGCATCGCGATTCTCGAGCAGAAGATCGCGGCCATTCGCGATCAAATCGCGGCCCGCCTGACCGTTTACGAAAGCGGAGCGGGTGATTACTCGCCTATTCTCGACGGCGAAGTCGCCGTACTGGGACTGCAGGGCCAGATTGCGGGCGAACAGGCCCGGCGCGACCGTGCCACTGCCCGCATGAACGCCCTTCTGGCTGGACCGTGAAACAGGCGGTGGTCCAGGCCGGACTGGGGCTTCTTCTGGCCCTGGTCGTGCTCGGATATCTCCTCTACGACCGGGGCTACGTCCCGGAAAGCGTGCTCGCTCTTCCCCAAGCCGACCATGCCGTCGCGGCGCTCGGGGTCGCTGCCGATGACGGGCCGCAGCAGTTCACCTGCCCGATGCACCCGCATTACATCGCGACCGATCCCGACGGCACGTGCCCGATCTGCGGAATGGATCTTGTGCCCGTGCAGGGGCAAGCGGCGGCGGCTGAAGGCGACGGCGTAATTTCCGTGGCCCCGGAAATGGTCCAGACCATGGGGGTCCGGACCGCGCCGGCCGAACACGCCCCGTTCGCGCGGTTGGTGCGGGCCTTCGGCAACGTCGACACCGACGAGCGGCTGGAGACCGTGTCCGCGTCGCGGCTCGAGGGGTGGATCGAGGACCTGACCGTGCGCGCCGAAGGTGACTCGGTCCGTGTCGGAGAATTGCTCTACCGCGTCTACAGTCCGGAACTGATTGCCGCCCAGAAGGACTATCTTGCCTCGCTGCAGATCGGAAACGAGAACCGCATCGCCGCGGTTCGCCAGCGGCTTCGCTCGGTAGGCATGCAGCCGGCCGCTATCGAACGCCTGACCGAGACACGCGAGGTCATCGAGCGTGTGCCAGTGTACGCCGAGGCTACGGGGACGGTCAGCCGGCTCGATGTCCGCGAAGGCGACTACGTGAAACCGGGGACGCCGGTCCTGCGCTTGCAGTCCTACGCGGACGTCTGGGTCATTGCGTCGATCCCGGAGGCCGAACTCTCGTCGATCGAACACGGGCTGGCAGTGTTCCTCAGTTTCCCCAGCGCGCCCCAAGCTCCGGCCGAGGGCCGGGTGGACTACATCTATCCGACCATCGATCCCCACACCCGCACCGCCGATGTGCGCATCGTCGTGGACAACTCGGCGGGCCACCTGCGTCCCGGAGCCTACGCCGACGTCCGCTTTCTGCTCGACGCCGGTAAAGTCCGTCTGTCCGTCCCAAGTGAAGCGATCCTGCGCGACAGCCGGGGCGCCCACGTCATCGTCTCACTCGGCGGTGGCCGTTTCGCTGGCCGGGCCGTGGACACCGGCCAGTCCGCCAACGGGCGGACGGCGGTCCTTACCGGTCTCGCTACGGGGGAGGAGGTCGTCACCAGCGGCCAGTTCATGCTCGATTCCGAAGTCAGCCTCAGGGGCGGACTCGCGCGCTTGGAGGCACCGCCAGCCATGCTTGCCGGGCCGGATACGCCGCTGTCCGAGCTCCCGGTCGACGCCACGACGCTCGCCGAAATCGATCATCTTGTCGACATGGCGCTGTATTTCCACGAGGCGTTGGTCGACGACTACCGGATCGACCCGTATTTCGTCGATCCGGCCCTCCAGATCAGCGATTCTCTCAAGGTCCGTTTCGGCAACACGCGCCTGGTACCGATCATCGAGAACGCCCAAGCCGCCCTGCATGCAGCCAAGGAATCGATGGCCGGCCAGGCGCTTGCCAGCGATCTCGCATCGCTCATGGCCGCGCTGGAGAGCTGGCTCCTGGAGGGGGCGCCCGCGCACTACGACACGCTTGGGCTCCGTCTTTACCTTGAGGACGAAACCGGCCGCTTGTGGCTACAGCTGGGGGACCCACCCGCCAATCCGTACGGCGCCAACCCGGCGACCATCGTTGAATGGCCCGACCTGATGGCCGGCATGGAGGAAGTCGCGGTGAGCACGGAACGCGCGCCCGTCAATCCGCATGCCGGTCACGGGCGCTGACAGAGACGACCGTGGAAGGTCACGACCGCCTGACCGGCCGTGATCCGTCCCGTTCGGCCGTGGCCCGGCTGATCGCCTGGTCGATCGAAAACCCCGTCATCGTGCTGATGTTGGCCAGCGCGCTCGGGGCCGCCGGGTGGCTGGCCATGCAGCGGACGCCGCTCGACGCGATTCCGGACCTCACCGACACCCAAGTCATCATCCGCACAGATTTTCCTGGCCAGTCGCCGCAGATCGTCGAGGACCTGGTGACGTATCCACTGTCCACCAATCTCCTCGGCCTGCCGCGGACCAAGGACGTGCGCGGTTCTTCCATGTTCGGCACCAGCTTCGTCTACGTGATCTTCGAGGACGACGTCGATCTCTACTGGGGCCGGGCCCGGGTGGTCGAGGCCCTCTCGCGGCTGGGGTCCGAGCTGCCCCCCGGGGCCACGCCGCAGATCGGCCCCGATGCAACCGGCGTCGGGTGGATCTTCCAGTACGCGCTGGTCGACCGAAGCGGCCGAACCGACCTCGCCGAATTGCGGTCATTGCAGGATTGGTTCCTGAAGCTGGAGCTCGCCGGCGTTGAAGGTGTGGCAGAGGTCGCGTCGGTCGGCGGGTTCGTGCGCGAGTATCAGGTTCTGATCGACCCTAACCAGCTCCGCGCCCACGACATCTCCATCCGCCGCATCGTGGCGGCCGTTCGGGCAGCTTCCAGCGAAGTCGGCGGCCGGGTGCTCGAGCAAGGTGAAAGCGAGTTCGTCATTCGATCCTCGGGTTACGTGAAGGACCGTTTCGATCTCGAACAGGTGGTCATCCACGCGGAAGACGGCACGCCCGTGACGCTTGCCGACATTGCCCGCATCGTGGAGGGACCGGCGCTTCGCCGCGGCATCGTCGAACTGGACGGCGAAGGTGAGACGGTGGCCGGGATCGTGATCATGCGGGACGGCGAGAACGCCCTCGACGTGATCAATCGTGTCAAGGCGAAGCTCGCCGAACTCGAGCGCGGCCTTCCCGACGGCGTGGACATCGTCACCGTCTATGACCGGGCGCCGCTGATTTCCGGCGCAGTGGAGTACCTGGAACGCAAACTACTGGAGGAAGGCCTTGCGGTCGCCATCGTGATCGTCGTCTTCCTCCTGCACTTGCGTGCCGCCTTCGTCGTCATCATCACGCTCCCGCTGGGCGTGCTGGGCGCGTTTCTAATCATGTCCGCGCAGGGTGTGACGGCAAACATCATGTCGCTCGGCGGTATCGCGATCGCCATCGGCGCCATGGTGGACGCTTCCATCGTGATGGTGGAGAACTTCAGCCGAAGGCTCGGGGAGCTGGGTCCCCGGCCGGCTCCTGAACAACGCCGCCGGGTACTGATTCACGCAGCGCAGGAAGTCGGGCCGGCGCTGTTCTTCTCGTTGCTCATCATCACGGTGTCGTTCCTGCCGGTATTTGCGCTCACCGGCGAGAGCTACCGCCTGTTCTCTCCGCTCGCCTACACCAAGACGTATGCAATGGCGTTCGCCGCCATCCTGTCGGTCACGCTCGTGCCGGTACTGATGCACTGGCTGCTCCGCGGCCGGATGGTCCCGGCGCAGTGGAACCCCCTCAACCGGATCCTGGTGTGGCTCTACCGGCCCCTGCTCTACGTGGCGCTCAAGTTGCGGTGGCTCACCGTGCTGGTCGCCCTGGCGCTCACGGCGAGCGTGATCGTGCCGCTGAGCAAGCTGGGATCGGAATTCATGCCCGCCCTCTACGAGGGGGAGCTCCTCTACATGCCGACCACCCTGCCCGGCGTGTCGTCGACCAAGATGCGGGAGATCCTGGGCCAGACCAACCGCGTCATCGCCACGGTGCCCGAGGTTGAGAGCGTCTTTGGCAAAGCCGGTCGCGCCGACACTGCCACCGACCCGGCACCCCTCACCATGATCGAGACCTGGATTCGCCTCAGACCGGAAGCGTCCTGGCGGCCCGGGATGACGGCGGACGGGATCATTGAGGATCTGAATTCGCGCCTGCAGATGCCAGGTCTCGTCAACTCCTGGGGCTACCCGATCAAGATTCGCATGGACATGGTCTCGACGGGGGTACGCACCCCCATCGGGATCAAGATCACGGGCGACGATCTCGAGACCATCGAGCGCATTGCGCGCGAGGTCGAAGCCGTCGTCGCGACCATCCCGGGGACGCGCTCGGCCTTCGCCGACCGAGTGCTCGGCGGCAAGTACCTGGAGATCACGCCCGATCGATCGGAGCTTGCCCGGCGCAACATCGACATCGGCACGTTCCAGTCGGTGATCCAGACGGCGCTCGGCGGCATGAAGCTCGCGGAAAGCGTCGAGGGGCGCGAGCGTTACGACATCATGCTGCGGTACGATCGGGCGTTCCGCGAGACCCCCGAAGACCTCGAGGACATTCTGGTCCCCACACCGTCCGGCGCGCACATCCCGCTCGGGGAACTCGCGTCGGTCACCTTCACCGAGGGACCGCCGATGATTCGTTCGGAAAACGCCCGGCTCACCGGCTGGGTGTTCGTCGATATCGCCGGCCGTGACCTCGGCGGCTACGTCGCAGAGGCGCGTCAGGCCGTCGCACAGTCGGTCGACCTTCCCCCGGGGTACGCCGTCGGTTGGTCGGGGCAGTACGAGCAGCTCGAAGCGGCGAACGAGCGGCTGAACATCGCGATTCCGTCTGCCGTTGCCCTCATCTTCCTGCTCCTGATGCTGCACTTCGGCCGGCTCGACCGAATCCTCATGATCATGCTGTCGCTGCCCTTCGCCCTGATCGGCGGGTTATGGGCCGTGTGGCTGGCCGGTTACAACCTGTCGGTGGCCGTCGCGGTGGGTTTCATCGCGCTGGGCGGCATTGCCGTGGAAACCGCGGTCGTCATGCTGCTCTACATTGATCAATGGGTGCGGGCGGACAAACCAAGCACGAAGGAAGAGCTGTTCCTCGCCATCCGCCTGGGTGCCGCCCTGCGGGTGCGCCCGCTCCTCATGACGGTCATCACCGTGCTGGCGGGGCTGGCGCCAATTTTTCTCACGGACGGCCTGGGGTCGGACGTGATGCGGCGAATCGCGCTGCCGATGGTCGGCGGCACCATTTCCACCATCGTACTGACCCTGTTCGTCATTCCCGCGATCTACTACCTGTGGGTTGAGCGATCGCTGCCGGCGCACCCGCAGGCCGCCGCCGGGGACTTCGATGCACTCCCCGCCAAACCGCAAGGAGACACCGCATGACCCGACTACTGACGATCCTTTCCGTGCTCGCCTTCGTAGCAGGGACCACTTCCCCCCATCAGTTGGCTCGCGCCCAGGAAGGGTCTGCCCAGAGCGGGGCCGCCGGCCCGGAGACGCTCTACCTCCTCGCGGACAGCCATGAAGCCGGGCATGCTGACCACGGGAGCGGTGCCGCGGACAGCCGTATCGCGCACGGCACGGGCGTCATACAGGCGATCGATTCGGAGAACCGATCGTTGACGATTGATCACGAGCCCATCGACGAGATCGGCATGGGCGCCATGACCATGGGCTTCGGTGTGGTGGGGGCCGTCGACCTGTCCGGGCTCTCCGAGGGCGACTCCGTCGCTTTCCGGCTCAAGCGTGGTCGGGACAATTCCTACCGCGTCACCGCGATCTGCAACCGCGACACCCACGGCCCTGACTGCCTGGCAGGGGGCTCCGATGACTAGTGCCCCAGCCGCCGCCCGCGCCCAGACGCGACGGGGCGTTACGTGGTTCATGTCGCCTCTCGAAACGACATCATGCCGGAGGGCCGGGCGCGCCTTGACGTCCGTCCGTTCGCTCGTGGCGGCCGTTGCTCTGGCGGCGGTACCGGCCACCGCCGAGTCGCTGGTCGAGCACAGCAACATCGTGGCCGGGGATGTGCTGGACACGGCTCCCGCCGCCTTTGAAATCCGCTTCACCCAAGGCGTGATTCTCGATGAGGCGAGCCTTCAAACGGATTCCGGTGGCATCTTGGAACTCACGGTTCCCACACCCGCGACAGCGCGGCCGGCGTTCGCGATCCCCCTGCCAGAATTACGCGACGGGGACTACGTGATCAGCTGGCGGATTACGATACCCGGAGATCGCGTCAGGAATGGTCAAGTCGATTTCATCGTGGTGGGGTATCACGATCATTCCGAGCATGACCATTCCGACCATTTCCACTGACCGTCCAGCGGGGCCTTCGTGATCAGCCGCGCCGCGCCCGCGTTGAGACCGGTGGGCCGCATGCAGGCGGCTCACGCCCGATCCGGGATGTCGGCTTCCTGCCAACCGCGCGCACCTGATCCCCGTTCCCGGCCGATACCCACCTAATAGGCGTACCGCAGGGATACCCGAATACCGTGGCCCTGTAGCCTGGCTCTTGTCGGCGCCAGATCCAGCACCAGCGGCTCCCTGCTTCCGTCCCGCCAGATCACTCTGCCTTCCCCACTTCCAGTGTCGAGATCCCCCGCCTCCGTGTACCGCCAGGCCACGTCCAGGCTCACCGCGTCGCCCAACGGAACGGCCATTCCCGCCGTTAACATCCACACCCTGCCGGCCCAGGCATCGCCCGGCACCACGGTCGTCGTTTTCGGGAATGTCTGCAGCATTTGCCGCAACTCGTTCCGACCGACGCCGAAGCCGGCCCCGATAAACGGCCGGGCGGACGGAGAATTCCCCACCGCAACGGGCGGCAAGTCCAGATAGGCGGACACCAAGCCTGTCCACGACGAGATCTCCGCCTCTACCGACTGCATGCGGCCGGGTGCAAGGAAATTGGCGGTTCCCCGGAACGTGTGGCGCGGTCGATAGTCGACTGAGAGTTCCAGCCGTGCCATGGAGGTCACGGGCCGACCCCATCCCACTTCGAATGCCGCGGTTCTGCCGAAGCCGCCCACCGTGCTGAGCACGTCTCCGTTCTTGCCGAGGCCACATCCGTAGAGCGCGGCGGGGGACTCACTCCGGCAATCGGTATCCAAGAACCTCGTGTCGGAAAGCCGGTCCAGACCGGCCCCAATCCGGAAATACGCACCGTTGTCCGCCGCCGCCGCCGGCATGCCTGCCACCAGGAACACGATGGCGACTGCGGCAACGCCAGCTTCCGCGTGCTTCGTCATGGCGAGATGCAGGCTGGAGCCATCGACACCCGATGCTCAGCCCGGACGGCCGCCGATCGAACCGGGGAAGGATCCCCGGGGACGGTTCTTGCCGAACTGCGGCGCACGGTGGCCGACCGCGGCCACCGCCAAGCTCCCGTCGGACCGTGCCGCGGTCTGCGCGAAGCAAGGGATCCGGGACGGGCAGCCAAGGCTCAGGACGGCTGTCAAAACCAGTTCGCTTTGTCGACGACGTTGCGCAGTTCGCGGCCCTCGCTGAAGCGCCGACAGTTGTCGAAGAACACTTCGGTTCTCCGTTGGTTCAGGTATGGGCCCGCTGCCGCGACATGCGGCGTGATGACCATACCGGGAGCATTCCACAGCGGATGGCCCATGGGCAGCGGCTCGATCTGGAACACATCCAGGGCGGCGCCGGCCAGCGCACCGGAACGCAGGGCCGCGTTCAGGTCGTCGAGCTCGGCCGTGGCCCCGCGGCCGATGTTGATGAAGAACGCGGTGGACTTCATCCGCGCGAACCTGGCGGCGTTGAACAGCCCCTGCGTATCCGGGGTCTCGGGCACCGTCACGATGACGAAGTCGGCAGTGGGAAGCACCTCGTCGAGCGCTTCCGGTCCGACGAGCCGGCCAACGCCTTCGGGGGCGACGGTCGCCCTCGGGTCGACCCCAGTGACCGCCATCCCGAACGCGGTGCACAATCGCGCCACCTCGGCGCCAATCGCGCCGACGCCGACAACCAGGGCTGTCGCTTCCGGGAGGTGGACGGTAGGCACGTCCGGCCGCCAGCGCCGGTCGCGCTGCATGGTCGCGTACGAGGGAAGCCCGCGCGCAAACGCCAGGACGAACGCGAGGACGTGCGCTCCGATGTGGTCGCTGAAAATCCCGCGCATGTTGGTCACGACCACGTCGCTCTCCACCAGCGCCCGGTGGTAGAAGCTTGGCCGCGGTCCGGCCAACGGCGACTGGACCCATCGAAGCTTCCGCGCCTTGGCGAAAGCGTCCGGATCGACCTTCCCGTAGATTGCGTCCACCTGCCCGATCACGTCGGAGGCTTCCTCGGTGCTGTCCGACAGATGGGTCTTCAGGCCAGGGATCTCCGCCTGCAACTGTTCCGGCCACCCGCGCACCATATCGACCGATGCGGGCGTTTCGAGATTCGTCAGTACGAGCAGTCGGAATCCCATTGTCTCCCCCATCTGCCCGCGCACGCGACCAGCCCCGCCGTTCGTGGCGTAATCCTGGTTGCGGCGAATTCGTTGCCCAGTATCGAAGCGAGCACCCACGCTTGGCCATTCGGGCAAAATCTGGCAGACAGGCCGACTGCGCAGGTTGGCCGAGCCCGGAGAGTACCGCCATGAACGACGCCGGCAGCGTTGCCGAAGGGAATCAGCATAACTTCGTCCGGGACATCGTGCGCCAGGACATCGAGGCCGGCCGAACGGAGAGCGTGATCACACGCTTTCCACCTGAACCCAACGGGTACCTGCACATCGGGCATGCCAAGTCGATCTGTCTGAACTTCGGTATTGCTCAGGAGTTCGGAGGGCGCTGTCACCTCCGCTTTGATGACACCAATCCGACCCGGGAAGCGCAGGAGTTCATCGACGCGATCGAAGCGGATGTGCGCTGGCTCGGCTTCGACTGGGGAGAGCACCGGTACTTCGCGTCCGACCACTTCGAGCGGTTGTACGAGTGGGCCGAACATCTGATCACGACCGACAAGGCATACGTGGACGACCAGTCGGCCGAAACCATCCGGGAGCACCGCGGAACCCTGACCTCGCCAGGAATCGACAGCCCGTTCCGCACGCGTTCCGTAAACGAAAACCTGGACCTGTTCCGGCGGATGCGGGCGGGCGATTTTGCCGACGGTCAGCGGGTGCTTCGTGCCAAGATCGACATGGCCTCAGGAAACATCAACCTCCGTGACCCGGTGTTGTACCGCATCCTGCACGCTCCCCATCCCCGGACCGGCACGAAGTGGTGCATCTACCCCACCTACGATTTCGCGCACGGGCAGTCCGACTCCATCGAGGGAGTCACCCATTCGATCTGCACCCTGGAGTTTGAAGATCACCGACCACTCTACGACTGGTTGATCGACAACCTTCCAGTCCCCACCCGTTCACGCCAGTACGAGTTTGCGCGACTCAACCTGTCCCATACGGTGCTCTCGAAGCGGCGTCTCAGCAGGCTCGTGGACGAACAACACGTGGAAGACTGGGACGATCCGCGTCTCCCCACGCTGCGCGGTCTCCGGCGGCGTGGCTATCCGCCCGAGGCCATCCGGGACTTTGCCCGCAGGATCGGCGTGACCAAACGTGACAACACTGTCGAGTTTGCGCTGCTGGAACACTGCGCACGCGAAGTCCTGAACCGGACGGCTGAGCGCCGGATGGCGGTGCTGCGCCCGCTGAAACTGGTTGTCGAGAATTATCCGGCGGACGCGGTCGACCATCTCGCAGCCGTCAACAATCCCGAAGATACCGCTGCCGGGACGAGGCAGGTTCCGTTCACGCGGGAGCTGTTCATCGAACGTGATGACTTCATGGAAGATCCCCCCCGGAAATTCTTTCGCCTCGCTCCCGGCCGGGAGGTCCGTCTGCGCTACGCGTACCTCGTGACGTGCCGCGAAGTCGTGAAGGACGCTGCGGGGGAAATCGTGGAACTTCGCTGCACCTACGACCCGGACAGCCGTGGCGGCACCGCACCGGATGGCCGCCGGGTCAAGGGCACGCTGCACTGGGTCTCGGCCCAACATGCGCTCCCGGCCGAGGTCCGGCAGTACGGCCCGCTCTTCCTGCACGCAGATCCCGGAGCGAACGCCGACCCGTTCGAACACCTGAACCCGTCGTCACGCGAGAGGCTGGATGGCTGCAGAGTGGAACCCGCGCTGACCGACCTCGCTCCCGGCACGACGGTACAGTTCGAGCGCCAAGGCTACTTCTGTCTTGACCGCACCAGCAGGTCCGACCGTCTGGTGCTGAATCGAACCGTGGCGCTGCGCGACAGCTGGGCCCGGACCCTGCAGCGCCGCCCGCAGCAGGCAGGCCAACACGCCCGCCGTTCGACCTGACGACATTCTGCCATCGCTGCGCAGGTCCGCACCGCCCCATCCCGCCCGCAGGCGCAAACTGGCCCCCTCCTGTCCTCCACGAGACAGAAGATTATTCGGTTAATACTCTGACTCTAAGTTGTTAATGGAGATACCCGATACCGGATGTCAGCTGTGGCAGCCGGCGGGCTCTACGACGAACATCGTTGCGGCCGGGCCCGCTGACGAAACGGGCTGCGGCCGGCAAACACGTCAGTCAAACCTGAGGTCGCCAACCGGGGGCTCCGTGAAATGGCGGGCCACCAATTGATCCGTCACGTCGTGGAGACGGTCCGGCGACCATCGAGGTTTGCGGTCGCGGTCCACGAGCGCTGCCCGGATTCCTTCCATGAAATCGTGGCCGGCTATGCACGCCTGGCTCATGCGGTACTCGGTTACGAGCTCGTCCTCGAAGGTAGCGGTTCTGGCCTCCCCCAGTTGCCGGAGGGTGATCCGAATGCTCGTTGGCGACTTGCGCGCCAATCCGGCCGCGGTGCGTTCCGCCCACTCCGACCGCTCGACCTCCAGCGCCTGGACAATCGCCTGTGCGTCGTGCCGGCCAAAACACCGGGCAATCACTTCCCGTGCTTCCAGAGCCGTGCCGGCCGGCGGCTCGCCGAGAAACGGCGCCAGCGCGGCCTCCACGTCGTCGTCGGCCATGGCCGCGATGGCCTGCACCGCGTCGTGCACCCTTGCCGCCGCATCCAGTCCGTGCGTTCCGACGCCGATGTCCAGGCAGTCGCCCGCACCGAGCCGATTCCCGGTCAGGGCGATCCAGGTCCCGACGCCGCTGCCCAGTCGGCTCAAGAAGTGTCCGGTGCCCACATCCGGAAACAGACCGATTCCCGTTTCGGGCATCGCGAAGACGGTACGCTCCGTCACCACGCGGTGCGAGGCGTGCAGCGATACCCCGACCCCGCCGCCCATCGTGATCCCGTCCATGAATGCCACGACAGGCTTCGAGTAGCGCTTGATCCGCCGATTGAGCGTGTATTCCTCTCGAAAGAAATCGGCGCCGACCGTGCTGTCGGTGCCTCGGGCATCGTAGAACGCCAGCACATCGCCGCCAGCGCAAAAGGCACGCTCGCCCTTGCCCTCGACGGTGACGGCGCGCACGCTGGCATCGCTCTCGAAAGCGTCAAGCGCCTGCGCAAACGCCCGTACCATGGCCAGGTCGAGGGCGTTCAGTGCCTCCGGTCGATCAAGGATGACACGTCCGGCCGCGCCTTCTCGATACCAGTGAAGACCGGCCGCCAACCCCCTGTCTCCCTGGCGGTCAGGCGTCAGTCGTCAAGGAGGCCGCGTGACACGATGACCCGCATGATCTCGTTGGTTCCCTCGAGAATGCGGTGAACGCGGGTGTCACGCTGCAGGCGCTCCAGCGGATAGTCGTTGAGGTAGCCGTAACCGCCGTGCAGCTGGATCGCCTCGTCGCACACGTGGAACCCGACGTCCGTGGCATAGCGTTTCGCCATCGCGCAACGGACCGTGGCGTCGGCGTGGCCCTCGTCGACGGCACGGGCGGCAGCGTGCACCATCAAGCGCGCCGCCTCCAGGTCGGTGGCCATGTCCGCATACCGGAAACGCAGGCCCTGGAACGACGCCAATGTCTCGCCGAACTGCTTGCGGGTCCGCAGGTGCTCCCTGGTCTCAGCCAATGCCCGACGCGCCGCGCCGAGCGAGCACGAGGCGATGTTGATGCGCCCGCCATCGAGGCCGCGCATCGCGATCCGAAAGCCCTCCCCCTCGGCACCGATCCGGTTGGCCACCGGAACCCGACAGTTCTCGAAGATCACGGCCGCCGTAGGCTGGCTGTGCCAGCCCAGCTTCGCCTCCTGCCGGCCAAATGACAGGCCGGGCGAGCCTTTCTCCACCACCACGCATGAGATACCGCGCGGGCCTTCTCCGCCGGTACGGACCATGCAGGCGTAGAGGTCGGACGTCGAACCGCCGGAGATGAAGGCCTTCGAGCCGTTCAGCACGTAGTGGTCGCCGTCTCGCTCCGCTCGGGTCGCCAGGGACGCCGCGTCCGAGCCAGAACCTGGCTCGCTCAGGCAATAGCTGGAGAGGAGGTCCATCGCCATCATCCCCGGGAGGAACCACCGTCGCTGCTCGTCGCTCCCGAACGTCGCGATCATCCACGCCACCATGTTGTGAATGGAGATGTACGCTGCCGTGGACGGGCAGGCCGCGGACAGTTCCTCGAACACGATGGCGGCATTAAGACGCGAGAGCCCGCTGCCGCCGTATTCCGCGGGCACGTAGAGGCCCGCCAGCCCGAGGCGGGCCGCCTCGCGCAGGACATCGACCGGAAACGTCCGATCACGATCCCAGTCAGCAGCTGACGGCGCCATCCGTTCTTCCGCAAACCGGCGGACGGACTCCTGGAAGAGTTGTTGCTCCTGATCGAGAAATGCGTCCACTGCGGGCACCCTGTCGCTGTATTGAGAAGCGATCGTACGGTGCCCCCCATGCCTGTCAACGAGCGCACACTCCGCCTGGCGGGCGCGGTGCTCCCCGGGCGCCCCGGCACCAAAGCTAGAACGAACGCGCGATGTGTGCCGAGGCCGCGCCCGCCAACGAAGTCTCCAAAAGTTGCTAACTTGGCACCATGCATTCATTGCAACTTTTCCGCCGAGCTTCCGCGCACCGTCCCCGGCATCCGGCGACCGAGCGCTAAGCGGTGCAAAGCCGACACCTCTGGGAGAATTCTTCACGTTGCTGACACGACGTACGTTTATCGAAGGAGCGATGGCCGCCTCCGCGGTCCCCTTGGTTGGCCTCCGTTCCGCAAGGGCCAGCGAGCCGATTGCGGTTGGGGCCATCTATGACCTGTCGGGACCGCTTCAGGGTTTCGGCGACAACCAGTGGCGTTGCGCGAAGCTGGCAATCGACCAGATCAACGAAGCAGGCGGCCTTCTCGGCAGCCAGCTCGAGGTCAAGCTCTACGACGCCCAGTCCGAGATGCAGTTCTACAACCAGTTCGCCAACCAGCTGGCCCTGCGGGACCGGGTGGCTGTGGTGCAGGGCGGACTGACGAGTTCGTCGCGCGAGGTCATCAGGCCCATTCTCCATCGCCTTCACACTCTCTACGTCTACAACACGAACTACGAGGGCGGGGTCTGCGACCGCAACTTTTTCGCGACGGGCGCAACCCCGGGCATCTACGTCGATCTATTGCTGCAGGCGGCGGCGGATCGCTGGGGCAAGCGGGTCTACGTCCTGGCGGCGGACTACAACTACGGCCAGATCTCGGCGCAGTGGATTCGGAAGGCCGCGCAAGGCCTGGGTGGTGAAGTCGTCGGAGAAGAGTTCTTTCCGCTGGACGTGAATCAGTTCGGCGCGACCATCAGCCGCATTCAGGCCGTGGAACCGGATGTCGTGCTCAATGTCTTCGTCGGCCCGGCGCACGAGGCATTCTACGGACAGTGGGCGTCAGCCGGCATGAACCAGCGCATTCCAATGATGTCCACCACGTTTGGCGGCACCAGCGAAATCGTCCGCATGCCTCCGGAGGTCGTCAACGGCATCATGGTGATCGGGTCGTATTACGAGAGCCTGGACAACGCGTTCAACCAGGCGTGGCTGCCCGACTTCCGTCGTCGCTACGGTACCGATTACGGCTATCTGACCGACGTGCCGATCAAGGACTGGTACGGCTGGACGCTGTGGGCGGAAGCCGTCCGGCAGGCCGGAACGGTTGAACGGGAGGCCGTGATCGAGGCCCTGGAGACGGGGATCGGCGTGGACGGCCCCGGCGGCCCGGTCAGCATCGACCCCACCACGCATCATTGCTTCATGGACACCCACCTGGCGGAAGCCCGCGACGGCGAGTTCAGAATCCTGCAGCGGTATCAGGGCGTGGCCCCCACCAACCCGGCGGCGCAGTGCGACCTCCAGGCACGGCCCGACACCAACACCATGTTCACTCCGGACATCTGACACCCGCCGGGGCGTCGGCAGACATGGATCACGCCCTCGTCGTCGGCCTTCACCTCCTGCACGCAATGGCCAGTCTGGCACTGGTCTGCATCGGACTGGCCGTCATCTTCGGAATGCTCCGGGTGATCAACTTCGCCCACGGAGAGTTCCTGATGGTCGGGGGCTACGCCTTCGTGCTGGCCGCCGGTGCCGGCCTGAATCTCTGGGTCGCCATGCTGGTCGTCGCACCTGCGGTGGTCGGCGCGCTCGGCTTCCTCGTCGAACGCTTCATCATCCGTCACCTCCGCGGAGACATCATCGCCACGATTCTCGCCACCTGGGGCCTCAGTCTCTTCCTGATCGGCTTGGCGGCCACGGTACTCGGGTACCACCAACAAGGCGTGGCACCACCTTTCGGAACCATCCAAATCGGATCGTACTCCATTGGAAACTATACGTTTTTCGTAATCGCTGTGGCGGTCCTGACGATTGTGGCCCTATTTGCGTGGCTGCGCTGGAGCCGGGCGGGCCTTCTGGTGCGAGGCGCCATGCAAAACCCGGAACTCGCGGCCGCGCTCGGCGCGGACACCCGACGCCTTCGTAGCTCCACCTTCGTCCTCGGCTCAGCACTGAGCGGCCTGGCCGGCGCGGTGCTGGCCCCGCTTGCCGGCGTGCTGCCGGAAATCGGGGCGACGTACGTCGTCAAGGCGTTCATCACCGTGATCAGCGGCGGGGCAACGGCGCTCACCGGCACGACCCTGGCGGCGGCATTGTTCGGCTTCACAAGCCAGGCAGCCGCCTTCCTCAGCCGCCCCGTGGTCGGTGAGGTGGCCTTGCTGATCGTCGCCATCGTGCTGCTGCGCCTCCTGCCCACCGGCATTACCGGGCGATACTTCCGCAAGGCCCTGTGAACTGGATCCGCGAACGGGCGAACCTCCTGGCTGCCGTCGCGGTGGGCAGTGCACTTATCGTCGTTATCCCGGCCGTCGCCGAAATCTATGTCCTGTTTCAACTTACGCTGTTCCTAGTGTTCGCGATCCTCGCGCTCAGTCTCGCCTGGGTATGGGGGTTTGGCGGCATCCTGTGCTTCGGCCAATCCGTGTTCTTTGGACTGGGCGGCTACACCTACGCCATCGCCGTCATCAACTTGGGCGAGAGCACCGTGCCCCTCGTGTTGGGCATTCTCCTGCCCGCCGGACTGGCCGGAATTCTTGGTTATTTCCTGTTCTGGCAGCGAATCAGCGATGTCTATCTTGCCGTCATCACGCTTGCGGTGTCGCTGATCTTCTACTACCTGACCGGGGCTTCGGCGGGTAGCGACTACCGGATCGGCACGGCGCTGCTCGGCGGGTACAACGGCATCCCTTCGGTACCCCCGATCAACGTTCCCGGATTCCCGGAACGGGTGGTGGTGTACGGCGACCTTTACGTGCTCACCGCGATCATGCTTGCCGCGGTCTACGGTGGCCTGCGCGGGCTGCTGGCAACCGATTTCGGCCGGGTTGTCGTCGCCATACGGGAAAACGAGGAAAGGGCCCAGCTGCTCGGCTACGACGTCCGCATCACAAAGCTTGCGGTCTTCGCGATCGGCGGCGCCGTCGCGGGGCTCTCCGGCGTCCTGTTCGCCGCATGGGGGTCATACGTGAGCCCGAACGTGTTCTCCATGACGTTCACGGCGCAGATCATCGTCTGGGTGCTGGTCGGAGGCCTCGGTACCCTGAGCGGCGCCGTGATCGGCTGCGTCCTGGTCCAGGCGGCCATGACCTGGCTCGGCGAGACCAAGGTTGCCGACACGAACCTGGTGCTCGGCGCGGCATTCGTGGTGCTCGTCCTGTTTGCCCGACGCGGATTGATCCCTGGCACCAGGAGTCTGCTGGCTGGATTGCGAAGCCGCGTCAGGAGCGCACTGTGACGCAGGCTCCGCTCCTCGAAACGATTGCGCTGACCAAGCGCTTTGGCGGTGTGACCGCGATCGATCGGGTGGACTTCCGGGTCGACGCGGGCGAGCTGCGCTGCCTGATCGGACCCAATGGAGCCGGCAAGAGCACGTTCTTCCGCTGCCTCACCGGACAGTTCCGGCCCACGGGCGGGCAGGTGCGTTTGAGCGGCAGGGACATCACCGGTGCCGCCACGCACGCGATCGCGCGGAAGGGAGTGTCCATCAAGACCCAGATCCCCGCGCTGTTTGACGGGCTGAGCGTGGCCGAGAACGTGCGACTGGCTACCCGGAAGGCCGGAAATCGGATGGCCCGAACCCGCAAGACCGAAGAAATCCTCACGATCACCGGCCTTTCCTCCCATGCATCCCAGATGGCAGGAACGCTCCCGCACGGCCAACGGCAGTGGCTTGAGCTCGGCCTCGTCATGGCAGGGAGCCCCGCGCTGATGCTGCTGGACGAACCCACGGCCGGGATGACGCGTCAGGAAGTCGCCCGAACGGCAGAACTCGTCCGATCCCTGGCAGAAGACCACACCATCATCGCCGTCGAACACGATCTGCAGTTTGTTCAGATGGTCGCGGACGCCGTAACGGTCTTCCACCAGGGGCAAATCCTTGCGGAAGGTCCGGCCGATGCCGTCCTGGCGGACCGGCGGGTACGGGAGGTCTATCTCGGCCAGCCTCCAGCTTCCGACCGGTGCTGAAGGTCACCGGCCTCTGCGCGGGCTACGGCCCCGTCCCGGTGCTGGACGGAGTCAGCATCGATGTCGGCACCGGGACCGCCATGGCCGTGCTGGGCGCCAACGGCATGGGCAAGACCACGTTGATGCGCGCCCTGATGGGGTTTCTTGCCGTAACCTCCGGGAAAATCGTGCTCGACGGGCTCGACGTGACGGACCAGCCGCCGCAGGAGCGCGCGCGCGCGGGGTTCGGCTACATGCCGCAGGGACAGGGCGTCTTCCTGCGCATGACCGTCCGGGACCAGCTGCGGTACGCGATGGTCGCGAAAGGTCGTGCCGCCGGAAACCTGTCGGACATCCTGGACCGGTTTCCAGTCCTGCCGCCACTGCTCGACCGGACCGGAGATGCGTTGAGCGGTGGCGAGCGGCAATTGGTTGCGTTGGCCTGCTGCCTCAGCACGCGGCCCGGGACGCTGCTCCTTGACGAGCCCACCGAGGGGTTGCAGCCATCGTATGTCGACCAGATTCTCGAACTGCTGACCATGCTGAAGCGGCACGACAGTCTGACCATCCTGCTGGCCGAGCAAAATCTGGAATTCGCAACCGCCCTGTGCGATCAGGTATCCATCATGCGGAAGGGTGCTATCGCGGCGACGGCTCCGGTCGCTGCCATCCGGGACGCTTCGACGGACGTCGATCTGTTGCTTGCCGGGGAACTCTGAACGACCTGGACCGGTCGCCAATCCCCGCAGGGGCGCACGTGCAGAGGGATCGGGAAGGCCGGCAGCCGAGGACTCGCAAGCCCGCGCGCACAACGACATACCAGCAAATTGCACTCCCGATTTCCGCGGCGCTTCCCACTTTCCGGGCAGGAAGCGAGAAAACCGCGCGAGGCGTCCGCGGGTCGGGCAAGGCGGTCCGAGTATGCCCCGCCATCGCCCAGCCCTGTGCATGCGGACTCGATGGTTTCCGGGCGTCTGTTCCCGAACGGGGCTACTCGACGCCCTCCAGCAGGTACTCGACGAGCGCGGGCACGATGATGTCCGGCCGCTCCAGGTGCGGCACATGACCCAGCCCGGGAAACAGCAGCAGGCGACCGTTTTCGTTCGGCACGGTGTCGGCCAACACCTGCATTCGCTCCTGAAAGACCTCCGCCGTGCCGAGCAGCAGATCCTCCGCACCCCCGAATGCGAGCGTCGGCACCTGGATATGCGGCCAGTCGTAGACGACCGGGTCTTGGTAGAGCATCTGGAAGATGATCGCCTGCACCATGGCGAGGCGCGGAAAGTCGGAACTGAGAGTCCACGACGAGCGGATGCGCGTGTAGAGCTCGAACTTGTCGTTCCAGGCCGACGGGTCGTGCCGGACGTACCGGCTGAGGCTCCGACGGGTGCTCTGGTAGTCGGTCTGAAGGACCCGCGCGTAGATTTGGTCCACCGGCGTCATCGGGCGATCGAACCGGTTGTCGGAGAGGCCGATGGGGTTGTAGATGACCAGCCGCTCGACTGAGTCGGGATACTGCGTGGTAAACCGCGTCGCGAGCATGCCGCCCATCGAGTGGCCAACCGCCATGACCTTGTCGATCCCCTCGTGCTCGAGGATGAGCTGCGTGTTTCGCGCCTGCGTATTGAAGTTGTACGGCGCGATCGGCTTTGACGATCTGCCGTACCCGATCTGGTCCGGAGCGATGACGCGAAATCCGGCGTCGGTCAGCCCGTCGATGATGTCACCGAAGTAGAAACCGCCGAAGTTGTTGCCGTGCATCAGCAGGACCACGTGGCCGTTGGCCGGGACAGCCGGCGCGATGTCCATATAGGAGATGCGCACGTCCTGGCTGTACACGTCGATGTCGAGATACTTGCTCGGGGCCGGATACGGGCACTCGTCGCAGGTGATGCTGCCCGGCTTGAGGTCAGTCGGTGTGGATACCGGCGGCAGAATGTCGCGAGCTTGGGCGCCCGTGGTGGCAGCCACACCGACAATCAAGAGTACCGAGGCGAGTGTTCTGACATATCCGTGCACGAGTCTTACTCCGTGGTCCAGTGTTATCGGCAAATGGCCCATCCAGGGGCACGGGGACGGAAGTCCGCGGCAAGCAGATCCCTCGATCACCCAAGACAATTTGTTCCGTGCGGTGTGCCATGAAGGCGGTGAGGTTCCTCGGCAGCGAAACGCGACGACTAGCGACAGCCGGATCCGGCGGCTTTTGCTCGCCGCATCGCTTCCCAGACCTTCGCGCCCGTCGCTGGCATCGGCAAGTCGTCGATGCCGAAGGGGGTCAAGGCGTCGATGACGGCATTCATGATGGTCGCCGGGGCCGCGATCGCTCCGGCCTGCCCTGCGCCTTTGACCCCTAGGGGATTGCGCCCGGTGGGAGTCTCCCGAAAACCGATCGCGAACTCCGGCAGGTCAGCTGCGCGCGGCAACCGGTAGTCCATGAGGCTACCGCTCAGGATCTGGCCCGTGTCCGGGTCGTAGACGATGGCCTCCTGCAGGGCCTGACCCGCACCTTGTGCAAGCCCGCCCACCACTTGTCCAAGGGTCAACTGCGTGTCCAAACGCCGACCGTAATCGTCGACCCCTGCGTAGCGAAGAAGCGTCACATCGCCGGTCTCGCAATCGATCTCCACTTCGGCCACATGACATCCGGACGGAAAGGTGATGTCAGCGTCCTCGACCAGTTCGAAGGCATCGATCTCCGCATCGCCGGCAATCGTCGCGATGTCAATCCTCCGCTCCGTTCCGCGTACCACGAATCCGCCCTCCGCGTACCCGAGTTCTTCGATGTCCGCCTGCAGGAGGCGGGCCGCCTCGACCTGGGCCCGCCCGATCATCGCGTCGATGGCGCGACAGAGCGCAGTACCTCCCATGTGCAAGGTCCGGGCGCCACCGTGTCCCTCGCCCATCCGCGTGACCCGTGTATCCGCCTCCCGAAAGCGGATGTTCTCCAGCGGCACACCGATGCGCTCGGCTGCCAGCCTGGAGAGAACGGTTTCATGCCCCTGGCCGGTCGAATCCGTGCCCATGCGAATCTCGATCACGCCGTTCGGCTTGACGCATACTTCCGCGCCTTCTCGGTCCGATCCCCGCGAGGTCTCCAGAAAACAGGCGATGCCGAGCCCCCGGAGCTTGCCGGCCTGTTTCGAGCGATCCCGGCGACGGGCGAATCCTTCCCGGTCGGCCAAGCGGACAGCCTCGTCGAGGTTTGCCGCGAAGTCACCGGTGTCGACAGTCTCGCCGAGGGCCTTCCGGTAGGGATAGTCCCGAATGACGTTCCGTCGACGCAGGTCAACCGGGTCGGCGCCAAGCTCACGGGCGGCCTTGTCGACGAGCCGCTCGACAAGGTAATTCGCCTCCGGCTTGCCGGCTCCACGGTAGGCGTCGATCGGGGCGCAATTGGTGAATGCACCGCGCGTTTCCAGGTAGATGGCGGGAATCGCATAGACGCCGCCCAAAACGGTCGCTGGTGCGAGCGTCGAGCTGTGGGGCCCGGAAGTGGAGAGACCAGCGCCAAGATTGGCCACGGCACGCACGTCCAGGGCGCAGAAGTTACCGCCGCCATCCAGCGCCAGCCGTGCGTTGGCCCGGAAATCCCGTCCGTGTGCCCCGGCGGCGGTCTCTTCTGATCGTTGCGCCGACCAGTGAATCACCCGCCGCAGGCGACGGGCCGCCCAGACGAGCAGGACCCACTCCGGGTACAGGTAATTCTTGCTGCCGAACCCTCCGCCGACATCGGGTGCAGCTAGGTGAAAATTGTCGACCGGCTCGTCGAACACGTCGGCAAGCTGGCTTCGAATGGGGTGGAGCCCCTGGGCGGTCACGGTCAGTAGCGACCGGCCCGTCTCGGCATCGTATTCCGCGACTCCCGCGCGGGTCTCCAGCGGCGAAGCCATCACCCGCTGATTCATCAGATCGAGTGTCGTGACGTGGGCAGCCTGAGCGATCGCGGCCTCCACTGCCGCACGATCGCCTCTCTCAAACCGAAACGCGAGATTCCCGGGTACCCGGTCCCACAGCTGGGGAGCTCCCGGCGCAAGCGCCTCGGCCCCGTCCGTGACAATCGGGAGCGGCTCGTAGTCGATCTCGACCGCCTCGGCTGCGTCGAACGCTTCCCAATACGACTCCGCCACGACAAACGCCACAGGTTCACCGACGTAGCGCACCCGTTTGCGGGCCAGCGCCGGGCGTTCCGGAACCAGCAGCGGCTCCACGGCGTCAAGCGGCGTGATACAGGGAATCGGCCGCAGATCGAGATCGCTCTCCACCAGCACGGCCAGCACCCCGGGCTTGGACCGGGCAGCCTGCGTGTCGATCGAGCGGATCTCGGCATGAGCATGGGGCGAACGCAGCACCACGGCTTCGGCTGCCGACGACCGGGGCAGGTCATCGACGAAACAACCCTGACCCGTCAGGAACCGAAAATCTTCCAGCCGTCCCATGCCCGTTCTGCCTCCTGGCGCGAGCGCCATCGTCGGTCCATTGGCGGAGACCCGCAAATGGGCCCGTCGCCCATCATCTAGCACACACGCTATGGGTCGGCGCGCAATCGCGGGTTACCGACTGGTTGGCGCTCTTCCATGGACCTGCCGCCCGGCTGCCGCGAAACGATCCGCCGTGTGCTAGCCACACTGCCCGAACCCTCGCTGCCGGCCGGCCGATCACGGCCAGAAATGCAGCACCGGCGCTTCCGCTGGGCGCCGGCGCCGACCTTCGCGCCTTTCCCACCATTTTGCCGGCAAGCTACTATGCTCCGCCGTCGAGAAACCCATGCACATCACCGTTGACATCCTGTCCGACACCATTTGCCCGTGGTGCTACATCGGCAAGCGCCGCCTCGAGGCAGCGCTCGCGTCGGTGGACGCGGCCGTGACTGCAGAACTGCGCTGGCATCCGTTTCAGCTCAATCCCGACATGCCGGCGGGCGGGATGAGCCGCAAGCGCTACGTCGCGCTCAAATTCGGAGGTCCCGAGCGGGGCCGAAGCATTTACCGGAACATCGCAGACGTCGCCCGTACTTCCGGCCTCGAGATCGAATTCGATCGCATCACGCGGACTCCGAATACCCTGGACTCGCACCGGCTGCTCGTTCATGCGCAGCGCGCCGACCTGCAGAACGAGGTCGTGGAGGCGCTGTTCGCCGCCTACTTCCTCGAAGGACGTGACATCGGCGCGGTCGACGTCCTGACCGACATCGGCGAGGCGGCCGGGCTGGGGCGCGCCGAGACCGAGCGCTACCTCCTGAGCGATACCGACCGGGCGCAAGTGATCGAGAGTGACAGCCGGGCACGTGGGGCCGGGGCGAGCGGCGTCCCTCACTTCGTCATCAACGGGAAGCTGGCGGTCGCGGGCGCGCAGGAGCCCCAGGTGTTTCGAAACGTATTTGCGGTCGTCCTCGCGCGCTCGGAACACCGCGCCTGATCCAATGGGGCGCGCCGCCAAGGGGGCGGCATTCCTGAACCGGCATCTGCACCCTGTCCATGCAGATTTCCTATTGACTGGCCGCGGGCTGTATCATCGGTGCAGGGAGAGGAACTTCCTCTGCGGCGGCGCGAGCGCCACGCCCGAATCGCCCGGAGGAAGATATCGCCGAAGTGCGGTCCCGAGACCGCGCCACAGGGCATTGGAGGAAACACACATGCCAAGTCCACAGCTTCATAGGTTCATCGATCTCGCGGCGTCCAAGCAGCCGGACGATGACGCGTCGACGGAACGAAAATCCCGCGCCACCGAAACCACCCGCCGCAGCGTGTTGTCCGCTGCCGCCGGAGTCGCCGCCGTCACCGCGATGGCACCGGAGGCCTTTGCCCGCAACTTCGGCCCGGATGCCGAGCCGGTCCGGTACCCGGAACCGGATGTGGTGCCGCTTGATGGTCGGTTCCGCTACAAGCTGGGCAACACCCCGATCCTGAGGCTCCACCGCGGCACCTTCTGGGCCGAGGGGCCGGCCTGGAACGGAGTGGGTCGCTACCTCCTCTGGAGCGACATCCCCAGCAACGAACAGCTCCGGTGGATCGAAGAGGACGGCCACGTCTCGCGTCAGTTCCGCTACCCCTCGGGCAACTCCAACGGGAACACGTTCGACTACAGCGGCCGGCAGATCGCCTGCGAACACGGTAACCGCCGGGTCGTCCGGTACGAGTACGACGGCTCCATCACCGTGCTCGCCAACGAGGCCAACGGCAAGGAGTTCAACGCGCCGAACGACGCGGTCGTGCACCCGGACGACGGCTCGATCTGGTTCACGGACCCCGGTTACGGTTCACTGATGAACTACGAGGGCCACCGCCTCAACACCGGCAGCCCGCAGCCGATCCAGAAAGAAGCCATCTACCGGATCGACGCGCAGACCGGTGAGGTGGCGAAGGTCGCGGACGAACCCTTCAAGCCGAACGGGCTCTGCTTCAGCAACGACTACACCAAGCTGTATGCGGCTGACACCGGCGCCAGCCATTATCCGGAGGCCACGCCGAACATCATGGCCTGGGACATCGACGGCGCCAAACTGAAGAACCCGCGCCAGTTCGCCAGCATGGAACTCGACGGCAAGACCGGCTTCGCCGACGGCATCCGTTGCGACGAAGACGGGAACGTCTGGGCCAGCGCCGGCTGGGTTGGCGACGGCTACGACGGGGTGCACATCTTTGCCCCGAACGGCGACCGGATCGGTCAGATCCGTCTGCCCGAGATCTGCTCCAACGTTTGCTTCGGCGGCACCAAGCGCAATCGCCTCTTCATGACCGGCAGCCAGTCGCTGTACGCGGTCTACGTCGAAACGATCGGCGCCCACATCACCTGACGCGATCGCTAGTCGACGCGTTCTCCGCCCGCCTCGCCCTCGTCGGTGAGGCGGGCGATTTCGTCAGCGACCCGGAACGTCCCACCGAGGATTTTCCTAGCCCCGATCCACTCGGCCCTGACCCTGATCGACGCCGGGTCCAGAACTGCAGCTTCGGGTGTGCGGGCGACCCAGTCGAGAAGCGCTTCGGGAGCGGCGGCCCGCCCGCGCCGGAACGTCGCGGTGAGCCCCCCACCTCCCGCCGTCAGCCGCTCAATTCCTGACCGTCGGCAACGCAGCCGGATGGCCATAACGCGGAGCAGGTTGCGGGTTTCCTCGGGAAGGTCTCCGAAGCGATCCTCGAGTTCGTCGCCAAATGCGGTCAGCTCTTCATCGTCCCGCAGCGCGGCCAGCCGGCGGTACAGTGTCAGACGGACTCCGAGATCGGCGACATAGTCATCGGGTATGAGGCTCGGCACGCGAATCCGGACCTGGGGGGCCCAGCTGTCGGTGTCCGTGAGCTCGGGGGCCCCCGACCGGAGCGCCTCCACGGCCTCCCGGAGAAGTTGCTGGTAGAGCTCCGCCCCGACCTCGCGAATGTGCCCTGACTGGTCCGCCCCCAACAGGTTTCCGGCGCCGCGGATGTCGAGGTCGTGGCTCGCGAGCGTAAACCCCGCCCCCAGACCGTCCAGGTTCTGCAGGACCTGCAGCCGCTTCGTGGCGTTTTCCGTCATGGCGCGCGCGGAAGCGAGCGTGAAGTAGGCGTACCCCCGGGTGTGGCGCCGGCCGATACGGCCCCGCAGCTGGTAGAGCTGGGACAGCCCGAATCGGTCAGCGTGCATCACGATCAGCGTATTCGCGCCGGCGATGTCGAGCCCGGATTCGATGATTGACGTCGACACCAGGATGTCGATTCGCTGGTCGTAGAACCGCGTCATCACATCCTCGAGAGCGGCAGTGCCCATGCGTCCGTGGGCGGTCGCGATGACGGCATCTGGGGCAAGCTGCTGGAGTTCTCGCTCAGCCGCATCCAGCATGCGGATTCGCGGTACCACGCAGAAGACCTGCCCGCCACGGGCGCGCTCGCGGCGGATCGCCTCGGCAATGACTACCGGGTCGAAGGGTGTGACGTACGTCCGTATCGCCAACCGGTCGACGGGGGGCGTGGAAATCAGGCTGAGGTCGCGCACGCCCGTCAGCGCCATGTGGAGCGTGCGCGGAATCGGGGTTGCGGTGAGCGTGAGTACATGGACCTGGGCGCGGAGGGTCTTGAGACGTTCCTTCTGCGCCACCCCGAAATGCTGCTCCTCGTCGACCACCAGGAGCCCGAGGTTGGCGAAGCGAATCCGGTCAGCGAGCAGCGCATGGGTTCCCACCACGATGCCAAGCGATCCGTCCGCCAGGCGCCGGCGGAGGTCGCTCCGCTGCGAACCCGGGGTCAGCCGGGATAGCTGAGCGACCGAGATGCCGGTACCGTCAAAGCGGGAACTGAAGGTTTCGTAGTGCTGTCGCGCGAGCAAGGTGGTCGGCACGACCACTGCAACCTGCTGGCCGGCGCCGGCGACCGCATGGGCGGCGCGGAGCGCCACCTCGGTCTTGCCGAAGCCCACATCACCGCACACCAGCCGGTCCATCGGTCGCTCGCTCGCCAGGTCGCCTTCGATCTCGCGGATCGTTTCGAGCTGATCGTCGGTCTCGTCATGCGGAAATGCCGCGCAAAAGGCGGCGTAGCTGTCGTCATCCGCTCGAATGGCCGAGACCCGGCGTTCGCTGCGCTCCGCCGCCAGCCGGATGAGATCGTGCGCCATCTCCGCCACCCGCTTGCGGACGCGGTCACGCCGCAGGGCCCACCCGGAGCCGCCGAGCTTGTCGAGCGTCGGCGCCCGATCGCTCTCCGTGTTCCCGTACCGCGAGACGAGATCGATGACCTCCACCGGAACGAACAGCCGGTCTCCACTCCGGTAGACGATGCGCAGGCAATCGTGTGGCGCCCCGTCGGCATCCACGGTCTCGAGGCCTTCGTAGCGACCGATTCCATGGTCGACATGGACGACGAAATCGCCGGATGTGAGCGCCGTGGCCAGGCGAAGCGCCTCGTCGGCCCGCCGTCTTGGTGCCGCAGGCCGATGCGCCCGCGGGCCGAACACGTCGTCCTCCGTGATGACGACCGTTTCGGCCGAGTGGAACCCGGTCCGGAAGGGCCCCACCATCACCGGAACCTCGGCCGGTGCCGCGGCGGTGACGTCGCCCCAGGTCCTGGCCGTGCTCGCTCCCGGCAGTCCGTGGCGTCGCAGCAGCGGAACCAGCCGAGCCCGCGAAGCCGTGCTCTGGCAGTTGATCGCCACGACCCGTCCGGCCGACCGTTGGTCCAGGGCGAAGGCCGCGACCGCCTCGAACACGGCGTCCGGCCCACGGTGCCCCTCGCCCGCGAAGTTCCTGCCTGCCCTGCCACCAGCGTCCACCGTTTCGGGCGGACCACCGAAGGGGATCAGCACTCCGCCGGGGCAAGTTCCGATGCGCGCCCGCAGTTCCTCGGGTGGGAGGTACAACCGTTCCGGATCCAGGGGCTTGTACGTCGGCACGCCGGCCGACGGGCGGGTTCCCGCCCGCCGCGCGGCGGCGTACTCGCCGATCAACTCCCATCGCTCGTCCACTTGATCCGAGAAATCGTGCTCGACGAGCACCGCTGCCGGCTGCACGTGGTCCAGCAGCGTCTCCATGGAATCGTGGAACAGGGGCAGCCAGTGTTCCATCCCCGGGTAGGGAACACCCCCGGACACCGCCTCGAAGAGCGGGTCGTGGTCGCGGACCGCCCCGAAGGTTCGGCGGTACCCGTCGCAGAACCGGTCGCGGCCCGACTCGTCGAACGGCACTTCCGAAAACGGCAGGATCTCCAGGGCCTCCAGGGTCCCTGAAGTCCGTTGCGACATGGGATCGAACACCCGGATGCTGTCGACGTCGTCGCCGAAGAAATCCAATCTCGCGGGATGTGCCGCGCCGGCGGGAAACACATCGAGGAGCGATCCCCGGGCGGCAAACTCGCCAGCCTCCATGACCGTGCCGGTCCGGCGGTACCCCCAACCCATCAGGCGGTCGATCAGGACGTCGTGGCGCGCGACCGATCCGACGGCGAGCCCCATCCGTGCACCAGCAAACGTCCTCCGGGGCGGCACCCGCTGGATGACGGCGTTGACCGTCGTGAGCACGATGTCCGGAGACGTGTCGGCCAGGCGCACGAGCGCTGTCAGCCGCCGGCCCGACACAGCGGGATTTGGCGATACCCGGTCGAACGGCAGGCAGTCCCAGGCAGGAAACGTGGCCAAGCCGATGTCAGGCCGCAGTGTCCTGAGCACCGCTTCGGTTGCAGCCAAATGCCGGTCGTCGCGGAGCACCCAGAGAATCGGCCCTGCCGTGCGGCGGGTCATCGCGGCCTCGGCCACCTTCAGGGCCGAATAACCCTCCGGCATGCCGTGCAGCGGGAGCGGCTCGCCGGCGGGCGGCAGCCGGTCCAGGAAGGTTTCGGTCACGATCCGGGTCGTCGTCCCCGGACGTGTGATTCGATGCGCGCGGACACCGTCGCTGCCCAACCGGGCCAGGCCTTCGTGCCCAGCAGGAAATCCATCAGGTCAGGGTCGGCATAGGTGTCGAGAAGTCGGGCCAGCACCCGAAGTTCCGTGACTGCCATCGATTCGCCTTCGGCATCAAAGAATCCGGACATGATTACGGCCAGTTCCCGAATGCCGAGGGCCCGGCACCGAAATCGAAGCTTGCGGACCAGAACGCCGACTTCAGGCTCGCGACGATCCCGTTCCGGCGCACTCACGACCCGGCAGTGGGCGACACCTCGTCGGCATCACGGGTGGCTGCTCGCGGCGGCGTGACGATTCCTGCCGATATCACCATCTTGATGCCTTCCTCGACCGACATGTCCAGGTGCACCAAGTCGTCTCGCGGCACGAACAGGAGAAACCCCGAGGTGGGATTGGGAGTCGTGGGCAAGAACACATTGACCAGGTCGCGGTCGATCCGCTCGCGGACCTCACCCCTGGTACGGCCAGTGATGAAGCCCACCGCCCAAAGGCCGCGACGCGGGTACTCGACGAGCACCACCTCGCGGAACGACGACGACGAGTCGGCGAACACGGTCTCGAAGATCTGCTTGAGGGCGCCGTAGACGCTCCGTACCACCGGTACCCTGTCGATGAGACTCTCGCCGAGACGAAACACCATGCGGCCGATGAGCCCGGCCGCGAAGAAGCCGACGACCAGCAGCATGAGGAGAAGCGCCAGCACCCCGAGCCCCGGGATGTCGAACGGGAGATACCGGATAGGGTCGTACTCGGCCGGCACGAGACCGCGCATCTGACCGTCGACAAATTCGACAAACAGTACGGCCAGGTAGATCGTGATCCCGATCGGCGCCGTCACCACGATGCCGGCGAGCAGGTAGGTGCGCAGTCGCGCCGTCAAGCCGGGCCGGCGGCGGGTCTCCGTCGGCTGCGAAGGGGCGTCCTGGTCGGTGTGCTCGCTAATCGGACGACTCGCTCAGGAAGCCCGACAGCGCTCTCAGCGTCTCGTCGGGAGCTTCTTCAGGCAGGTAATGGCCACAGTCGATGGGTTCCCCGGCGACATCGTCCGCCCATTCCCGCCAGACCGACAGCGCGTCGTAGAGCTCGTGCACGACCGCACGCGCCCCCCACAGGACGAGCAGCGGGCAGCGGATCCGCAGTTCGCGGTCCGTGGCATGGTCGGTCAGGTCGATCGTCGCGCCGGCGCGGTAGTCCTCGCAGGTCGCGCGAATCGTCTCGGGGTCGGAAAAGCAGCGGAGATACTCGCTTCGCACCTCGGCCGGCAGCCAGGCGGTGCCCTGTCCCCAGCTCTTGAGCTTGGCGTCGAGATAGAACTCCGGCTCATTGCTGATCAGGCGTTCCGGCAGGGGCGCCGGCTGGCTGAGGAAAAACCAGTGGTAATAGCGGCGGGCGATGCGCTGGTCGGCGGTCTCGAATACGTGGGAAGTCGGCACGATATCGAGCACCGCGGCCCGCCGGACCCGGTCCGGCCAGTCCAGGCACATCCGGTGTGTCACCCGGGCCCCGCGGTCATGCCCGACGACCTGAAAGCGCTCGTGTCCAAGCTGCTCCATCACCGCAACCTGATCGGCAGCCATCAGGCGCTTCGAGTAGGCGCGATGGTCGGCATCCGACGCCGGCTTGCCGCTGTCGCCATAGCCGCGCAAGTCCGTTGCCACGACGGTGAAACGTTCGGCCAGGCGGGGTGCGACCTTGTGCCACATCACGTGCGATTCCGGGTACCCGTGCAACAGCAGCAACGGGGGACCACTCCCGCCGATGCGGGCTGCGATCGGACATTGGTCCGTGTCGATCACGCGCTGTTCGAAACCGGGAAACAACTGCGGCATGCGACCCTCCGTCGGACGCACACTACCGTGTGCGTCGCGATCGGTCATGGTTCAAAAGACGCAGGCGGTCACCATGTCCCCGCCTTGAGACAGATTGCAGTTCTTCTATCAGATGCCGATGGCTGCGCCAGAGATACGGCGACCAGATTCGCCTCGTGCAGACAACGGCGCCTCGCTTCGGCGGTGCACCGCCCTCGAAGCACGGCCCCCCACGACGTTCTCGGGGGCCGGCAATGCAGGCGGATCCAGGGAACCGAGCCTTCGACGCCCCCGGATCGAGCGTTACTCGAGGTGCCCATAAACCCACACTTCGATAGACCCATTGCCGTGGTCGCTGTTCTTCACGTGTCGGCGGGTACCTTCCGGCGCTGTTGCCACGATCGACTGTTACCGCCCGTCCCGGTCATCCGGCACCCGCGAACTCGCCGCGGACGAACTCCTGGAATCCGGAAGCGCGCGGCTGAACACCGGACTGTGGTTCGGCCATCACGAACCCCCGCGAACTCGCTGACTTCCGGGAGGCGCTGACCTCAGCCGCGCTCGGTGCCATCTTCCAGGAGCACGTCGCGCGCCTCATTGACCATCGCCGCGAGGTGATCGGTTCCTCCCGCATCCGGGTGGAGACGCGCCTGAAGGCGGCGGTGGGCTGCCTGCACGGCGTCCGCATCCGCGTCATCGTCCAGCCCCAGCACCCGCAACGCCTCCGCCCGCGTCATGGGGCCAGCCGCGGCCGCGGTCCCGCCCGTTGCTTGGCCCAAGTGATCCCGCCAGTCACCGCCATACCGGTCGAGCCAACTCTCCAGCAGCCGCAGCGAACGCTCACACCGGGCCGAGCATTCCGCGTACAGGGCGCGCATCTCGTCCGTCGACAGCGAACGGAGCGCCCGGCCCGCCAAGGGTCCCGAAAGCACCTCCCCTTCCAGATCGCCGCTAGCGTGGTCCAGCGTCATCCTGAGAACAAGGCCCTGCACCTGCGAGGTTCCAGCCCGCGGGCCGCCGCCTGCGGCCGCCGTCGCGGCGCGGCCGAGCAGACCGGACAGCAGCCGGCCAAGTACGAACCCGCCCCCATGACGCATCAGCCAGACGATCGCCACGCCGACAAATGCGGGGATGGCGGCCAGGGCCCCGGTGCCCCGCAACGCAAGAAATCCGACCAATGCCAGCAGGGCCAGCATCAGGGCGATCCAGAACATCCGCGGTCCGGAACCCGGTGCCGTCCGCAGAAGGACTTCGCGCCCGATTCCGACGAGGGCTATGACAGTGAGCCCGATCAGCAGGTACGTCACGATGCTTCGGAGTGACGGAACTCAGCGGGGCGCGCTAAGCCGGAAAACCTTCTCGCCCGTCCGCCGCTCGTGCGCTTGCAGGGCCCTGAGGCCGCCGGCGGCGTAGACGGCAGTGGCCTGCAGCAGAGCCCGAAGCGTCGCCGCGCTACCCGGCCCGAACCGGGCGTAGGCCCCACCCGATACCTTGGCGACCGCCTGAAACACGTCCGCGGCAACCGGGTCGTGTCCCTCCTGGAACATGAAGAGGCGCAGGCCCTGCATGCCGAGCACGCCAGCCTGGGCAACCAGCGGATCTGCGGGTTCCTCGCACGCATCACCGGCGTAGACCATGGCCGCTACCGGAACCCGCTCGTGCTCGACGGCAGCGTGCGACAATGCCCGGCTGATTTGCGTCAGGCCCGCACGGCATCGGACGGCCGTCATCTCGCGGACCAGATTGGCAGGCTCCGCCGTCCAGGGACACACCTGAAACTCCCCGACCCCGCGAAACCACATGAGCTGCACGGAAAGGCCGCCAACCCGGCCGGCCTCGCGAAACAGGTCGGCCTGCACCGCGGCGGCCTGATCCCACGTACCCTCCCGGCTCATCGTGGCGTCGAGTGCGAACAGGAGGCGGCCGCGCCCACGCGTCGCCGGCGGCGCCGTCCGAACGGCTTCAAGAAAAGCGTCAATATCCCCGTCGTTCGACACGACGGCCGGAGACCTCTGGCTCCCTTCGTTCATGTCTCTATTCTCCCGCTTCCCGTCAACATGTCGAGTGTGCCCCTGCCATGTCCCAGCCACTGCTGTTCACGCCGCTGACCGTCCGCGACGTCACCATCAGAAACCGCATCGTGATCTCACCGATGTGCCAGTACTCCGCCAACGACGGCGTCGCCGGCGACTGGCACATGGTGCACCTGGGCCGTTACGCGACGGGCGGGGCCGGTCTCGTGTTTACCGAGGCGGCTGCGGTCGAGCGGATCGGCAGGATCACCCACGGCGACCTCGGAATCTGGTCGGACACGCACCGTGACGCCCTGGCGCGCATCGTGGGCTTCCTCAAGACCGAAGGTGCGACGCCCGCAATCCAGCTGGCTCATGCCGGCCGCAAGGCGAGCATGCAACGCCCCTGGGAAGGGAACGGTCCGCTGGGCGCGGAGGAATTTGCGCGGGGTGAGACCGCCTGGCCAATCCAGGCTCCGTCCGCCGACCCGGTCATGGATGGTTGGTTGGAGCCCACGGCCATGAGTACCGGCGACATTGCCCGGGTGGTCCAGGCATTTGCCGACAGCGCCCGCCGTGCGGACGAGGCCGGATTTGAGGTTGTCGAGATCCACAGTGCGCACGGATACCTGTGCGCCAGCTACCTGTCGCCGGTCTCGAATCGCCGCAATGACCGCTACGGCGGCGACCGCGTGGGCCGGTCGCGGTTCCTCTTGGAGACCGTCGAGGCGGTGCGGCCCGTCTGGCCGGACGGAAAGCCGCTGTTCGTCCGCGTCTCTGCGGTCGACGGATCGCCGGACGGCTGGTCCCTCGAGGACACCGTAGCGCTGGCCCAGGATCTCAAGGCGGCCGGGGTCGATGTCGTGGACTGCTCGTCAGGCGGGATTTCCGGACCCGTCACCGCCGCCCGCGGCCCGCTTCCGGGGCCGGGATTCCAGGTGCCATACGCCGAAGCCGTGAAGCAACGCGGCGGTATCGCCAGCCAGGCCGTCGGCATGATCCTGGAGCCGGAACATGCCGAAGCCATCCTGCAGGAAGGCAGGGCCGATCTGATCGCAATTGGTCGCGAGGCGCTGCTGGACCCGTACTGGGCACACCATGCCGCACGCGTCCTACAGGCCGATCCGGAGTTCCAGGCCTGGCCGACGCAGTACGGCTGGTGGCTCCATCGCCGTGAACAGGCCATGTCTCGGGCATGACGTGACGGAACGGATCGACGCGGCCGTCATCGGCGCTGGCGTAGTCGGGCTCGCGATCGCGCGGGCGCTGGCGCTCGCCGGACGCGAGGTCGTGGTCATCGAGGCGTCCGAGACCATCGGCACCGAGGTGAGTTCGCGCAACAGCGAAGTCATCCACGCGGGCATCTACTACCCGTCGGAGAGCCGGAAGGCCGTGCACTGCGTGCGCGGCCGTGAACGGCTCTACGCCTATTGCCGCCAGCATGGCGTGGGGCACGACCGGCTCGGCAAGCTGATCGTCGCCACCTCCGAGGTCCAGCGGGATACGCTCGGGGCGATTGCCCGTCAGGCTGCGGCCAACGGCGTGGAGAATCTCCGCGTGCTGGAGCGTGCCGAGATCCGGCGCCTCGAACCCGCACTGCACGCCGTAGCGGCGCTCCATTCACCGTCGACCGGCATCGTAGACAGCCACGGCCTCATGCTGGCCTTCCAGGGCGACGCGGAGGACCACGGCACCCTCATCGCCTTCCGGTCACGGGTGACCGGCGGGGCCGTGCGCGCGGACGGGGTCGAACTGCGCGTGGAGGATGCCTCCGGCACCGCGACCACGTTCCAGGCCGGCATCGTCGTCAACAGTGCCGGGCTCGATGCCCAGGGACTTGCCCACACCATCGGCGGGGTTCCCAATCACGCCATCCCGCCCCTGTACTACGCACGCGGGTGCTATTTCACGATGTCCGAACGGTCCCCGTTTTCGCACCTGATCTATCCGGTTCCGGAAGACGGCGGCCTCGGCGTACACGTCACACTGGACCTTGCCGGCCAGTGCCGATTCGGCCCGGACGTTGAGTGGATCGACACCCTCGACTACACGATCGACCCAGCCCGCGCCGAACGCTTCTATCCCGTGATCCGGACCTACTGGCCCGATCTGCGGGACGGTGCCCTCATGCCCGGTTACGCCGGCGTTCGACCCAAGGTGGCGGGACCGGGAGAGCCCGCCGGCGATTTCATGGTGGTGGGGCCGCGGCAGCACGGTGTTTCCGGCCTGGTGCATCTCTTCGGCATCGAATCCCCCGGATTGACCTCGGCGTTGAGCCTCGCCGACGAGGTCTGCGAGGAATTGGGACTCGCGCCGAGGGAACCGTAATCGGGACTGTCGCCGCCACGGTTAGCGCGAAGAAGCGCAAAGCACTGAAAATACTGGACCACGTGAGTACCGCAGTTCGGGATTGGGCCAAGCTCGCCGAAGCAGCCGGGGTCACGCCCCGCGATGTAGTACGGATCGAGAAGACCTTCAGATCGAATCTGATGTCGGGCCGTTAGCGTAACCGCCATTCGCATGCCGGGTACTCTGAGTAAGTCGGCTTCACCGCCCCGCCATTGTGGATTCTGGACTTGGGCTCACTGGCATGTTCCGGTCGGACCGCATGGGAGCCGTTGGCCGGATCAGCGTCCCCCTGACACGTCGAGAGATGCCCCGGTGGAATAGGAAGCCTCATCGGACAGGAGATAGAGAACGGCCGCTGCCACTTCCTCCGGGCTGCCGGCACGTTTCAACGGCAGCGAAGGCGCGATCTCTTCCAGCCGCCCCTCCGGATGGATGTCGGTGTCGATGATACCGGGCCGAACGCCGTTCACCCGGATCCCGAGATCCGCGCACTCCATGGCCAGCCCCGTGGTCAGGGTGTCCACCGCACCCTTCGACGCTCCGTAGTGGACCCAGAGGAACGGGTTCGCGAGGCGCGCCGCGACGGACGAGATGTTGACAATGGCGCCCCCCGCCCCTCCCCGGCGGGTGGACATCCGGTGAATCGCCTCCCGGGCGCACAGGAAGTAGCCCGAGATGTTCACCGCGAAACAGCGTTCGAGAATATCTCCCGTGACCTCCTCGATCAGGCACTGCCCGCCGACCACGCCGGCATTGTTGACCAGGCCGGTGACGGTCCCCAGCTCACGGTCGCATGTCTCGAACAACCGCTCAATCTCGGCTTCGGATCCCGTGTCGGCCTGTACAGCGATCGCCCGCTGGCCTGCTTTCTCGATGTCGGCAACGACCGCGCGGGCCAGGGCCTCGTTGCTGTGGTAGTTCACGCAAACGTCGTAGCCGGCTGCACCGGCGGCCCGCGCCACGGCGGCGCCGATCCCTCGGCTCGCCCCTGTCACCATCAGAATGCTCGGCATGGTTGTCGATCCTCCCACCGTATGGCGGCCCGGACCATACAGGCATCGTCGGCCCATGTGTTGACCGCCAAGCAGCCATGGCTGCAAGGAGTCAGGCTGGGTCTTTCCTGCAGGAGCCGGTTCTTGTGGAGCGGCCTATCCGGGCCCCGGTTGAACCTCGTGCACGACCCACGCGCCCACAGCGGCGTCAGACTTCTGAGGAAGGGCCACCGACGTCGCGAAGCCCCGGGGCCGGGATGGACTGGCGCGCCTTTGAGTCGGTGGCTGGCACACCCTCACGCGCAATGCAGCACGGGGACCGCTCCTGCGCCTCCGGAGCAATTTCTCGCGAACCTGGTTTTTGTGTAACAGGATGTTCGTGTCCTTTCCGACGGAACTCCTTCCATGAAAAACGTGACGATCACGCTGCCGGAAGACGTGGCCCGCAGGCTGCGCGTCAAGGCAGCCGAGGACGACCGCAGCGTCTCACGCTGGATCGCCGAGTTGCTGGAACGGATGCGGTGCCGGGAAGACGAATACGAGTTGGTCATGCGACGGGCCTTGTCCATCGAGCCCCGCCGGATCAAATGGCCCGATGGCCGCAAACCGACGCGCGAGCAGCTGTAAGACCGGCCCGGCCTTCGTTGACACGAATGTTCTCGTCTACCGGCACGACACTTCGGACGTCGCCAAGCAAACGCTGGCCGATGCTTGGCACAGGTTTCTCTGGCGCCGACGCCAAGGCCGCCTGAGCGTTCAGGTCTTGCAGGAACTCTACGCGACCTTGAAGCAAGGCAGTGGGCCCTCGCTGGATCCCGCGGCCGCCCGCGACATCGTTGCGAACTACCTGTAGTGGGAGCCGGTCCGAATCGACGCAAGTGTCCTGCGAAAGGCCTGGGAGGCCGAGGAATGGTTTCGCCTGTCCTCGTGGAATGCGCTCATCGTGGCCGCTGCGCAGGCTTCCGAATGTCCGATTCTGCTGACCGAAGACTTACAACACGGGCTGGACCTCGACGGCGTGCGTGTGGTTGATCCCTTCGTGGCGCCTCAGCTGAGTCCCCGGGAAGTGCTGGAGCAACCATAACCCGTCGGAAATCGCCCTTGTCGGGCAAATGTGAACGCCCTGGGAACGCAGTTGCCCATCGTCAGGAATGCGCCGGTGGCCCAATCCGAAACGGACAGCCGGGCCCGGCGTCCCGCGCAGCACGGGCGTCGAGACCGAAACAGTCGGCAAGCTGGATCCGCGCGCCGTGACGGCATCCTCCGTCGAAGCGCGGAAATAGCTCCGGCCGGACAAGATCATCAGAATCTGGCGCCCGAGAAAAGCCCCCGCTCCGGCACGCCCGCCGATCGCGTTGACATCACGAACACGATTTCCCGAGAGCTGCACGGTCGGCCACGTCGCCCCTCGTGCCCGACGAAGACGTTCGTGCCCGCCCGCCGATCGCGATCCATTACGCCGCGATTTGTCAACGGAATGTGGTGCCCAGCGTCCTCATCCGTTCGGTGCACGACACGAGGCCGCATGTGCGCCCACCGGCTCGATCGGTTCCAGAACAGGAACCGGAGAAAGTGCTGCCTTATCTCAGCAGGTGAGACGACGGGCTCTGCATGACAGAGGATAGGACCATGAGCCGATTCGCATCGTTCCTGACTGCATCGATCCTCGCGTTGGTCGCGCCGCCCGCCGTCTTCGCCGCAACCGACGATGGAAGCGCGGTCGCCACGTTCGCAGGCGGGTGCTTCTGGTGCGTGGAGTCGGACTTCGACAAGGTACCCGGGGTGCTGGAAACCATATCCGGGTACACCGGCGGGACTGTGGAGAATCCAACCTACAGGCAGGTCACCAAGGGGGGCACCGGACATCGGGAGGCGGTGCAGATCCGCTACGACCCCGAGCAAGTCTCCTACGAACGGCTTCTGCACATCTTCTGGCGCAGCGTCGACCCCACCGACGGCGGCGGGCAATTCTGCGACCGCGGGGAGAGCTACCAGACCGCGATCTTCGTCGGGAACGACGAGGAACGGCGCCTTGCCGAGACCTCGAGGGAGATGCTGAAGGAGTCGATGGTGCTGGACGCACCGGTAGTCACGCCGATCGAGCCAGCCGGCGTGTTCTACCCGGCCGAGAACTACCACCAGGACTACTACACGAAGAACCCGATCCGCTATCGGTTCTACCGGTTTTCGTGCGGGCGCGACTCACGCGTGAAGCAGGTCTGGGGCGGGCAGGCGCACGAAGGCATCGGGCAGCACTGAGACAGGGTTCATGCAGGAAGCGTTGCCATCGCGCCTTCGCGCGAGGAGCAACGAGGTCCCCCGATAGCGAGACTGCGTACCGCAGTCACACGGAGGCACCCGCCGACAAGAAGGCCACGTTCAGCACTCCGTTGCCTCATGGGCATTCGCGCGGGAGGGACTCCGCGAACGACTTCGCAGCGGGCGCGTCACAACAGGCCGACTCAGGGAGTTCGCGCGCACGGCACGTGTCTGGTCGGTGACGCAGCCTTTGATCGCGGCGATGGTGGCCGATCGCAAGTGAGCTTCGCAGGCCCCAACCAGACGATTGGGGCACGGTTCCGGCCTTCAGAGCTACCGGTAACCCTGCATCACGTTTCCAGGCCCAAGCGAAACCCCAGGAATTCTCTCAGCGCGCAATGATCAATCTGCTCCGGTCTCCTCGTCGGGCGAACGATCGCAGGTCGGTGGCGGGATCGGAGATACCAAACAAAGTCAGGTCAGGCCGAGCTGGGCCTTGCGGCGACTGGCCCAGGCCGAAATCAGTCGATCCGCCGTCAAGCCGAGGAATGCCACGCAGAGCGCCAGGAGCAGCCCGAGACCGGCGTCGTTCTGGGCCTTGGCCTTGAAGATCTCCCGGGCGAGATCGAAATTGCCGCCGATGAATCCGGCGATCATCACCATGAAGAGACCAAACATGATGGTCTGGTTCACTCCCAGCATGATCTCGGGAAACGCCAGCGGCATTCGCACCTTCCAGAGTATCTGGGACGGGGTGCAGCCAGATGAGATGGCGGCCTCCACCATGCTGTGCGGCACTGCCCGCAATCCCACATAGGTGTACCGAATCACGGGAATGCTCGCGTAGACCACAATCGCCATGATCTGGGAGATGGTGCCCACCTGGAACAGCATGATGACCGGAATCAAGTAGATGAACGATGGGAAGGTCTGGAAGGTGTCGCAGAGAAACGCTACCACGCGGGTTCTCCGGTCCCGGCGCGACGCCCAGACGCCAACGGGAAATCCGAAGATCACGCAAATGACGACAGCCACGAAAACGAGGTAGGTGGTCACCATGGCCTCGGTCCACCAGCCAGAGAGCACGATGAAGCCGACATACGCTCCCACCAGCGCCGCGAGGCGCCAACCGCCCAGCACCCATCCGCACAAGCCGGCTGCGCCAAGGAACACTGTCCAGGGAAGTTGTTCGAAGAAAGTCCGGATGGGAATGAGGACGTAGGGCGGCAGGTACTCCCTGATGAAGCTCAGAGGTTCGAACAGTGCGGACACGACGCCCCTGATGAGCAGGTCCCACTGCGGCGCAAGGGTGACGGTCATCTCGCGCGGCAGCTGCCCGGCCTCGGGCACGAGATAGGCCAGCAGGATTCCTGCTGCCGCGGCAAGGCCGGCCGCGGTCAGGTACGGATGGACACTCCAGAAGGGGCCATCCTGCCGGTGCACCGGCTCCTTCTCCGACAGTGCCTGGCTGAGCCGATCAAGCGCGATCGCCATCAGAACGATCGCGATGCCGCTCTCCAGGGCGCGACCCAACTGGAGCGTCTGGAGGCGGAAGAGGAGATCGATGCCGAGGCCCCTGGCGCCGATGAACGCCGAGATCACGACCATCGCCAAGCACTGCATGATGACCTGGTTCACGCCGACCATAAGGGTTGGCCGAGCCGCCGGGATACGTACGCGCCAGAGCATCTGCCGCCTCGTGCACCCTGCCATGACACCCGCTTCCAACACTTCCGCAGCGACGCCGCGCAGCCCCAAGATCGTGATCTTCGCCATCGGCGGCAGCGCAAAGAGGATCGTGGCGATCGCACCGGCCTTGTGGCCCAGCCCGACGAAGACCACGATCGGGATCAGGTAGCCGAAGTGTGGCAGCGACTGCATGAGATTGAGGATGGGCCAAAGCGCCCTCTCGAAACGCCTCCATTTCAGCGCCAGGATCCCCAGCACCAGCCCGATGAGGATCGCGATCGGCGCCGTCACCAGCACCAGCGACAGCGTGGTCATAGCCAGTTCCCACTTGCCGAACACGGCGCAGTAGGCGATGCACGAGGAAGCGAGGAGTCCAAGCCCCCACCCCCGGAGATACCAGCCCAGGATTCCCGCCAGCGCGCTCGTGACCACCCAAGGAATGGGCGGAATTTCCCAATCCGAGAATCCGGAGATCAAAAGATCCTCGGAAAAGTTCAGAGGCCACACGATCAGTCCCGCGATCCCGCGCGTGACGTCCCGGAAGGTAAGGAGACCGAATATCTCGTGCTCTCGCAGAACGATGACGATGCCGTTGAACCAGTCGGCGACGCTGCTGCCCTTGATCGTGAGCGCGGGGAAGAACGCGTCACCAAAGATGAGGAAAGGCAGCGGTAGGTTGGTAGTCCACAACTCGGGAGGAGTGATGGCCCAATCAGGCAGCGTTCCCCGGAACAGGATGAGAAAGACGACTCCGAGTGCCGCCACGAGCGGCCAGCGCAGCCGGAACCACGCAGACCGGGGCCCGGCGGTCGGAAGTGCAGGCCCGGCAGTCCCTGTCACGATCAGCTTCCGTCGGCAAACAGCGCGTCAACCACCTGCTGTCGCGTCAGGGATCCCACGACGTTCCCGGACCCGTTCACAACGGACACGGGCTTGTCCCGGCCGATCACTAGACCCGCAACATCTCCAATGCGCTGGTCATCGATGACTGCCGGACCATCGGTACGTTCCCCGTCCGCCGGCCCCATGACGCTGGCGACCGTCAGCAGCTTGGCCTTCGGGATGTCACGCGTGAATGCTCGTACGTAGTCAGTGGCCGGCTTCGTAACCAACTCTTCAGCCGTGCCAAGCTGCACAATCCGGCCCTCGTACATGATGGCAATACGATCTGCGAGCCGGACGGTCTCGTCGAAGTCGTGGGTGATAAAGATGATCGTCTTGTGCAGCAGATTCTGGAGCCGGAGGAATTCGTCCTGCATCTCTCGCCGGATCAGCGGATCGAGCGCCGAAAACGGCTCATCCAGAAACCAGACGTCTGGCTCCACCGCGAGTGACCTCGCGATCCCCACGCGTTGTTGCTGGCCACCAGACAGTTCGCGCGGGTAATATTTTTCGCGACCTTTCAACCCGACCAGTTCGATGATCTCGAGAGCTCTCTCGTGCCGCTTCGCGCGATCCACGCCCTGAACCTCAAGCGGAAATGCGACGTTGTCGATCACCGTGCGGTGGGGAAGCAACGCAAAGTTTTGAAACACCATGCCCATCTTGTGACGGCGAATCTCGATCATCTCCTTCTCGGTGGCCTTGAGAAGGTCGGTTCCCTGAAATATCACCTGGCCGTGTGTGGGTTCGATTAATCGCGAAAGGCACCGAACGATGGTCGATTTGCCCGACCCGGACAGCCCCATGATGACCAGGATCTCGCCCGGCTGAACATCGAGATTGACGTCCTGGACCGCACCGATGTGTCCTGACTGCTCGAACTGCTCGGGCGAGGGTTTGGAGTCATGCCGGGCAAGGAATTTGGCCGGCTCAGGCCCGTAGATCTTCCAAAGTCCGCGGCAGAGAATTACAGGCTCAGCCATCGCGCAATCGCTCCACCGGACTGCCAGGTCCACTTGGGCGCATTGTGTCACGGCTTGATGCGGTTAGCAGCGTATCTCCACCACCCAAGAAGCGCGGCCGCTCGGCATGGTCAAAGGCGAGCACCGGGAACCGCGGGCCCTCCGTTCACCGTGAACGGCATCGACGCCCCGTGGCTGCCGACAGGACGGCCGTGAATCCTCGCCGGCGACCCGAGGCGCCGGCTTGCGGCAGAGCCGAACATGGCTCCGGGCCTGCGCCCATCGCCGGCAGATTCCAGGTGCCCAACCCGTCCAATGAACGTCCGATGTGCCGGCCGTGGCGATGTACGTGGCGCCGAACATTCCTGGAAACGCTGGAACCAAAATGCCGGTCAGCGGACGGCTCCGCTGACCGGCATTCGACCAACCTTCAATGTCAACGATGGTGCAATCGGGCGCTGGTTCGCCGACCTTGGTTCACCGACTATCCATCGGAGGAGAGCCAAGCCTTCCACTTGGCCTCGTTCTCCGCGAGCCACTTGGCCGCCGCGTCCGTGACCTCCATCTTGTCGATGTCCACCAGCTTGGCCATCACGGCGATGTCCAGATTGGTGAAGTTGATCTTCTGGACCACCGCGTAGGCGGCCGGATGCCTCTCGGGGAACTCCTCCCAGACACCAATCTTCAGGTAGCCGTCCTTCGGATTCCCGCAGTCATGCGTGGTCTCGGGATTGATTCCCAACGCCGCATCTTCACGGCAGCCCTCGAAGTACTCCGGAAACTCCACGAACTTCCCGTCATAGAGAGCTTCAATGAAATTCGGGGTCCAGTTGAAGAGGACGATCGGCCTGGACTTTTCGGATGCAATCGCGAGTTCCGCCCAAAGTGCGTCCGCGGAGCCCGCGTTGATCACGGCAAAGTTCATGCCCAGTCCGGCAACGCGCTCGTCGTCTCCCTTGAGCCACTCGGCAGGACCGCCTAGGAAGCGTCCCTTCGGTGAAGTCTCGGACGTAACGAAGAGTTCCGCACAGTTGTTCAGGGCCTCCCAGTCGGGCAGACCCGGGCAGGCCTCTTCGACGTAAGCGGGATACCACCATTCCTCGCGCGTCAGTGCATCGTGCGTTGCCGCGTCGATCACGCATCCCTTGGCAACCTGCTTTTCGAAAGCGACGCCGAAGGCGCCCTGCCAAACCTCGTGCACAAGATCAACGTCGCCCTCGCACATGGCTTCGTAGACTGCGCCGCTGTCCGCCGGCACGTACTCGACCTCACTTCCGGCCGCCTCCAAGATGCGACCGACGACCTCCGCTCCGACCAGTTGGCTGGTCCAGTTGTGGAGTGGGATTCGAATTGGATCGTCGGCGTTCGCGGAACCCACGATCGCGAAGGACCAAACCAGGACGACACCGACTATTAGCTTACGGACAACCATGCCCATCCTCCCTTGCTGCCAGCGCATGCTTCATCCATCGCGTCCGGGCGATCCGTGATCCGGAGGCCCTGAAAAGCCGGAATCCCCTGTTCCATCGAGCCGACTGTCGCCAGCGAGCGTTGGCCATTCGCACGACCCGGATCTCGTTGACGGTCAATCATGCGGAAGGACGAAGAAATCGGCCTTAAACTAGATTCGTCTGGACTCCAGTTTTCGATCGGATTGCCAGTGGACGCGTGGCCCGTGCGGCGCGCACGGGCGCGCAGGGTACCAAAAGCGCCCCTAGGTGGGTATCCCGCAATTGGATGACAATCCGTGCCTCGTGACCAGAATTGTACGCAATTTCCGATGTTTAGACTCCGAATGCCCGACGCGATCCGGTTGAACCGGTCCGCCTCCTGGCCCGTCAGACCCGACGGCTTCCGCTCATCCGGGCGCAAACCGGCTAGGCCGGTCTCCGCATGAGCCTTGCCCCCCTGCCCCAGTACGCGGAGCGGGTTTGACAAGTGGCCGCAACAACCCAACATTGCAGGCATGGATACTTCCGTCGAAGCGCCGATCCGGCTCACCGAGCGGGCCCGACAGCGGCTTTCCTTCATTCTGAGCCAGCCTGAACTGGCTGCGAAGTTCGTCAGGATCGCAATTCAGGGCGGTGGCTGCTCCGGGTTCTCGTACGACTTTTCGCTCGATGACGCGCTGGACGGCCAGGACGATATTGTCATCTCGCAACGGCCGGACGGGACGGGTGCCGGCCTGGTCATCGACTCGATGTCCATGATCTACGTGGCAGGGAGCGAGATCGACTGGATCGAAAGCCCCGGCGGCGCGATGTTCAACATCGAAAATCCCAACGCGACAGCGAGTTGTGGCTGCGGCACGTCTTTCGCGATCGACTGATCCCTCCGCATGAAAATCGCCAGTTGGAATGTGAATTCGATCCGGATTCGGATCGAACACGTAGTTGACTGGCTGCGCGACGCAGAGCCCGACGTACTCGCATTGCAGGAACTGAAGGCCACCAGCGAACAGGTACCGGTCGACATGCTGGAGGCCTGCGGCTACACCGTGGCAGTGGCGGGCCAGAAAGGCTTCAACGGTGTCGCGCTGGCGTCCCGCTACCCCCTGGAGGGCGTGGTTACCGGGCTCCCCGGCAACGAGGACGACGACGCGGCCCGGTACATTGAGGCGTGGGTTGACGCGCCCGCGGGCCGCGGCGTCCGGGTGGGATGCATCTACCTTCCGAACGGCAACCCGGTCGAAAGCCCAAAGTTCCCGTACAAGCTGGACTGGATGTCGCAGCTGCAGGTCCAGGCCGAGCGACTGTTGGAGCTCGAGGAGGCAGCGGTGCTCGCGGGCGACTTCAACGTCTGCCCGACCGACCGCGATCTGGCGGACCCGGCATCCATGCGGGATGATGCGTTATGTCGCCCCGAATCACGGGCGCGGTTCCGGCGCTTGCTGCACCTCGGCTACACCGACGCCTACCGGGACCTGCACCCGGACTCCGAGGAGGTGTACACGTACTGGGACTACGGGCGGGCGTTTGATGACAACCGAGGTCTCAGGATTGATCACCTGCTGCTCTCGCCGCAGGCGGCCGACCGGCTCGAGGCGTGCGATGTCGATATCCGCCCGCGCACACGAAAACGCCCGTCGGATCATGCACCGATCTGGTGCGTTCTTGCGTGAGGGAGCCGCCGCCGTCAAGACAAACGGTCGGGCCGAACGGTCGAAGACGGGGAATGCGCTGTATTCTCGGGGCAGGCACACGCTAACCGGTGCCCGTTCCCAACTCCGGTAATTCCATGACCACCCAGCCTCCCTCTTCGCCCGGAACCATGTGGGGCGGCCGGTTCGATTCGGGACCGGTCGAGCTGATGCAGCGCATCAACGCCTCACACCCGTTCGACCGCAAGCTCTGGGAGCAGGACATCCGGCAGTCGCGAGCGCATGCCGAGATGCTGAAGGGCCGGGGACTGCTCAGTGCATCCGACCATCAGGCCATCCTCGATGGGCTGGCCCAGGTGGAGGCCGAAATCGCTTCCGGGGCCTTCTCTTGGAGCGACGAACTCGAAGACATCCACATGCACGTGGAACACCGTCTAACGGAAATCGCCGGACCGGCCGGAAAGCGGCTGCACACGGCGCGTTCGCGGAACGACCAGGTGGCGACCTCGATGCGTTTGTGGGCCCGCGACACGCTCGACCAGCTTGATGCTGGACTGCGCGCCCTGCAGTCGGCGCTGCTCGATCAAGCCGACGGGCACGCCGGCGCGATCATGCCGGGATTTACGCATCTGCAGCCGGCCCAACCGGTCACGCTCGGCCACCACCTGCTGGCCTACGTCGAGATGCTGGATCGGGACCGGGGACGGATCCGCGATGCCCGCGACAGGCTGAACGAATGCCCCCTCGGCGCGGCAGCATTGGCCGGCACGCCGTTTCCCATCGACCGAGAGGAAACGGCGCAAGCGCTCGGCTTCCGACAGCCCATGCGGAACTCGATCGACGCGGTCTCCGACCGTGACTTCGTGCTGGAAGTCCTGTCGACGGCCGTTATCGCTGCCGTGCACCTTTCGCGCCTGGCCGAGGAGCTGGTGCTGTGGTCCACGCCGGCGTTCGGTTTCGTCACTCTGCCGGACGCGTTCTCCACCGGATCGTCGATCATGCCCCAGAAGCGGAATCCGGACGCAGCGGAGCTCGTGCGCGGCAAATCGGGACGGATCCTCGGCGCGTTCGTGGCTATCGCCACGGTTCTCAAGGCCCTGCCGCTTGCCTACGCAAAGGACCTCCAAGAGGACAAGGAACCCCTGTTCGACGCGACCGATGCGCTGGCCGTGTCGGCGGCCGCGCTGACCGGGATGATGGAAGCCCTGTCGTTCAACACCGCGGCCATGCGGGCGATGGCCGAGGTCGGGCATCCGACTGCCACCGACCTGGCAGATTGGTTGGTCAGCAAGGCCGGGATGCCGTTCCGGGACGCCCACGCGGCCGCCGGCCGTGCCGTCCGGCTGGCGGAGGAGCGGAGCTGTCGCCTCGATGAGCTATCCTTGGCCAATCTTCAGTCGGTGATTCCCGAAGCGAACGCCGAAGTCTTCGACGTGCTTGGCATCGAAGCGTCGCTGGCCCGCCGCACCAGCGCAGGGGGGACAGCTCCGGCCTCGGTTCGCTCCGCCGTGGCGGCAGCGCGGGCGAGGCTCCGGTGACTCGGCTGTGCGCCGTGTTCGGCATTGCCTTGCTGTTGGTGGTTGGATGCGGCAGAGCCGGCGACCTGGTCCGACCGCAAGGCAGTGAACACGATCCTGCCCCGCCGGGGCTGGAAACCGATCCACCGTACCAGTTCTGATTCCCGTGCATCATTTTCACTACGACCAAGCAGGCATCCTGTGCGCGGAAGGCGTGCCATTGCCGGACATTGCCCGCGAAGTCGGCACCCCGGTCTATGTCTATGCCGCGGCAACGCTGCGCCGTCATTACCGCGTCTTTCAGGATGCGCTCGATGGTCTGGACTCGCTCATCGCGTATTCCCTCAAGGCGAACCCCAACCTGTCGGTATTGCGGTTGCTGGCCGATCTCGGCGCAGGCGCAGACGTGGTATCCGGCGGCGAGCTGGACCGAGCCCTGCGGGCGGGGATTCCAGGCGAGCGCATCGTGTTTTCCGGCGTCGGCAAGACAGAGGGCGAAATCGGCGAGGCGGTGGCCGCAGACATCCTCCAGTTCAATGTCGAATCCGTCGCTGAACTCGAGGTCATCAATCGCGTTGCCTGCGAGGCCAACCGGAGCGCCCCGATCGCCTTCCGGGTCAACCCGGACGTTACGGCGGGCGGCCACGAGAAAATCGCCACCGGCCATCGGCACACCAAGTTCGGCGTGCCCATCGCGCGGTCGCGCGAACTGTACGCCAGGGCCCGAGAGATGCCGGGCATCGTCGTGACGGGAATCGATGTGCATATCGGGTCGCAGATCCTGGACGTGGCACCGTTTCGTACGGCGTTTCGCGCGGTGGCCGAGCTCGCCGGTGACCTGCGGGCCGACGGGCACGACATCCGGATCATCGACGTCGGCGGCGGTATCGGCGTTCCCTACGGAGATCAGCCGGGCCTCCCGCTCGGGACGTACGCCGACGCCGTGCGGGACACGCTGGGAATGGAAACCCGGCTCGTCTTCGAACCCGGCCGACTCATTGTCGGCAACGCCGGAATGCTGGTGTCCTCGGTGCTCTATATGAAGGAGGACTCCGAGCGCCGGTTCGTCATCCTCGATGCCGCCATGAACGATCTCTTGCGCCCCACCCTGTACGGTGCCCATCACCAGCCGTTCGCGGTGACGAAGCCCGGGGCACGGGCCAGCCAGCATCCGTGTGACCTGGTGGGGCCGGTCTGCGAATCCGGGGACGTCTTCGCGGAAGACGCACTCATGCCGTTGCTCGCCCCCGGTGACCTCGTGGCTTTCAGCACCGCCGGTGCCTACGGGGCCGTCATGGCGTCCGAGTACAATTCCCGTCCGCTCGTACCCGAGGTCATGGTTTCCGGTGACCGTTTTGGGATCATCCGCAGGCGTCCCACCCGTGAGGAATCACTGTCGCTCGAGGTGCCCTTCGACGCCGAGCCCGACACAGCCGACTGCAGTCCATGAACCAGCTCTCCACCCTGCCCGGCGGGATTGCCATTCGCGTTGCCGTGTCGCGTGCCCTGCTCTGGATCGAACGCGCCGTACCGGCCTTCCTACCGGCAGCGCTGACCGTCGCCGCGTTCTTCGTCCTGAGCCTGTTCGGGATGTGGGCGGCGCTTCCCGGCTGGCTTCATCTGCTGCTGCTGATCGCGTTCGCCGCCGGCCTGCTGTTCGCGGTCGGGCGCGCGATCCTCGGCCTGCGCTATCCGACCGCCGCGGAGGGCATTCGAAGGCTGGAACGCACGAACAACGCGCAGCATCGGCCCGTGACGACGCTGGTGGACCCGCCAGCCGCGCTAATCGATTCGGCCCGAAGAGCCTGGTCCCTGCACCTCGAACGCACCCTCATCCGGGCCCGGCGGCTCCGGCTTCGTGGTCCCCGGCAGCTGTTTGTGCGCGGTGACCCGCTGGCCCTGCGCTGGGCCCTCGCAATCCTTCTCGTGGCGGGGTTCGCCGCCTTCGGCAACGAGACCGCCGCGCGCGTGGCGGATGCGTTCCAACCAAACTTCTCCAGTCCCAGCGCCGTGCCCGGAACCCTGACCGCCTGGGTCGCACCACCGGGCTACACAGCCTTGCCGTCCATACCGCTCGAAGCCAATCCCGGCGGCGTCGACGGCAGAGTCGTCCCGGTGCCTGACGGCAGTGCGCTGCTCGTCCGCGTGCACGGTGGATCAGGAGAATCGGCGGCAGAGATGGCTGCCGGGGCCCAGCTCTCCTTCGTGCAGCTGGATGCCGCCAATGCCGCGCTCGAGGTGCCGATCGACGATGGCGGCCCGGTCGTGGTCCGCCAGGGATCAGAGATCCTTGCCCACTGGGTGTTCGAGGTGATTCCCGACGAGGCGCCGGAGGCACTGTTCGCCCACCCGCCATCCGGAACCGCGCGCGGCTCGCTCCAGCTCGACGTTGCCGCCAGTGACGACTATGGGGTCCGGTCCCTGGAGACGGTGATCCGCTGGCGCGGAGAGGCAGCCGCTGCGGCCGAGGAACCGATCCGCCTGGAGCTCCCCGTCTCCTCGCGGCGCGCCCGCGTGATCGAGCACGTCACGTATCACGATCTCGCGTCACATATCTGGGCCGGCGAACCGGTCCAGATGGAACTTGCCGCCACCGACGCGCGTGGCCAGACCGGTACCGATACCGTCGAGACCAGGCTTCCCGCGCGCCGTTTCGACCATCCGATCGCTGCCACGATCATCACCGAACGCAAGAAATTCGCCTACGAACATGCGCCTCGCCGGCTCGTCGGCCACAATCTGAAGGCACTGGCCGCCGCCGGTGCCACCTACGGCGATGTGCCTCGGGTTCGCGACGCGCTGGTTGAGGCCGCAACCCTGGTGTCCGGGGAGCCTGCGCCGGACGCGCGTCGGCGCGCCATCGACCTCCTGTGGGAGGCGGCGGTGTGGGTTGAGGAGGGGACCTTCGCCGAAGCGGATGCAGCGTTCCGGGATGCCCAGGACCAGCTCGCCGAGGCCTTGCGTCAGGATAGTCGACCCGATGCGCTTGAGCAGCTGCTCTCCGACCTCGGCGAGAACCTGATGGACTATCTCGAGGAGATGGACGAGTCCTTCGCGCCGCCGGATCAAGATGAGGAATCCGGGGCTTCGGTCCCAGGGGGATTTGATGCGGACCAGAATGCCACGCGCCGCGAACTTCAGGACAAGGTGGATGAAATCGTGGACCTTGCCACGACCGGGGCTCCTGAAGAGGCGGAAGACGCCCTCGATGACCTGCGCGACATCACCGAGAACATGGAACGGGCCGGCGAGCGCATGCTCGCCGAGTCGGACCAGCGACTCGACCAGCGGCAGGCGATGATGCAGCAAATGCAGGAAATGATGGAGCAGCAGGAACAGCTGATGGAGCAGAGCTTCTACCAGTCCGCCCGGGCCGGCGTTGCCGATCAGAAGTCGCCCGGATCAGGGAGTTTCGACCCGCCGGAAGACCGCCAGAACCGGCTCAGGCGGGAACTCGGCGAGATGATGCGGCGGCTCGGAGAAGAAGGTGAGGAGATCCCGTCCGAACTGGGTGAAGCCGAACAGGCGATGCGGCAAGCTGCTCAGGAATTGCAGCGCAGTCGGCCCGGGCAGGCCTCCGAAGCCCAGGGAAAGGCGATCGATCTTCTCCGCCTGGGATACGAACAGGTCCGGCCCATGCCCGGCGGACTGGGCCCCAGCCAGGTTGCGGGCGAGCGACCGGGCGAACACAACCGACAGTCGCGGGATCCGCTCGGACGCGTACCGCCCGGTGACGGTGCTTCCCCGACCGGCGACGTGGGCATCCCGAAGAAGCTGGAGCGGCGCCGGGCGCGCGAGATCGTCGAGGAACTCCGGCTCCGCGCAGGCGACGCCACCCGACCGGAACTCGACCGGGACTACGCCACGCGCCTCCTCGACTGGTATTGAGTTCCAACGCACGTAACCCGGCGGCGCGGACGCCGCCGCTGCCCGGACACGGCAGTTACACGGAGCGATCCTCGTCGAACGCGCGGGGACTGCTGCCGTGCGGGAACAGTCGCGTGACGTGCCCCATTTTCCGACCGGGCCGGCTGATTTTCTTGCCGTAGAGATGCAGGCGGACGCTGCCGTCACCCAGGTAGCGGCTCCAGGCGTCCACGTCGTTCCCGATCATGTTTTCCATCACCGCATCGTGCAGCCGGGCCACGCTGCCCGGGGGGAGTCCGCAACACACCCGGACCTGCTGCTCGAACTGACTGGTCTCCGCCGCATCGATCGTCCAGTGCCCGGAGTTGTGCGGCCGCGGGGCAATCTCGTTGACAACGACGCTTCCGTCTGCCAGCACGAACAACTCCACGGCAAGCACGCCGACGCAATCCAGTTCGCGGACCACCGTGCGGGCCGCCGAAACCGCGGCGTCCGCCGTGGCCTGGGAAATCAGCGCCGGCACTATGGACGTCCGAAGAATGCCCCCGGCATGGCGGTTCTCAGCCGGCTCGTAGGCTGCCTCCTCCCCGTCCTGCGAGCGGGCAATGACTACCGACACCTCGCACGCGAAGTCGATCCAGCGTTCGAGGACGACCGGCACGTGTCCCAGGCGTTCCCAGGCCACTGCCAGATCGTGCGCTGACTTGACCCGCACCTGGCCTTTTCCGTCATAGCCTTCCCGGCGGGTCTTGAGAACCGCTGGAAATCCAACTTCGGTAGCGAGCTGAAGCTCCTCGGGGGTCTCGATTCCACGGTACGGGGCGACCGGCAGGGCTGCCTTCGAGAGAAAGTTCTTTTCAGCGAGCCGGTCCTGCGCGATTGCGAGCACGTTGGGGCCCGGACGAACCGCGACGCGCTCGGCGACTATCTTGGCCGCAGCAAGGGGTACGTTCTCGAACTCGTATGTGACGACCTGAACGGAATTTGCAAAGCGCTCGAGGGCGGCCTGGTCGGAAAACGACGCGACGGTTACGGCGGCTGCAACCTCTCCCGCCGGTGTGTGCTGCTGGTCAGTGAAGACGTGCGTGCGATAACCCATGCGGGCGGCAGCCATGGCCATCATTCGGCCGAGTTGCCCGCCGCCCATGAGTCCGACGGTTGAACCCGGCGGCCAGTGGAGTTCCGGAATTGTGGAGAAGCGGAGCGGCCGATTCACGCCCCGTCGTCCGGCTCGTGCGCCACGCTCCCGGTCTGCGCTTTCCGCCAGGCCTGCAGCTTTTCTTCCAGCTCCGCATCGGTGCCGCTGAGGACGGCGACCGCAAGCAGGGCGGCGTTGATCGCGCCGGCCTTGCCGACGGCCAGTGTCCCGACGGGTATTCCGGCCGGCATCTGGACGATCGAGAGCAGGCTGTCGACGCCGCTGCCGAAAGTCGTCGGGACGGGAACTGCGAACACCGGGACCGTTGTCATCGCCGCCGTCATGCCGGGCAAGTGCGCCGCCCCGCCGGCACCGGCAATCACGACCGCAAGACCGCGCTCACGCGCCGTGCGGGCATATTCGTAGAGACGGTCCGGAGTGCGGTGCGCGGAAATGATCCGTCGCTCGTGCGGAACGCCGAACTCCTCCAGCAGTTCCGCAGCGTGCTGCAGTATGGGCCAATCGGACTGGCTGCCCATGATGACCCCGACCTTGGGAGGCTGCCCGTCAGCCATAGTCCTTCCCTTCTAACGACCGTCATCCGGGAGCATCACGAGCGGACCTCCCGTGAAGCAGCCAACCGTCAACAACCTCAGGCGATGATGTCTGGAGGCGTACGTTCGAAGGCCGCAATCCGATCGATAACATTGCGTTTTTCTTCCCGCAATCGCCGTATCTCGGCGAAATCGCTGACCGCGCCCCTCGATTGTTCCGCAATCAGGCGATCGAGTTCTTCGGATCGCTCGCGCAGCGCAGCCAACTCGTCTGTAGGACCTGTACTGCTGCTCATACGCTTCGTCTCCCTTTGCAGGGCTCAGCAAATTGTATACCAGAGCGCTGGGCTCCGGTTCGCGATCCTGCTGTGAATCCATGCTATGCAGGGAACCGTGCCGGGCCCGAGAGCGGTTGAACAGCCGATGGCATTAATTCGCGGCGGGACAGTCAAATCGTGACGTACATCGAATCGCTGGCTGCGCCGTTCCTGCGAACGCTCGGACCCGAAGCCGCACACCACCTAGCGCTTCGTGCACTGGAAGCCGGGATGGTCAGCGCTTCCGGCGTGGAGCCGGACGTCGTTCTGGCCAACGAGGTCGCCGGAATTTCCTTCCGGTCACCGCTCGGGCTCGCGGCCGGCTTCGACAAGGACGCCAGGGCTGTGCCGGCGCTGGGACGGATCGGGTTTGGACACGTCGAAGTCGGTACCGTCACGCCGAAACCCCAGTCCGGCAATCCGCGCCCGAGGATCTTTCGGTTACGGGCGCAGGAAGCAATGATTAACCGACTCGGATTCCCTAGCGAGGGACTGGAGGCGATCGCCTCGCGCCTTGCCAAGCGCCCCGAAGAGCTGATTGTTGGTGCCAACGTCGGGTGCAACCGGGTAACGGCCGATCCGATCGCTGACATTGCCGAAGGCATCGATCGATTGGGGGGGTTGGTCGACTACGTCTGCGTCAACGTGTCATCGCCCAACACTCCGGGACTGCGCGACCTCCAGACCGGATCAGCGCTGGACCAACTGCTTCGGCGAACCCGCCAAGCCAGAGATGATGTCGAGGTGGAGACCGGCCGCCCGCTCCCGTTGTTCCTGAAGATCGCGCCAGATCTGACAGCGCCCCAGGTGCGCGATCTGGCCGAACGGCTTGCCCGCCAACCGGTCGACGCGCTGGCAGTGTCCAATACCACGATCGCGCGGCCCGCGACGCTGACGGGCCAGCACCGCGCAGAGGCTGGCGGCCTCAGCGGGCCGCCACTGTTCGAACCCTCGACGCGACTTCTGGCGACCCTGCACCGGTCGCTGCCCCCATCCATCCGTCTCGTCGGTGTCGGGGGAATTTCCAGCGCCGCCGACGCCTGGCGGAAGATCGAGGCCGGAGCCAGTCTGGTGCAGCTCTATACGGCCTTCGTGTACCAGGGAACGGGGCTGATCAATCGCATCCACAGAGGACTGGCTGACTTCGTCAGGGAATCCGGCGCTCAATCGTTGGCCGCAGCCGTCGGAACCCGCTCGGAAGAGATCAGCGAGACCCACGCGAATGCATGACACGCCCCCACCGCCAATCTACGACTCGCTCGCAGCCCCGGAACTCTCGACCGACGCTTACGTGCTGGATGTATGGGGAGTGCTCTGGGACGGTATCCACGCCTATCCCGAGGCGGCAGCCTGCCTGCATGAGCTTCGGCGGCAGGGCAAGCGGATTCTCTTGCTCTCCAACGCGCCGCGCCCAAGTCACAGTGTGGTTCACGGTCTGGCCGAGATCGGCATCGCTGACCACCTCTTTGATGGCATTTTGACTTCCGGCGACCTCTGCAGGGAGGCCTGCGCCAAAGGCCGCGACGAGTTCGGGACCGCGTATCACTACCTCGGGCTCGAAAAGGATCGAGCCTTACTCGAGGGCCTGCCGTACCAGGAAGCTACCGAGCTCGCAGCCGCAGACTTCATCCTCAATCTCGGTACCCGTCAACTTGGTGAGTCCGCCGAGGTGTATCGCGCCGAGTTGTCGCGGGCACGCGATCGGGAACTGCCCATGCTCTGCGCCAATCCTGACCGGGTCATCGTGCGGTCCGACGGCACCTCGGTCGACTGCGCGGGTGCGCTGGCAGACCTGTACGTCGCGCTCGGGGGCTCGGTACGATCATTCGGGAAACCTCTGCGTCCTACGTATGACGCATGTCTTGAGCGCCTGCGGGGTTGGTTGCCTGATCTGGTCCCAGGTGCCGTACTGGCGGTCGGCGACTCTCTCACGACGGACATCCGCGGCGCCCTGGCCGCGGGGTTTCGCACCGCCCTGGTGGCCGGGGGAATCCACGGGCAGGAACTCGGTCTTCAACGGCATGGCGATCGCCCCGACCCGCAACGGATCGACGCTCTGACTGATCGGATCGGGGTCCGTCCGGACGCCGTCCTGTCGGCATTCCAGTGGAGCTAGTGATGATCGCGGCGGCCGCCACGTGTCACCGGACGGTGCGCTGCGTCCTCGGGACACCAGCCCCTGCCTGCCGGCGCGCTTCCGCGGGACACCGGTCCGGCCAGTCGCTTCGACCGTCTATCAATTCCCGTCAATATCTTGACTGGCAATCGTCACCATGCGAGCGCGGTGCTGGAAGTCTCAAATTGAATTTCCGATAGTCGTCGACTATAGGTCCCGATATGACGACCGATACTTCCGAACTTCAATCCCGCGTCCGCTACGAGCCGGATGACCGGCCCCCCGCATTGCTGGCGGCGGGTCTGGGGCTTCAACTCACGATCCTGACGATTTCCGGGATCGTCATCACGCCACTGATCGTGATTCAGGCCGCCGGCGGCTCAGACACGTACATGATGTGGGCAGTCTTCGGGTCCGTGGTGGTCAGCGGAATCAGCACGATCCTCCAAGCTGTCAGGGTCGGTCGCATCGGCGCAGGCTATGTGCTCTTGATGGGAACCTCCGGGGCCTTCATCGCCATCTGCATTACCGCCATCGCGGAGGGTGGGCCGGCGATGCTGGCAACCCTGGTCATCATCTCCTCATTCTTCCAGTTCGTACTAGCAAGGCGGTTGTCGCTGTTCCGCCGGGTACTGACTCCGACCGTCGCGGGCACCGTCATCATGCTGATTCCGGTGACCGTGATGCCAATCATCTTCGATCTCCTTGGGCGGGTTCCGGACGGAACACCGGCTGAGGCGGCACCGTTAAGTGCGCTCGTCACGCTGCTGGTCATCGTCGGGATCGCCGTCAAGGCGACCGGCGTGCTCCGACTGTGGGCGCCCGTCATTGGCGTCGTCGCCGGATCGCTGGTCGGCGGGTACTTCGGAATCTACGACACGGCAAGGATTTCCGAAGCACCGTGGATCGGTTTTCCGGACGCAAGCACGTGGCCCGGCTTTGATTTGAGTTTCGGTCCGACGTTCTGGGCATTGCTGCCTGGTTTCGTCTTCGTGACGCTGATAGGCGCCATCGAAACCGTCGGCGATTCCGTGGCGATCCAGCGGGTTTCATGGCGTCGCCCTCGGGCGGTCAACTTCCGTTCGGTTCAGGGGGCCGTCACCGCTGACGGTGTGGGAAACCTCCTGTCGGGCTGCGTCGGCACGGTTCCGAACACCACGTATTCCTCGAGCGTCTCGGTCACCGAGTTAACGGGCGTCGGCGCGCGCACCGTCGGCATCGCCGCAGGCACGATTTTCCTTGGCCTCGCGTGTTTCCCGAAGCTGCTGTCGTTGATTCTTGCGATCCCGAGTCCCGTCGCCGGGGCGTACGTCAGCGTCCTGCTTGCCATCCTCTTCGTGGTGGGCATGAAGGTCCTGGTACAAGAAGGAATCGATTACCGGAACGGGATGATTGCCGGCGTGTCGTTCTGGGTCGGGGTCGGCTTCCAGAACGGCGTGATCTTTCCCGAAGTCTTCGCGGAGTTTGCCGGCGGCCTGCTGCAAAACGGCATGACGGCCGGAGGGCTGACGGCACTCCTGCTGACCCTGTTCGTCGAGGTCGCAGAGCCCCGCCGCTGGCGTATCGAGGTGCCTTTCCAGGTTTCGGTCCTGCCCAAGGTCAGGGAATTTCTCCAGGCGTTCGCTGCGCGAAGCGGCTGGGGGAAGACGATGATGAACCGTCTTGACAGCGCGAGCGAAGAGACCTTGCTGACGCTGCTCCGCCAATACGGTGATGAAGACGACGGGAGCGAGGCTGAGCGTCGATTGCTGCTGGTCGCGCACAAGGAAAGTGACGAAGCGGTTCTGGAATTCATCGCCTCAACCGGTGAGGCAAATCTCCAAGACCAGATCGCGCTGCTCAGCGAACGCGCCACTGAAGCCCCTGCCGAGCACGAGGTATCCCTCAGGCTCTTGCGGCACGTCGCTTCGTCGGTTCACCATCAGCAGTATCACGACACCGACATCGTGACCGTGCGCGTCAAGGTCCCCAGCGAGTCAGAACCCTAGAACCGGCCGTGCCCGCCGACTGACATCCGGCGACCTGTGCCCAGCATTCTCCGGGCGCCGCGTCAATGGGTGCGGCCATCAATCAGCATGACCGGCGTTGGGAGCAGGCGGCCATTACGCGTGCGCGGGAGCGTCGCTGGAGAGACCGGCGGGCGGCAAGTTTCTCCGGGGCCGGATTGCCACCGAACACACCCCCATGCAGGTCAGGTATGGGATAGAGGCCTTCTTTGCATCGAAGAAAGAGGCCGCGTAGTCAGAGCGCAATCTCCCCAAAGGCGGTGTCGCGGTGCTGATGGCATCCCCCGACGGACGGGCCGCGCTGAAGGCCGTTGTGCCGTCGTCGCCGGGCGGTTCGGAATAGAGAGCTGACCGCGAGAGATGACGGCCAATGCACCGCCAGGCCTTACCAGTGGGACGCGGTGGGTGGGCGACCGAACCACCGGCTGGACTCGACCGGCAGCCTCGATTCAGGGACCGATTCGAAAGGACGGTCGCGCAATTGCATTGCACGCAGGCAAGCGCAGGTCCCGCGCCCCTCGCCCGAACCAACCATGACGTTGAACGGACAACCGGCCCTAGCGGAGCGGGAACTCCCTCGCCAGCTTGCGTAACGTCCCGAAGAGCTCCGTATCGTTGATCACGCGAGGAACCTTGTTTTGCCCGCCGAGCTTCCCGCGTCCCTTCATCCACGCGACAAAGCCCCCGGGAGGCAGCACCGCGACCCGCGGTGGATCGAGGCCCCAGCCGTCGGCGCGATGGGCCGCATAGTCCTCGTTCAGGCGCATCAGCACCGAATCGACACCTGTCGCGAACGTTCGAACTTGGGCAGTGTCCACCTTGGGATCGGAAAACTCGACGACGAAGAGATGTCCCCCACGTTCACCGCTCCGTTCCGAGAAAAGGCTGCCGACGGCAAAATCGTCGACGGTCGCCCCGATCATTTTCGCGGATTCCGACACGGCACGCTCGAGTTCCGCTCCGATCACGTGCTCGCCAAACGCCGAAAGCGTGTAGCTCGTCCGACCGGTGACCAGAACACGTGGCGGGTCCCGACTGACCAATGTAACGGTGTCGCCGACCAGGTACCGCCAGAGGCCCGCGCCGGTTGAGATGACGAGAGCGTAGTTCACGCCCATCTCTGCGTCGCCGATCCAGCGGCAATCCGGTTCCCGCGCTCCGAGATCGCTCTCCGGAAGGAATTCGTAGAAGATCTCGTTGTCCAGCAGGAGGCGCAGGCCAGCGCCATCGGCACCGTCCGCGACACCGAAGAAGCCCTCGCTCGCCGGATAGACCTCCCGGGTTTCAGCGGCGGTGCCCTCAAGGAGGGCGTCAAAGCGGTCCCGGTAGGGCGCCCAAGCGACACCGCCATGGATCAGCAATTCCAGATCGGGATACACGGAGGCAATTCGCCCGTCACCGTCCCCGGCGATCTCCAGCAGCCGGTCGAAATAGATGAGAAGCCAGCTCGGCGTCCCGCCGACCGCGCGGATATCCTGGCGCAGGGAACTCCGGGCGAAACGTTCGACCTTCGTCTCCCAGTCGGCGATACCCTCCAGGTGACGCGGAGGAAAGTAACGCGGTCCCGTCCAGGCCGGCCGGACTGCCGCCGCGATCCCGCTGAGATCCCCGCTGTACACGCCGCGCGCCTGACGCGTGAGACCCGTCGACCCTCCCAGCATGAAGCAGCGCCCGGCCAGCACTCGACTGTCCGGCCGGTTCTCTACGTGGTGGACCAGCAGGTCCGCCACGGCGCGGGCGTTGGCGCGGTTGATCTCTCGGCTGATCGGGATGTATTTGGTCACCCCGCGGGTGGTTCCTGATGACAGGGCGAAGTACGGGATGGTCCCGGGCCAAGTGCAATCGACCAGCCGGGGAAACGAATCCCGCCAATAGTTGTCCCAGAATTCCTCATAGGTCCGGATGGGGACGCACTCCCGATAGTCTCCCAGGGTTCGGATCGCTCCGAATTCATGCTGCAGCGCGAAGCGCGTGCCGCGGGCACGATGGACAAGGGATCGCAGAACACCCTGCTGGACTTCTTCCGGATTCAATCGCTTAAGCCTGCTCAGTCGCCGGCTAGCGTAAGCCCGGAGCAACCACGTTGCGTCGTACACTGATCAAGTCACCGGGAACAATCGGTCGTCCCATGGCTTCGTGAGACTGGGATTCGTTGACGCCGCCGGGTCTCCTCGCACCGCGCGAAAAGTGCCTCGCGAAATCCGACATCCGTCCTGCGGCGCTCTGGGCCTCCACCT